>JBPPNF010000013.1:0-8315 GCA_051306435.1 Solirubrobacterales bacterium | reverse complement strand
GGCGCCGAGCCCCTGGCCGCCCGCATGCGGCCGCAGTCGATCGGCGATCTCGTCGGCCAGAAGCACCTGCTCCAGCCCGGCCAGGCACTACATGAAGCCCTGACCGGAAAGGCCCCGCACTCGATGATCCTCTACGGACCGCCGGGCACCGGCAAGACCACGATCGCCCGGCTCGTCGCGCAGGCCGCCGACGCCCACATCGAAGAACACAGCGCGGTAGTGGTCGGCCGCCCCGACGCCGTCAAGGCGATCGCCGCCGCGCGCGAGCGCCTGAAGATCAACAACCGCCGCACGATCTACTTCCTCGACGAGATCCACCGCTTCAACAAGGCCCAGCAGGACGCCCTGCTGCCGGCCGTCGAGGACGGCGCGATCATCCTGATCGGCGCGACCACCGAGAACCCCTACTTCGAGGTCAACGGCGCCCTCCTCAGTCGCACGCGGCTCTACGTGCTCGAGCCGCTCACCGAGGAAGACATCTGCGGGCTGCTTGAAAAGGCGATCACCGACCCGCGCGGGCTGCAAGGCACCTACGAAATCGCCCCCGATGCCCTCGACCTGATCGCCAAACGCTCATCCGGCGACGCCCGCACCGCGCTGACCGCACTCGAAACCGCAGCGCACGCCGCCCAGGCCCAGAACGCGACGACGATCGACCTCGCCCGCGCCGAAGACGCGATGCAGCAGCGCGCCGTGCTCTACGACAAGGGCGGAGACAAGCACTACAACTACGCGTCGGCCTTCATCAAGTCGATGCGCGGCAGCGATCCAGACGCCGCGCTCTATTACATGCACGCGATGCTCGAAGGCGGCGAGGACCCCAAGTTCATCGCCCGCCGGATGGTGATCTTCGCCAGCGAAGACGTCGGCAACGCCGACCCGCAGGCGCTGCCGCTCGCGATCGCCGCAGCCCAGGCGCTCGACTACGTCGGCCTGCCCGAAGCCCGCATCAACCTCAGCCAGGCAGCGACCTATCTGGCGCTCGCGCCGCGCTCCAACCGCGCTTATCTCGCAGGCGATGCCGCCGCGAGCTACGTCAGAAAGAACGGCCTCGCCGCCCCGCCCCGCCCGATCCAGGACAGCAACGTCCCCGGCGCCGAAGAGCTCGGGCAGGGCGATGACTACGACTATCCGCACGACCGCCCCGACCAGCTGAGCGACCAACGCCTGCTGCCCGACGGGGTTAACGAGCAGTTCTATTCGCCAAGCGACCGCGGCTCCGAGGCCGCAATGGCCGAGCGCCTGCGCGCCGCCAGAGAGAGAAGGAACAGTTGAGCAACGCAAGCGTTGAAGGCAGGACGATCGTGATCACCGGGGCGAGCGACGGAATCGGCGAGGTCGCCGCGCGGGAGCTGAAAGACCAGGGCGCAAACGTGATCATCACCGGCCGCAATCCCGAGAAGACCAAGCGCGTCGCGGACGCAGTCGGATCACCCGCCCTGATCGCCGACTTCGCCGAGTTTGCACAGGTCCGCCGCCTCGCAGAAGAGATTGCGGCGGTCGCCCCAAAGATCGATGTGCTCGCAAACAACGCCGGCGGCACGTTCAAGGTCCGCCACAAGACCAAGGACAACCACGAGCCGAACTTTCAGATCAATCACCTCTCGCCGTTCCTGCTGACCAACCTCCTGAAATCCAAGCTCGCCGCCGCCGAGGCCCCGCGCGTGATCAACACCGCGAGCATGGCCAACAACTACGGCCACGTCTTCATGGGCCACCTCGACAGCCACAAGAGCGAGAGCATCGCCTACGGCACCAGCAAGCTGATGAACATCCTCTTCACGCGCGGAATCGCGCGCAGGTGGGAGGGCGACAACATCGTCTCGGCGGCGCTGCACCCGGGCGTAGTCCAGAGCGAGTTCGGGCGGGATTCGTTCTTCGTGCGGATCGCCTACAACAACCCGATCGCCAACCGAATCATGATCACCAACGAGCAGGGCGCAACCCCGATCATCGATCTCGCCAGTCGCGAACCGCGTGAAGAGATCAACGGTGTCTTCTTCATGCGCCACAAAGCGAACGGACACGAGAACAAGCAGGCCAGGAGCGTGTCGCTGCAGGATGCGCTCTGGGCGGAGTCAGAGAAGCTCGTCGGTCTCTAGAATCCGCGGGCACTCGAACGCCATTCGGCGGTATATTGGAGTGATGGAACCTACGATCGCACCCCCAGCCCCCAGGCACGCATTCAGCGAGGCCACGGCTCCCACCGGCACTCTTGAAAGTTTCAACCCCGCAACCGGCGAACTCGTCGGTACGGTCCCCACGATCACGCCCGAGCAGGTCGGCGCAGTCGTTGAGGAGATCAAGCAGGTACAGCCGTTCTGGGCGGCGATGAGTTTCGAAGACCGCGCGCGCTACGTGCGGCGCGTCGCCGACGGCATCATCGAGCGCAAGGACGAGATCGCAAAGCTGATCACGGCCGAGCAGGGAAAGGTGCTGACCGAGTCGTACTCGATGGAGGTTCTTTCCACGGTCGACGGTCTGGGGTGGACCGCCGACAACGCCGCGAAGGTGCTCACCGACGAGAAGATCCCGTCCGAGCAGCTCTTCCTGAAGACGCGCAAGATGAAGTTCCACTACGAGCCGATCGGCGTGATCGGTGTGATCAGCCCGTGGAACTACCCGTGGCTGCTCGCGATGGACGAGATCGCGACCGCGCTGATGGCGGGCAACGGCGTGATTTTCAAGCCGGCATCGCTGACTGCGCTGGTCGGTCAGATGGTCCAGGAACTCTTCGATGAAGCCGGGCTGCCCGAGGGCCTGATGCGCACCGTGCACGGCGGTGGCCGCGTCGGCCAGGCGATGGTCGACGACCCGGGTGTGGGCAAGATCTTCTTCACGGGTTCTGTTGAGGTCGGTCGCTCGATCGCCCAGGACTGCGCCAAACAGCTCAAGGGCATCACGCTTGAGCTCGGCGGCAAGGACCCGATGATCATTCTTTCAGACGCAAACCTCAGCCACGCAATCGGTGGAGCTGCTTGGGGCGGATTCGCCAACATGGGCCAGACCTGCGCCGGCATCGAGCGCGTCTACGTGATGCACGACATCGCACCGAAGTTCATCGACGGCGTGGTCGAACGCGCGAAGTCGATGAAGATCGGCAACCCGATGGACTGGAGCACGGAAATCACCGCGATGACCGATCCGAACCAGTTCAAGATCGTCAACGAGCTTGTTGACGACGCGGTCGCGCACGGCGCCACGCTTCTGTGCGGCGGACCGATCGCGAAGGAAGACCTGCCCGAGGGCCTCGACGGAAACTTCTACGCCCCGGCAGTGCTGACCGGCGTGAACCACGGCATGCGGATCATGAAGGAAGAGATTTTCGGACCGGTGATCCCGATCGTCACGGTTGACTCAGAGGACGAGGCCGTGAAGATGGCCAACGACTCCGAGTTCGGCCTGGGATCATCCGTGTGGACTGCTGACCTGGACCGCGGCAACGCGATCGCCGAGCGCCTCGAAGCCGGCAACGTGTGGATCAACGACCACATGTACAGCGCCGGCATGTGTCAGTGCTCATGGGGCGGCGTGAAGGACTCCGGCATCGGCCGCTCGCACTCGAAGTTCGGGTTCTACGAGTCGGTTGAGCCGAAGGTGATCGCGGCGACGAATTCGCGTGAGGCTTCGATGTGGGTCTACCCGTACGGGGAGACTGTCGGGCCGGCCATTCGCTCCAGCATTGACCTCGTTTACTCGAAGGGCAAGGGTCGGTTGTCGAGCCTGAAGGATGGCGCTCCGGCGCTGGGCAAGATGACTGGGCGGATCGCGAAGAATTTGACGAAGTAGATGGTCGGCTCGGCGCCATGCCTGGCGACCGCAGTCGTCATCGTCGCGGTCGACCTGACCATTCGCGGCGCCATAAAGAAGCGTGGGCGGCCGCTGAGCTGGTCGCAGCACGAACCGATTGATCGGCTTGCTTGGACTGCCTGACGCCCTCTGGATCGGCGGCGCGATCACGCTGCTGGTCTCTGTCGCGCTCCTGGCCCTGCTGATCGCCTGGGGTCGATCACTCGACCGCTGACCGGCCATCTGGTCCTAGACTTCCAGCCATGACCCCAGCCGCCGCCTACGCCGGAAAAGAATGCGTCTGTGCCCTGAAGAAGGGCATCTGCGACCAGGAGTGTGTCAAGGACATGCTCGCGACGCCGTTCTACATCGCCTGCCTCAAGCTGAGCGGGCGCAAGTCAGTGGTCGTCGGCGCGGGCATGATCGGGCTGGAGAAGATCGAGGGCCTGCTCGCCTGTGACGGCGACATCACCGTGATTGCTCCCGAGGCCGAACCCGCCATCCAGGCGCTCGCCGACGAAGGGACGATCAAGCTCGAGCTTCGTCCCTATGAGTCAACCGACGTCGAGGGCGCGTTCATGATCATCGCCGCGACCAACGACACCGATGTCAACGTCCAGGTCTTCAACGACGCGGAGGCCCGCGGCATACTCGTCAACGTCGTCGACGTCCCGCCGCTCTGCAACTTCATCCTTCCGGCGATCACGCGAGCGGGGCCGATCGCGATCGCGATCAGTACCGCCGGCGCGTCGCCCGCGCTCGCCAAGCGCATGAAGCGCGAGATCGGCGTAGCCTTCGGCGACGCCTACGCAGACCTCGCCGTGATCCTCAACGACGCGCGCGGCTGGGCCAAGGGAACGCTCCCGACCTACACCGATCGCAAGGCATTCTTCGAGGAGATCGTCAACGGCGATCCCGACCCGATCGTGCTGCTGCGCGAAGGTCGCGCGGACGAACTTCACGCGCTGATCGAGCAGTCGCAGCGTGAGACCGAAGCACGTTTGGCTGCACAGCTCGCTTAGTACCGCCCCGGTCGCGTCACAATCACCTTCGTGTCCGGCCCCCTCGCAGTCTCAGTCGACAACCTCACGCGCTACTACGGCGATCGTGCGGCGCTCGACGGCGTCTCGTTCGATGTACCGGCGGGCAGCACGCTCGTCGTCTTCGGTGCGAATGGCGCCGGCAAGTCAACGCTGCTTCGCATCCTCTCCACGCTCCTGCGTCCCCATTCAGGCGAGATGCGGCTGCTTGGCGAGGAGCTGCCCAAGGACTCCTGGGCCGTGCGCGGGCGGATCGGATTCATCGGCCACGACCCGATGCTCTACCGCGACCTGACTGCACGCGAAAACCTCCTCTTCACCGCCAAGCTCTACAAAGTCCCGATCGAAGAAGTCGACCGCATTCTCGATCGCGTGGATCTTGCTGACCGCTCCGACGAACCGGTTCGCACTTTCAGCCGCGGCATGACGCAGCGCCTCGCGACGGCCCGGGCATTGCTACCCGACCCCGAGCTGCTGCTGCTCGACGAGCCGCTCGCAAACCTCGACCCGGGCGCCGCACTCCTGCTTGAACCATTCATCGGCAGGGCCCCGCACCACACCCGCGTGATCGTCACGCACGACGTCGAATACGGACTCGAGCAGGCCGACATCGCGCTCGGCCTCAAGCGCGGGCGCGCCGAGTGGCTGCAGCCAGCCGACCGCGTCTCCGAATCCGAAACGCGGAGGCTCTACAAATGAGGCAGAACCGCCGCCCATCGCCGTCGGTCATGAGCGCCGCGCTGACGATTCTGCGCAAGGACCTCCGCCTCGAGCTGCGCACGTTCGAGACGATCACGGTCACGCTGATCTTCACCACTGCGACCTTCATCGTCTTTCACTTCGCGCTCAACCGCGACGAGCTCTTCGGCGACCTCGCGGCCGGCGTCTTCTGGGTGACGATCCTCTTCGCCTCGTCGCTGACGATCAACCGGCTGCTCTCCAACGAGCGCGCCCAGGGCGGCTACGAAGGCCTGCTGCTCGCGCCGATCGACCGCAACGCGATCCTCTACGCGAAGATCGCCTACCTCTTCATCGCTTTGACACTGCTCGAAGTCTTCGCGATCTTGATTTTCGCGCTGATGCTGCTGGGGCCGAACTTCGACGCCACGATGCTCGGGCTGGTTCCGATCTGCCTGCTGGTGAACCTTGGCCTGGCGACGATCGGCACGCTGATCAGCGCGCTCGCAACTTCAACTTCTGCGCGCGAGTTGCTGGTACCGCTGATGACGCTGCCGCTGTTCATCCCGTTGCTGATCAGCGCGTCTCAGGCGACGGCGCCGCTGTTTGAGAAGGTGCCCGAGATTGTCGACTTCGGTCAGTGGCTCGGGCTGATGGGGCTCTTCGACGCAGTCTTCCTGCTGCTGTCGATCGCGGTGTTTGAGTACATCCTTGGGGATTAACCCGCGCGCTCAGTCCCCACGCTTGGCCTTCTCGTAAGCCGCCTTGTAGGACGTGCGATAGCCCTTCTTGTAGCCCGCGTCGTAGCCCTGCTTCTTGCCGATCTTCTTTCCGGCGCCGGTGCCCGCGCTGGTTCCGGCCGCGCGGGCTGCGTCCAGGTTGGCGCCGCCGGCGTGGCCGATGAAGTAGCCCGCGACCAGCAGGAGCAGCGCTGCGCCTGCGGTGGCGAGCGCGTACTTGCGTTCTCTTGGCGGGGTCATCTCCATCGCCGCGCCATCGTACCGGCCGCGCCGTGCGATCATTCGCGGCGTGTATCTGGTCAGGGGACTCATTGCCGCCGTCTTGGTGCTTGCGCTGGCGCTCGGATTTGCGCTCGGGCACGACTCGCAGCCGACCGACGCCGACGCGCAGGCGACCAAGGCGCAGGCCTTTGCCGCGGCATCCAAGCGCGCGCAGATCGCTGCGCGCGGTGACGCGTTCAACGATGGACTCCAGGACGGGATGATCAAGGGCCAGCGTCAGGGCAAGGCCAGGGGTGAGGCGGCGGCGCTCGCGGCTGCGGAGCCGACCGGTACCACGGGATCGAGTTCAGCGACCGGCGCCACGGGCTCCGGTTCGACGGCGAGCTCCGGCGAGTAATTCCCACGGGCCCGTTTCGCTCACCTCTGGTGAGCGAACAAAGCTGGCTCTGAAAAACCGCTTGTTCATGCGGCGCGCCACCGCTCACCAGAGGTGAGCGAAAAATCTCCCATAGACAAGCCATTCTCCGCAGCGCAATCCCACCGCTCACCAGAGGTGAGCGAAGCCGGGTGCAGCAGATCAACTGCGGTCGTTGGGTACGGTTTCGGGCGCATTGCCCCAGCCGCAGACAGATTCACGCTTTTTCTCCGCCCCCAGCAGACCAAGCCGCAGCAGTGCGGACCAGTTTGCCCGCGGGCTGAAGGGGTTCACGATCGCGGCGCTGATCGGGATCATCATCACCGGCGTGCTTGTCTTCTGGTACGCGCCGATCGACGCCGACCAGGGCATGCGGCAGAAGATCTTCTTCCTGCACGTGCCGCTCGCGATCGTCGCTCTGGGCGGGTTTGTCGCCAGCGGGGTCATGGCGATCCAGTACCTGCGCACGCGCGACAGCGCCTGGGACCTGCGCTCATACGTGGCGATCCACCTCTCTCTGATCCTCGGCGTGGTCGTTCTGATCACGGGGATGCTCTGGGCCAAGACCTCGTGGGGCGTCTACTGGGAGTGGAAGGAGCCGACGCTCGTCTCGTTCCTGATCGTCTTCCTGCTCTATGCGATCTACCAACCGATGCGCTTCGCGATCGAGGATCCAGAGCGCCAGGCTCAGACCGCCGCCGTCTACGCGATCGTCTGCGGCGCATTTGTGCCGCTGAACTTCATCGCCGTTCGGCTCTCGCAGTCTTTGATCCACCCGCGCGTGCTCACGGCCACCGGCGACAACCTGCCGACGGAGATGCGCATCACCTTCTACATCGGCCTGATCACGGCAATCCTGCTCTGGGTGGCGCTCTGGAAGTTCGAGCTCGTCGCCAAGAGCGTCTCAATGCAGGTCAAGAAACTGAATCGGAGTACGTCTTAGATGAACGTGTTGCTTGCCGCGGACACCGGCGGAAGCTACGTCGCCGCCGCCTTCCTGGTTTTCCTTGTTGTGATGCTGATCTACGTCGGGATCATGGCCAGCAAGCTCGTGAAAATCCAGAAGTCCCTCAGCGAAGCCCAGCAAAAGAATTCAGACTCTCAGGACTGACCGAAAACCTCGCTTCGAAACTGGTTGGTGGGCCTTCACATTCGGCAAATCGCTATTAAGCTGGCGGAGCTGGGTGAGTCTCTCGGCGAGTTTTCGCACAACGCAACAGAACCCAAAACCTCAAGGACCAGAGGAAAAGGGAACTGTCATGCGCACCATCGCGCTCTCGGTAGCAACAGCATTGTTTTTCGCAGTAGCCGGCACCGCCTTGGCGGCGGACTCAGACGTCACCGCGCCCAAACTCTTCAACGTCAAGCTGACGAACAAGATCTTCAAAGTCGGCGACAAGAACATGGCGCTGATCACCAAGGCCAAAAAAA
>JBPPNF010000012.1:0-75496 GCA_051306435.1 Solirubrobacterales bacterium | reverse complement strand
CAGCCCCGATCCCCCCCACAAAAACCCGCATTTTCCGTCTTTTCAACATTTGCTGATATGGCTACCCCGTGGTACGTTGAACCAAAGGCGGCAGACTCGGTATCTGCTCAGCCGCTCCAACTTGAAGTCTGGAAGCGCATTGCCCCAGTCAGACGGCAGCGATGCCAACGCGACAACTGACAAGAATCGGCGCTCGATCGTGAAGCGCTTGCGCCGTCAACCCGGCGCGCCGATCGCCCGTGCCCCGATCTCCCGGGAGCCACACTCGAGCGCGGAGCAGGAGCGCCCGTTTCCCGAGTCACCGATCGACCTCGTCGCATCGATGATCACCGAACCCGCGCTCGCCGGCCCGCTGCTCGAAGACGACGGCAGCCTCGGAAACCCCGGCGGTCGCCGCTCGCGTGCGTATCCCGAAGCCCCGGCAGCTGTTTCGCCGGCGCGGCCCGAGCGCGCACTCAAAGTCGTCGACGGCGACGCCGAGGACAACGAAACTGAGGCCGGCGTCTCGATCGACCCGACGACCGCGACCACGCTCGGTGACTTTGCAGCCGCGATGGTCGGACCGGTCTCGGCGGCGGCATTCTCGGGCAGTATCGCCGTCTTCATCGGAACGGCGCTGTTTGTCCTGCTCGTTCGTTCGCAGGCCCGCCGCAGCGCACTCAGCGACAGTGAGGTCAGCGGCCTCTCCCCGGTCGCCGCAGCGTTCGGCGCGGCGGCACTCACCTTCGCCGTCGTCCCCGGCTCCGGGATCACGCACGCGCTCAGCGCCGGGCTCGTCGGACTGACGGCCGGAGCTCTTGCCGCGCTGCTGCTCCGCGCGATCGTCGACCGGTTCGTGCACACGCGTGTCGCAGTGCTCGGCGACGCCTCGACGGCGCACGACCTTGCCTGGCAGCTCTCGAGCGCGGGTAACCGACGCTTCACGATCATCGGCTACGTCACGCGCACCTCCGAGCGCGACAACCTGCGCGATCTCGAACGCGTCTCCTTCAAGGTGCGTCGGCTGGGTCTGCTGTCAGATCTTTCGCACGTGGTCGCGCGCAACGACATCGACCTGCTCGTGATGTCGGGCACCGAGGACCGCATGAAGGTCTTCGAGCGCGCGGCGGTCTGCACCGAGCGCTACCGCACGCGACTGCTCTCGTTGACCGCGTTCGAAGAGGCGGTCTTCCGCCGTGTGCCACTCGAGAACCTCAACGTCGCCTGGTTCCAGCACATCATGCACCCGCGCTTCAAGCCCGTCCCGCGCGCCGCGACTCGCGTGATCGACGCAACCTTCGCCGTCCTCGCAGGACTGGTCACACTGCCGATCTGGGCGCCGGTCGCGCTGTTCATGCGCCTTGCCTTCGGCAGACCGGTGATCGTCGAACGCCGCCGCGTCGGCGAGCGTGGCCGCGCGATCGCGCTCTATCGCTTCCGCACGGCCCGACGCGATATCACCGGCGGCGCGCCGGACGAGCACACCCCGCCGGTCGGCTTCGGCAAGTTCCTCCATGCCACGCGCATCGAGCACCTGCCCACGCTCTGGAATCTCCTGCGCGGAGACGTCACGCTTGTCGGCCCGCGCGCGGCGCGGCCGCAGCGGCTCTCCGAACTCGAACGTGACATCCCGTTCTACGGACGCCGCAACATGCTGCGTCCTGGGCTGACCGGGTGGGCGCAGCTGCACGACTCATCTGATCCAGAGACAGAGTTGTCCAACGATCTCTTCTACCTCAAGCACCAGTCCCTGATGCTTTACGTGTACGTGGTGATGGCAACCCTCTGGCGACCGATCTCGCGCCGCCAGATCGCCGCTGGTGCGTCCACTACCGCAAACTGAGTGATCTTGCCTGAACGGCTGGCCAGACTGCCGGTCATGGGTAGAATCTGGCCATCTCGGGACGCGCAACGCCTTCAAGTGCCGTGCCGATCAACACCTCCACAGGGATCGGACTCATCAGATGAACTACGACCACGACTGGATAATCGTCGGCTCCGGCTTCGGCGGCAGCGTTTCTGCGCTGCGCCTGGCAGAGAAGGGCTACGACGTGAAAGTGCTCGAGTGCGGCCGGCGCTTCGAGGACAAAGACTTCGCCGAGACGATGCTCAGGGCCCCGCATCGCTACTGGTGGTTCCCGTACCTCAAGCTGCACGGCATCCTGCGAACGTCGTTCTTCAAGGATGTCACCGTGGTCAGCGGCAACGGCGTCGGTGGCGGAAGCCTTGGCTACGCCAACACGCTCTACCGCGCGCAGCCACGATTCTTTGCCGACAAGCAGTGGGCTGGCATCGCGGACTGGGCGAACGTTCTGCAGCCGCACTACGACACGGCCGAGTACATGCTCGGCGTTTCAGAGGTGCCGCTCCACCAGCCCGCCGATGACGTGATCAAGCAGCTCGCCGAAGACTTCGGCGTCCCCGAGACCTACAAGAAGACACGTGTGGGCGTGTACTTCGGCGACCGCGACAAGGCTGGCGAGTCAGTCCCTGACCCTTACTTCGACGGCGAGGGTCCAGAACGCGCAGCGTGTATCGCCTGCGGCGCCTGCATGGTGGGCTGTCGGCACAACGCCAAGAACACCCTGGTCAAGAACTACCTGTGGTTTGCAGAGAAGCTCGGCGTCAAGATCGACCCGATGCGCACGGTCACGGACATCAAGCCGCTGCGCGGAGCCGACGGTCGCCGCGATGGATCTGCGGGCTATGAAGTCACCTCGGTGCGCTCCGGAGCCTGGTTCTTCAAGGGTCGCAAGACGGTTCGAGCGCGTGGCGTCGTCGTCTCGTCAGGCACTTACGGCACCAACAAGCTGCTCGCCAACTGCAGGCTCAACGGATCGTTGCCGCGCCTCTCACACCGCCTCGGTTCGCTGGTACGCACAAACAGCGAGGCGATCCTCGCCGTGTCCGCCAAGGACGATCGCGTTGACTACTCGACATCGGTCGCGATCAGCTCAAGCTTCTTCCCTGACGAGAACACGCACATCGAAAACGTCACCTACGGGCACGGCGGCGATGCGATGGGCCGCATCTTCACGCTCTTGACCGGCGAGGGCACGCGCACGACCAGGCCGATCAAGTTCTTCAGCATGGCAGTGCGGCACCCGCTCTCGGCGCTGCGTCTGCTTGTCGCCTACCACTGGTCCCGCCGGACGGTGATTCTGCTCGTGATGCAGACGCTCGACAACTCTCTCAAGCTCGTCCCGAAGAGGACGCCGTGGGGCAGTTATCGCCTGACGACCGAGGAAGATGCCGCGAACCCGAATCCGCGCTTCATACCGGCGGCCAACCGCGCGGCAGAGCTCGCGGCCAAGAAGATGGGCGGCGTTGCACAGAGCTCGTTCCTGGAAGTGATTGCGAACGTTCCTTCGACCGCACACTTCCTCGGCGGCGCCGTGATCGGGCGGGACGCCAACACCGGCGTGATCGATCAATTCAACCGCGCATTCGGTTATGACAATCTCTTGATCTGCGATGGGTCCGCGATGCCGGCCAACCCGGGCGTGAACCCCAGCCTCACAATCACAGCGATCAGCGAGCGCGCGATGACTGCAGTACCCCCCAAGGTCGAAGCGAAAACCACCTCAGGCGGATTCGCAATCAGGGCAGAGAGCGCTGAGACTGCTGCTGCTGCGACGGTGCGCGAATCTTGAGCGGCCGCGCCAAAGCCACCCGCGAGCGCTACGCGGAGATCGTCCGGACGATCGCGGCATCAAAGATGGTCCGCTTCGTTCCGCCGAACCGCCTCTGGGAGGTCAAGCGTGCCTTCCAGAAGTACGGACCGACGCAGCTCGCCGGTTACAAGATCAACGCCAGGCTTTCGCCCGACGTCGTCGCGATCATCGACGAGCTCGGCCAGCTCACGCACAAGCAGGTGCACGAACAGACCAACCAGATCGCCCACGGTCTCGCTGCCCACGGCATCGGCGAGGGCTCGCGCGTCGCGATCCTCTGTCGCAACAGCCGCTGGTTCGTGCAAGCCTTCGTCGCAACGCTGAAGCTCGGTGCTGACGGTCTGCTTCTCAACACCGCTTTCGCCGGCCCGCAGCTTGCGCAGGTCATCGAGGACCAGCACGCGGACGCCGTGATCATGGACGAGGAGTACTACTCCATGCTCCAGGGCGCGCTCGACGACAAGCCGGCCTTCCTCGGCTGGGTCGACAGTCAGGACAACCCCCCGCTGCCGTCGCTCGAATCCCTGCGCCAGGGCCAGAGCACCGATGAGCCGCCCGCTCCCGGTCGAACCGGCCGCACGATCATCCTCACTTCCGGCACGACCGGCAAGCCCAAGGGCGCCACGCGCTCCGAAGCGAAGGGCCTGAAGGACATGCTCGCAGTCGCCGCGACAATTCCGTATCGCCGCGGCGATCGGATGCTCGTCTCCGCGCCGCTGTTCCACACCTGGGGATTCTCAAACTTCTCCGCGAGCGTGATGTTCGCCGGCACCACGGTTCTGCGTCGCCGCTTTGATCCCGAAGACGCCCTGAAGACGATCGAGCGCGAGCAGATCGACATGCAGATCGTCGTCCCGGTGATGCTCCAGCGCATGCTCGACATCCCTGAGGCCCGGCGCCGCACTTACAACCTCTCGTCCCTGCGCGCGGTCTGCGCCAGCGGCTCGGCGCTTCAGGGCGAGCTCGCCACCAAGTTCATGGACGAGTTCGGCGACGTGCTCTACAACCTCTACGGCTCAACCGAAGTCGCGTGGGTGACGATCGCCAGGCCCGAGGACATGCGCGCCGCACCCGGCACCGCGGGCAAGGCCCCGACCGGCACGATATTGCGGATCCTTGATGAAGAGGGCAACGACGTTCCCGTCGGCGAATCCGGCCAGATCTTCGTACAGCACGACATGATCTTCGAGGGCTACACCGGCGGCGAACAGGCCAACCGGCTCGGGCAGCTCGCCGGAACCGGCGACATCGGTCACATCGACGAGAACTCGCGCCTGTTCATCGACGGCCGCATCGACGACATGATCATCTCCGGCGGCGAGAACGTCTACCCGATCGAGGTCGAGGACATCATCGCGATTCACGACCATGTCTACGAGACCGCCGTGGTCGGCGTGGACGACGAGCAGTTCGGGGCGCGCCTGATCGCGTTTGTCGTCGCCAACGAAGGTGCCGATCTCGACGAGTCCGAGATCAAGGACCACGTCAAGACGCACCTCGCAAACTTCAAGATCCCGCGCGAGGTCTATTTCCTCGAAGAGCTCCCGCGCAACGCCACCGGCAAGGTCCTCAAGCGCGAGCTGCGGGAGCACGGTGGGCCGGCGGAGAACGCCGACGACGCGCCCGAGCAGGCGGCCGTCGGCGCAGACTCCTGACCGGAGCCTCAGGCGCTCAGCGCCTGCGCGGAACGGCCTGCGTCGTCAGGTTGACACCGCTGAACGTGCCCGAGCCGAGCTTCTTGACCTTCAGCTTGAAGCGCAGCTTTCCGCGCTTGAGGCCCTTGATGTTCGCGTTCAAGAACGTCCTGCCGGCCGTGCGCTTGATCTTCAGTCGCTTTTTGGCGACCACGATCGTTGCGCCATTGGAGGTCTTGAGCCGGATGCTTCCGATCGAGAAGGTGTCGAGCGGGCTCTTCCAGGACAACGTGATGTCCGCCGAAGAGGTCCTGCTTCCGATCGAAACAACCCTTGACCTGGTCTGACCGACCTTCGTAAAGGTGTCTGTGAAGGTCTTCACGACGGCCTGGCAGTTGAGTGCCGCGTCGACCTTGTTGACGGTCGCCTGAACATTGCCCGAGTCGACGTTCGGGTAATAGACGCCGCCCGTTTCGGTTGCGATCGTCTGCAGTCGCGTCGCGTCCGTGTTGGTCGCACTCGGCGCCCCGATGTCCATGCCCAGAACGTAGGTCGGTGGACCGCCCTGGTGACTGTTGTCGTAGAGACCCTCGTTGTGGCCGCCGTCGGTGATGAAGATTCGGGCGTCTGCGGTCGGGTTGTCGGTCTTGGCCAGCGCGAATGCGGCGTTGTAGTTGGTCGCACCATTGTCGGCGAGGATGTTTGCGTCGAGCGCTGCGCCCATCGCGGCGACGTTCGGGCCGACCTGGAGCGGGCCGAAGAGCGTCACGGCTGCTCCGATCGGCGGCGTCATATACGACTGGTCGCTGCCGAACTGAACCGCCCCGAGTCGCTTCCCGGCATTCCCGGACTTCGAAATCAAGAGCTTGAGCGCCGACGCGCGGTTGACATCAGGGTCGGTGAAGCTCATCGAGCCGGAGTCGTCGACGATCGCCTCGATGTTCGTGGCGGGCTTGCAGGTTGTCGCGGCGTTCGCTGGGGACGCATAGACCGCCAGGATCGCTGCGAGGAAAAGTAAGAGGGCGAGCGGCGAGACGAGCTTTGAACTGGAAGGCATGGGGTTGTTCCTTTCAATTGGTGATGCGCGGGATGGTTTGCACGCATCGGTAATGTGCGTCCAGATGAGCGAACTGATCCACACTAGCTATCGAGTCACCGACGCGGACGCGTCTGTAGCGTTCTACCAGAAATTGGGTTTTGAGGAGCGACGTCGCATGCCGATCCGAGATGAGGCGATCAACATCTTCATGGGTCTTCCCGGGGACGGCGACCGGCTTGAGCTGACCTACAACTTCGGCGTCGACTCCTACGATGTGGGCACCGGCTACGGCCACATCGCGCTCACCGTCGAAGACATGGAGGCCACGCTTGCGAAGCTCGCCGCCGTAGGTATCGAGCCCGAGAAGCCGCCGTACTCAGTGCGCGAAGGCGGCTCGTTGCTCTGCTTCGTGCGTGACCCGGATGATTACCGGATCGAACTGATCGAACGTCACTAGCCGACGACCGCGTTCTCAAGCAGGAAGATCATCGCCGCGCCGAACGCGGTGCCGGCAGCAGCGCGGCCGCGCGTGCCGTGAGCGAACCCGTCGGGGACAAGCTCGATCGCCACAAGCACGAGCATCGCGCCGGCCGCAAAGCCGAATGAGATCGGCAGCAGTCCGCTGATCTGATCGACCAGCAGGTACGCGACCACCGCGCCGATCGGCTGCGGGACACTTGTGCCGACCGCGGCCCAGAACTGCCGCCAGACGCTGATGCCGGCATCCTCCATCGGGATCGCGACACTCGTTCCCTCGGGGATGTTCTGAAGCGCGATTGCGAGGATCACGAACAGACCGAGGTTTGCGTCCGAGGACGCGAACGCGGTGCCCACCGCAAAGCCCTCGGGGAGACTGTGCGCGAAGAGCACCGCAAAGATCAGCGCGGCGCGCTTGACATCGGCGCCGCGCACCTCACCGATGTTGACCTCGCGATGGTGCAGACCTGTCCGAATCGCGAAAAAGAGCACCGCGCCGATCGCCGCTCCGCCCCAGACCTCCGTGCGCGATCCGAGGTCCAGCCCGGGTTGCAGCAGACCTATGACGGCCGCGACGGTCATCGCGCCGACAGCGAGGCCGACGAGAATCGGCCGCCAGTCGTAGGCCCGGTGGCCGAGATAGTGGACCGGCAGCGCGCCCAGGCCGGTGGCGAGCATCGTGGCGACGCCCGCGAGAAAGACAGTGAGCAGTTCGCTCACCAGCGGCGGATCAGGCGCCCTTGCGCCAGGCGTCCTCCAGCGGAACGCCAAACGTGTTCAGGGCACCGGCCAGTGCTGAGTATGTACCGACGAGCATGATGAACTCGAGGATAAGGGCCGGTGACAGGAACGCGCGGAGCGCGTCATAGGACTCGTCGCTGAGTACGTGGTCCTCGAGCAGTTCCGGGACTGCGCCGAGCAGCGTCTTGATCTCGTCGTCGAAGAGGTCGCTGGTGGGGTCAGGGCCCGCAGCCTCGACCTGCTCCTCGGTGAATCCGTTGTGGCAACCGATCGCCTTGTGCTGCGTCCATTCGTACTCCGACCGGCAGAGCCAGGCGACGCGGATGATCACGGCTTCGGTCTGCCGGCGGGTGAGCCTGCCGCTCGGCATGACGCGCGAGTTCCAGAAGAGGTACGGAAGATGCAGACGACCGTTGATCGCGAGCACGCGCATGAACTGGTAGCTGCGGCCCTTCGTCGTGCGCCTGGCGATGCGCGTGACTGCGCGGCTGATCAGGTTACGTCTGATCTCGGGATCGTTCGTTCGGTCGGGGGCGGCGTGCCACCCGTGCGTCCCGGCCGTGGTTGTTTCAGCTTCGCGTTGCATCAAGACGTCCGATCGCAGTTTTGGTCATTTGCATTTTCGTGATCACCTTTGAGCGTGCAGCGCCGCCGAGTTGGCCTTTTCCGCCGTCGCGGCGGAACTGTTCGGTGCTGAGGGTCACAACCAGTCGGGCGGGGTCATCCCACACGGCCCACGGCAGGCTCGCGAACTCGCTTGAAAGAAGCAGCTTGCGGGCGGCCTTGGACGGGGCGACGCCCTGCTCAAGCTGGGGGATGCCTTCGGCGGCGATCCACTCGAAGTACTCGCGGACGAGATCGACTTCGCGCTGCGTACTGATCGGTCCGTGGCCGGGCACGAAGGTCTCGGCGCCGAGCGCGGAGATCGTCTCCAGCGCGGAGATCCAGCTCGCAACCGGGCCGGCCCACATGATCGGAGTGCCGTCGATGAAGAGGATGTCTGCGGCGAAGCAGACTTTCGCGTCCGGAACCCAGGCCACGGCATCGCCCATCGTGTGCGCCGGGCCGACTTCGATCAGCTCGACGGTGCGCGAACCGAGCTGCACCGACCGGCTGTCGTCAAATGTCTCGATCGGCAGCGTGAGGTTCACCTCGCGCCAGTCGAACGGCGCCATCTCGTGGCCCATCTCCTTGAGCGGGAGTCGCGGCAGGCCGCCGTAGTCGCGCGGGCCGATGAAGGGCAGTGGCGCGCGGCCGATCATGCCGATCAGGTTTCCGCCACGCTGCATCGCGCGCATCGCCTTCGGAGGATCGAGCGTCATCAGTTTCTTGGCGGTCGTCGTGGAGATGATCCGCGCGCCTTCGAAGAGTTCGTTTCCCCAGACGTGGTCGCCGTCGGAGTGCGTGTTGAAGAGCGTTTCGGGTGCCGCGTCGACGATTCCGCGCGCCGCGAGCAGCATCTTGCGCGTGAGCTGCACGTCCCAGAGCGAGTCGACGACCATCACGTGCTCGTCGTCGAAGATCAGGCCGGCGTTCGACTCACCGAGCCCACCGTTCGGCTGCAAGTAGGCCCAGGTACCAGGTGCGACCTCGGTGTAGCCTGCGTCAAAGCGCGCCAGCTCGCCGTGCAATGTCAGCTCCGCCCCCATACCGAGGCGCCTATCGTACACAAAGTCAATAGCTGTTCAGGAACTGGCGGCGCGGCGGGCGAAGGCCTTGATCTCGGCGATCAGTTCGTGTCGTTCCGCGGGACTCGTCGGAGGCTCCGAGAGCGGTCCGACAAGCGCCTCGCCGACTCCGCCCACGATCGCGGCAGCGAGCGTCAGCGAACCGCGCGGGGCAACCTCGACAACGAGGTCGCGGTAGCGGCGGCGGTACTCGAGGCGCTCGGCGTCCACAAGCGCATCGACCGGTTCGGCCAGCAGGGCCCAGGCAACGCGGGGCTCGGCGAGCGCGCGGCGGGCGAAGGCATCGATCGCAGCCTCCAATCTGTCGAGCGGAGATCGCTCGCCCTCGGCCGCCTGGCGCATCGCATCGAGCTCGCGCCCGCTGAGGCTGCGGAAAATCTCCACAAACAACTCTTCTTTCGAGGCGAAGTGCCTGTAGAGCGTGCCCGACGCAACCCCCGCGCGCGTGGTCAACGCAGCGACCGTCGCGGCGGCATACCCGCCTTCGGCCAGCAGTTCCGTAGTCGCGTCGAGCAGACGTTGACGAGTCGATGGTGGGGCGGCGACCGTCACGCGATCACGCGGTCGACGATCGCGCGAGCGTCAACGCCGGTCGGCAGCGTGCCGTAGGCGCGACCACCCTCGCCAAGGCGGCCCGCGCAGAAAGCATCGGAGACGTAGTCCGGCGCATGCCGCAGAATCAGCGATGCCTGAAACGCGACGCCGAGGTCCTCCACGACCCGACGCGCGCCAAACTGAGCGTCGATCAGATCCGCCTCAGTCTCGCCGGAAGCGAGCCCGGCCAGCCGAGCGCCCAGCGAATCGAGATGCTTGTCAAAACGCCGGTCGGCCCCGCGCCCAAGCTCGCATTCAGCCAGAAAGGCCGGCAGCCCGTCGGGTTCTTTCGCCATCGCGCGCAACACATCCAGCGCAGCGACGTTCCCGGAGCCCTCCCAGATCGACATCAGCGGCGCGTCGCGGTAGAGCAGCGGCATCCCGGAATCCTCGGCGTAGCCATTCCCGCCAAAGCACTCGAGCGCCTCGCCGGCGTGACCGGCCGCGCGCTTGCAGATCCAGTACTTCATCACCGCAGTCGCAAATCGGCGAAGCACGTCATCGCCCTCGTCGAACGCGCGGGCAACCCGGTAGAGCGCGGTGGTGGCAGCCTCGGACTCGATCGCCAGATCGGCGAGCACGTTCTGCATCGCCGGCTGATCGACAAGCAGCGCGCCGAAGGCCTTGCGCCCGCGCGCGTGATGGGTCGCCTCCAGCACCCCGCGACGCATCGAGGCCACCGAGCCGATCATGCAGTCAAGCCGCGTGTGGTTGACCATCTGGATGATCGTCGCGACCCCGCGTCCTTCTTCGCCGACAATCCGCGCACGCGCCGCACGGAACTCGACCTCGCTCGACGGCAGCGACCGCGAACCGAGCTTGTCCTTCAGGCGCTGAAACTCCATCCCCTCGCCGCGCTCGACGAAGAAGCACGTGAGCCCGCCCGGCGCCTGCGCCAGAACCAGAAAGACATCGCATGGCGGATACGAGCAGAACCACTTGTGCCCGGTCAGCTCGTACTCATCGCCCCCGACCGGCACCGCCTGCGTCGTGTTGGCGCGGACATCCGAGCCGCCCTGCTTCTCGGTCATCGCCATTCCGGCGATCGCGCCCTGTTCGTAGTCGGGCATCGTCAGCCGGTCTTCCCACTCGGCGGCGATCTCGGGAGCGTGGTTACGCAGGGGCGGGATCACCGCGTGTGTCATCGAGATCGGACACATCACGCCGCCGTTGGTCTGCGACCACAGCTGAAACAGGCCGACGCGCACGACATGCGCGCCCGGCTGCGGCTCACGCCAGGGCAGCGAGTGACACTCGGCCTCAATGCCGGTTCCGAGCAGGTGATGCCATGAGGGATCGAGCTCGACCTGATCGATCCGGTTGCCGAAGCGGTCGTGGGTTGTGAGGCGGGGCAGATTGTGCTCGGCGCGCCAGCAGTGCTCCTTCTGCTCGCGTGATCCTGCCAGCTCGCCTAGCGCGGTCAGGCGATCGGCGCCCCAGGCGCCGCCCTCTCGAGCAACCGACTCCTGGAGCACGACGTCAGCCGTGAAGTGATTGATCGGCTCGAGCGGCGCGGCCTGGTTGAAGACTTCGTGCGTTGCGCGATCGGCCTTCTGCGCGACTTCCATCTGATCCTCCGATCTGGCGATACCAATGTGAATCGGGATTCACATACCGTACACAATCTCAGCTGAACGCGCCACCACTATCGTTCCCGCCGTGACCGAAGCCACAAAACGACGGGGGTCCGCCGCCGCATGGACGCTCGCCGGAATCCTCCTGGCCGGTCTGGCGCTGCGCCTGTGGGGCATCCGCAGCGGACTGCCGATCGTCTACAACCTCGACGAGTACGCGCACTTCACGATCCAGGCCGTCGACATGTTCGGCGACGGGCTCAACCCCGACTACTTCCAGAACCCGCCGGCCTACACGTATCTGCTGCACACGCTCTATTCGATCTGGTTCGGTGTTCCGCCGATCGGCTCGACCGGAGCGGCGATCCACCGGGCCTTCGACACCGACCCGACGACGATCTACACGATCGCCCGCGCGGCCAGCGCGCTGACGGGCGTCGGCGCTGCCTGGCTGATGTACTTCGCCGGCAGGCGCCTCTACGGCACCGCGGCGGGCCTGGCGACGGCAGCCTTCATGTGCTTCACCTTTCTGCCCGTCCACTACAGCCACTTCGCGCTCAACGACGTGCCGACGCTGTTGCCGCTTGCGCTCGGCATCTTCGGGCTCGCCGGAATCATCAACAAGGGGCGCCTGCTCGACTACGGCATCGCCGGTGTCGGGCTGGGCCTTGCGACGGCCACCAAGTACACGGCTGCCGCGCTCTGCGTGGCGATCGCCGTCGCCTGGCTGATTCGCTTCTTCGAGGACAAGGAGCGCGGCAAGCGCGAGTTCCTGTTCCTGATCGGCGCCGGCGCACTCTCGCTGATCGCGTTCTTCATCGCCAATCCCTACGCGCTGCTCGACGCCGACAAATTCGTCTATGACGTGCGCCGACAGGCCGACTACACCGGCAACATCGAGAAGCTCGGCACCGACGACACCAATGGCTGGTTCTACTACGCCTGGACGATGTGGTGGGGCTTTGGCGCACTGCCGCTGATCCTCGCCGTCAGCGGCGCCGTGATCGCACTCAAAAAGGACTGGCGTCGCGCGCTGCCGCTCGTCCTGTTCGGCTTGATCGTGTTTCTCTTCATGGGGAAAGAGCTGCGTTTCTACGCGCGCTGGATGATGCCGGTCTATCCGGTACTGGCGCTGTTTTCGGGATACGCAGCGATCGAGATCGCGCGTTGGCTCACGACGAAGTTCGCACGTGGTGGTGCCGAACGCCCGCCGGCGTATGCGGCCGTCGCGGTGATGGCGGTGGCGCTGATCATCCCGCTCGTCCACGTGGTCCACAACGACAAGGTTCTCACCCGTACCGACACGCGCGCCCTGGCAAAGGACTGGCTGATCGAAAACGCCCCTGGCGAGAAGATCGCGATCGACCTTGTCGGTCCGCCCGCGTACTACAAGGGACTGAAGATTCGGCCACTGCCACGCGGCAAAGAGGTCGAGCTCTACGCACAGAAGCTCAGCCCGGCCATGATCGACCAGTTCGAATCAGAGGGCTACTGCCACGTGGTTTCGGCAAGCATCCAGAAAGGCCGTGTCACCAAATTCCCCGAGAAGTCTCCCGGCGCCACCGCGTACCACGAGGCGCTCGAGCAGCGCGCGGAGAAGGTCGCGACCTTCAGTCCGATGAAACCCGGCGAGGCCCTGCCGAGATTCAACTTCGACATCTCTTACAACTACTACCCGATGGGGTATCACCGCCCCGGACCGCAGATCGACATCTACCGCCTTTCTGGTGGAAAATGCGCTCCGGACGGAAAAAGTTGACGTAGCCGCTAAACCATCCGCGGTTATCGGCCGATAGTTGAGCCGTGACCAGGTCAAGGATGACATTGGCCGCGCTGGCGACGCTCGCGATTCTTTCTTCGCTGATCGCCATGACTGCGGCAACAGCCAGCGCGGGATCTTTGCGCACCACGTTTCTACTCTCGCGTTCTTACAACGGTGGTATCCCCAACGGGGAATCCCGTAACGCCTCGATCAGCCGCGACCAGCGCATCGCGCGTGTCGCCGCATACGAGTCAGACGCCAGCAACATCGTCCGCGGTGACGACAACAACGCGACTGACGTCTTCATGGTCAAGCGCGGACGCGGCTGGGGCCAGAACGGCACCCCGTGGCGCATCGGCAGGACGACGCTGATCTCGAAGGGCATGGGCGGCAAGCCCGCGAACGGCCCATCCTACAAGCCGGCGGTCGCAGGCTCGAGCTTCAACCTGCCGACCTGCATCGCATTCGTCTCCAAGGCCAGCAATCTGGTTCCGAACGACACCAACGACGTCGCTGACGCGTTTGTCTACAACTTCAAGAACCGCCGCATCACGCGTGTCTCGGTCGGCAGCAGCGGCCAGCAGGCCAACGGCCCGACGACGGAAGTCACCGTGACCGCAAACTGCGGACGCATCGGATTCGTCTCGACCGCGACCAACCTCGGCTACAGCGGAGGCGGCAAGGGCATCTGGAGCACCGCCCGCACCAGCGGCGGCACCAACGGCAACAGCCAGGTCTACGTTCACATCCGTTCCGGTCGCTTCGCGCGCCTGACCTTCATCGCATCGGCCAGTGGCGGCGGCAGCGCGGGCAACGGTCCCAGCTACCAGGTCTCCTTCGCCCGCTACGGCAACTTCGTCGCGTTCACCTCTGAAGCGACCAACCTCTCCCGCGCCGACCGCGACGACGGCACCGACGTCTACACCCGCGGCTTCCGCAAGGGCAACAAGCTTCACTTCAAGACCAAGCTCGTCTCGCAGCGCAACGGCCGCCGCGGCAACAAGCCGTCGAGCCACCCGGCGATCAACGAGTACGGCCAGTTCGTCGCTTTCCAGACGGACGCTTCAAACCTCCTGGCCGGTGACAACAACCGCGTCACCGACATCGCCCAGGCCGACCTGATCACCCGCCGCATGCAGTGGGTCTCGAAGTCGATCGACGGGCCGGCAAACGGCCCCTCAGGCGACCCGACGATCACCGGTGGTGGCGAGTTCGTGCTCTTCAACTCGAACGCAACGAACCTGCGTCCGTCACGCGACATCCGCTTCACGCGCAACGGCGTCCAGAACTTCATGCTCTGGAACAAGCCGACCAGGCACGTCTCGGTCGAATCGCGCGATCACAACAACGAGTACCTCACAGGCCCCTCCGAGAACCCCTCGACGAGCCTGCGCGGCAACTACGTGCTCTTCCAGTCGCAGTCGGAAAAGGCTGACCGCCTGATCCGCAACCTGGCCGGCAACAACCAGGTCTACCTGCGCTACCTCGGCCCCAAGTAGGCCGCCCCCCGCCCCCTCCCAAGCACTTGCATGCCTCAGGCATGCAAGCCCGGAAGACGTTTCCAGACCCGCTGATCAAGCGGTTTTCATTGCATGCCTCAGGCATGCAAAAGAAATGGCCAGGGAATCATGCGTTTCTGCCTGCCAATCGCTTGCATGCCTGAGGCATGCAATACGGGCCTCGAGATCGGGTCGCTGCTCGGGCGCGGTGCGAGACTGCGGCCGGACTACCTGTTCTCGAGCGAAGCGACCTGGTCGTCGCTCGAGAGCGAGAACCAGACCTTTCCGTAGCCGATCGCGGCATCAGTGGGTTGACCGCTGATGTCGATCGGCAGCTTGTCGCGCACGCCAGTCTTCGTGTCGATGCGCGTGACGGCGTTCGCACCGAGGCTGACCACCCAGACCGCCGTGTCGTCACCGGCGATCGCCTGCGGGCGGATCGGCACCGGGATCGGATCGCCGACGGCCTTGCCAGTCTTCGGGTCGATCCGCCAGACCTCGCCGTTGGGGATCTTCCGCTTGATCTGCGTCGGGGTGCCCTGACCACCGGTGAGCGCAAGCCCGCGCAAATTTGCGACCCAGAGGTACTCGCCCGCAGCGACGATTGCGCTGGGCGCGCCGCAGTTGACCAGCGGCTCGTCGGCCGGTACGTCCTTGCATGAACGCTCGCCGATCACGATCGGATCGCCCACGATCTTGTTCGTGTCCGGGTCGATCTTCACGACGTTGCCGTCGCGGATGTTGGTCACCCAGAGAAACCCGAAGCCTGCAGCGATCGTATACGGCGGGCCCTCAAGCTGGATCGGGTCGCCGATCTCCTCGCCGGTCTTCGGGTCGATCCGGCTGACCGTCTCGTTGCGAATGCTGGTCACCCACATCGAGCCGAAGCCGTGAGTCAGACCGAAGGGACGGTTGGCGACTTTTGTCGTTTTGACGACCCTGCGCGTGGCGGGGTCCACCTGGATCAACTCGTCGTTCTGGAAGGCGGCCACCCAGACCTTGCCGAAGGCGGCGTCGACGGCGTACGGAGCGTCATCTGTCACCGTCGGCCTGCCGATCGTCCTGCCGGTCTGCGGGTCGATCTTCGTCAGCACCCCGCCGGCCATGCTGGTGGCCCAGACGCCGCCCTCGCCGGTCGCCACGGCAATCGGTCGCTCGTCGACGTCGGTCAGCTGACCGGTGAAGGGCGCGACAACGAGATTGTTGCCGTTGCGCGAGACCGTCGTCGCGCGGTCGTCACCGCAGCCGGAAGCCGCAAGCGCAATCGCCAGCGCTGTGAGCGCAGAGAGAGCACGCACATTCATCACTTCGCCCCGCAACTCGTGTAGATGATCCAGGCGCGGTTCTCGCCGCGGAACTTGAAGCCCGGCTGGTGGAAGCCGGTCCATTGTTTGCGCAGGACGCGGTCGACGACGGTCATTTGCAGCGGGTCCAGTGCGCTGGTCTGGATCAGGATCGTGCCCTCGGTCGGCGCGCTCTTGAGCTGGGTGGTGGTGGGCACATCGCCCTTGGCCAGCCCGAGCTTGTAGCGGATGATCGGCACCGTCTCGTGCGTGAAGGCCGTGATCGGCTGGCAGTTCTCGATTGCCATCTGCACCTTTGGCTTGTCGAGGATGTTGTAGATCCGGCTGTAAGTGATCGAGACGTCCTGCGTGCTGGTGTTCAGCGCGCGGAAGTTGTCGATGTAGGTCGGCGCGCGGGCGAGGCCGAGCAGAACAGTGAGAATCGCCAGCGCGATCCCCCACTTGCGCGGTTTGCCTTCGAGGCGCTCCCAGCCGACGAGCGCGAAGGCGACGCCGAAGCAGAGAATTATCGACGGGATCACGAGGTAGCGCGGGATCACCGACAGCCCCGCGACGGCGATCAGGAGGTAGGTGATCACGCCGACCACGCCGAGTGCCGCGAGCATCAGCATCCGCTGCCGGTAGACGTAGAAGGCGAGCCCGAAGCCGAGCGTGCCGCAGATCGCCGTGACCCACTGCTCGGTACCGCTGATGTTCTTCGGGATCGCGGCGATCGCACCGAAGAGCGACTTGTTGCGCTTGAGTTCGGCGGCGACCTCGCTGGTCGAGTTGACCGAGTAGAGCGGATCGCCGGTGACAATCCAGTCCCATGCGAGCCAGATCACCGGCGACGCAACGACCAGAAACGCAAACCAGAAAAGCTGCTTGTAAGAGGGGAGCTCGCCCGGCAGTTTCAGCTTCGGTCGCACGTGCCCGAGCGCGAGCCAGAGCCAGTAGATGCCGGCCATGAGCCAGGCCTCCGGGCGGAGCAGCCCGGCCAGCAGCAGGAGCACCAGCGGCGCGGTGCCGCGTCGCGGCTTCTGCACCTCGAGCACCGCCGCCCAGACGATCATCGCCAGGAACGGGATGTCCAGCATCGAGCGGAAGCCGAAGGCCAGCAGGTCCGTGCGCGTGAGCAGCACGAGCAGCGTGAAGAAGGCGACCAGCGTGCCGACCTGCAATTTCACCAGCTTGTAGGCGGCGTAGAGCAGACCCACGTACATGCCCAGTGACGCGATCGTGAGAATGTGGATCGCCGCGCCGCCGGTGAATGAGATCAGCGCGGTGTAGACGTTGAAGAGCGGGTGCGGAGTCGGCGTTCGGTTCACGTAGTAGTCCGGGAGCTTGAGATGCGCCATCTCGTCGCCCCAGATCAGCGCGTAGTACGTGTCGTAGTTCGGAAAGACCGGCCGGTAGATCGTTAACGCGACCAGCGCCACGAACAGGCCGATGAATATTCCGTACTCGACGTTCCGACGATCGAGGACGTCGGTCAGGCGCTCGAGCATGCGAGTGACCGACCCCCCTTCGGCGGGCCGGTCACCTACGACGATGCTCATATTTTGCTTGACCCGACGATGCGGGGGAGGCTAGTTCAGGCGCTCGACGATGATGGCCATTCCCTGACCACCGGCGACGCACATCGTCTCAAGACCGAACTGCTTGTCATTGGTCTCGAGGTTGTTCAGCAGCGTGCCCATGATGCGTGCTCCGGTCATGCCGAACGGATGGCCGACGGCGATCGCTCCACCCTGGACGTTGATCTTGTCGATCGGAATGTTCAGCTGCTCGGCGCTCGGAAGAACCTGCGCGGCGAAGGCCTCGTTGATCTCGAAGAGGTCGATGTCGCCAACGGACATTCCGGTGCGCTTGAGCAGCTTCTCGACTGCCGGGATCGGACCGACGCCCATGTACTCAGGCTCGACTCCGCCGGCGACTGCTCCGATGATCTTCGCGCGCGGCGTGAGGCCGAGCTCTGCGGCCTTGTCGGCGCTCATGATCAGCGCGGCTGCCGCGCCGTCGTTGAGCGGGCAGGCGTTGCCGGCCGTGACCGTGCCGCCCTCGGGCTTGAAGACCGGGTTCAGTCCCGCGAGCTTCTCGACCGTGGTGCCGGCGCGCGGGCCGTCGTCCTTGGCGACGACAACGCCGTCCTTGGCCGTGTACGGCGTGATCTCGCGATCCCAGAAGCCGTTCTCCTGACCCTCAACAGCAAGCTGCTGGCTGCGCGCGGCGAATTCGTCCTGCTCCTCGCGGCTGACTCCGTAGCGCTCGGCGACGTTCTCGGCCGTCACACCCATCGGGATGTAGACGTTCCAGAGTGAACCCTCAGAGCCGTCGAGCTTGGGGTGCATCGTGAAGTCCGGGCTTGCGCCGGCCCGGCTGGAGGCCTCGAGGCCACCGGCGAGGTAGATCTCGCCGTCGCCGGCGATGATCGAGTTGGCGGCCGAGCGGATGCTCTGCACCGACGACGCGCAGAAGCGCGAGACGATGTGGCCCGGAACCGACTCGGGGTAGCCGGCCAGCAGCCAGGCGTTGCGGCCGACGTTGTAGCCCTGCTCGTTGTCGGGGAAGCCGACGCCGAGGATGACCTCGTCGTAGTCCTCGGGCGCGACCGCGTCCTTGTACTTCTCGACGAGGGTCTTGATCGCGAAAGCTCCAAGGTCCTCGGCACGCTCACCGGCGAGCGAGCCCTTGAAGGCACGGCCGATCGGGGTACGGACGACGTCGACGATTACTGCATCAGGCATGTAACGCTCCTTGCGCTGGTGAGGGGAAGTGGTGAGGAAAAATCTGGTCGGGAGGATGGGTTCCCGGGGTCAAAAACATTACCGCACGATCGTTCGGACTCTGCTGATCTGAGCGCACCTAGACTGGCCCGATGCGCCCGATCGCAACGATCATGTTCGTGTTTCTGGCCGCGATTCTCGCCGGCTGCGGCACTGATCCCGCGCCCTCGAACGCGAGCCGATACGTGGCACTCGGCGACTCAAATGCAAGCGGAGCGGGGCTGCCCACCCCAGAGACCGGCGCGCCGGAGAACTGTTTCCGGACCGACAGTGGATACCCCGCCTTCGCCGCCGAGCAGTTGAACCTCGAGGAGTTCGAGTCGGTCGCATGCAGCGGAGCAGGCATGAATGCCTTCAGCGATGAGATCGCGCTTTATCCCGACGGCAGGGCTCCGCCGCAGTTCGATGCTCTGAAGGGCAATGAGACGGTCGTCAGCATCACGATCGGCGACAACGATGCGGGCTACGGCGAGGTGACCGAGAACTGCCTCAAGGCCAAGAATCCTGAAGACACGCCGTGCGAGGACAAGTACGTGACCGCGGGTGGCAATCAGCTCGAACAGGTGGCCGCCACGCTGGCCGCGCCGCTGAGCGAGAGACTCTCAGAGGTTCGCGAGCACTCCCCGCAAGCCAGGATCTTTGTGGTCGGCTACGCCCCGATGGTTCCCGCCGGCGGCGCCGGCTGCTGGGGAAAGGTGAACGTCTCGAACTCAGACGCGCAGCTCGTCTTCGGCTGGCAGAAGGCGATCAACCAGACGCTCAGGACTACTGCCGAGGCGAACGAAGCGATCTTCGTGGACCTGTTCGCGGCCGGCGTCGGACACGATGCGTGCCAGCCCGCCGGCCGGCGCTGGACCAACCCGGTGAAGGGCGTGGGCGCGGCCGGCTGGCCGCTGCATCCGAACCTTGCGGGATCGAAGGCCGCGGCCGCTGCACTTGTCGAATCAGTGAAGCGATCTAAACTGGATGCTCAGGAGTAAGGGCCAAGGATAAGGCTCCACCTCTCGATGCAAGCACTCTTTCCACGACTGACCACGCCCCATGTGGCCCTCATTGCCGTCGCGTTTTTCGCGTTCGGACTCTCGGCCCTCGGCGCGGGGCAGGCCGGCGCGGCCGGACGCTACGTCGCGGTCGGCGACTCCGGTAGCCTCGGCACGCAGTATCCGGGCTCACGCCCGCTCTGCTGGCAGACGCAGAACAGCTACCCGGTCTTCGTCGCCTCCGCGTTCGACATCAGCAATTTCGCATCGGCCGCATGCAGCGCCGCGTGGGTCAACGACTTCACGACCACCCAGGAGCTCTGGAACCCCTCGACCATGGCCTACGAGGACACCGCGCCGCCACAGTTCGACACGCTGAACGGCACCGAGACGCTCGTGACGATCTCGATCGGTGTTAGACCCGGGGTGGTTCAATTCGCTCTATTCAAGTGCAGTGGGAGCCCTGCGGGAATTCGACCTGCTGCTTCCGTGTTTTTGGGACAATCCAGATCATGATTGGTGCCAAACACACACGTCGCCTCGGCCTGACCGTCGCAATGATTTGCACTGCAGTCGCGCTAGTCGCCGTCTTCTACGGGAGGATCCCGCCTGCGCAGCCGGTCGCGACCATCGCCGAGAAGGGGCAAGCGGGGTCCCGTCAATTAGAGCAAGACAATCGAAAACTCTCGAAGGCAGGAATATTCCTCGCCGCAAACGGTGGGTCGATAAACAGACGAAAGCCAGTTGAATTGATCAATCCGACGCCCGCAAACATCGAATACCTTCGAGCCCATTACGGAGTGCGGATTAGCCGACACCCCGCGAAGACCCTGGATGGGATCTGTCCAGAGGTCTTGGTGCTTCCCAATGATTCCCCGAGCACCACGCCGAACGTAGTTGGTCAAGACGTTGCCCACGCGGTTGGCGCGGTGAAGGGCGCTGGCTTGCTTGTCTCGACGGATGGATGCCATGGACGCCAGAGCGGTTCACCAGCACCGAAGCCTTGGCAGCTAGACGCACTGACCCGTGTTGTTCAGCAGTGTCCGGCACCGGGGTCGGTCGTATCGGGCAATACGTTTGTGGACATCGTGGGAGAGGTCCGCCTGCCGGGAGGATTTGTCTACCGGACCCAGCCGCTCAGCAAGCAGCCCCGTTGCGCGACGCAGCCGTGAATCCAAGCGAATAGCGGATACCCCGCACGGCAGATTGACAATCGACAGACTGACAACGTCGTTCCGGAATCCTCAGATTGTTCGACAACATCGCATGATCACGAATCGGGTTCTGCTGCAAAAACTGCGGCGGTGATGGGCGACGCGAAACCAGAACGCCGCGCATCATCGGAGATCAGGTCAACGAAACTTTTCCGGAAGTCGAGAACGCCACTGTCTCACCTGCCTGAGAGACCGCTCCTGCCGGCCGCACAGTTCGCCAAAGCAGGTGCCAGAGGACGAAGGCCAGAGCGATCTGCGAGCTGCGCGAGGAGAAGGGCTGGAGCCCGAGAAGGCTGGCCGACGATCCATCGGTGTCTCGCTCGCACGCGACCGTTCATCGCGTACTCGTGCGGGGCGGCTGCTCAAGGCGCCCAAAGCCCCCGGCCCCGGAGGTCGTCCACTACGAGTGGCCCTGTCCGGGAAACCTCCTGCACATGGACGTCAAGAAGTTCGGCAAGGTCGAGCGTTTCCAACAGACGCTCGGTCGCGAGTGGGCCTACGCGATGGAATACGCCTCACGCGCGGCAAGACGTGAGTCATTGCCACGCTGGATCGACCATTACAACGAGCGGCGCACGCACAGCGCGCTCGGCGACCGGCCTCCGATGGATCGCGTTCGGGAGGTGTTGGGGTTCGACAGCTAGCTCGGCGCGCCGACCGGCGCAACGCCAAGACCCTGAAGCAGCATCTCGCGGTTGAAGCTCGTGTCGCCGAGCAGTACTCGGCTTGAGGTGGCGCGGCGGTAGTAGTAGTGCGCCTCGTGCTCATACGTGAAGCCGATGCCGCCGTGCAGCTGGATGTTCCCCTTGGAGACGTCCCAGAAGGCCTCACACACCTGAGCCTTCGCGAGCGGCGCTATCGCCGGCAACTCTTCGCGCTGCTCCGCGGCGACCCAGCCGGCGTAGTAGGCGGCGCTGCGCGATCCCTCGACGGCCATCAGCAGGTCGGCGCAGATGTGCTTGATCACCTGGAACGACGCGATCGGGCGACCAAACTGCACACGGTCCTTGGTGTAGGCGAGCGCGGTGTCAAAACAGTGTTGCGCGGCGCCGAGCGATTCTGCGGCCAGCGCGACTGCGCCGAGCTGCATCGTCGGGTTCAAAGTGCTCCACGCGAACTCCGGGTCGCCGATCACGGCGCTGGCCGGAACGCGCACGTCGTTGAATTCGAGCAGCGCGAGCTTGCGGGTCGGGTCGACGGCGTGGGCTTCTGTGCGAGTGAGGCCGGGAGCATCGCCGGGCACCGCCAGCAGGACGATCTCGCCATCCGCCTCGCCGAAGCGGGCGACGGTGATGATCGCGTCAGCCGTGTGCCCGTCGAGCACGTAGCTCTTGGTTCCGTTCAAGACATAGTCGTCGCCATCACGCTTGGCAGCGAGCTTCACATCGCGCGGGATGTACTTACCACCAGGCTCCGTGTAGGCGAGCGTCGCGGTCTTCTCACCCGCGGCGATCGCGGCGAGCAGCGCTGCGTTGTCCTCTGAAAGCGGGGCGATCTTCGATCCCTCGATCAGCGCGTTCGCGGCGAGACAGACGCTCGCAAAGAACGGCGACGGATAGAGCGATCCACCCATCTGTTCGAGCACGACGATCAGCTCGACGTAAGAAAGTCCAACCCCACCGAACTCCTCGGGCACGTGCATGCCGGTCCAGCCGAGTTCAGCGATGTGTTTGTAGGCGTCGGTGTCGTAGCCGAGCTCGCTGCCTGCGAGCGCGACGACCTGATCGAGCGAAGCGGTCTCGGCGATCAGCCGCCTGGCCGATTCCTGGATCTCGCGCTGCTCATCGTTGAATGCGAAGTCCATTCGTCAGCCGCCCTTCCTGATCTCTGAGAACGGCTGCGCGGCGTCGGTGCGCGGTTCCTTGGGCATGCCAAGGACGCGCTCGCTGACGATGTTGCGCTGGATCTGGTCGGTGCCGCCGTAAATCGAGGTGGCGGGGACCGCGAGGTTCAGGCGCTCGGCAACCTTCAGGAGCTTGTCGTCCTCGGGTGCACCAAGCGCGCCGACGCCGGCGATCTTGATCATCATATCCGCGACTGCGCGCACGAGCAGGTTGTAGGAAAGCTTTCCGGTCGAGGCCTCAACGCCGGGGCCACGGCCCTTCATCAGCGCGGTCATCACGCGATAGCCGGTGAAACGACCGACCTCGTACATCGTGTAAACGCGGGCCAGGTCGTCGCGGATCAACGGATCGTCGATCACGCCGGCCCTCTCTGCAAGCGCGATCAATGCGCGAGGGCCGCGTTGGATGAACCTGCCCATGGTCTCGAGCGCGGACTCAGCATCGGCCTCCTCGAGATTCACTTCGGCGTCCTCGTCGGTGCTGGTGAGTCCGCTGACACCGAGCGACATGCGTTCGTTGGCGAGCGTGGTCATCGAGACCTTCCAACCTTCGCCCACATGTCCAATGCGCAGGTCGTCGGGGATCACAACGTCGGTCATGAAGACTTCATTGAAAACGGCCTCGCCGGTCATCTCTTTCAGGGGGACGATCTCGACGCCCTCGGCCTCCATGTCCATGATGAAGTAGGTGATGCCGGCGTGTTTGGGCAACGCCGGGTCGTGGCGCGCCATCAGAATTCCCCAGCGCGCGAGCTGCGCGTGCGTCGTCCAGACCTTCTGGCCGGAAATGTGCCACGTGTCGCCCTTCAACTCGGCGCGCGTCTGGATCGCAGCAAGGTCGCTGCCGGCGCCGGGTTCACTGAAGAGTTGGCACCAGACTTCTTCGCCGCGAAGCATCGGTCCGAGGAAGCGCTCCTTCTGCTCCTCGGTGCCGTGGGTGATGATCGTCGGACCGGCCATCGGCACACCGATACCGGTTGGCGGCGGTTCAGCGCCGATGTTGTGGCGCTCCTGGTTGAAGATGATCGCTTCAGAGGCACTCGCGCCACGTCCGCCGTACTGCTCGGGCCACAAAGGCGCAGCCCATCCGCTATCGGCGAGCACCTTGTGCCAGTCGCTCTGAGAAATCCCGGGCTTGTAGTTCTGCTCAAGCCAGCCACGGATTTCTTCGCGTAGTTTCGCCTCCCCAGGCGTGTCTCGCAAATCCATGCCGCAGAGTGTATTCAAACCGCGCCAGATTGTCGCGGCGACGTCAGAAGATCGAGTCGAACTCCGTGGTGGCCGTCGGCTCGAGGTCGTCGGCCGTCGTGACCTCGGCCAGATGCGCAGTGTCGTTCAGCCTGACGAGCCGACCGGTGCCGTCCGGCTCGACAAGAAACTCCGTGAGCGACGCATTCCCGATCGACATGATCCGGCCGAACTCAGCCGCAGGCATCCCGAGCAGGTGGCAGGTCGCCAGACGAATGCAACCACCGTGTGTCACCGCCACGACGGTCTGATCGGCATGAACTGCGGCCAGCTCAGAGATCGCCCCGCCAACCCGTACCATGGCGTCGGCATAGGTCTCGCCGCCCTCCCAGCCTTCAATTCCCTCGACGCGCCAACGCGTCCAGGCCTGAGGGTTTTCACGCTCAACCTCTTCGCGAGTTGTTCCGGTCCAGGAGCCGACGTCGACCTCGCGCAGATCCTCCCGGCGAACGATTTCCAGGCCGACGGACGCAGCCAGCGCATCTGCTGTCAGGTAGGCGCGTTCGAGATCCGAGGCGACGATCGCGTCGACGCCCTCGTCCACAAGGCGTGCGGCCATGTGCGCCGCCTGACGGCGACCGAGTTTGGAGAGCGGCGGATTGGCCTGGCCTTGCAGGCGGCCGATCGCATTCCATTCGCTCTCGCCGTGGCGTACGAGGATCAGTCTCACTCGAGTGAGATTACGTCCAGCGGTAGACCGAGTTCCTCGCGGATTGAATCGTCGAACGCTCCCGGGTCGGGGATCGACTTGTCGGGGTTGTGGTGGGCGATCACCACGCCGTCGACTTCATGGGCGCGACCGACTTCAATCACCTCGGTCTCGAGATCCTCGCCCGCGACCCATTCGTGTTCGATTTCGACGCCCTCCTTGCACAGTCCGTCAACCCGGTCGTCAAGCGAGGTCAGGTACTGACTGTCCACCGACCGCTCATTGCCCCAGCGGTCGGATCGCGGCGTGACGAGCACGAAGTCGCGATCCTCATCCAGCGACCGCACGCGAGCATCGTCGAGCACGGCCGCCAGGGTGTCATCGTCGAACGCGACGATCATCCAGGTCATCAGCCGATCATAAAGCGCATTCCGATCGTGCGCGGCGGCCTTCCGCGCTATCGTTGGCCGCGCAAATGGAAGGCAATCTTCACGCAGCCGAAGGCCACCCCGACCGCAACCTCGCGCTCGAGCTGGTTCGCGTGACCGAAGCCGCCGCACTGGCCTCCGCCCGCTGGGTCGGACACGGCGACAAGATCGCCGCAGACCAGGCCGCCGTGGACGCGATGCGGTTCGTTCTCGACTCCGTCCCGATGAACGGCGTGGTCGTGATCGGCGAGGGCGAGAAAGACGAAGCCCCGATGCTCTACAACGGCGAGCAGATCGGCGACGGCAGCCCGCCGGAGGTCGACATCGCCGTGGACCCGCTGGAGGGCACCACGCTCACGGCCAAGGGCTTCCCGTCAGCCCTCTCGGTGATTGCGCTGTCAGAGCGCGGCACGATGTTCGACCCGGGCCCTTGTGTGTACATGGAGAAGATGGCCGGCACCGACGAGATCGCCGACCTCCTGGACCTCGACCGCCCGATCGGCGAAACCCTTGAGCTGATCGCCGCGCGCAAGAGCAAGACAGTTTCCGACGTACTCGTGATCATGCTCGACCGCGAGCGCCACATGCCGCGCGCCGAAGAAATCCGCAAGGCCGGCGCGCGCATCCGCTTCATCACCGACGGCGACGTCTCCGGCGCCCTGATGGCCGTCTCCGACCGCTCGCCGGTTGACCTCCTGTGGGGCATCGGTGGAACGCCCGAAGGCGTCATCGCCGCCGCCGCGATCCACTGCATGGGTGGCCGCCTCGTCGGTCGACTCTACGCCCGCGACGACGACGAGAAGCAGCAGGCGCTCGACGGCGGCTACGACCTTGAAGGAATCCTCACAGAGCACGATCTGGTGAAGGGCGAAGACGTCTTCTTCGCCGCCACCGGCGTGACCGACGGCGACATGCTCCAGGGCGTGCGCTACCCGCGCAAGAAGGCGACGACCGAGTCGCTGATCATGCGCTCACGCTCGGGCACCGTGCGCCGCGTCCTCGCCACACACAACCGCGCAAAGCTGCGCGAAATCACCGGCGAGCGTTACGGCTGACCTTTCGTTGCGGCTGATCGCCGCGACGAACTAATCGAGGATCTGAGCGCGGACTGCGATCGCGACTGCGTGAGTGCGCGTATTCGCATTCAGCTTTGCGAGGATCCGCTTGGTGTGCGTGCGGATCGTCTCCGTGGAGAGCCCGAGCGCGTCGGCGACCTTTTCCGTGTGGAAACCGTCGGCGAACATCTGCAGGATCTCGCGCTGGCGGTCGGTCAGGGTGAGATCCCCGTCCTCGCCGCCATAGGTGGCGCCGTCAGCCAGCGCCTGATCGATGAAGAACTTGCCGGAACGGGCCGATTCGATCGCTTCGGCGAGCACATCGGCCGAAGAGTCCTTGCGCACACATGCGCGGGCTCCGGCCTTCAGCGCCTGCGCGAGCACGCGCATGTCGCCGTTGTCCGCGAAGACCACGATCGGCACGCCGATTCCGCGGCGCAGCTTCGAGACCGTGGTGGTCGCGTCGAGACCACCGAGGTTCGGGTCGGCGACGATCACGTCGGGCGCGGACTTCTCGCCAAGCTCGAGGGCCTGGTCGTAGCTGTCGGCTTCGCGAACGGTTGCGCCTTCGAACTGGGACTTCAGCACCGCAGAGATGCCCTGTCGCAGGACGGGGTGGTCGTCGACGATCAGAAAGGAGATTTTTTCGGCCATGTCCAAATGGCGGTGTGGGGCGTACCGCTTGGGCGACACTCTATGAGGTCTCCGGTCGAATCCGGTCAGGAACCGGATTCATACAGAAGGATCTACAGCGCCAGGGCGCCGAGAACTTCAGTGCTTGAGCTGCCGAGGCGCTTCATCGCCGCGAGCGTCAGGTCCCACGTTGCGCCGTTGGCATACGGCCCGCGGTCGATGACCGGCAGCGTGATGCTCTTTCCGCGCAGGAAGAACTCAACACGGGTGCCACAGGGAAGGGTCTTGTGCGCAACGCCGAGCGTGCGCCTGGTCAACTTCTGACCACAGGCGGTGCGGTTGCCGTAGAATCCCGGTCCGTACCAGGTCGCCTTCTGGCGACGGTAGACCGACACAGTCCCCTGCGGCGGCCCATCGTCTGTAGCTGTGGTTGCGCCGTCCTCGGTGAAACGGAAGTTGTAGCGCCCGGACCTGGGCGGTGTCCATGTGAATGTGAAGTCGCCGTATGCGTCGGCCTCGGCAGTGCCGATCGGCAACCAGTCGGAGTTGCCGCGCTTCACCGTGATCGAGATCGTTGCCGTCGCGTCGGCGAGGTGGCCGTTCAGCGTCGCGGGCTTGCCGGCGAAGGCGCCCTTGGGGGCGGTGACCGGCTGGACGATGAAGCCGGAGCCGCCGGTCGAAGAAATCGGCCCGGCTTCGGCAGCAGCAGCGGAGCCGCAGGCGAGGGCCAGCACAACCATGATGGCGGCGGTCAATGCTGCGAGCAGCGGGTACCGGGGTACGTGAATGTCAGCGCGAGGCGCAGGCAAGTTCATTTATGGGGTACGACTGTTGCTTCTCTTTCGAACAGGCCTACGGAGTTAGCTGAAGGGCTCGCGCTGAAAGAGTCGCGCTACGACCGGTGCCTCAGATGAGGTGAAGTCGATTCGCCCCGGTTCTCGGGTTTCTGGAGTGAAACCTTCGAACAGTGGTTCCCCCGCCCCGCTGCGTCAGGAACGCAACGAGCTCGGCGGCAAGTTCGGGGCAAGTATACATATCGATGAGAGCGAGCATGCGTGACCGCCATCTCACGCACGGCCGACTCTGAAATCGCTCAGCGGGAGATGAGAAAGTTTGCCCGGGCACCCTTTGACGCCTCAGCGAGCCTGCTGCGCTTCTGGATCGCACGGGTGTAGACGCGGTACCTGCCCGACGAAAGCTTGCGTGTACTGACGCGCAGGCTCCAACGTCTGGTGCCCCTGGCCCGCACGTAACGGAGCTTCGCGCCCGGCCGGGCGATCGCGACCTCCACGCGCGCAAGACCCAGCGAACCGCCACTGGCGCTTCCGCGCAGCGTCACAGCAGCGGCGGCCTTGCGCAGCTGGCTGAGCTTTGAGAACGGGTCCTGGCAGCCGTCCTTGTTTCGGTCGGTCCAGGGCTTCAGCAACGGGCACTTGTCGCTCGCATTCGGAAACAGGTCGCCGTCGACGTCCGGGTCGCAGTCGTCTCCGATGCGATCTGCGTCGATGTCGCCCTGAGCGAAGTTTGAAATTCCGAGGCAGTTGTCTGACGCGTCGAGCGCCGAGTCACGATCGGCATCGTCGTAGCGCAGCCGCACAACGCGGCCGTTGCCGGTGTCGCCAACGTAGGCCAGAGCGCCTGGCGCCGCTGCAACGGATCCCGGCTCGTTGAACTGTCCGTCGCCCGATCCGGTGGTGCCGAACTGCGTGAGGTAGCCGAGCCCGCCTGCGACCGAGTTGAAGAGATCGACGCGATCGTTGCCGGTGTCGGCGACCATCAGGCGGTGCGCCGGATCAAAGGTCAGGCCGAGCGGGCCAGACACCTGGCCCGGGGCCGAGCCTGCGGATTCGATACTGCCGACCAGAGCGCCGTTGCCGTTGTAGAGGCGCGGCGCGTCGGTCGGATTCGCGCTCGAGACGACGATTCGTTCGTTGTCGTCGATCGCGATGCCGGCGAGCGGTCCCCACGGCCCCGGGTCGGTCACGCCGAAGGCGAAAAGACTGGTGAGCGCTCCACGCGCCGGGTCGAGCGACTGCACACGGCCGTTGTCGGCCTCTGCGGCGTAGATTCGTGGCTCGAGGTCGGCCGCCAGCTGGCGCAGACCGGCGAACTCGCCGAGCGCCGGGCCGGGCTTACCACTGGTGGCCAGATAGGTCGCGCCCCAGTAGTACGGCGTGAAGGCCACAATCGAATTCTTGCCCGCGTCGGCGACGTAGATGTAGCCGCGCAGGTCGATCACCACGGCGATCGGATCCTGAAGCTGTGCCGAGCCGATGCTCGCGAGCAGGCGGTTGCCGCCGCGGGCGTTGTCGTAAATGTTGATCTTTGCCTGATTGCGGATCGGCACGTACACGCGGCCGGCAGCATCAGTCGCGATCGAGCCGGGGTCGACGCCGGTGATCGGCGCGCCCTCCCACTCGAATGCAACTGCACCAGCGGAAGCGGCCGCAAACAGCGGCAGGCAGATGGCGGCAACGAGCACCGGTAGGAGCCGGCGCAGCGCGCGGGCGGAGTGTGTGTGCGGCTTTGGAGACAAATCGAGAGGCTGAGGGAAGGTCAGCGCAATACGTTAACCGCCCGGCACCGCGATGGTTGCGCTTGGTCCAGGGCGTCTGGAACACGCCGGTCAGCTTGGCCAGCGTCATCGGACTGCCCTTGATCCTGAGCTTGCGTGTGAGCAGCGCGCGGCCGGGTTGAACGAAACCTCCGGAGATGCCGATCCAGGTGGCGAGGTCCGTTCGGAACACCACGTCGGCGCCTTCGGTGCGACCGGTCGCCACAGTTGCGTTCGCCCCGTCGATGCGCATGTGCCTCGGGGTGGCGTCGGTGAAGTCCCAGAAGATCGTCGTCGGGCTCTTGAGCTTGTTGTCGGGCCTGACCGCGGCTGCGACCAGATCGAAGTAGAAGTCGAGCGCCTCGTCATCGGCCCTGATCGGCTCGGTGCCACCGCTGAAAAACCCTGCCCGCTGCATCGTGAACGCACGGGCGGCGCGTTCGGCATGACTCGTCTCAGGGTCGATGAACGGCAGCACGCCTTCCGGGCCGTACGCCTGAAGCCCCGCAAGCGCCGACGCGCGTCTCAAACTGGCGCATTCCCGTCACCGCGATGCCGACCATTGTCTCGCCAAAGACTTCGACGTAGCGGTCGTCGTCGTCGGGTGGGCGGAAGACTCCCGGTGAGAAGGGCATCACGGTGCCGAGGATCTCGCGCACTGCCGGCCGGACTTCCGAATCCTGGCGGTTGAGGTCGGCGAGCAGCTTGACGCCGAAGGCGATGTGGCGCTGCTCGTCGTTTTCGACGTTCTGCATGCCCTCACGGAAGCCCGGGAGAACATCCATGCGTTCGAGGTAGTCGACGGTGAAGTGCTGGCCGGTCTGAGCGAGCGTCCCCTCGATGATGAAGTGGTACAGCGCGATCGCCTGCGCCAGCTTGGGCTTGGAATGATCGCCGCGGCGGAGCTCGTCGGTGACGGTGTTCAGCAGCCCGAAGACCTTCTTGATCCCGTAGGTCAGGTCGCCATCGATCGCGTTCAGCCGGTCCGCGTAGCCGACACCGTCAACACCGATCACTTCCTTGAAGAACCGCGAGAAGAAGCTCGCATGGCGCGCCTCGTCGACCTGCTGCGTCGTCAGGAAGTACTTCTGCTCCTCCAGCGGCGCAGCGTCGATGAACGGAGAGAGCTGATCGGCCACCTCGTCCTCGCCGAAGAAGAACAGCGAGTAGTCCCAGCGCGTGGCCCTGCGCATGAAGTCGTCGAGCTTCTCGTTCCAGTCAATCTTGTCCTGCGCGAAGTCGAGATCCATCGCGGACCAGTTGCCACGCCTGGGCCGGCACTCTGCGGCCTACCAGCCGCCTCCGCCACCGCCGCCGCCACCGCCGCCACTGAATCCACCGCCGCCCGAGGACGACGAACTCGCCATCCCGGTGACGCCGCTGATTCCCGACGTCATGTTGCCGATCGAACTCGCGGCAAAGGCGCTGCCTGCCATCCAACCGATGCCCGCACTGTTCACGTCGCTGACGACCGGCGTGCCCGCACTGTCGGTTCGCGGCATGTTGGTGATCACCTTCTTGGCGTAGCCGAAGGCAGCTGCGTAGATCAGCGCCTCGTCCCAGATCTCGACGGTGAGCGGGTAGTCGCGGCTCATGTCCATCTTCGCGAAGAAGTCCTGGTAGGTCTCCCATTTGCGCACGCGCTCGGCCTGTTCGTCCTTCAGGCGATAGAAAGCGTTGCCCTCGATCGCAGCGAAAAGCAGAACCGGAGAGAATCCGACGAGGAACAGCCCGATGCGCATGTCGTCGTAGCGCGCCGCCGCGTTGCCGCCATCGGTGCCGAGGATCGCAATCACCCCGCCGGTGTAGAGCAGCGACGCGAGAATTCCCATGAACCAGCGCCGCACGCGCCCGCGGTACGTCGACTTCAGCGCGTGCGCCGACTGCTGAGCTTTCAGCGCCTTCTCATAGGCGGCGATCTTCGACTCGGCGGTTCCGGCCGGGATGTACTTTTTCAGTTTGAGGAAGTCGGGAGACTTTTCGGGGTGGGCGTCGATACCGGCCTGCAGCATCTCGGCGATCGGCAACTCGTACGACTCGACCTTCGAAGTGTCGAAGGTCGTCTCGCCGACGTTGTTGCGGATCGAGATGTCTTCCTTCTTCTCCACCGACGGCAGGACGCGGAAGACATCGCGCTGCAGCAGATGAAGCAGCGTCGCGGAAACGAGGTTCTCGGTCTCGGCGCCGCCGAGCGCCTTCGCGATCACCGGCGCCGGGATCTTCTCCGGCGGGTACTGGTAGGTGCCGCCCGCCTCGATCATCTTCGTTCTGTCACGGCCGAACCAGGCCCAGCAGAGGAAGACGACCAGCAGCCCGATCAGCGCGGCGATCAGCGACTTGATCAGGAACGAGACGTATGACTCGTCACGCAGCTCCGCTGTGCGCTTGGCGTATCCAGCGTTGCGCTTGTCGATCGTCGCCTGTTCGGCCTTCAGCTCGGGCAGGATGTCTGACTGCTCCTGCGGCATGCGCCGGAGGGGCTCGGCCGCGACGCGCATCTGAACCTGACGCTTGGACGGCAGATTGGTCACCGAGAAGGTCCCGACGCGGCCGTTCACCTTCGCGTTGCGGATGCGGCGCTGAAAATCCCCGGCGCGGGGATAGAAGAGCTCGATCTCGCCGGGGAACCGGACACCGATGTTCATCGCCGCCACGCCGGTCTCCCAGCCGGTGCCCCAGACGTCCCAGAGAATCGTCGATGCATCGCGGTAGTTCTTCACCGCGCGCGTGAGTTCGTAGTGGACGATGAACTTCTGCCTGCCGGTGTCTTTCACGTTCCAGACGATGCGCAGCCGGCGATCGGGGTCTTTGATCACGCCGGCGCCGAAGCTGCCGTAGGCCCCGCCGACGCCCAGCTTGATCCCGCTCCCGGGACCCAGCGGCTGAATCGAGCCACTGAGGCTGACGCGCGAGACGTCGGCGCTCTTCACCTCGACTCCGGGCGGCAGAATGAAGTCCTGGTAGAGCCCGCGCCATTCCTCGCTGCCGAGGTCGTAGGTGAGCTCCTCGGTGACCTCAAGCTCGCCGTTGCGCTTCACGTCAAAGCCACTCGTGACATCGAGCAGGAACATCGACTTCCCGCTGTCGCTGTCGCTGAACTGACGCGCGTCGGGATCGTTGTGGATCTGCGCGTAGAAGAGCCCGACACCAGCGGCCGTGATCGCGATCGCCGCGAGCGTGTACAGGGTTAATTTGAAGATGCGCATTTGCGAGCGAGGCGTGATGCCCGGGGTGGGACTTGAACCCACACGTCCGAAGACAGCCGATTTTAAGTCAGCCGCGTCTACCAATTCCGCCACCCAGGCGGGGCTGCAGGGCAACATACCGCTCAGACAGGCCGATTGGGATTGTTAATCCCATGTTTGGCGTAATGTGAGATCCGATGGTCAACGCCGAAACTCTGTTACTTCAACGGGGTTTCTGTCGATAGTAATTACATGGAAGCTTCCGTCCTGAGAGAATCCGCCCCTTCCGCGTCAGCCGCGCTGCTGCAAGATCCGCGCGCCCGTTTTCTGCGTCTGCAGTCAGACGAGCGCCTGGTCTCGCTGACCCGACGTGGCAACGAGGCCGCCTTCGAGACCCTGATCGACCGCTACCGCAGCAGGCTGCTGGCCTTCTGTCGTCACATGGTCGGATCGACCGAAGACGCCGAGGACATCCTCCAGGAAGTCTTCGTCTCTGCTTACCGTGCGATGCTCGCCGACGATCGCGAACTGAACGTTCGCCCCTGGCTCTACCGCATCGCCCGCAACCGCTCTTTGAACCACCTGCGTCGTCCGCGCCCGACCGGCGTCGACTCGATGGACGTCTTCGAGGGTGGCGCGGCAGTCGCCACCGCCGACCGCGTCCTCGACAAGCTCGACCTCGACGACCTGGTCGACGACGTCAAGCGTCTCCCCGAGACCCAGCGCACCGCGCTGATGCTCCGCGAGATGGGCGACCTCTCCTACGACCAGATCGCCGAAGCCATGGACACCTCGATCCCGAGCGTCAAGTCCTTGCTCGTTCGTGCCCGCGTCTCGCTGGCCGAGGCCGCCGAGTCGCGACGCCTCTCCTGCGACGAAGTCCGCCTTGAACTTGGCGCCGTCGCCGAAGGTCTCCAGAAACTCACTTCACCCGCCCGTCGCCACGTCAGCGACTGCGAGCGCTGCCGCTCCTTCAAGAAGGAACTCTCCACGACCAACCGCAAGCTCACGATGCTCGCCCCGGTCGGAGCATTCGCAGCCTTCAAGGCGATCGTCGGACTCAAGCTCTTCAGCGGTGCAACTGCCGCAGGCTCAAGCGCCGCAGGTGGATCGGCAGTCGCCGGCACCGGCGCCGTCGCCAGCGCCACCACGGCTGCGGCCGGCGCGGGCGCGGCAACGGCCGGATCAAGCGCAGCGCTCGCCGGCCTCGGCGCCGTCGCGGCGAAGGTCGGAACGGGCCTCGTCGCAGCAGCGATCGTCACCGGCGGAGTCGCCCAGGTGGCACGCCACGACGTCAGCACTTCAAAGGTCGACTCGACGGCCCCGATCGCCAAGAGCGCACCCGCGGTCATCGACCGGGCCGCAACCGGCGGCGCAAGCCCCGCAGTCGCTGCGGTCGCGCCCGTCAAGGAAAAGGCCGACCCGACCGGCACAACAGGCTCGGCCGAGCCCGCCGTCACTGCTCCCGCCGAAACGCTGACGAGCGACGGCACCATCGACGCGTCCAAGCCGGTCGTCGAGAAGGACAGCACCACCGTTTCGCTCGGCGACCAGCAGGGCATCGAAGCCCCGTCCGGCGCCAGCGAGTCCCCCGGTCTCCCGACCGGTGGCGAGTCAGCTCCGACGACCGTCGCGCCGCCGAGCACGACACCGGCACCGAGCGGCCAGACCGGCGTCACCGACGCGGCGGAAGCCTCCACCGGTGACGTCACCGGTGGAGGCGCCGCAGCCGGTCCGACCGCGTAACTCGGGCCTACGGTCCGGGTTCTGCGTCGGCAGCGATCTTGATCGTTGCCCGTCCTGAAATCAGCTTCGCCGTCTCGCCCGCATCGAGCGATGCGATCGTGATCTTCTGGGTCTCACCGGTGGGGATCTTGAAGGTCTGGGCGATCGACCTGGCCATCACGCTCAGGCGGATCGTCTTGTCGTCCGTGTTCTTTGCGCTGACAACGATCAGGAACCCTGACGGCACGTGGAAAGTCCTGGGAGTGTCGGCGGCAAACCCTCCGTCAGCAAGCTGGAGATCGACCGGCGCGAGGTCCGCCTCCTCTGTTGCCGGACCAGCTTCCGCGGGCGCGGACGGGGCCGTCGCCTGCTGCGTCGCAGCACCACTTGCGCCTGTGCCGGTCGGCCCGCTTGTGGACGGCTGTTCGGTCGAATCGCCACAACCTGAAGCAATCAGAGAAACGACCGCAACCGCGACCGCAACATACGTTTTACAGGTATGTGAAATGCTCATTCCGCCTCGCGGAAATGCCGATAAGTAGTCAACAGGACAAGCCTCACGTTCGAGCAGCTCAGGAACGGGCGTTGAAGCAAGGAAGAGGTAAGGGCAATGGTCAGATGGGATAGGGATCAGCAGAGGGTCTGGGTCGCAGGATGGCGACTCCACCACGGTCTCACCGGAGCAGTGCTCGCCGTCGCCGGCGGGCTGCTGATGGCACACGACTGGAAGGATCGCACCGAGTGGATTCACCACTAGGTGCGATCCGCCCCCTGTCGTCTACTTGAACTTTCCACATGCCTCGAGCGCGCTTGCCCTGGCTTCCGCGTTCGGGATGTTCTTCGCGGCTTCTTCGCACTTGGCGCGGGCGTCGCTTGTGGCCTGATCGATCTTCTCTGAGGATTCCTTGATGTTGTCGTAGGAGTCCTGGCAGCGCTTCTTGGCGTCTGCGGCCTTGTCGGCGTCCGGCAGGGCACCAGCTGCCTCGAGACAGGTATCGAGAATTTTCTGTGCCGAGGCGCTGGCGGCGCCATCGGAGCCGGTGGAGCCTTCGCTGGTGCTCTGCGTGGCACCTGACGGCACCGGCGTCGCGTTGTCTGAGGCGTCGTCGCCACAGCCGGCGGCGGCAAGCGAGAAAAGGATGGTCAGGGCGATGAGGATGAGTGGAAGTCGTGAGCGCATCGCCGAAGATTACTCCTTTATGACGACGCTGAACGCCTGGCTTCGAGGCGCTCTGCGAGCTCCCAGCCGACCGCCACGCCGACGAGCATTCCCAACCGTGTCTGCTCGAGAACGAAGTTGCGCAGCTCCGCGATGCGTTGGTCCGGATCGGGTTGCGTGGCCGTCTTCAGGACGATCGCTTCGTGCGCGTCGTCAAACCAGCCGCCCGCGTTCAGGGCACCGTCGAGCAACTCCTGAAGCTGCGGCGCGACGGCCGAGAGTCGCTCTTCGATTGCGTCGAATCCCTGGGGTTCGGCGAGCTCCTGGAGCACTGCATCGAGTTCTGACTGCGGCTCAGCCATCAGGACTTTGACTCGGCGACGGTTTTCAGCTGCGCGAGGCCCTTCTCGAAATCAGGCCCGACCATCTTGTCGATCTTGAAGAACGTGTCCATGATCTTCATCAGGCCCTGCCGCTTGCCCCGCATCCGCCAGGTCACGATCCTGCCTTCGCCGACCTTGCGCGTCCCCTTCCAGGCGTACCTCGAGCCGACGCCCGACTCCGGCCCCGCGCAGGTGCGTTCCAGCTTCGGATCGATGCCTTCCCACGGCGGCCACTCGGTCCAGCTCTTGAAGCGCTCGATCTGGGCGCCGCGTACAACCTCGAAACTACCGTCTGAACCCACGGGTCCCCGTTCTTTCTTCGTTGAGCTGGATCGCTGGAGCGAATTCTGCCACGTACACTTTGCAGATTACGGGGCCATAGCTCAGCTGGTAGAGCGCCTGCTTTGCAAGCAGGAGGTCGTCGGTTCGAAACCGTCTGGCTCCACCATTTTGTCGAAGTCGAAACCGACGATCTTTGAAAGAGGGTCGTCGGTTTCTTTCCGTGCAGCCCCGACGAGTGCCCGGTCGTCGCAGTATGTGGACTACTGCGTGAAGGCCTTGACTGCGCCAGCCGGCAGAGCAGACGCCTGCTCAGTACCAACCGGCGCAGTCAATGACCTTCAGTCCACGTATGGAACAAACTCGCGCTTGCGCGCGCCGCACACGGGACACAACCATGTGTCGGGAACGCTTTCAAACGGTGTTCCTGGTGGAATGCCTCCGTCGGGATCTCCATCGACCGGGTCATAGATCATCCCGCACGGTTCGCAGATCCATATCTGAGACGTTGCTGACTCAGCGATGGTTTCTGAGGGGCTCATGCCGGTGCGACCTCCGGGAGGCCCACACCGATAACGCGGAGGCGGCGCGACAACGCGGTGAACGCAAACTCATTCACCTTCGCCGAGTCGTAGCCAAGAAGCGTCCAGTCACCGAAGGGATCCTGGCCCTTGGGGACCAGTACCGTTGCGGCAATCGGCAGGAGCTCGGCCAATTTGGCCTGCATGCGGCTGGCGAGGGCCGGGTCTTTACAGGCCTCTTTGAGAAACCAGGTCCCATAAGCGACGTGCCGATGCTCATCCTGACTGATCTTCTTGAATCCGTCAACGAATCCCGGCATCACTCCGCGCTGCTCGAAGAAATCAGTGATGAAGAACTGCCCGGTCAGCGCGAGCGTGCCTTCGATGATCATGTGGTAAGTCGTGACGAAGTCGACCTTGGCTTCCATGTCATCAGGATGATCAACGAGCTGCTTGCAAGCGTTCACGAGGTGTACGTCGAACAACTCGAGGAAACCCTCGTTGACGTCCTCTCGCACACGCGCAAGCTGCGCTTCGATGCCGTTGCCGATGCTGAACACATCTTCGTAGTACCGAGCGAAGAACTGAGTGTGACGAGCTTCGTCAACCTGCTGCGTCGTGAGGAAAGCCTCTTCGGACTGATCTTCGTACGCCATGACCAACCCGGAGAACTGAGTGGTTACGCGTTCTTCGCCCACGAAGAACGAGGAGAGGCCCCAGATTACATCTCCCTTTTCGGACTCCGGGAACTTCTTCCAGTCTTCGACGTCCTGGCTGAGGTCGATCTCGTGAGCCGACCACGGCTGACGTTCCCAAAGTTCGTAAAGTTGCTGGGGCTGCTGTAGTTCGATGTTTGCCAGTTTCGATTCATCGCTGATCGTGCCGACATCGCCCTGGCTGGTGAGTTCGAGAAGATTGGCCACCGGTTTAACTCCCTGATTCAGAATGTTTGGTTCGAGACCATGATTGACATGGCGTCAAACAGTACGTCGATTGTAGCCGCAGAGGTCGGATTCCGTACTGTCTGACGGGTCATGAGTCAGCCGGCGGCCTTGCCAGTTGCATCAACCAGGATTGAAACTCGGCCAACGACTGGGTCAATTCTTCGGTTTCGCCGCGCTGCAGGTAATCGACGGTCAGACCGTTGAGACCAGCCATGGTCAGGCCGACGAGAGTTTCGTCATTCAGACGAAACGCCAAACCTGCCTTGCGAGCCCTCGCAGCGAGTTCCAGAATGAGCTCGGAGTAGCGATCACGAATGCGCGCAACTTGCAGACGAAGCGAATCATCAGTTACGGCCGCAGACACGAGACACAAGTGCACGGCGTGGAGCCGCGGCTCCGACACCACATTCTCCCAAAGCGATTCGAAGCTGGCGGCGACGATCTCGGGGGGGCTTGACAAGCCTTCAACCGCGCTTTCGAATCCTGCCAGCAGGCGATCACCGACTCGCTCGGCAACCTGAACGATCAGGCTGTTGCGGTCGCCGAAGTAGTAGTGGAGCATCCGCTTGTCGACTTCTGCGTGATCGGCGATGCGTTGCATCGAGCAAGTCGCGTATCCGTACTCGGCCAGCGCGTCGATTGCGGCGTCAAGGATGCGTAGCGGCTCCGACGTTTCCTTGGCGGCTGTCACATTCACGTGCTCAACCGTACCGTGAAAATGGCCGCAGAGACGGCCGGGTTCACCATCTGGTGAACACCTCGGCTATTCTCCGCCATCGATGTCCACGCAGCAACACTTCCCGCAAGTAGCGTCCTTCCCGCACCGCAAGGCCGGCCACTGCGGATCTGGAGCGCTTCGCGATCTCCTCGAGCTTCGCGGGCTCGACTACGGAGCCGGCACTCTGAGCGAGGGGATGGTTTTCGGCCTGGGCGGCGGGCTGGGATTTCTGTACGTCGAGGTTGAAAACTTCAATCCGCCGCTCTACCTGGTCGGTCGTACAGCCGATATGGAGCGCGATTTTGCGATCCATACGGGCATCGAACTCACGGTCCGCGAGGCCAGCGACCCTGCGGAGGGCTGGGCAATTTTGAAGAATGAGCTTGACGCCGGCCGGCCCACAATGGTCTGGGCCGACATCAAGCATCTCGAATACCTCAACGTTCGAATGCACAACACGCGTCACGATGTGGTTGTCGTCGGCTACGACGAATCAGCTGGCGTGGCCTTCGTGGCCGACAATGACCGTGAGGAAATCCAGACCTGCAGCCTTGCCGAGCTTGCGCGAGCGCGGAATTCCGACTCATTTCCCGGCCCCAACAGTCACACGACGTTCGTCTATGACTGGCCTGATCGGCTGAGAGACCCCAGGGAAGCCGGAAAAGCAGCGATTCAGTGCGCGCTTGACAACATGCAGGGTGGCGGGGAAGCGCTGGCCGGAATGAAAGGCGCGGCTGGATTGGAAGGGGTCGATTACTTTGCGGCGACGTACCAGGATTGGCCGCAATTGTTCGGGTCGAATCTTCCCGAGGCGCTCGCGGGGCTGAACATATTCATCGTCAAGACCGGAACTGGCGGCGCCATGTTTCGTTCGCTTCACGCGCAGTTTCTGCATGATCTTGGCGACCTGCTCGAAGAACCCGCGCTTGTCAGCGTCGGAGAAAAATACGATGAACTGGCCGATGCGTGGGTGATGCTTGCGGAATGCGCCAAGGCCGTTGACCACGAATCAGGGCGTCAGGTGGTTCGCGACATCGCCCGCCTTGAGCAGGATGGGGTTGCCGCGATGGCCCGTCTGTTGGAGAATGGCCTGTGAAGCCGCTCGCAGACGGAAGCATCCCGCCTCACCACCCGAATTGCCTGGGCTGCGGGCCTGAGAACCCCGCCGGCATGGGATTGAAATTGCGCGTTGACGGCGACCGGATCAAGGGTCGGGTCCGCCTCGATCGTCGCCAGGAAGGCGCGCCCGGCATCGCTCACGGCGGAGCGATCGCCACAGTACTTGATGATGCGCTCGGCACGATGCTGTTGATCCTCCGCCGGCCGGCAGTGACTGCCAGCTTGACTGTGGACTTTCGATCCCCGGCTTTCCTCGACCGCGACCTGGATGTCGAGGCCTGGTGCGAGCGGATCGATGGTCGCAAGATCTACCTCGCAGGGCGGATCAGCGATGGAGCAACAGTGTTGGCGGACTGTCACGCACTGTTCTTGGAAGTGCCCGTCGAACATTTTGAGCGCGGCGGCAGTGAGTTGCCGGACGCGTGGTATTCCTGGAAAGACATGGAAAACGCATAGCCCGTGGGCGGCCTTACGTCCTACGGAGCACTCAGTGCGACTGACCGCAACGCGATCTCGAGCTCAAACCGGGAATCCGGACGATCCATCGCCGAGCCGAATATCTCGCGCAGCTGGGCGACACGGTAGGCAACCGTCTGAACGTGAATATGAAGTTCCTCGGCCATCGCCCGGCGATCACCGTGGAGCCTCAGCCAGCAGAGAAGCGTGTCCGACATCCGCGCGCCGACGGCAGGCCGCAGTTCAGAAAGTGGTGCCAGACGTAGTCGCACGATGCGGTCCACGAGTTCTCGATCCGAACGCAACAGGAGCGGGACCAGCGCTTCGTCCACAACCAACGGGCTCGATGTGGGCAGCTCGCCCGATGCAACCATCGACCACGCCTGGTGGGCCCAGCGAAACGATCGGTTCGCATCATGCGTGTCCGATTCAGGACCGAGCGCAGCACTGACCCCGTTGAGCGCGGTATCGAGCAAGGCTCGCCGCCCAGGGCCGCTCGGGTCGGGCAGAAGCACGCAGCCGACGCCAGAAATTGTTCCGTACAACACCCCGGCGTCAAGCCTGTTCACGACACCGGCGAGCGCATCGGAGTCAAAAACGAGCGCGGCGATCGAACCTGAGTCGCGCCATCTGGCCTCGCGCACGGCAAAATCTGCCTGATTCGGATGTGATGTACCGGTGACCAGCAGGTCAAAGAGCTTGCGCCGCGCAACGCCGACGGAGTCCGACTGCGCCGACTCAGCTTCCGCATATCCCTCCAGCGAAAACTGGCAGAGCTGATCAACAAACGCGAACAATGCATCAGCAAGCGGTCTCAGAACGTCCTCGTGCGCGCCGCCCTCGACGGCTGCAGCGCTCACATGGCGCCACGCCACGCGTCCGCCAAGTCGATACGTCGACTGAAGCGAGGAGATTGAACGACCCGTGCGAAACTCGTCTGCGCCGGCGACGCGATAGGGATCCGGATCGATAACGCCCTCGTTCTCGCCGGAAACCAGGCCTACGAACGCATCGAAACCCTGGGTGAGCGCGGCTTCAAGGTTGCGAACGAATTCAGTGTCGTCCGGTCGAGAAAACTCAGGAATCGCGGTCTCGAACTGCGAGAGCATCTCAGCTACAAATGTTGATCCGGCCTGGGCCAGAAACGGGGCGAGTTCTGGCGGAAGATCGTGCCAAGGGCGGTCGTCGCTGGCGCTTGAAGCGTTTTTATCACCAGATTCCATACAATCGAAAAAACATTAGCGACAGGTATCAGAATTCTCGGCTACAGCGCCGCTTTCATCTCGAAGGATGACTAACGGCTCCCCCCCAAGCTCGCCTTCGCGGATGACCAACCACCGGGCCACCCCCGGAATCACTGGGCTCGGCCACTCAGTGCCGGAAACGATCGTGGAAAACGGCGCAATTGAGCACGCGCTGAATCTTGAATCCGGGTGGATCGAAAAGCGCACCGGTATCCAGCGACGCCGAGTTGCCGGTGCCGATGACACTGTGGCGAGCCTCGGCGCGGCTGCTTCTCGCGAGGCGATCGCTTCATCCGGCGCAGAGCCAGAATCGATCGATCTGGTGCTTGTCTCAACGATCTCACCCGATCGACTTCTGCCCAACGTCGCACCACTGATCGCCCGCGCCGTGGGCGCCCGCAGTGCGGGTGCACTCGACGTCGGTGCCGCGTGCTCAGGATGGGTATCAGCGATCGGCATCGCCGCGGCAGTGATCGAGTCAGGCCGGATGGACCGCGTACTGGTGGTCGGGGTGGACGTGATGTCCCGCTTCCTTGACCCCCAGGACCGCGGCACGCTGAGCTTGTTTGCCGACGCCGCCGGCGCCGCGCTTGTGGAAGCGGTGGACGACTCCAGAGGGATAGGCCCCGTGATCATGGGCAGCGACGGGGCAAACGGCGATTTCATCACCGCATCCGCGACTGCTGCGGATCCAAAAATCCTGATGAGCGGTCTCGACACATTTCGTGAGGCGGTTCGGCGGATGTCTGAAGTTGCCGTCTCGGCCGCGGAGGCCTTCGGTTGTGAGCTCGACGAGATCGACTTTTTCCTCTTCCATCAAGCGAACGGGCGTGTGCTCGAAGCAGTCATTGCTGAGCTCGGCCTCGACGAGTCACGAGTGATGTATTCGATTCGTGACTACGGCAACAGTTCCTCGGGGACGATGCCGTTGACCCTCGATCTCTTCAATCAGAACGAGCGCATCCCCGATGGATCGCTCGTTCTGCTTGCAGCTTTTGGCGCAGGCCTGACCTGGGCCGGCACGGTCGTCGAGTGGAGCGCGGTATGAACGAGCCGAAGCGCGTTGCGCTCGTGACCGGTGCGTCTCGTGGCATTGGCGCAGCCACCGCCATCAAGCTCTCGCAGTCCGGTTGGTTCGTCGCCGTCAACTACCGCTCCGACTCCGCGGCCGCAGAGCAGGTTTTGTCAAAGATTCGCGAATCCGGCGGAAACGCGGTCGCGGCCCCGGCCGACGTCACCGACGGGCCGGCCGTCAGCGCAATGCTGGAGCAGCTCGCCGCACACGGTCCGGTGCGCGCACTGGTCAACAACGCCGGCATCACCGCAGACGGACTTTCCATGACGTTGACTGACCGCGACTGGGACAGCGTCGTCGAGACCAATCTCTCTGCAGCGTTCAGGCTGACCCGGCAGGTGCTTCCAGGAATGCTTCGCGCCCGGGAGGGCCGAATCGTGAACGTTGCGTCCGTGGTCGGACCCAAAGCGAACCCCGGCCAGGCGAATTACGCGGCGGCCAAAGCTGGGCTGCTCGGATTCACGCGCACCGTCGCGGCCGAAGTTGCGCGTAAGAACATCACGGTCAACGCGGTGCTTCCTGGCTTCATCGCGACCGACATGACAAGCGATATCCCAAGCGGCGCGGCGAACGTCATTCCGATGCGTCGGCTCGGAACCGCGAGCGAGGTCGCCGACGCAATCGGATTTCTCACATCGGAATCGTCCAAATACATAACTGGAGCTGAGCTCGTCGTTGACGGCGGGCTGAGCGCCTGAAAACTCGGAGGTAACACAATGCCCGAAACAGCACTGAGTACGGAAGTCCTGAGCCAGGTGATCGCCGCGATCGTCGAAGTCTCCCCTGACACTGAGTCAATGGGGCTCGAGATGTCGACGAGCTTCGAGTCAATTGACGTCGACTCCCTCGATCTCGTGGAGATCGCCCAGATAGTCGGCGACGAACACAACATCAAATTTGGCGGCGAAGCGCTTGAGGGTCTCCGCACGATCGGCGACGCAGTGGAGTTCATCGTCAGCAAGGCCTCATGACGCGGCGCATTGCGATCACTGGACTGGGCGCGGTCACTTCGCTCGGCAACAACAGCCGCGCCCTTTTTGACGGCTGGATCGCCGGCCGAAGCGGCATTGAAGAGTCCGACGCACTCTGCGCCGACTTCGACCCTGTGGACGTCATGACCCGCAAAGAAGTCCGGCGAACTGACCGGTCCACGCAGCTGATCGTCGCCGCAGCCGAAGAGGCGATTGAGATGGCGGGATGGCGTGACGAAGCGCCGTATCCGGCGGATCGCATCGGCTGCGTGATCGGCTCCGGCGTCGGCGGCCTGGACACGACTGAAGCACAACACGACGTGTATCGGGAACTCGGTCCCGGTCGCGTGTCACCGATGACTGTGCCGATGATGATGCCGAACGCTGGACCGGTCGCCGTGGCCATGAGGGAGCATTTCACCGGACCGGTCCACGGAGTCGTTTCAGCCTGCGCCGCAAGCGCGCAGGCGATCGGAGTGGCAATGCGTCTGCTCCAGGCTGGGGACGCCGACGCATTCGTGACCGGCGGAGGCGAATCGACCACCGGTGAGTTTGCGGCTGCAGGTTTTCGGGCCATGGGAGCGATCTCGGAGTCTGGCATTTCGCGGCCGTTCGACGCAAAACGTGACGGGTTTGTCATGGGAGAGGGCGCCGGCGCGCTCGTGATCGAGTGGGAAGACAAGGCGATCGATCGCGGCGCACCGATCTACGGCTTTCTACTCGGCTACGGCGCGACGACCGACGCTTTTCACATCACCGCCCCGGACCCCGCGGGCACTGCGGCAGGTAGAGCGATGTCGATCGCGATATCCGATGCGTCTCTTGTCACGGAGCAGGTCGACTACGTGAATGCTCACGGAACATCTACACCGCTGAACGATCGATCGGAAACCACCGCGATCAAGTTGGTCTTCGGTGAGAGTGGATCTGACGTGCCGGTCTCATCGCTGAAATCGAGCCTTGGGCACCTGCTCGGCGGCGCGGCGGCGGTCGAAGCGGTCGCAACGATCTCAGCGCTCAAGCAACGGGTTGCCCCGCCAACACTCAACTATCGCGAGCCGGAGCCGGGTCTTGATCTGAACTATGTTCCGAACGAGCCTCAAGCGCTTGCAACCGACCAACCTCTCGCCTACGGAATCTCGAACTCATTCGGATTCGGTGGGCACAATGCAGTGTTGTGCCTGGCGGCGTGAGCGTGATGCGGGTCTCGGCGGCGAACAAAGCAGAGACTGCGTGGCTTCCGATAACGCGCCTCGAGCACCTCTTCGACTCGGGCAGTATGCAGATCGTTGGATCCCGCGTGCGCTCGCGCAACGCAGGGATCGAGTCCAGTGACGGAGACGGAGTCGTTGCCGCAATCGGAAAATGCAACGGCCGACCGGTCGCCGCGTATGCGCAGGACAGGTCGTACATGGCCGGCGCGCTCGGTGCGGCGCAGGCCGAAACGATCGCCAGGCATCTTGAACGCGCTCACAAAGCCGACAAGCCGGTCGTCGCGATCATCGAATCCGCCGGCGCACGAGTCCAGGAGGGCATCGATTCGCTCGCCGGATATGCGGCGATGTTCCGTCATCAGGTTGCAATGTCCGGTCGAGTTCCCCAGATCGCCGTCGTGTCCGGCGCGGCAGCGGGCGGCGGCGCGTACTCGCCCGCATTGATGGATTTCGTCGTCCTCACGCGCGACGCGCGAATGTTCCTCACCGGCCCCGCAATCGTGCGCGCGGCACTGGGGGAGGAGATATCCGCAGAGCAACTCGGTGGCCCGCTCGTTCACAGCAAGAATGGCGTGGCGCACCATGTTGCGGAGACGGATGCTGAGGCGATTTCATATGCACGTGATCTGCTCGAGAGACTTCAGGTGCCGATCACACCTCCGGTTCGGGATCCCCAGGATCAGTTCGGAGTCGAGCTCCTGGTGCCTCGTAGCCCGCGAAAGGTGTACGACGTTCGACTCGTTATCGAGCGGCTCGTCGATCCCGGCACATTTTTGGAGATCCAGCCGCTCTGGGCACGAAACATCTCAATCGGGTTTGCGCGAGTCAACGGACATTCGGTCGGATTCGTTGCCAACCAACCACGCTGGCTCGGAGGCGTACTCGATTCGCATTCGTCTGAGAAGGCAGCTCGGTTCGTACGAACATGCAATTCATTCGGGATTCCGTTGGTTGTGCTCGTGGACACCCCGGGATTCCTCCCGGGTGAGGCTCAAGAGGCGAACGGAATCATCCGACGCGGAGTGAAGCTCGTCCACGCATTCGCCGAGGCGGACGTCCCGAAGCTCACGATCGTTCTGCGCAAGGCCTTCGGCGGTGCCTACATCGCGATGAACTCCAAGGCGCTGGGAGCGACTACCGCGCTGGCGTGGCCAACCGCCGAAATCGGCGTGATGTCCGCAACCTCAGCTGTGCAGCTCGTCAACCGTCGAGAAATCGAAGCTGCCGGAAGCGAGGGTCCGGCCAAAGAGGCCGAGCTACGCGACGAATACCAGCGCGAACACCTGACTGCGAGCAAAGCCGCTGCGCTCGGTCACATCGACGAAGTGATCGAGCCACACACGACCAGAGAAAGAATTGCCGGTGCCATCGAATTCTTCAGCAACCCCAGGAAGGGACCCGCGCGTGTCGGAAACATTCCACTTTGAGCCTTCGTCGTTTGCTCTGTACTTCGATCAGCTATCGCCGGGCATGGGCTTTCACAGTCCTGGCAGAACTGTCACGGAGTCCGATGTCGTGATGTTTTCGCACCTGACAGGAGATCGCCACCCGGTTCACACTGACGCGAACTGGGCGGGACAAAGCATCTTCGGCTCGCGAATTGCCAACGGGCTTCTTGTCCTTTCTTATGCATTCGGATTGCTGCCGCTCGACCCTGAACGCGTGATCGCGATGCGACGAGTGAACGAGGCAACATTCAAACGACCGGTGTACCTCGGGGACACGATCACCGTCCACGGGACAATCGTTGAGCTCCGAGAGATTTCCGAAGCCACGGGGCTGGTCAGTTGCACGCTCGACATAAGAAATCAGAACGAAAAGCGCACGACTTCCGCTTCGGTTGATCTGATCTGGCAACGAGACCGCGAGGCGTCCAGATGATTGCCGGCAAACGCGTGCTTCTGACGGGAGTTGTCACCCGTGAGTCGATCGCCTTCGAGACGGCGCGGCTTGCCCAGTCATTGGGAGCCGAAGTAGTTCTGACCAGCTTTGGCCGAGTGCGCCGGATGACCGAACGAACTGCCCGTGCGCTGGAAACGCCAGTTGAGATCTTCGAACTCGACGTGCGTGACCAGGACGCATTTGCGGCGCTCGCCGACGACCTGAGTTCGAGTTGGGGCGGGCTCGACGCCGCGCTCCATGCGATCGCCTACGCGCCGAAAGATGCAATTGGCGGAGAATTTCTGACCACGCCCTTGCCGTCCGCGATCGACGCATTCTCGGTCAGCGCATTCTCGCTCAAAGCGCTCGGCGCGACGCTCGCGCCGCTTTTCCCCCCGGGCAATGGTTCCCTCGTCGGGCTCGACTTCGATGCCACCGTCGCCTGGCCGGCATACGACTGGATGGGCGTGGCAAAGGCTGCGTTGGAGTCGACATCCCGGTACCTGGCGCGTGACCTTGGACCACGGGGCACGCGGGTGAATCTCGTTGCGGCAGGACCACTCGACACCGCCGCAGCCGGAGGGATCGCGGGGTTCAACAAACTTTCGGCCGCTTGGGCGGAGCAGGCGCCGCTTGGCTGGGACCCTGGCGACTCGGGGCCGGTCGCCTCGACAATCTGCTTTCTGATGTCCGACCACGCGAGGGCCATCACCGGCGAGATTGTGCATGTCGACGGCGGATTTCATGCGATGGGTGCCGGCGTTCGGTAGTGGAATTGATTCGCTCGCTCGCACTTCGACGCATAGCTTGCCATCGCAACCTTCATCGGCTGGTTCAACTCGGGTGGACTCAACGAGAGCCTGGGTGACGTCACGCCCGAGGAGTTCGAGAAGAACCACCGTCTTGAGTCAAGCCTCACCGAGACCCGGGATGGTTAAACACACTGTTTGACAACATGTCAAGCCCAAGCGATTAGGCTCTGAAGCATGAGCACAATTTCGCGCCGCAGCGAAACCGATCAACAGCGCAGCGAGGTCGAAGATTCGTTCATTCTTGCGACAGAGCAGCTTCTTGCGGCGGGTTCACCTTTTGCCGATCTGAGCGTGGGCCGGATTGCCGAACACGCGGGCCGCACGCGAACCGCGTTTTACTTTTACTTTCGCGACAAGCGGGATCTTCTGGCCACAATTGTGCACCGAGTCGCGAGCTCGTTGTTTGATGAAGCCGAAGTTTGGTGGAGTGGGGCGAGTGACCCACAAGACCTTCACGTAGCTATGGAGAATGTTGTTCGAATCTACGACGAACATGGTCCGGTAATGGGTGCTGTCGTAGAGGCGTCCACGTACGACGGCGAAATTCGGCGCCTTTGGCACGAAATAATAGATCGATTCATCACTGCAACCCAAGGCCGCATCGTCGCTGATGGAGGGACCGCCGAAGCGGCGCGAACCAAGGCCTATCTACTTGTGTGGATGACGGAGCGCGCATGTTATTTGCGCGTGGTCGCGCCCGACGACATGTCCGCTGATGAAATGGTCGAAGGCCTTTACGAAGTCTGGACAAACGCGATCTGACCCGAGGATCAGACCGGGCTCGGACGGGCCAAGGGATTGAACCACGCGCTTTCGCCTGAGTGACTACGAGTGGAGTGTCCTGCCACCTGGAAATAGCCACATACAGGCAGCTGAAGTGCTAGATTGACACGATGTAAAACGGGGTGTATGCAGGCTTAACGGGTAGCACACATTTGAATCTGGAAGCTGATCATGACGGACGCACGGTGAAGCATTTCCCAGCCGTCGCTTTGAGCGAGCGCCAGAACAACCCGCGATTCTGAGCGACTGCCCGTTGAGTCCGAATCCGTCCAATCCAGAGTCATCGCTGAAATTGAGCTGCTCAACAGTTTTTCGCAGCCAAGCATTGTGCGTTCGAAAAAGATCACACCGGTCCCATTGTCCAAATGCGCAAGGAGTTCGAAATAATGCCCAGCACGTCGAGCCTGTCTGATCTGGAGTACACAGCCAGTGACGAGAATGATCCGGTTGAACTCACCCCGGCCACGTGGAAGGACCCGAAGCGCTACGCGTGGATTCTCGGCACAATCATCCCTCTGGCACCATTTGTGGCCTGGGGACTCGTCGAACTGACCGGCTCGATCGCGTTCTGGTTCATCGGCCCGGCACTGCTTTTTGTGATCTTCCCACTGCTCGACTTGATCATCGGCGAAGATTCCAAGAATCCACCAGACAGCGTGCTCGCCTGGTTGGAAGAGGATCCTTACTATCGATGGATCACCTACGGATTCATTCCGCTTCAGTTTGCCGGACTCATTTTTGCCTGCTGGATGTGGGCGTACGGCGACCTCTCGACGGCCGCAGACATCGGTCTCGCGTTGACAATCGGTACGATCGGTGGCCTCGGCATCAATGCGGCCCACGAACTTGGACACAAACGTGATTCGCTTGAGCGGTGGCTCAGCAAGATCGCTCTCGCCCAGACTTTTTACGGGCACTTTTTCATCGAGCACAATCGCGGCCACCACGTGAGAGTCGCGACGCCAGAAGATCCGGCAAGTTCGCGCTTTGGCGAGAACTTCTACGAATTCTGGCCGCGGACGGTGGCAGGCAGTATGCGCTCGGCGATTGAGATTGAAAGCAAGCGGCTGAAGCGCACCGGTTCATCGTTCTGGACGATCAAGAACGATCTGCTCAATGCGTGGTTGATGTCGATCGCGCTGTTCGGAACGCTTGTCGCCGTGTTCGGCTGGGTCGTGCTGCCATACCTCATACTTCAGGGGCTGCTCGGCTTCAGCCTGTTGGAGGTCGTCAACTATCTTGAGCACTACGGACTGGCTCGCCAGAAGAAGGAAGATGGGCGTTTCGAGCGTTGCATGCCTTCGCACAGCTGGAACAACAACAACGTCGCGTCCAACGTGTTTCTGTATCACCTGCAGCGCCACAGCGATCATCATGCCCACCCGACCCGTCGCTACCAGGCACTCCGCAGCTTCGACGAGGCTCCCCATCTGCCCACCGGCTATGCGGGAATGATCGTCCTGGCCCTGTTCCCGCCAGTCTGGAGGCGCGTGATGGACAAGCGGGTGATCGAGCATTATCACGGCGATATCTCCCGCGCGAACATCTTGCCCCGCAAGCGGGCAAAGGTGTTGGCCCAGTTTGGCTCCGGTGATTCACCTGGCGAGACCGCGACTCGCCAGGCGTAAAGCTGAGTCGCTTCAAATGTCCCGCTGAATCGTCATCGTGCCGTGATTCGGCACCAGCGTAAAAGCGCGGCGGCGAACTCGCTCCGGACGCGAACTCGCTGGTGCAAGCTCCGTGTGCGTGAGAATCTCACGAATCAACGTCTTCATTTCAAAGGTTGCGAAGCTCGCGCCGATGCACCGTCGCATTCCGCCACCGAATGGGATCCACTCGTACGTGCCCGGCTTGGTGTTCAAGAATCTCTCAGGACGAAAGGATTCTGGATCCGGGTAAATATCTGCTCGGCGGTGAACGAGGTGAACGGCCGGCACGACAGTGTCGCCAATTTCCAAGTCATAGCCACCGATTGTTGTCGGCTGGGACACGACGCGGGCAACAAACGGTATGACCGTTCGCAGACGCAAGGACTCGTAGATCACGGCCTCCAGATAGTCCGACTCGCCGTCCTGGATGCTCGCCCGTAGTTTCTCCATCGCTTCGGGGTGACGGAACAACAGTTCGAATGTCCATGCCATCCCGGTGGACGTTGTTTCATGACCTGCCAGCAGCAGTGTGATGAGTTCGTCGCGCAACTCCTGGTCGGACATCTTCGAGCCATCTTCACGATCTGCTTCCATGAGCATCGAGAGGATGTCGACACGGTCGGAGATCTCATCGGATTCGCGTCGGCGAGCGATCTCCGCGAATATGAGCGTGTTCCCGTGTTCGACCGCCCGCTCAAAAGCTGACCATTTTCGCCAGGGCCCGATGTCTCGGCGGAGTCCTGGAACCATCAGTCCGAGGCTTACGGCGGAATCATTCTGGACCATCGCCAGCAGCGCGGCGCGGAGCTCGTCATACGCCGCGCTCCGTTCCATCCCGAAAACTGCTCTGAGGATTACATCGAGCGTGATGTCGGCCATTTTCTCGCGAAGCTCGAACGGTTCTCCGTGTGGCCATCCGGCCATTGATCGATGCGTTTCCTCGACCATCACGGATTCGTAAGTTCGCATACGCTCGCCGTGGAACGGCGGCGACATCAACCGGCGGTCCTCGAGATGCTTCGGCGCGTCCAACACGAGCAGGGAATTGGAGCCGGCGATCGGAGTAATCGTGCCGGCGGCCGCGCGCCCAGCCTGCAAGACGTACGGATCGGATTTGAACACCTCCTCGATCGTCGCAGGGTCACTCACCACGATCATCCTCCCGCGGCCGAGTCCGGCAAGGTGCCCGGCAAACGTGTCTCCGTGTTTGCGCTGGTTTCGCTCCAAAAATGACGTGGGACGCGCCAAGAAATGAACTGTCTGCAGCCAGCGCGGGCCGCCGGGTCCCGGCACATTCGTGCGTGTGTCTGTGGCGTTGCCGCGCGTAAGCCGGATCAAAACCAAACCTGCGCCGACTGCGCCGATTGCAGAGAGGGCTGAACGATTCTTGCGATTCATCTTCGAGTACCTCCGCGCTGTGCGCGTGTGAGTAGGGTCGACATCCGGAAGACTTTCAGAGATCGGTTAACGCACGTTACGCCATTGTGCCGCATCGGGTCAACCTGACCACTCGCCGACTGTGTTCGAATCCGCTCTTCCACGCAACCGCAAATACTCGAGATGCGCGAAAGTCTCCATCGACGCGAGCATTCGGTCCTCAGCGCCGGGGGTGGAACGGAACAACTCTGCGGTCAAGGATTCCAATGTCGTCGGCTCTTGCGTGAGGGCGCTCTCAAGCATCTGCAGGCGCGTTTCATGGTGGTCCAGTAATTCGGTGGCACGGCCGCTCGCGTCGGCGAACGGTTCGCCATGGCCGGGCAGAACCAGCCGCACATCGATTTCATGCATTCGGCTGAGCGAATCCAGGTAGTCCGAAAGAGCATCTTCACGTTGCGTGGAGGGCTGAATGTTGGGAGTGAATCCCGGGAGCAGGTGATCTCCGGCGATCAGCACTCCGTCAGTTTCACGTAACAAGCACACGTGACCCGGCGCATGCCCCGGAGTCCAAAGCACGCGCCAGTCTCCTATCATGTCGCCCTCTGCGAGCGAATCTCGACCGGGAACCCCCGTCACCTGCTGCCTGTAGCGTGAAAACACGCGCTCCATCTCCGACGGAAATTGCGATCCACCCGGGTCTGCAGACTGATCGGCGCCATTCGTCTGCTCCATGAAACTGAATGAGTCGCTGCATGCCGGATGCACGAGTATGCGGTCGGCGAATCTGGTGGCCAGGCCCCAATGATCGATGTGTCCGTGAGTTACGAGAACGCGGTCCGGTCTGGCACCGATCTCAGCCAAACACAAATCGAGCGCGTCTTCGGAACCAATCATCCCCGTGTCGACAAGCACATCCCCATCAGGGTCACGGAGCAGGTAGCAGTTGATGTGATCCGGTGACGCCAGCGCCAGCGGGAGTCGCAACCTGAACACGCCGTCTGCCGGCTGGTCCCAATGCGGTACATCTGGGCGGACCTCATTCATAGTGGGGAACTTACCATTTATGTGAACGAACGTTAACTACTGGTCCGATCGACGCGCCATTTTTCGGTCCCGGATCGAGTTTGGGTTAAGTTGCCGACATGGATCGGGACCGCGCAATCCTTGATGCCGCTTCGCGGTTGTTTGTCGAACGAGGATTTGACGCGGTCAGTGTTGACGAAATTGGAGCCGCAGCGGGAGTTACCGGGCCGGCGATCTATCGGCACTTTCGCGGCAAGGACGAGATTCTTACGACGCTCTTCGACGAGGCGATGGACCGGCTGCTGCAGCTTGCCGGACCACCGGACGACGATCCGTGGGTTGAGTTGAAACACCTGATTCGCGCGCAGGTTCGGTTCGTTGCGAACCATCGCGAACTCGTCGCCGTCTACGCACGTGAGGATCGGTCATTGGACGGCGACACCCGAAAACGTCTGCACCGGCGTCAGCGAAGTCACGTCGAGCGTTGGGTGGAGGTGTTGCATCGCTGCTTCCCTGACCGCTCGGAGCCCGAACTCGCCATCTCAGCGCATGCGGCGATCGGCTTGCTGCTCTCGGTGGCTCATTGGCCGCGAGATGTGTCTTCAGCGGAGAACCTGCCGGAACTGCTCGAACAGTTGGTGCTCCACGGGTTGGATGGAGCGGGCGGCGGGGATGATTCCTGAATTCATGGACGTGAGGCTCCAGGTCGGACTTCCACGCCTTGGTGGCGAAGCGGGGAGAGACGCTCGCGAAGCCTTTCCTACAGATCCGATGCGCGCGAGAAAGCTTGTGGCGACCGCGCGAGAGGCGGTCCACCGGAGTCACCGTTGCTTCGCCTGAAAGCTCACCAGCCATGGATCTGGTCGAGAACTGAAACCAGCTGGTACCAACATGACCACGAGGTTTTCACGATTTGGGCGCCGGAGCGACTACATTTCGCTTCAAGTCGTATTTGGCATATGCCGATGCGATCGATCAAGTAAGTCGCTTTGCGCCGGGGGTTCTTTTGATTTTCTGGTTCGCGACGTAAGCAATACACAGGAGAAATCAATGCCCACTGGCACAGTCAAGTGGTTCAACGACGACAAGGGCTTCGGCTTCATTGCCCCGGAAGACGGTTCCAAGGACGTCTTCGCCCACCACACCGAGATCCTCTCGGACGGCTTCCGTTCACTCAGCGAGGGTGAACGCGTCGAGTTCGAAGTTGAGCCCGGGGACAAGGGTCCCAAGGCCGTCGGAATCAAGAAGCTCTAGAGCTTCTCCTCCGACACCTGACAACAGACTTCGTGCTGTTTTCAATACGGCGCTCCCTCCGGGGGGCGCCGTTTTTTTTGCTCAGTTGTCCTTCAGGTAGCTGGCAAGGCCGCTGCGCAGGGCGCGCGCGACATGCTCACGCCACTTGGCGCTCTTGAGCCGACGCGCGTCAGCGGCGTTGCGCATGTTCCCGAGCTCAGCGAGCACCTTGGGCACCTTTGAGAGATTCAGCCCGCCGAGGTCACGCCGCGCGATCATTCCGTTGTGCGCGATGTAGTCGGCGCGGGCCAGGCCAGCTTTGTCCAACGACGCGCGGATGTCCAACGCCAAATCCTTCGACGGCTTGACGATCGGCCCGGTGTGACCGCGCACGAGTCCCGGGCGGATCACGTGAAAGCCCTTGCCACCCGGCTCCCCGCCGTCGGCGTGGATCGAGATCGCAGCGTCAGCCTTGGCGCGGTTGCCGATCGAGGCGCGCTTGTTGATGCACGGACCGACGCCGGTGTTGCTTCTGCGGGTGAGCACGACCTTCGCGCCAGACGCGCGCAGCAGGCGCGTCAGTCGCCTTGCGACGTCCCAGTTGAAGGCTGCCTCCGTGAGGCGCTCATCGTTGGTGGTGGCGCCGGTGGTGTCGCACTCCTTGAGGAATCCTCCTGCCGGCACGAGCCGGTTGATCTCGTCCGGGTGCTCGGCGTTGCCTCCGTTGTGGCCGGGATCTACAAGGATCGTCCTGCCCTCCAGCGATGCCAGCGGTTTGGCGGCGCCAGGTGCCGCGGCGGTGGCCAACGAGAACATCAGAGCGAGTACGGCAAGCAGTGAGGGCATCGCCCTCAATCTTGGCGGATCAGCCATCCGACCGTCGACCAAGAATCTGGGGGAGCGTGCCGCTACCGACCCGGATCATCGCCGCAGCAACGTGCGCGAAGGCGAGCAACTCGAGAAATGTCATCGGCCGGTCGTAACTATTTGCGCCGCCAGAAAGGGCGCGGAGCAACTGGATCCGGGGGATCAAACTGCGCCATCGGATCCTCGCCCTTGTAACGCAGCGCGCCGATCATCGCGGCGACGAGAAATCCGAGCGGGACAATTGTCATCAGCGTCAGCACGTCCAGCCCGTAGAGGCCGATCACGGCCACGGTCATCGCGAAGAGGAAGGAAGAAAATGCCAGTCCGACCCAGAGGAAGGTGCGCTGGCGCCGCGGTGACGGCCGTGCCGGTCCGTTCATCATTTCAATGACGGTCAGTTCGCGTTCTTCGACGCGGTCTACTTCCTCGCGCTCGCGCGCCTGATCGTCAGCTTCGTCCACGCGGCGAGCTTATCCCTCGTTCGCGCTGCCGATATCCAGTGCGATTGTCGATAAGATCACCGTTGTGGTTCTGAATCTTGAAAAGCGCTACACGCCGTCCGTCGATCCGTTCAAGGACACCGATGTGATCGACGAGCGCGCACCCCGCGCGCTCCAGACGACGGTCGCGATCGTCACCGGCCTCGCCTTCCTGCTCGACCAGGAATGGCTCGTCGGGCTGATGGCCCTGCAGCTGATCATCGGAATCACCTTCGGGCGGATCTACTGCGTGCCCTGCGTCTTCTGGTTCAAGGTGCTCCAGCCGCGCTTCGGCGAGGGTCACATCGAAGACTCGCGCCCGCCTCGCTTCGCAAACATCGTCGCGGCGATCTTCACGACCACGGCGACGGTGCTGTTCATCGCGGGGTTCGCGACGGCCGGTTGGATCCTCTCCCTGATCGTCACGACGCTCGCCTCGCTGGCGGCGATCAGCGGCATCTGCGTCGGCTGCGAGATGTACGCAGCCTGGGCGCGCCTTCGCGGCATCGCGCTCGCGCACTGAGCACCGGATGGACCGCGCACTGCTTCTCGCGATCCTCGTTCTCGCTGTCAGCGTTTTCAGTGCGTTCGCGCGCGCAGCCATTCGTCGGCGCCATCACATCGAACAGATCGACGGCAGCGACTTTGCGCCCGGCACGCAGGTGATCGTCTTCACCAGTCCGTACTGCCACGGCTGCCGCCAATGGCTTGACGCGCTCGAGCAGGACACGATGCGTGTACAGGCGATCGACGTCGGCGAGCAGCCGCAGGCGGCCGCCAAATACCGCATCAACTCGACGCCGCGCGTCGCAGTGATCGACGATTCGGGAAGCGTGCTGCGCGAGTTCAGTCACTACGAACCGCGCCGCAGCGACCTCGATCAGATCATCCGTCTGACGCGCGCCGCGTAGCACCGCAACTCCCGCGCGCGGGATCGGTTACTGCAATACAACGTCCACTTCACGAGGGAATGATTGCGATGCACAACCGCTCCAAAAACATCTTCAGCCTGCTCACCGGCTCACTCGCCGTGCTGATGGTCTTCGCCGCAGTCGCGACAGCCGCGACAATCAACGACGATGACATCGGCCACGTCCTGAAGGGCACCAACTCCGTCGACACGATCAACGGAAACGGTGGCAACGACACGATCAACGCCAAAAACAAGGCAGACGTGGTTGACGCCGGAACCGGCAACGACACCGTCAACGCCGGCGCCGGAAACGACACGGTCCAGGGCGGCGACGGCGACGACCTTCTGCGCGGCGGCCTCGGTGCCGACAAGCAGTACGGCGGAGCCGGCAACGACACGATCTTCGCCAACAAGGGACGCGACGAGTCCTGGGGCGGCGCCGGCAACGACACCCTCTGGGCGCTCGCACGCAGCGACGTGCGCAACCGTCCGGACTTCAGGGGCGACGTACTTCACGGTGAAGACGGCGACGACGTCTTCCGCACCCGCGACGGCGAAGGCGACACGATCGACTGCGGCGCCGGAATCGACACCGCGATCCTTGACCACAAGGACAAGATCGTCGACGCAACCACCGAGAACCCGAAAGGTTCCTGCGAGGACGTCGTCCGCAAGGCGCGCAACGCGAGCGACATCAAGGAGCCTGCAGCAGCTTAAGTCCTTCGAAGCAGACAGTTGAGCCCCTCACCCTCCGCCGAGCCGAGAAGCTTGTCCTGGGGGGTTCAACGAAGGACAGGTCACACGCGGTCACACGCAGGTTGAGGCCCGGATCGCATGATGCGAGCCGGGCCTTTGTGATTAATCTCCGGTTGATGGAAGTCTTTGAAGCAATTGTCGGACGCCGTACAGTCAAGGCGTTCACCGGTCCGGCGCTCACTCCTGACGAACTCGAGCCGCTTTTTGACGCGGCGCGCTGGGCACCCAATCACAAGCTCACCGAGCCGTGGCGCTTTCGTGTACTGGGCGAGGCCAGCCGCGCCGCGCTGAAGACCGCAGCCGCGGACGTGGCGGTCGCTCACGCCCCTGAAGCTGCCGACGCCCAGTTGGTCGGGGCAGTCGCGGCGAAGAAGCTCGACCGCGCGCCGACGCTGGTCGCGGTCTCGTGTGTCCGAAACGCCGACCCGGTGCTCGAGGCTGAGGACTTCGCGGCGACCGCTGTGGCGTCCTACATCGTTCTGCTTGCCGCGCACGCGAACGGCTTCGCGGGTTACTGGCGCACGCCCGAGGTGCTGCGCGACAACGCCGGCACTCACGCGCTCGGAATCGGACCGGAAGAAGACGTGCTCGGGTTGCTCCATCTCGGCCGCGCAAAGGGCGCACCGCCGATGCCGCCGGATCGCGCCGACTCGTCGAGCTTCGTCACCTATCTCGGTTGACCGGTCGCATGAGACGATCGAAGCGAAGCCAGTCCGCACTTCACCGCGCACGAGTTGATCGGGCGAGGGAATGTTGATCGCAGCCGGAACCATGCCGCCGGCACTGCTTCGCTCGTTGGACGCGATTCATGTCGTGACCGCGCTCGATTCCGGGAACGAACAATTTGTGACGTACGACCGAAGTCAGGCTCACGCCGCCGAGACTGCCGGGTTACAGGTTCTGGCGCCCGGCGCCTGAGCCGAAGTCGCGCGCTTCGCCTTGAGCGCGCCCGGCGCGTGCTCATCAGCGTGGTAGCTGCTGCGCACGAGCGGGCCGGCGGCCACCGACTCGAAACCGATCTCGTAAGCGGCCGCCTCCAGCTCTTTGAACTCGTCGGGGTGCCAGTAGCGGACGACCGGAAGATGGTTGCGCGTCGGGCGCAGGTACTGGCCGACGGTGAGCACCTGCACGAGGCTCTCGCGCAGGAGCTTGAAGGTCTCGATCACTTCTTCCCTGGTCTCGCCGAGGCCGAGCATCAGGCCGGACTTGGTCGCCACTTCGTCGCCGCCCATCAGTTTGGCGTTCTTGAGCACCCGTGAACTGCGCTCGAAGGTTGAGCCGCGACGGGCGAACTGGTAGAGACGCGGGACGACTTCGACGTTGTGGTTGAAGACCTCGGGACGCGCTGCGATCACCTTGGCGAGCGGCATCTCCTGGCCACGGAAGTCCGGCGTGAGAACTTCGATCTGGCAACCGGGTGCCTGCGCCTTGATCGCACGGATCGTCTGAACGAACGCTGCGGCACCGTAGTCGGGCAGGTCATCGCGGTCGACGCTGGTGATGACGGCGAACTTCAGGCCCATCTTTTTGACCTGCGCGGCAACCTTGAAACCCTCGATCGGGTCGTGGAAGGTCGGCTTGCCGGTGTTGATGTTGCAGAAGCCGCAGCGACGGGTGCAGGTGTCGCCCAGAATCATGAAGGTTGCCGTGCCGCGCTCCCAGCACTCGCCGATGTTCGGGCAGTTGGCCTCTTGGCAGACGGTGTTCAGGCCGGCGGACTCGAGCTCCTTACGAATCTCGCGGTACTTCGGTCCACCCGGCTGATGGACCCGGAACCACTCGGGTTTGCGGTCGCGGAAGGGGCGGACTTCTCCGCCGCCGAGTTGCTCGGCGAGCTGCTCGGGCGTGACCCCGCCGGGGTTCGCGCGCGAGCGGGTGCGGTGCTTTCGCTCTGTCGTATTCGGGCTGGGCGGCGCTGCGACTGGAGGATTCACGAGGCCAAGACTAGATCGTGGACGTGCTCTTCGAGCCTTGCGCGTGAGACGAGTCGCTGGCGCAGGCCGAAGCGCTCGGCAGTGGCGAACGCGACGCGCTTCTCGAAACACCTGAGCTGGCCAGACCGCTTGGTGATCTTCGAGACTGAGGTCGCCTGGTCGTCGAGCCCACAGGGGCGGATCCAGCTGAACGGTTGAAGATCATTGTCGACGTTGACCATCAGACCGTGCGTGGTGACGCCCTGAGAGATGCGCAGACCGACCGAACCGATCTTGCCTGCCGCCGGGCCCTCGCCGGCCCAGACGCCGCGCCCGGCCTCGTCGCGATGCGCGGGGATGGCTTCGCCGGCGAGCGCGTCAATCATCGCGCCCTCGAGGGCGGCCACGAGCGCGGACACATCGCCGCCGAAGGGCTGCGTGCTGACGATCGGATAGGCGACAAGCTGGCCGGGGCCGTGGTAGGTGACCTTGCCCCCACGGTCGACGTCGCGCAGTTCGATGCCCTGGGTGCGGTACCAGTCCTCGCCCATCGGCAACTCATCGGGCTTGCTGCGTCGACCCTTTGTGTAGACCGGTGGATGCTCAAGCGTGAGCAGGACGTCCGGGATCTCACCGCGAACGCGCGCCGCATGAACTTCGTGTTGAAGCGCAAGCGCCTCGTCGTAGCCGATCAGGCCGAGGCGGACTGTCCAAAGTTCGTTGCGGGCGTCGGGCATGGATTCGATCGTACCCCTGACGCCTAACCTGTCAGTCGATGAAAAGGACGTTCTCGAACCGGCCGGTCGCCGCGATCGTCGCCGTGTTCACTCTCATCTCGGCGTGGTTGCTGCACAACAACCCGTTCGGGAGCGGCAGTATCGCCTGGCCGGTCGCGCTACTGGTCGCGCTGCTCGGCAACCTGTTTCTTGCCTACGTGCTGACGGCGTGGGCGGCGCCCTACCTTGCCTCGACCGGCGGTCGCGCCGGAGCGAGCGAAGCCGACCCGCACTACGTGGCCGTGGCCGAGCGCTGGACAGCTGGAACCCTGCTGACGTTTGGATCGCTCGCGCTGCTTGCGGTGACGCTCGCTTCAACCGAGCTCGTGATCACGCCGACCAAGCGGCTCGACCAGAACGCTGAACTCGTCAAGCGCACGGTTGAGCTTGAAGCCCCACCGATCTACCGACGCCAGCTGGGTGGCGCAGACACATGGAAGATGAGTGAGCGCACGTATCGCACGTGCGTCCCGACGCCGGAGTCAGTGAAGACCGGTTGGTGCGTGGTGACTCAGGTTCAGAACGACAAGTTGGTGGTTGTCAAACACGGCCCCGGCAAGTCCAATGCGGCGCAGGCTCTGGAGTGGCATCCGGAGCTGGCGGATGAGCGTCGCTAGATCGTTCAGACCTGCAACAACTGGGGGCTCTCCAGCCAGGCCTTGATCGCACCCAGGAACTCCGCAGCCTCGGCGCCGTAAAGAATTCGGTGGTCGCAGGTCAGGGTCATGTTCATGATCTGGCGTATCACCAGCGACATGCCGTCCTCGGCGATCACCGCGCGGCGGTTGATCGCGCCGACGGCGAGGATCGCGGCTTGGGGCGGATTGAGGATCGCGGTGAAGCGGTCCACCCCGTACATACCGAGATTGCTGATGCTGAAAGTCCCGCCCGACATCTGCGAGGGCTTGATCGTGCGCGTTCGCACCGCCTCTGCGAGCTGCTGCGCTTCGCCGGCGATCTGGGCGAGGCCCTTCCGGTCGACGTTGAAGAGCGTCGGCACGGCCAGAAGTTCCACGGCGCTGACGACCATGCCGATGTTCACGTCCGAGTACTGCTCGAAGTGCCCGTCCTTGTAGGCGGCGTTGACGTTGGGGTACTGGCGCAGCGCCTGCGCTGAGGCCTTGATCACGAAGTCGTTGAATGACGGCAGCGGGCTGACCATGCTGCGCAGCTGCTCGCGGTAGGCGACTGCGGTCGTCATGTCGACTTCGGTCTCGACGAAGAACTCGGGCGCGGTCGCCTTCGATTCGGCCATGCGGCGGGCGACCGTCTGCTGGGCGCTGGTCGGGTCCACTGAAGTTGACTGGCCGCGGGTGGCCGTTTCGGCGGCGCCCGGGGCGGGCGGCTGCGTCGGCGGTGCCTGTTGCGGCGGGTACGGGTTCTGCGGCTGTTGCGGCTGGATCGCCGGGAAGTTGCCGGTCATGCCCTGCACGAACGGTGGCGGCCCCGGGAAGGGCTGCTGCGGTTGCTGGGGCTGCTGCGGGTACGGCTGTTGCTGCGGCGGGTAGCCCTGCTGCTGGCCGTAGGCGGGCTGCTGCGGATACGGCTGCTGCGGCGTCGGCGCGGGCGGCGGCGGGAAGTTCGGGATCAGCGGCGGCTCCTGGATCGGCGGCGGCTGGATCGGGGGCTGCACGATCGGGGGCTGTTCAATCGGCGTGAAACTCGGCTCCGGCTCCTGCGCGGCCGGCGGGACGATCTGCTCCTCCTCGGGCGGAAGCGCGAGCGGCGCAGGTGCCTGCGTCGGCGTGCTCGGCGCTGCCTGCGCCTGAGCGGCTGCGTCCGCGGCGGCCTCGACGTCTTCCTTCACGACGCGACCACCGGGCCCGCTCCCGGAGATCGACGCGATGTTCACGCCGAGCTTGTTGGCCAGGCGGCGGGCGATCGGCGAAGCCTTCACCCGGTCGGGAGTCTCGCCCGCAGGCAGGAACTCGTGAGCTTCCTGTGTGTAGATCTCATGAGGCGACTGCGCGGCCTCGTACTCAGCCGTCGCTGTGAACTCGTCATCGACCGGGAACTCCTCGGTGACGTCGTGATGCTCGGGCGGCTGCGGCGGCTCGACCCCTGCATCGTCAAAGACCTCGTACTCGCCGGGCGGCTCTCCGTACACCGGCTGTTCGTGGAGCGACTCGCTCATCGCGGCCGGAACAGGGGCCTGCGGCGGCTGGGATTCCGGAGTCGGAAGCGGTGGAGGCGGGCCCGGCGTCGGTAGCGGCGGAGGCGATGAAGCCTGCGGCGGCTGTTGCGCCGGCGGCTGGCCCGGCTGCGCGACCTGCGGCTCGATGTACGCGATCGGCGTGCCGACGGCGACGGTCTGACCCTCGCCGACCGTGAAGTGCGTAATCACTCCCTCGACGTCTGACTCGTAGCTGAGCGTCGCTTTGTCGGTCTCGATCTCGACCAGCGGTTCGCCGCGGTGCACAAAATCACCCGGTTGTTTCAGCCAGCGCACGACAGTCCCCTCCTCCATCGAGTCGGAGAGGCGCGGCATCACAATGTCACTCATCAGAATTCACCTGTAGAAGATCCCTGTAGGCGCAGCGTCGCAGATGACGACGAGGCCCACAGCAGGTGAGTTCAAGGGCTAGGCGCGATCCCCTGTTTCGAATGTGGCCATCGCTGCGGCGACAATGTTTTCTGCATGTGGGTAGGCCGCCTGCTCAAGCGGTCTGGAGTACGGCATCGGGACGTCTGCCCCGGCGACGCGCTGGATCGGGGCGTCGAGATAGTCGAATGCCTGCTCCTGGATCAGAGCGGTCATGTTCGCTCCTACGCCGCCGTGCGGCCAGCCTTCCTCGGCGATCACGACGCGGTTCGTCTTCTCGACAGAACGGAGGATCGTGTCCAGATCGAGCGGGCGCAACGTGCGCGGGTCGATCACCTCGGCCGAGACGCCGCGCTCAGCGAGCTGCTCTGCCGCCTTCTCGGCGGTGACCGCCATGCGTGAGATGCCGATGATCGTCACGTCGGTGCCTTCGCGGCGCACCGCTGCCTGACCGAACGGCACGATGAACGCCGGGTCTGACGGCACCTCGCCCTTCATCCCGTAGAGCGTTTCGTGCTCGATGAAGATCACCGGGTTGTCATCGCGGATCGCGGCCTTCAGAAGGCCCTTGGCGTCAGCCGGCGTTGACGGCGTGGCGACAAGCAGGCCGGGCACGTGCTGGAAGAAGGCCTCGAAGCTGTGTGAATGCGTTGCTGCGAGCTGGTGCCCGGCGCCCTGGGGCATGCGCACGACGATCGGCACCTTGACCTGACCGCCGAACATGTAGTGGATCGGCGCCATGTGGTTGATGATCTGATCCATCGCCAGCAGCGAGAAGTTGATCGTCATCAGCTCGATGACCGGACGCAGGCCGGCCATCGCCGCGCCCACCCCCATGCCGACGATCGTGTTCTCGCTGATCGGGGTGTCGCGCACGCGCTCTTCGCCGAACTCCTTGAGCAGGCCTTCGGTCACCTTGAAGGCGCCGTTGAAGACGCCGATGTCCTCGCCCATCAGAAAGACGTTGCGGTCGGCGGTCAGCTCTTCGCGCAGCGCGAGGTTGAGCGCTTCGCGATATCGCATCTCGGGCACTGCTCAGAACCCCTCTTCCGGCGGGAGCGGCGGCGGCGGCGCGCCGCCGGCACGGGCGACGCCCTCGCGCATCACGATCTGCTCATCAAACTCGGACCCTTCGGTGTGGGCGGCGCTGGCCTCGGCGATGCGCTGGAGCTCGCCGTCGCCGGCGATGTGCTCGCCGCGCTGAGTGTCGGGCGAGCGCGCGTCGACCGAGTACCAGCCGCGCAGCTGGTCGCCGAGCACGTAGACATCGTCATAGAGCGAATCGAGCGCCGGATATGGCGACTCGTCAGCGAAAGTCACAGCCGCGTCGACTTCCTGCAGCGCCAGCTTGTCGAGCGCCTCGGCTTCGGCACCGTTGATCGCCCCGCCGCGGATCAACTTGTTGGCGAACTGGACGATCGGGTCGCGCTTGCGCCACTGCTCGACTTCTTCCTTGGTGCGGTACTCCTCGGGGTCGGCGACCGAGTGGCCGCGGAAGCGGTACGTGACGGCCTCGATGAGAACCGGCTGGCGGTCGGTGCGCGCGAGGTCCAGCGCGTTCTTCACGCAGGACTCGACGTCGAGCACGTCCATGCCGTCGCAGCGCGTCCCGGGCACGCCGAAGCCTTCGCCCTTGGCGGCGAGGTTGGTCATCGCCGAATGGCGCGCGAGCGAGGTGCCCATCCCGAACTGGTTGTTGACGATGATGAAGACGACCGGCAGCTTCCAGAGCGCGGCGAGGTTCAGCGTCTCGCCGAAGGTGCCCTGGTTGGTCGCGCCGTCGCCGAGCATGCAGACGACCGCGTCATCGGTGCCCTGGTATGCGGCGGCTAGGCCAAGGCCGGCCGCGATCGGGAGGTTTCCGCCGACGATTCCGTAGCCCCCCATGAAGCGCCGCTCGGCGTCGAACATGTGCATCGATCCGCCGCGGCCCTTTGAAACGCCGGTCACGCGGCCGAAGAGCTCGGCCATCACTGCGTTGGCCGGAGTGCCGCGCGCGAGCACCTGTCCATGCTCGCGGTAGGTACTGATCAGGTAGTCGTCTGAACGCATCGCGGCGGAGGTGCCGACGACAGTCGCTTCCTCGCCGATGCAGAGGTGCAGGAAGCCGCCGATTTTCGCGCGCGCGTACATCTCGCCGGCGCGTTCTTCAAAGCGGCGGATCAGCAGCATTCTGTAGAGCACGGCCTTGCCGCGCTCGGCGTCGGGCAACATGTGGTCGGGCTGAAAACGCGGCGCGGGCTGCTGCTGGGGCGCAGCGGATTCTCCCGCCGGATTCACGCCCGGCGAGGGCTGTCCTGCCGCAGAGGGATCACCGGCTTCCATCTCATCCACCATATTGACCGCCGCAGGGGCGGCAGCCCACTTTACGGCTCAGGAAAGGTCGGCGAAATCGCCCAGCGCGAGGGCGAAGAGGTCGTTCTCGGTGGCGATGAATCCGTCTGGTCCGGTCAGCACCGGAAGCTCCGTACGTCCACCGACCGTCTCGCGCAGCGTTGCGCCCGCGGCGGCGAGCGACTCCGCGGTCGACTTCATCTCGAGCGCCTGCAGGACCGCGCGCGGATGCATTTCGCAGGCGGCCGCGGCAAGCAGAATCGTATCTTCCTGGTCGATCGGGCGCGCGGCGCCGAAGCACTGGCGAAACGCGGCGAGTGAGAAGGCGACGGTGCGGCCGATCGACTTCGCATAGGTGGCGGCGAGCGCCATCTTGCGCGAGTCGGCGATCGTCAGGTTCATGCGCTCTTCGTTGAACTTCGGGCGGATCAGGCCGAACTTCTGGGCGTACTCGATGATGCGGTCTTCGTCACCGTCCCAGAGCGGGCCGTCGTCGACGTCGGGCTGGAGCACGGGGATCCACTCGGCGCTGGGGAGCGAGCTGGCGACGCGCTCGGCGACAACCCAGGCGTACGGCGAACCGATGTCGAAATGGAAGGAATAGCTCATACGTGGATCGCCCATCCATCGGCAGTGCGGGCGGCTTCCATCACCGCCTCGCCGACTGTCGGGTGAGCGTGGATGATCCTGGCGAGCTGCGGGTAGCCGATGCCCGCGGACTTGGCGACGGTGAGCTCGGCGATCAAGTCGCCGGCCTTTGCGGCGATCGCATGTGCGCCGACGATCTGTCCGGTCGTGGCGTCGCCGACGATCTTGATCAGGCCGTTGCGGTCGCCGTAGACGGTGGCGGCGCCGGCCGCAGCCAGCGGAAACTCTCCGATTCTCACCTGTACGCCGGCCTCGTGAGCCTGCGCCTCTGTGAGGCCGATCGATGCGACCTGCGGTGAGCAGAAGGTGACGCGCGGAATGTTGGTCGCGTCGATCGGGTGGACGCCCTGCCAGCCGGCGAGCGTCTCGACGGCGACCACGGCCTCTTCGGAAGCCTTGTGCGCAAGCGCGGGTCCGGCCACGACGTCTCCGATCGCAAAGATCTGTTGGTGGCTGGTGCGCTGATCGGGGCCGACCTGGATGCGGCCGGTCTGATCAACCGCAAGGCCGTAGGGCTGTGTGTTCAGTGCTGCGAGGTCCGGCGAGCGACCGGCCGCGATGCACAGCCGCGCGACCTGCAGTGTCTCTCCGCCCACGCCGATCTGGACCATGCCGTCGCCCTGGAGCACTTCGGTGATCTGAGCTCCGGCGATCACGGTGACGTTCTGCTTCGCGAGTTCCTTGGTCAGCAGCTCGGCGATCGCGGGCTCTTCTGCCGGGAGGATCTGCGGCAGCGCTTCGAGCAACGTGACCGGCACGCCCATGCGTCCGTAGGCCGACGCGACCTCGACGCCACTTGCTCCTGCGCCGATCACGGCGAGCGACTCGGGCAGATCTGGAGCGAGCCAGGCGCCGGCCGTGTCGACTATGCGACCACCGAAGGTCACACCGGGAACCGGCACGGGCAGTGCGATTGACCCGGTGGCGACGATCGCGTTCGAGGTGCGGATGAGCTTCATACCCTCGGCGGTCTGCACGTGCAGATCCACGACGCCCGCTTCTGCCGGGGCGGCAAAGCTCGCCTCGCCCTCGACCACGAGAACTTCGTTCTTCTTCATCAGCCCGCGGACACCGCCGACCATCATCTTTACGACGCGGTCGCGGCGCTTTGCGACTGTGGCGAAGTCAACGCCGATTTCCCCGGCGGGCGGAATCGTCACGCCGAAGGTTGCGGCGTCCTGGACTTCCTTGATCACATCGGCACTGCGCAGGACGGCCTTGGCCGGTATGCACGCGTAGTTCAGGCAGCGGCCGCCGAGCTTGTCCTTCTCGATCAGCACGGTGGTCAGGCCGAGCTGGCGAGCACGGATCGCGGCGACGTATCCACCCGGTCCTCCGCCGATCACTGCGACGTCAAAAACTCCCTCAGCCATCTGACTCCTCCGACTCTGCTCTTTCTCGCTGTTCCTGCAATGAGATCATGCCGGGCGTTTCGGGCATCTGAATGCGCGCCATCGCCCTGACGAGGTACCAGAACAATACGGCCGACAGCAGAACGATTGTCAGGAAGAGCAGCGCGACCAGCGCATTGTTGACCGTGAGAAGGCTCAGTGAGATGACGAGAACCTGCAGCCCGAGGATCGTCTGAAAGCCGAGCACGGCCCAGTACTTGGCGCGCCACATCCCCCATGAGGCTAGCGCGAGGATGCCGCAGATCACGAGCGTCTGGACGACTTCCTTGCCGCGATCGGCGTTGGCCGCATGATCGCTCAGCAGGTAGGTGACGAGATTTCCCACCGCCAGCAGCCCTGCGACGATCGAAGCGACCGTGACCGCACCCGGGCGTTCGCCCGGCGCGAGCGGCGCGAGCGAATCGCGAACGGCCTGGTTCTTGGCCTCGGTGCGCGCGCGGGCGGATGCCCGAGGATCGAGCTCTTCGTTCGGTTCGGTCACTTCGGTCACGAGAGCAGGAATTCCAGCAGAGCTTTCTGCACGTGCAACCGGTTCTCGGCCTGGTCGAAGATCGCCGAGCGCGGCCCGTACAGCGCCTCCTCGGTGATCTCTTCGCCGACGTGGGCCGGCAGGCAGTGCAGAGCGACGGCTTCGGGCTTTGCGTGGGCGAGCAGCTCACCGCTCAGTTGGTACGGCGCGAGCGCTGTCTTCTTGGCATCTGATTCCTGATCGCCCATGCTGACCCAGACATCGGTGTAGACGGCGTCCGCTTCGGCCGCGGCCGACTGCGGGTCGTTGGTCAGCTCGATCGCGCCGCCGGCTGTGGCGACTGATTCGGCCAGCGCGACAGCTTCAGATGCAGGCTCAAAACCCTCTGGCGTGGCTACAGCGACGGTCATGCCGGCCATCGCACCGAGCACCATCAGCGATGCCGTGACGTTGTTGCCGTCGCCGACGTAGGCGAGCCTGCGGCCTTCGAGCGTGCCGAAGCGCTGCTGCATCGTCAGGAGGTCTGCGAGGCCCTGCATCGGGTGGTGTTGGTCGGTCAGAAGGTTGAAGACCGGGACGGTGGCGTGCGCGGCCAGATCCTCGACCGTCTCGTGGGAGCCGGTGCGAATTCCGATCGCGTGGACAAAGCGCGAGGTGACGAGCGCCGTGTCCTTGACCGACTCGCCGCGCGCGAGCTGCATGTTGGCGCCAGAGAGCACCATCGGGTGACCGCCGAGTTCGTAGACGGCGACTTCCGAGGACATGCGTGTGCGCGTCGACGGGTGCTCGAAGATCAGCGCGACCGTCTTGGCTGCGAGGGCGCCGCGCTGGGCGGCGAGCGTTTCGCGGATGGCCTTGAAGTCCGCGGCCCGGTTGAGAATCGCTGCGAGCTCCTCGGGAGCGAGCTCTGCGCCGCTGAGAAAGTGTTTTGACACGCCGCGAGTCTATTTGCCCGCGCTACCGTCGCTGCAATGTCCTCGGAATCACCATCACGGCTGCGCAGATTGCAAAAAGGCGAGGTCGTCGAACTGTCGATCGAGTCGCTCGCTCATGGCGGCGCAGGGGTCGGGCGCGCCGACGGTTTCGTCGTGTTTGCGCGCGGCGCGCTGCCCGGCGACCGCGTGATCGCCCAGGTCACGGGCGGCAAGAAGAACTTCGCCGAGGCCCGGGTGACCGAGGTCCTCGAGGCCGGTCCCGACCGCGTGCCCGAGCGCGCCCCGCACCCCGGTGCCCAGTGGCAGACGCTCGACTACGCGGCGCAGCTGACCGAGAAGCAGAACCAGGTCCGCGACGCGCTTGAACGCTTCGGCAATTTCGATCTGTCTGAGTCTTCACCGATCGAGTTCGAGTCGATCGTCCCCGCCGGCACCGGCCATGACGACCCGGCGATCTGGAACTACCGCAACAAGGTCGAGTTCTCGTTCGGCCGCGGCGGGGACGGCACGCTCGCGCTCGGCTTTCACCCGCCCGGCCGCTGGGATCTGGTCGAGGACGTCGACGACACCGTGCTGGCCAGCGCGCGCACCAATCAGATCCGCCAGATCGTCAAGGACTGGTGTGTCAGCCGCGAACTTTCGACGTATGACCCCGACGAGAACTTCGGCTTCCTGCGCAATCTTGTGGTGCGCGAAGGCCGCGCGACCGGCGAGACGATGGTGCGCCTGGTCACCACGAGCCGAGAGCCAGAGCCCGGCGGGTTTGACTCGGCGGGCTTTGTCGAGGAGCTGCAGCAGCTCGACCCGCCGCCGAGCTCGATCATCTGGTCGCGCTCTGACAGCCCGGGCGGCTGGACCCACGACGCGCGCGACAAGACGCTCGCCGGCAACGCCTACGTCGAAGAAGAGATCCTCGGCCTGCGCTTTCGGATTTCGCCCGACGCCTTCTTCCAGACCAACTCCGCTCAGACCGAGAAGCTTTACGAGACGGCGATCGAGTTTGCCGACCTGACAGGCAAAGAGCTTGTCTACGACCTGTACTGCGGGTCGGGCACGATCGGCATTTCATTGGCCGAGCACGCCAAGCACGTCTGGGGAATCGAGATCGTCGTCGATGCCGTCGAAGACGCGGCGCTCAACGCGAACCTCAACGGCGTGACCGACGCCGACTTCCTTGCCGGCGACATGCGCCTGGCCTTGCCGCAGCTGATCGAACACACCGGAACTCCAGATGTCGCGATCGTCGACCCGCCGCGCGCGGGGCTGTCGGCGAAGGTCGTGCGCCGCGTGATGGAAGCTGCGCCCAAGCGCATCGTCTACGTCAGCTGCAACCCCACGACACTCGCGCCGAACATCAAGCAGATGGTCGAGAGCGGATACGAGCTGCGTCGCGTGCGCCCGGTTGACATGTTCCCGCACACGCCGCACATCGAGACCGTTGCGGTGCTTGATCTGGTGGATGACGAGAAGCGGCTGGCAGTCATTGCGGCGCGGATCGAAGAGCGTCGAGCCAAGGGAAAAAATCGCCCGACCTGATCCGCACCATATATGACCATGGTAATATGACCATGGTCATGAACGACGAATCGATCACAGCAACGCATTTGAAAGCGACACTCCTCGGGGTGCTCGACGAAGTGGCGCGCACCGGACAGACCATCGTCGTCACGAAGCACGGCAAGCCGGTGGCCAACATCGTCCCGCACGTACACGCTGAGAAAGTTGACCTTGCCGCGACCGCCAGGCAACTGGTCAGCGACGAGGAGCTGATCGCGCCATTCGAAGTCGAGTGGAACGACGAGGTCTGGGATTCCACTCCCCCGGCCAGCCCTTGATCGTTCTCGACAGCCACGCCTGGTTCTGGTGGATCACCGAGCCGAAGAAGCTCTCCCCCACGGCGGCCAGGCTGATCGACGAATCACGTGAGATCGGAATCAGCTCGTACTCCGCCCTCGAGCTCGCGCGCGCAAGGAGTCTCGGCCGCATCGCCCTCGATCACCCGCGTTGGATCGACCTTGCCTTCAAGCACGATCCAAGAATCGTCGAGGTTCCGATGGGATCGAAGATCGCCCAGCACGCGATTGATCTGATCGATCGCGGCCTCTCGGGAGACCCCGGCGACCAGGTGATCCTCGCCACCGCCGAAGCGCTACGTGCGAAGCTCGTCACCAAAGATCAACGGCTGCTCGAGTTCGCGCCGGATGTCGCCGCGTGGTGATCAGGCCGCCGTGCTCGGAAGCGTGAAGCTGAAACTTGCGCCGCCTTCGGGGCGGTTTTCGGCGTGGATCTCGCCGCCGTGCGCTTCAACCAGACCCTTTGCGATCGCAAGTCCGAGGCCCGCGCCGCGTGAGGAGTCGCGCGCAGAGTCGCCGCGAAAGAATCGGTCAAACACCTGATCGGCCTCGTCATCGGCGAGCCCGCTGCCGCTGTCGCTGATGCGCACGAGGATTCCCTGATCGCGCGTGCCGGTGGCCGACACCGCGACCGCGCCGTCGCTCGGGGTGTGGCGCAGCGCGTTGGTCAGAAGGTTCATCATCACGCGCTCGATCTTGTCGGGCGCGCAGCGGATCACGGCCTCCGGGTCGCTGACTTCGGTGGTCAGTTCGATCCCGCCGGCGCGCGCCTGACCTTCGAAGCCGTGGACGCAGCTTGAGATCAGCTCGCCGACACGCACGTCGTCGTACTCAAGCGAGAGCGCCGCAGCGTCGATCGTCGCCAGCTCGAAAAGGTTGTCGACCAGCTGGGAGAGCCGCTGCACCTGACCGCTGATCTCCGGCAGATACTCCTCCGGCGTGGAGACGCCGTCCTCGATCGCTTCGAGCATCGCCTGCATCGCGGTGAGCGGAGTTCGCAGATCGTGACTGGCCCAGGCGACGAGCTGACGGCGCGCGTCAAAGAGAGACTCCACGTAGTCGGCCATCTGATTGAAAGAGTCCGCGAGTTCGTCTGTTTCGGCGATCCCGGCATGAGGAGCGCGCGCGGCGAGGTCTCCGGCGGCAATCTCGTGCGCGGTTTCATTGAGCGCGTCGATCGGGGCAGCTATTCCGCGCAGAAGCAGGACGGCCGCGCCCAGCGCAACCAGCGTGGTCCCGACAACCACTGCCAGCACGACCAAGTCGTGTTTGGATTCGAACATGATCAGGCCGCTCGCGGCAACGGCAATCAGCGGCAGGGCGGCGGTCACCAGCAACGCGCCGATCGTTCGCGCGCGGATTGAATGCATGCGCATGACGAGCGCGGTCGCCGCGAAGCCGGCAGCGAGCGCGAGCACGAGAACTACGGCGGCGAACTGGATCATGTGTCGAGCCTGTAGCCGAGGCCCCACACCGTCTGCAGGTGTCTGGGCCTGGACGGATCCGCTTCGATCTTCTCGCGCAACCGGCGCACGTGCACCGAGACAGTTCCTGTGTCGTAGGCGGCGTCGTAGCCCCACACACGCGCCATCAACTGATCACGCGAGAACACTTCGCCGGGGTTGCGCGCGAGGAACTCGAGGAGATCGAATTCGCGCGCAGTCAGCTTGACCGGGGCGCCGCCGCGCGACGCCGCGCGCGAGACTGGATTGAGTGAGATGTCGCCGAACTCGACGACGCTGCCGACGGCGGCTTCGTCGGCCTCGCGCTCACCGGCCGAACCGGACCGGCGCAGCACGCTGCGCACCCGCGCGGCGAGTTCGCGTGGCGAGAACGGCTTCCCGAGATAGTCATCGGCGCCGATCTCAAGCCCGACGATGCGATCGGTCTCATCGCTGCGCGCGGTCAGCATGATCACCGGAAGATCGCCGCGCGAACGGATCCAGCTGCAGAGCTCGAGTCCGTTGATCTGCGGGAGCATCAGGTCAAGCACGACGAGCGCAAGCGAATGCTCGTGCTCTTCGATCAGCGCCTGCGCGGTCGCCCCGTCGCCGGCCTGGATTGTTCTGTAGCCGTCGCGCTCGAGATAGCGCACGACGACGTCGCGGACGATCTCCTCGTCGTCGACGACGAGCACGGTCTGCATCGGTCCGCTTGATCGCACGCTCGACATCGAGACCAGCGTATTTGTTTGCTCGATTGCCACGAACCAGCGCGCCCGTTCAGGATTACGTGACCGCGTTCCCACGCTTGTCCATGATGTACCAGAGGCCGCCGAACTCCTCGACTGCCTGGCAGAGCACGAGGTCGGGCTCGCGCTCGTCGACGTAGTAGTAGAGCGGGTGGCCGTTGTAGGTCACCTGCTTCTTGCCGTCGGTCCGCTTCGTTGTTCCGAGCTTGCTCTGCCTGACACCCTCGCCCGCGAACGGGGTGTTCCTGGTCAGGACCGGAGGCCAGGCAGCAGCGCATGCGTCGTAGCACTCGCTCTTGCTTGACTCCTCTTTGGTGAACAGGTAGATCGTGTGGCCGCGACCGTCCTGGAGGATCTTGCCGTAGGGGCTGACCTTCCCGGTCTGGATCTCCTTCTGGCCGCTCTTGCGCTTGGGCGCGGCCTTCATCGCGGCTTCGGTCGAGCCGGTCGCGGCCGTTGCCGACGGCGCTGAGGCTGTGGTGTCCGCTTCGTCGCCGCACCCGGCAGCGACGAACGCCAACATCGCCACGACGCACAGCGCCAAAATGCCTTTGGCTCGCAACATGTTCATCCACCCTTGATCGCGTTGCCCTGACGGTTCACGATGTACCACTTGCCGCCGAACTCGTAGACGTTCTGGCAGAGGACTTCGTTGGCCTCGTCCTCGGCGACGTAGTAGTAGAGCGGGTGGCCGTTGTAGGTGACCTGAGTCTTGCCACCGCGACGACGCGTGGTGCCGAGCTTCGACTGGATCGCGCCACCGGTCGCGACCGGGTCGTTGCTCGTGAGCACTGGCGGCCACGCCTTGGCGCACTCGCCGTAACACCTGCTTCTGGTGCTGCGCTCTTTGGTGAAGAGATAGAGCGTGCGACCGCGCGAGTCCTGAATGATCGTGCCGAAGCTGGTCCTGCCGGTCTTGATCCGCTTGCCGCCGCCTGCAGAGGCGACGTCGACCATCGCGAAGGCGATGAAGAGGGATGCGACCGCTGCGGTCAGCGTCAGCAGATAAAAGTGTCTGGAACGTGTCTTGAGCATTTCTTGGACTCCTGTTTCGTGGACTGGGTCCATGCTCCCACGCAAGTGTTTACCGATTTCTTAAATGGGCGCTACGTGAAATGGTTCGTATTCACGCCCGAGCGAGATCGTGAGGATCAGGCGCGTCCGCGCCTTGAACGAGTCCAGATGGTTCTCGAAATGCACGCCGTTCTCGAGCAACTCGTCCCACTTGTTCGGGTAGACGTCCTGAGCGATCGTCGGTCCGTTGGCGCAGCGCGTGGTGACGATCACCGGGATCTGCCTCGACGTGGCAATTATCGCCGCTTTCATCGAACTCGGTACTGAACCAGTCCCCGTGGTCTCGATCACGATCCCTTTTGCGACTGAGGTCATCAGCTCGAGTGCGTCTGGGCTGGTGCCGACGCCGAGCGTCAGGATCGGCACGATCGGGTCGCGGTCGTCGAGCATTTTGTAGTCGTCGATCCAGTTGGCCTGCGGGCGGGCGGTGATCCGCTCGACCTCGTTCTCGATGACCCGGCCGACGGCCTTGCCCTCGCGGATGTTGAATGCGTCCATCGCCGCCGAGTCGCGCTTTATGGCCGACCACGCCGGCAGGCAGTAGCGGTACATGCAGATGATCGTGCCCATCGACTCGTCGCTGTGGGCGACGATGAACGATGCGGTGAGGTTGCTGATCCCGTCGTACTCAGGGTGATCGGCGGGCAGCATCGAGCCGGTGAAGATCACGTCGGGGTTGCCCAGCGCTTCGGCCACGAAGAAGGCTGCGTCCTCCATCGTGTCGGTGCCGTGCGTGACGATCACGGAGTCGTTCTCTGTGAGCGCCTGCTCGATCGTTTTTGCGAGATTGCTGAGCAGGCTGAAGGAGAGGTCCTCCGACGGGATCCGGTGCGGTTCGTACATCGTGACCTCGACATCCGCCACGTGTGCGCCCTCGTCGAGCATGCTGACCAGGTGCGCTGCGCCGAGCTCCGGGCGGGCGGCTTTACCCGCCTCGCCGTGGCGCATGCTGATCGTGCCGCCGGTGGCGACCATTCCGATGCGGTGTCCCATCGCGGCTGATCCTAAGCGGCCGCTGGGGTTCTTCAGTACGGCGGCAGGTCGCCGTGCCAGTCGCCGAGCCGCTTGAAGGCGCGCCAGAACTCGCGCTTGTAGGGCTCGTCGTCCAGGCAGTCATCCAGGTCGGGCGTGAAAAGTGCCTCGGTGTGGGCCGTCCAGGGCTGCACCTGACCGAGCATCGGCTCGAGCGCAGCGGCGCCCGGCATGCCGAGCGAGTTGATCGCGTCAAGCGCGCCCTCGCCCATCACCACAAGGATCCGCGGCTGCACGATCATCAGCTCGTCGAGCACGCGGGCGGTGCAGGATTCGGCGGCGTCGACCGGCTCGACCGGGCACTTCACGCTGACCGTGCCGTAGACCGTGAGCGGGTCGATGCCAAGACGCTTGAACGACTTCTGCAAGGCCACGCCGGCGCGTCCGTAGAAGGCGACGCCCTCCTCGATCTCGGCGGGCTTTGCAGAATGCTTGATCAGGAAGATGTCGGCCTGCGGGTGTCCGCTGCCGAGCACGGGCATCAGGTTTCCGCGCGGGCATTCATCGCAGTCGTGAATCGCGTGGGCAAGCGAGTTGAGCTCGCGGATCGCCCGGTCGAGATATTTCTCCCGGATCTCATCGTCTGTTCTTGGCATCTCGTCCGTCATCTGTGTCTGATCAGGATGACGCCTCTGCGTCGTCCTGTGGGGGTAAAAGGATCAGCGGGCCACGGGCATCTGCGAAATCGTTCCGCGCCGTCATGATCCGCCGACGGGGATGTATTTGGACTCTGGCGATTGACTTCCTTGGCTACATAACGCAAGCGCAACGGTGGGTGCGCCGGGCAAGGGTCGTTGCGGAAGGTGCCCGCTTGCAGGAGAAAGCTGGACGTGAGTTGTTTCGCAATCTACCGATTGCGGTATAACTCATATGGTTGGCCGGCCTTGCGCCTCGCGACCTGCGGTCGGAGCCGAGACCTTCCGTCGGCACTTACGTCGCACCGCCGGCCAACAGCATTAACACTCTGAGCAGAAAGAATGCCGGTCAGAGCGCAGCCAGCTGGGGAGAGGGTCAGCGCCGACCGGCTTTTTTCTTGGCGTCGACGGTGCCGGACTTGACGATCTTGGTCTCGCGCGCTTTTGATCCAGTACGCGCCGGCGGCACCTTCGAGTGGACGCCGACGTTGGTCTGCAGGAACTTCATCGCCTGCACGTAGACGAGGCTGCTCGGAGAGCGCGCGATGTCCGCAGCGCGCAGGCTCTCGAGGAATTCTTCCGGCCCGTCAAAGTCGAACATGTTGATCCGCACGCTGCCGAGGCCTTGTGCGACGTGACTGTCTGACCCAGCGCCGGCGACGATCCGGTACTTGGCGGCGAAGCGCGCGGCCTCGTCGTTGAAGGCGCTGAAGGCGACACGCGGGTTGAAAACCTCGATCAGGTCGATGTCCTCGAGCACGTCAAGGAGATGCTTGTAGTCGGGGACCGAATGCATGCGGTCGAAGGGATGCGGCACGTAGACGAGGCCGCCCTGGCGCTTGATGTCCGCGATCGCTTCCTGGAGCGTGACGCCCTTGGGGATCATCTGCTCGATGAAGAGGCCGATCACCTCGCCCTGATCTTTGGTCTTCACCTCTTCGCCGATGATCACCTTGACGCCATATTCGTCGGCGAGCTTCGCGGCTTCGTGGGCGCCGGAGACGAGGTTGTGGTCGGTCACCGCGATCGCGCCGAGACCCTGGACCTTCGCGGTCTCCAGCAGAACCTCGACCGGAGTCGCGCAGTCGTGCGAGTGGTTGGTGTGCATGTGCAGGTCAACGTGGATGAAGTCGCGCCCTCGGAGGCGCTTGCGCACCTGGCCATCGCCCTCGACGGGGTGGCGGCGAGCCGCCACGCGCTCGTACAGGGCCTCCATCTCGTCCGCCGCTCGGCTCCACTCGAGGCGAGGATGGGCATCGGCGATCCGCTTCGCGAAGGTTCCGACGAGCTCGGGCTGGGAAACCAGCCGCTCGAGCTGCGCGGCCAGCGTGAGGGCATCGCGCGGCTCGAACAGAAGGCCCAGCTCGCCTTCCTCGAGCACCTCCTCGTACCGGGGAAGCCGCGAGGCCACGGGCACGGCTCCGCCGGCGAGCGCCCTCAGCAGGAGGTGGGGAGCGGGCGCGGTCCCGGCCGACGCCGCCACGGCGATCGTCGCGCGGCACAGATGCTGGGCCTCCGAGCCATCGACCGGCCCCGCGAACCTCACTCGGTCGCGCAGGCGCCGAGGCAGCGCCGGCGGTGC
>JBPPNF010000011.1:0-11994 GCA_051306435.1 Solirubrobacterales bacterium | reverse complement strand
CATCCGCTGCACAAACCGTCCACCGTGCTCGCCGATCGTGCATACGACCACGACAAGTACCGGATACAGCTTGAAGCGCGAGGCGTCGGTCACCTCATTGCCCGGCGCAGCACCGACAACGGTTCTGGTCTGGGCTGGCAACGCTGGGTGGTCGAGCGGACGTTTGCCTGGCTGCACCAGTTCCGACGCCTACTTGTCCGCTTTGATCGAAGCGCCTTGATGCACGAGGCGTTTCTTTCTTTGGCGAATTGTTTGATCTGCCTCAGACGGCTGCGGAACTCATTTTGTTAGGGGCTCTTAGGCCATCCAGTATCTTGAAGGCATGAACGAAATCACACAATCAGCCATCTATCTTGCCGATACCGACTGGAACATGCACGGCGACTTGGGCAGCGGCTGGGGCATCATCATGCTGATCGGCATGATTCTTTTCTGGTCTCTTGTCGTTGTTTTCGCGATCTGGCTCCTTCGCGGTGGTGGCGTTCCGAGTGCGACTGCTTCTGAAACGCCGCTTGACATTCTCAAGCAACGGCTCGCGCACGGCGAGATCAGCATCGAGGAATATGACCGACTTCGCGACAAGCTCTCCTCCAGCAGATGAAGACCAGCTCATCCGAACTACAAGGGGAAGATCGCCGGCGCAAGCCTTTTGGAAGGGGCTCTCGTAGGGATCGATCCCAACGAGGTCGGATGGGAACGAGCGCGGGAATCGGGCGATGTCGAAGCGCATGACCTCCCTCAACGCCACAGATCCGTCACGAGGCCTCAGAACTGCTGTCACTGCGGCATTGAACCCGTACGGCAGCAAAATTGCCGCGGCCTTCCCTCACAGACTGGGCCAAAGCGCTTTTGCCGGATCTACTTGAAAGGAATCCATTCGCACCTTCGTGACCTTTCACTCTCATCTGCGTGAATGCCGTCACTCTCAGTTTCATGAAACCCGACACTGGGCGACTTGTGAATGCCAGGGAACGGTCGCTTTCGCGCGTACGATGCGCGGCTTGCCACCTACGATTCGGTGAAATCACGCCTCGGAGCGAGAGCGCCGTACCGCGCTCGGCGAGCCAACCGTCGGTCAACTCCTTCGGCTTGACCCGCGCGCCTTCGCCCAGTAGGCTGGGTTCCAGTAGGCTGGGTTCGCCAGATCTCGGTTTCGCCGTTCCCTCTGAGATCGGACTAACAGGGGCAGCGCACGCGACGTCGGCGACTCGTTCAGCGCCTTGTCACCATCAATTCAATGTTTGCTCGGCTCATGGAGGAAGTAATTGATGTCCGCTCACACCGCTCACACCGCCGACTCGCCGCTCGCCTCGCGTCCGCTCAACCTACGTCGCCTGTTCGCGCTCGCAGGGCTGATCGCAACCTCGATCCTGCTGCTCGCGCTCGCCCCGGCCAGCGCATCGGCGGACTCGACCTCCATCTCTGCTGGCAACGCGCACACCTGCGCGATCGTCAGCGGCGCGGCCAAGTGTTGGGGCTATGGCGCACTCGGCCAGCTAGGAAACGGCGGCACGAGCAGCTCATCAACCCCGGTGGCCGTAACCGGCCTCTCCTCTGGCGTGACTGCGATCTCTGCTGGCGGCTACCACTCCTGCGCGATCGTCAGCGGCGCGGCCAAGTGTTGGGGCTATGGCGTTTACGGCCGGCTAGGAAACGGCGGCACGAGCAGCTCATCAACCCCGGTGGACGTGACCGGCCTCTCCTCCGGCGTGACTGCGATCTCTGCTGGCCCTCCCACTCCTGCGCGATCGTCAGCGGCGCGGCCAAGTGTTGGGGCTATGGCGGGTCCGGCCGGCTAGGAAACGGCGGCACGAGCAACTCATCAACCCCAGTGGACGTAACCGGCCTCTCCTCCGGCGTGACTGCGATCTCTGCTGGCACCTACCACTCCTGCGCGATCGTCAGCGGCGCGGCCAAGTGTTGGGGCTATGGCACTTCCGGCCAGCTAGGCAACGGCGGCACGAGCAACTCATCAACCCCAGTGGGAGTGACCGGCCTCTCCTCCGGCGTGACTGCGATCTCTGCTGGCTATTACCACTCCTGCGCGATCGTCAGCGGCGCGGCCAAGTGTTGGGGCTATGGCGTTTACGGCCAGCTAGGAAACGGCAGCAAGATCGACTCATCAACCCCGGTGGACGTAACCGGCCTCTCCTCTCCGCCGCCGGCACCTGCGGCACCTGCGGCACCGACCCCCCTCTCAGCGACGATCTCCGCTTTGCGCTCCAAGATCCCCGCCAGGAAGCTCAAGTCATTCGCCGGCACGGCAGTCGGGGCTGGGATTGTCAAGGTCGAGATCGCGCTCAACTATGCCAACAAGGGTCTGCTGAAGCGCGGTAAGTGTCTGAGCGTGAAGAACGCGAAAGGACGCCTGGTGACGACAAAAGCGGTCAAGGGCAAGTGCCGGCCGACCAAGTGGCTGGCTGCCAAGGGAACCACCAGCTGGCGGTTCAAGCTGACCAAGAAGCTGAAGCCCGGAAAGTACAAGCTGTATGTGCGAGCTGTCGGGCCGTCAGGTGAAACGCAGACTGCCTTTGCGGCGAGCAAGGGCAACCTGCGCGCCTTCACGGTTACTCGGTAGCGCACAAACCCCGGTCACCCCGAGTCACAGCTATCCCCCTATCCTGGGTTCGCTGCTCACCCGGGATTCTCAGTTTTGTGAAGTCCGACAAACGCAGCTCAAATGCGAGGGCAAGTTCACTCTTGCGCGAATGGAGAGCGGCTGAGTCTCATAAGGTGGGATTGAGAGTCCTGCGAGCGGAGCAAATCAAGCCCCGGGGTGGTTCGGGTATCGCCCTATGAGACTTCGGGCTTGCGACGAAGTAGATAAAAGTGCTCGTCGAACCTGAGCATGCGTGCCAGCGGGCCCGGATCGGAGTCTGCGGTCTCAACGTCTGTAACCACCCATTCCGGAAACGCGTTCTCTACATCGGCGCGGCTCGCACCACGCGGCACCGGTCCTCGACGACGCGGCGCAAAACAATCCAAAATCACCGCAGCGTCAGCAGTTGTGATCGCGTCAATTTCGCGCCCCATCTCCTTCCGCTGAACGTCAGTGAGACCGTGAAACGTGCCGGTGTCCAGAACCAACTGAAAGTCGAAGCCGACACCCGCGTCCCGCAACGCGGTTACATCACCCTTTACGAGACGCATCTCGACGCCGGCCTCCTCGACCCGTTCCCGTGCGCGGTGAAGCGCCTTTTCGACGATGTCCACCCCGGTGACGTTCCAACCGCGTTGCGAGAGCCAAACGCCCCAAACGGCGCTGCCGCACCCCAGGTCGAGGGCCGCTCCCGGTGGTGCCGTGCGGTCGCTCTCAGCGCGTTGCACCAACTCCGTGAGCTTTTGCGTAAACGGCGGGTGCTCCGCCGAGTCCTCCCAAGGGTGAAACCCGATCAGATACGCGAGTTTGTAGTTCATTGATCCTCCTCTTCAGGGCGTAGCTGCCATTAGATCAAATTCACCCATGGAACGTCTTTTGCCGGCGCGGCGCGGGAAATATGGCCGTTTGGGAAACTCACACCTTCGTGACTTTGCGGTCCCGTTCAAGAGAATTTCGTCATTCTGAGATTCTTGGAATCCGACATGTTGACCGCGTACCGCAGGTAGACCGCGCCGCTCCGGAACCGGCGTTCGTCCACCAGATGCAGATCGACTTGCTGACCGGTCGGCAGTGCCGGTTTTCCGCCACCGAGGGCGACCGGCAGGATCATCAGCCCAATTTCGTCGACGAGTCCCGCCGTGAACGCGGCAGCGGCAAGGCCGGGGCCGCCGATCACGAGGTCTTCGTCTCCTGCCTTGAGCGCCCGAATCTGGTCTGGGTTGAACTCCCGTTCCAGTGTGGTTCGCGCACTTGAGACGGCCTCAAGTGATCTCGAGTAGACCAGCTTGTCGCGCCCCCGCCAGATCTCAGCGAACTCACGCATCACCTCGGGCTCATCTTCGACGGGCATCGTTTCCCAGACGGCCATCGCCTCGTACAGGCGCCGGCCGTAGACCTGGGTTCCGGTCTGCCGCAGCATGTCGTTCCAGAACTGATGCACCTCGGAGTCGGGTTCGGAGAATTCCAAGCTTCCGTTCGCATCTTCGATGAACCCGTCGAGCGAGCAGTTGTTGGCATAGATGAGCTTGCCCATAGGCGTTCAATATACGGTCAGCGAACGGCAAACCTCCCACGGTTTGGTGACGCCCCCAGTTGCCCGATGGATTGACGCGGCCGGCCGCTCCACACGCCGACGAATGTCCTCACCCATCGCCCGCGCCCGGCGCTCGAGACGGACGGAGGTCAAGACGTCCGCATCGGAGGCGGCATCACGCATTTCACCTTCACCCGGTAAGGGTCCGCACCGCAATCTGCGCCGCCGAGGATCGATTCAATTTTCACCTCAACGCTCGTTGAGATGTCGCTATATTGCAGGGATGTCTGATGACGAGTGCGACCTACTTTGTCTCGACCTGCCCAAAGCTGAAGCTCTCCGCGCAGCGCGGCTCTCCGCATCCGAGGCGCGACTCGTTTCCGATCGGGCGAAGGCGCTCGGCGACCCGACTCGCCTGACGATTGCGCTTTCACTCGCAGCAACCGATGAGTTGTGCGTATGTGACATCGCGTGGATCACCGAGCGCGCAGAAAACCTCGTGTCGCACCACCTACGCGCATTGCGCAATGCAGGGATCGTGACCTCGCGCCGTGACGGCAAGATGGTGCTCTACGCGCTGACGTCGACCGGCGCGGCGCTGGTTCCGGCGCTTTCGTCGGAGGCGTCTGTATGAGCACGCTGTCACTGACATCTCCAGCGGGACCAACGAGCGCACTCTCGATTTCGAGTGAGGAGCGCCATCGCCTGGCCGCGCGCGTGCGCCTGCTCTCGTGGGTGAGCCTCGGGTACATGGCCTTCGAAGGAACGATCGCAGTCGCGGCCGGAATCATCGCGGGATCAGTCGCTCTCGTCGGATTCGGCATCGACTCGGCGATCGAGGGTTTTGCGAGCGGCATCATCATCTGGCGCTGGGCCTCGAGCCGGGTCTTCGATGAGTCGGCGGAGCGGCGAGCTCAGAAGCTCGTCGCCGTCCAGTTCTTCGTGCTTGCGCCCTACGTCGGATACGAGTCGGTCACCGCACTGATCGAAGGACAGCGCGCAGACGTATCTTGGCTGGGGATCGTGCTCAGCGCCACGAGCGTTGCCGTCATGCCCTATCTCGGAATCACCAAGCAGCGGCTCGCCGAGCGGCTCGGCTCCCCGGCGACCAAGGGCGAGGGCCGGCAGAACATGCTTTGCGCGTACCTGGCTGGCGCTCTGCTCGTCGGTCTGCTCGGGAATGCCGCGTTCGGCGCCTGGTGGCTCGATCCGATCGTCGGGTTGCTGATCGCAGTTGTCGCCGTCCAGGAAGGTCTTGAAGCGTGGCGCGGCGACGGCTGCGCGTGCGTGTCCGACCCGCTGGCCGGGGTCCTTGGTGATGATCGCTGTAACGACGACTGCTGCAGCGAGGACCGCCGAAGCCGGGCCTAGCTGTCACGCTCAAAGACTTTCCGAAGTCTTGTGCGGGTGCCCGTAAGCGAATCTCCAGCTCCGGCGGACCGTTGAAGTTTGATCCGACGTCGGGCAGATCTTCCTTGATGTTCTTGATCGTGAACGACAAGGTTCGACGGCTCAAGCGATTCGCTCGGCGAGCTCGACGATGATGTCCGCTGGGCCACGCACGTAACAAAGCCGGTAAATGTTCTCGTAGTTCTCCAGCGATCCGACCAGCTCGTAGCCGAGTCCGTTCAGGCGGTTCACCGTTGCGTCCACGTCATCCACCGCGAACAGAACGTGGCGGATTCCGGGCGCATGCGACGGCTCCGGGGTGCTCTCCCCCTCGTACGCCGGCGCGTGAAACTTGACCAGCTCGATCTTGCCGAAGCCGTCAGGAGTCTGCATGATCGCGAGGTCCGAGCGCGCACCTTCGAGGCCGATGATTCGACCCACCGAGTCGCCCTCCACTGACATCTCACCATCCAGCTCCAGGCCGACCGCGGCGAAGAATTCAATTGCGGCGCCGAAGTCGTCGACGACAACGCCGACGTGATCAAGGCGTAGGACAGTCACTCGGCGGAGCGTCCAGCCGGCCACTGCCGGTTGAGCTTCGGCGAGATCAGCCCGGCCAGCGCACGTACGAACCCGACGAGCAGATCGCCCCAGTCGAACGAGTCACGCCACACGGCGATCTTGCCGTCGCGAAGCTCGAAACGCCCGGCCACCCAGAACCGATGTTCGAAGCGACCGAGCGTGATTGCGTCTGTTCGCTCGGTCAACACCACGTCGCCATCCTGGGCAACGTTGTGAAAGTGGACCCCGAAGCCACCACCGATCTTCTGCGATGCGCGGAAGATCTTCTCGACGGCCGTCTTGCCACACACGGTTGGTAGCGAAACGTTGATCCACCGAACGTCATCCGTGAGCATGGAAAGTGCGCCGTCGATGTCTTCGGCCTGGAGCGCGATCAGGAAGCCGGTGACCGTCTCGGCGCCCGTCGCCGGTGCCGAGGTCTCCAGGGGGGTTTGAATCGAAGTCATCCCCGAGTTCTACCAGCAATACATCAGACGAGCAACCTGGCCTTCGCCGCGCGAAACTCTTCGTCGCCCTGTTCGCGGCTGTCGTCGTCAATCTTCGTGGTTGTGACAGCCGTGATCTCGTTCTTCGTCGGGGACACGTGCAACACGGGCCTTTACGTCTTCGGTCAGGAACCTGCCGCGAGTCGGGACCGTTCTACGGCTACGGTGTGTGCAAGTGCAGTTCGCTACGAACACGGTTCGCTGCTTTCAACGGAATGACAGGAGCGAATAATGAAGAGTGTCGGCTATGAACTGCGTCTCGACGCGGACGGAACCGGAGACGGCGTCTTTGCAACGAGGTCACTGCACGTCGGAGAAGTCGCGATGGTGGGAATCATCGAAGGCTCCTTGAGCGGCAACGACTCGCACGCAACTCAGGTCAGCCGCACGCGATGGATCCGCCACGCCGGCCTTGGCCCGAAGGTGAACCACTCGTGCGATCCCAACTGCGGGGTGCGCCTGAACGCCACCGGCGCATGCGATTTCATCGTGCGCCGTGAGATCGCCGACGGCGAAGAGTTGACCTTTGACTACGCGATGCGGAACTACTCGATCGAACACTTCCCGGGCAGCTGCCTGTGCGGTGCGGCGACCTGCCGGGGATCGGTCACCGGCTGGAAGGATCTCTCGCGTGATCAGAAGGCCGAGTACGAGGGTGAAGTTATTCCGTACCTGCTCGAGCTTGACGAGGAAGACGCGCTAGCCATTTCACCGGTGTAGAAGTCGCCAACGAGCCCGTCTGATTCAGTCGAGACTGTCGACTCACCGCGTCTTCGAGCGCGAAGTGCTGCGTGACGAACTCCGCCCAGCGCAGCGCGGGCCGCATCTGGACGCGGATGTGTGCCGGGCGTGCTTCGAATCATCGAGGAGCGGCCCGACATCGACTGCGTTCTCGAGGTCAACACTGCCAACTATTTCGTCTCCGAGATCGAGGATTGAGCGCTGCCCAGCCAGATTTGGAGCGGGTACGTGACGCCGGGAACCAATCGGACTACTTCGATTCCCGGCGCCAGGGGATCCCCACGGCGCTCACGGTCGATGGCAGACAATCATCCGCCCTGCCCCTCAAGGAGATACAGATGCGGACATTCGACCTGAGCGTTCTGCCGTGCGCACTTGGCGCATGGCGACTGACCGCCGGCACCAAGGTTGCAAACTGATCCGTCTGCTCAGTACGACTTGGGGTCAGTCGCCAGTTTGTGACACTTCGTTCGCAGCTCGCGGAATCTCCTCCACCGCACGGGACGCCTGGAGCTCGTAGCTCTCGATCGTCTCGCCCTGCTTGACGCTCGGGATTCCCACCGCGCCGTCAACGATCGCCGTGAGCGAGGAGAACGTGGTGACGGAGCTCGCGCGGTCGAAGTAGACGCGATCACGCACGCCCTGGGCGGTGAGTTGAAGCCCGACCGCGCTTCGGCCCGCAGGGTCGCTGTCGGCGTCGATCACAGTTGCCCCCGGCACCGTCGCGAGTTCGCGAATCATCGCCGCGCGCAGCTGTGGTGGCAGCGGCGGCGCCATCGCGCGGAGGGCTTCATTGAGGATCTGCCACTTGGTCAGCGCCGGATCGTCGCGCAGGACGGCGTTCGACTCGCGATCGATCTCTGCGAACAGCGGTTGCGGATTCTCGGCGAAGTGGTCCAACTGCGCACGGGTGTAGCGGCGCTGGCCGATCCTGTACTTCAGGCCGGCCGGGTATTTCGTGGCCACCGGCGTCGAATTTGGACCGTCGAGCCTCTCGGTGATGATCAGTCCGTCGCGAGCGAGGCTCAGCCACGCGCGCCGGTCTTCGCGGACGGTTCGGGGATCGCCGATCGCTTCGCGGTTGATCGGCCAACTCTTGCGCTCGACGCGGGTGCGGGTGTAGGTGAACCAGTCGTCGGGAGGGTACTGCGCGAGAAGCGCAGAGCGCGCAACATCGGCGGTTGCCTCCTCAACAGTCGGATTGTTCGCGGACGGGAGCAGCGCGATGGCCACGGCGAGCAGCAGCACTGTCACGGCCGCAGCGGAGAGCGCCCAAGCGCGTCTCGGCTCGAAGCGCCAGTTCCGTGGCGCCGCCTGCGCCGGAACACTGACGTCGGCTTCGAGGGCGTCGACGAACTGCGCGCGCAGTTCGGTCAGCGCATCCACGCGGAATTCCATCTCGCTGCGATCAGACATCGCGGTCCTCCATGGCCGCACTGGCCTGTTCGATCTCTCGCTTGAGTTTTTTCAGCCCACGACTCACGCGGGCGCGCACGACGTCCTCACTGGTACCGAGTGACTGTGCGATCTCGGAGTACTCACGTTGTTCAAGAATTCGCGCGCGGACCGCGTCGCGGTACTCCGGCTTCAGCCGTCCCAGCGCGGTCTGTACGGCTGCTCGAACGCGCTGGAGTTCGGCCAATTCCTCGATCTGAGCCGCGTCACTCTCGGTCAGGTCCGCCGGCTCAAACTGGAGGCTCTGGATCGCACGCTGCTCGACCTGGCCGCGCCGGAAGTAGTTGTTCATCAGATTCCGGGCGATCCCGAAGAGCCAGCGGCGGGCATCCTCCCGTGATTTCCCGCGAAACGACTTGCGACTGGCAATCGCTTCAGCGAAGGTTTCGCCCACGAGATCGAACGCGATCTGCGGGTCGGCAGTTCGGCGCGCGAAATAGCTGAGGAGATCCTCGGCGGTGTCGTCGTAGAGACGGGTCATTTCTTCGTTGGTGAGATTCAAACCGTCTGCGCCCGACTGGACATGGTTCGGGAGGGGCAATTGTGACCGCCCGGCGGAAAAGTGTCACAACGTCCACCCTCGCGCCATATATCGATGACATCGCTCGCACGGAGTCACGAATCTCGGTGTTTCCCGCTCGCGGTGTCCCAGTCAGACTGGGCCTGAGCTCAGAACGGTGTGAGATACCGCTGACTGGCTGTGGACCACACTCCCTGCGCCCGCATGTGCGAGGTGCGTCCGCACGCCGAACCGCCGCCTGAATCCCTCATGCGGGGCGGTATTCGGCGTGGAAATTTTCGCGCACTTCTGTCACAAACCCCGAACTGCGGCCAAGAGCCTGTGAGTACCGGCATTCTCGCACGTCCTGTGCGCTGGGTCGGGGCTCCGCTCGCACAACGACAACGCATGAGGGGTGAGTCATTTGTCTCGAGTAATTCATACTACGTCCGGCCGCGTTCTATCTCGCTGTTTCATTCTGGGGTCGCTCATCGCGACCCTGATGTTGATCAGCGCAGTACCGGCAGAGTCAGCAACAAGTCGCTATTGCGACGGCTGCACCATCTATTCCAACTCGCTGGTCAAGGCGACCGTAGCGAGGTACATCACGCTCGACTACGTGCATCGATTGTCCGGCCCGAGCAGCGGCGTGACAATCGGCGCAATAGCCCAGTACGCAGACAACTACGCGTGGGGCAACTACGTCTATTCGACATCCACCGAGGTGACCCACGGCTACAGCGGCAGCAGGCCGGCCTGGGGCGCCGCCGCGAACTTCGGCGCCGGCAACTACGGCTTCAACGCCCACGTTCGGTACTAGGGGGCGATGAGCGATGAGAAGAATGACCAGAATGCACACAGCAGCTGCGCTGACCACGCTCACCGCAGTTCTGTTTATCGGTGTGATCAGCTCTTCGGCAAAGCCGGTCAAACCGCAGAAGCCGGCAACCGTTTCCGCGTTGAGCGCCAGCTTCACGCCAACTACAAAACAACGCCGAGCGCTTCGTCGCCTGAGTCGTCAGGTGAAGAAGTCGCCACGCGCTTCAATCGCGAGCACGACCACGATCGAAGGTGCTCGGCCGGTGGACCTTCCCGGCGACCTGAAAGATGCCTGGGTTGCTCCAGCAGAAGAAGGCTCGATCTGCACCTACATACCCGATCCGACCGGTGGTTACGGCGCCAGCTGCGCCACGCAGGAGGATCTCCAGGCCGGCGGCGCAATCACCGCCCTGGGCGGCGCCGGGGAGCTACGCAATGAGGCGGTCGCGGTCGTAGTCGTACCCGACGACGGTGCTCCTCCGGTGATCACCGAGCCAGATGGCCACCAGGCCACGTTTGACATCCACGGGATCGGCGCGACGATCCTCCCGGAAGACTCTCGCCTGACGGTCGGCGGCGTGAGCCTTGTCGTTCCGGACAACGATCCGTCATGCACGACGCCCGACGACGAACTGTTCGGGAGGTGCACCCTCTAGAGCAAGTCCTTGTATCGTCGGCGGTCATGAGAGGCCTCGCATGACCCCGAACTTCGGCGACTTTCAGCTGGAGATCTATCTGGCCGGCCTGAACGGCGCGACGCCCGAGCATCCGATGACATTCTCGGAGCTCGAGGCGCGCGCCGAGGCCGCGCTGTCAAAAGAGATCTTTTCCTACGTCGCGGGCGGCGCGGGCAACGAGTTCACCCAACGCCACAACGTCGAGGCGTTTGATCGCTACGCGCTCGTGCCGCGCATGCTCGCCGGCGCGGCCGAACGAGACCTCTCGATCGAACTCTTCGGAATGAAGCTCCCCACGCCGCTGCTGCTCGCGCCGGTGGGCGTGATCGGGCTGTGCGCCGAGGACGGACACGGGGACCAGGCCACAGCACGTGCGTCGGCTCAGACCGGCGTACCGATGATCGCATCCACCCTGACGGCCGATCCGATGGAGGTTGTCGCTCCGCTCGCCGGCGACACGCCGGGCTTCTTCCAGCTGTACACACCGGCTGACCGCGATCTCGCAGCCAGCTTCGTGAGGCGCGCGGAGGCGGCCGGCTACAAGGGCATCGTCGTGACCCTCGACACGCAGATTCTTGGCTGGCGCCCGCGCGACCTCGACCTCGGCTCGTTTCCGCAGCTCCGCGGACTGTGCCTGGAGAACTATTTCTCGGACCCGATCTTTCAGGCCAAGCTCGAGAAGTCACCCACGGAAGATCCGGTGGCGGCAGCCCTCCACTGGGCTCTCGGCTTCTCTGATGCGTCGCTCGGCTGGGACGATCTCGCCTGGCTGCGCTCGTTGACCGATCTTCCGCTGATTCTGAAGGGCATCTGTCATCCAGAGGACGCGCGTCGCGCGATCGATGGCGGCGTCGACGGGATCTACTGCTCAAACCACGGTGGTCGGCAGGCGAATGGCGGGCTCGCTGCGATCGATGTCCTGGAGGATGTGGTTGCCGCCGCTGGCAACGCGCCCGTGATCTTCGATTCAGGTGTGCGCACAGGCGAGCATGTCGTCAAGGCGTTGGCGCTTGGCGCAACTGCGGTTGGTATCGGCCGGCCGTACGCATACGGACTCGCCGCCGGTGGCGAAACAGGGATCGTTCACGTACTCCGTTCGCTGCTGGCCGAAACGGATCTACTGATGGCAGTCGACGGTTACGCCGCGATCGCCGACCTCACCCCTGAAGCGCTCGTCAAGCCTTAGCCCTCCAATGAAACCGCGCCAGGCAGTC
>JBPPNF010000010.1:0-50809 GCA_051306435.1 Solirubrobacterales bacterium | reverse complement strand
GGGGTCCAGGCCGGCTCTGGGGGTGGGTCTTCGCCGGGATTGCGGGGTTCGGCGGGGTCGAGGGCTGAGACGTCGTCGTCGTCCACCAGGCCCCAGACGCGTAGGCTGGCCTCGCGGCCGCGGACGGCCATCTCTTCGACGAACTCGAAGTCTTCGGGCACTTCGCTGAGCGCGTCGCGGGTCTCCTGAGAGATGTAGAGCTGGTAGGGCGTGCCCTTGGTCATGCCTTCGAGCCGCGCGGCGGTGTTGGTGGTGTCGCCGATCGCGGTGTACTCCAGGCGGCGCTCGCTGCCGACGTTGCCGCTCATCACCGGGCCGGTGTTCAGGCCGATCCCCATCTTGAAGCCGTCGCCGAGGTCGGCTGCGGCCATCCGCTCGTTGAAGTCGTGCATCCGGCCGAGCATCTCGCGCGCTGCAAGGAGCGCTTTGTCGGCGTGGTCGTTGGTCTCGACCGGGGCGCCGAAGACGGCCATGATGCCGTCGCCCATGAAAGACACCAGCGTGCCGTGATGATCAAGGATCGCCTCGCTCATCTCGGTCAGGTAGTCGTTCAGAGTCGCGATCACGAGCTCCGGTTCGAGCTTCTCCGAAAATGTCGTGAACCCGCGCAGGTCAGAAAACAGCAGCGTCGCCGTGACGCGCTTGCCGCCGAGCTTGTTGCCGTCGCCGGCCTCGTCGAGAACCTGGTCGACGACGCTGTCGGGGGCGAAGCGGGCGAACTCGTTGCGTACCCGCTCTTTCTCGAATGCGGCGGAGAGCCCGTTGACGCCGAGCGTGGCGACCATCGACAGCGCAAGTGCGACCAGCGGGAAGGTCACCGGCAGGATGTATCCGAGGTTGAAGATGTAGATCGTCGCCAGGACGTAGAAGATGCCGCCGCCCATGCATATGAAGAACGCCGACAGCGGATTGAGCCTCAGGTTCAACAGCGGTTCTGCAAAACCGAACAGCAGGATCAACAGCAGCGCGACAATCCACGGCGCCTTGCCCATCGGGAAGTAGTTCAAGATCGTGGCGATGCTGTTGGCGTGGATCTCTGGCCCGGACATCGCATTTGAGACCGAAGTCGGATGGATGTCCTGCAGCGTGTTGTTGGTCGCGCCGATGACAACGATCTTTCCGCGCACGGCGTTGTTGTTGAATCGCCCGGAGTACACGTCAGAGAACGGGATCCGCTGAACCTTGCCCCCTCTACCGACGAAGTTGATCCACGCCGAACCGTGCGGGAAGTTCTCCTTCGCCGGCGCCTCTCCGGTCGCCCGCGTGACTGCGGCGACCGAGAGCGTGGGGATCCCGCCGCGAACCCGGTTGAAACGTCTGATCACGCCATCGGCGTCAAACGGGAAGTTCGCGTGCCCGACGGTCGCGTTCATCTGCTTGACGGCCTCGTCGCCCCCCATCACGCTCGTCTCGCCGGTCTTCGGGTTGGTCTCAGATGTAGCGAGTACGACATTGCCGGCGTTCGCGATCGACTCCGCCAGGACGTAGTCGTCCTCCTCATACGGAGCCAGGCTCGGCTCGGTGTACTGGATGTCCTCGACGATCACCTTCGCCCCAGCTTGTGAGAGTTCGTCGATGACCTTCGCCTGGACGTTGCGCCGGAATGGCCACCGGAGCTGCAGATCACTGAAGGTTTTGTCGTCGATCGCCACCAGGACGACGTTCTTGGATTCCTCGCTGGGCAGCGGTCCGCGAATCGAGAATCGTTGGTCGACCGTGGAGAGCTCCAGCGTTCGTAGGCCACCAAATCCCCAGAGCGCAATCACCAACGCTGTGGCCAGCGCACTGAGTCCGAACATCCACCAGGTCTTACGTTTACCGCTGAGCATGAATCACCGCTTGTGGAGGATGAAGGACGACCTCCCGGCCGTGGGGTTGAAGTTTTTTCCGCAGATCGGATCGATCGTCACCGACCCCTTTGAAACCTTGAAGAGTGTGCCGTAGGTGTAGTTGGCGACATACCAACGTGTCCCACGAACGGTGGCGTACCGAGAGCAGTGCGTCTGGCTGGCGCGCGAACGCACCTTGTACGGGTCGAAATGGGGGTCGAGCTTGGCCGAGGATCTCGCGAACCGGGATTTGCCACCCCCGTCGGATTCACCGTATGCGGATCCGTCCGCAACTGCAAGGGTGAGCATCAGCAGTTGCGCTTCAACGGATTCTTGCGCTTCGCCTTCTTCTTCTTGTTCTTGTTCTCGAGGAAGATAAAGTGTGACTTTCCGGCTTTCAGCCTGAACGGCTTGCAGTGGATCGGCGTGATCGTCACCGAACCGCGGGAAACCTTGAACAGCGTTCCGTTCTCGTAGTCGGCGACGTACCAGCGGGTGCCGCGCACCGTGGCCGAGCCGCCAGAGCCGGAAGTCCTGAACCTGCCCTTCCCGTCGCCCCAGAGTCCGCCCTTCTTCTTTCCGCGGCGACGTGCAATCGATGCCGTCTCGCCGCCTTCAAGGCCTGCGGTTGAATTCGCGGAGGTCCTCGCGCCTTCCGTCCCTGGGGCGCCGCCCTTCACGCCGAAGCCCGAACGCAGCTTCATCGTCGCGATCGGCTTGGCGCCGCTTCCCTGCTTGACCTGGAACACACCGCCCCAGAACGCTCCGCCGTAGAGCGACTTGTCTTCGTTGGCGAGCGTCAGGTGCGCCTTGCCGTCGGTGGAATCAATCAGCGTTCCGATCGGAATCAACTTGTCCTCAGTGAGCTTCTCGAACTCGTTGCCGCCCGGAATCTTGACGTAGACATCTCCGGATTCGAGCTGAAGGCTTGAGGTCTCGCGAACGACCGGGCCTTTGGCGGCGGCGGCCTGAACTGGCGGCGCGATCGAAAAGCTGCTTGTGACGCTCACTGCCTCGGCGACGTTGACCGCGGTGACCGTGAACGTGTGGATCCCCGGGCTCAGCGTCTTCGGTCCCTGCGGACTCGAGCACGGGGTGATCACCGGCTCGTCGTCCCACTGGCAGGAGACAGATTCCGGCGTGCCGCCGGCGAGCGTGAAGGTCGCGGTCGCCGGCGAGCCGACCACCTGAACGTTGCTCGGAGCGATGATCAAGATGACTGGAGGCTCGACGATTGCGAAGCTTCGTGTGACGCTCGCGCTGCCCGCGACGTTCGACGCGGTGACCGTGAAGCTGTGGTCGCCCGGTTCGAGTTCCTTGGGACCCTGCTCACCGCTGCACGGCGACACAACGGGCTCGTCGTCCCACTGGCACTCGACGGTGTCGGCTGCGCCACCGTCAAGCGTGAAGCTCGCAGTGACTGGCGAGCCGAGCTCTTCGCCTTCGGTCGGCGTGTCGATCGAGATGACTGGTTCCGGGACCACCTCGAAGCTGCTCGTCGCGCTCGCGTTTCCAGCAACGTTGCTTGCCGTCACGGTGAAGGAATGCGACCCGGCACTGAGCGCCATCGGGCCCTGCGGGCTGACGCACGAGTCTGTCTCCGGCTCGTCGTCCCATTGACACGTCACCGAACTGGCGCTGCCGCCGCCGAGCGTGAAACTCGACGTGACCGGCGAGCCGACTTCCTCGCCGCTTGAAGGTGCCGTGATCGAAACGGTCGGCGGGTCGATGACGGTGAAGCTTCGTGTGACGCTCGCGCTGCCGCCGACCGTGTTGGAGGCGGTCACGGTGAATGAGTGGTCGCCCGCGTCAAGCGTTTTCGGCCCGACCGGACTGGCGCAGTCGTCGACTGGCTCTTCGCTGTCCCAGGTGCACGTGACCGACGAAGCATTCGAGACATCGAACGTCGCCGTGACAGGTGAGCCAACCGTGGATCCCTCCGTCGGAGCGTTCACGACAGCGGTCGGGTTCTCCACGACGTTGATCGGATAGCTCTCTTCCGAGCCGAGACCATCCTGCGTCATCACCTTGTACTTGACGACGTCAGCGCCCGCGGTGGCTCCCGCCGTGTAGGCGATTGCGCTGCGGGCGTTGACAAGTTCCGCGGTGCCCAGCGCTGGCGAATTCTCGATCGAGAACTCCTGCAGCACCGAGTGGTCGGTGTCGTCGCAGTCCGGCGTGAACGTGGCTGTCGCGCCGACCGCCACGACCAGCGGCGCGGTCGGCGCGGCGCATTCCGGTGGCGGGACGGTGAAGTAGCTCTGCACGTGGTCATCGCCCTGGCTGGCGAGGTGGAAGTCGCGCAGATTCTCGACGGCGCTGATCCCGGAGATCTGATTGTTGAACGGAAACCCGCCGACGGCACCGAGCAGGGTGCCGGTGCTGAGACTGAAGACGTTGATCTCATTCTTCTTGGCCGCGAACAGTCGGTTTGATTTCGGTTCCGCGCTGAGGGCGATGAAGTCGCCGCTGCTCGGGGCGCGCAGGGTCGGCTCGCTCCCGGCGAGATCACGCTTGAAGACCTCGATGCGCTCGCCACCCTCGATCGACACGAAGACCTTGCCGGTCCGGTTGTCGACTGACATCGCGCCCGGCCTGGTTGACGGACTCCACCAGGGTTGGGTCAACTTGCGAAACCAGGTGAGCGAGCTGTCGAGCTGGAGGATGCGCCGGTGGCCGGTGTCCGAAATGTAAATCCGTCCTGAGCCGCTGGAATCGACGGCCAGACCGTTCGGGTCTTTCAGATCAAACCAGTACGGATCATCGTCGCTGTGGCTCCGCGTGCGCGCCTCGGTGTAATCCACGGGATCGTCGGCAGAGCCGTCATTGCTGCGCGGATACGAAACGAGGCGGTCCTTGGCCCGGTCGAGAACGAACAGCTGATTGCTCGCGGGCAGGAATGCGATCCCGCCAACGGCGCCGATACGACCCAGGCCGACGCCGGACGTGCCGTCGACAACTGCCAGCTGAGCAAGGTTCGTTGGGTCGTCCTGGTCGTAACCGCGCAGGATTGCCTCATCCTCGGTCTGGTCGACGTACCAGACATATTTTCCGAGTCCAGTCGGCCCCTCTGCGTAGACCTGTCCTGTCTTGGTGAACGCGGAGTCCTCGCGCACCCCGTTGGCCGTCACGACCGTCGCGGATGCCCCCACGGGCAGCAGCAACATTGCGAGCACGAACAGTGCGATCGAGCCGAGGGCTTTCATCATGTCAGAACGTCTCCGAGAAGGCTTTGTTGGTTGCGGCGTCACGTTCCCCACCGAGTCCGTCGCACTTGTCGACGGATCCAAAAATGGGCAACGCGCGGCCGAGTGCGCATTGCATGTGCTGAAGAGTACCGATATTCGGCGACTCGCGCCACCCGGAACTACCAAACATCGTAACCAAGCTTTGTACGTGTGTACAACCCTGTACACAGTCTTTTCACAAACTTTTCCAAAGTTCCTCAACTACGATCACCAAACATGACCTGGCTCGTGACCGGCGGCGCCGGATACATCGGCTCTCACATTGTTGAGGTTTTCAAGCAGGCGGGCACTCCGGTGGCCGTGCTCGACGACCTTTCCACCGGGTACCGCAGCTTCGTACCGGACGACGTTCCGCTGGTTGAGGGATCGATCACGGATCCGGTCGCGGTCGGCCGCGCGATCGACGAGAACGACGTCACCGGGATCATCCATCTTGCCGGCTGGAAGTACGCCGGGGTCTCGGTCGAGCGGCCGCTCCATTTCTACGGCGAAAACGTCACGGGGATGCAGGTGCTGCTGGCGCAGGCCGCCGAGCGCAACGTGAACCGCTTCGTGCTGAGCTCGAGCTCCTCCTGGTACGGCACGCCCGATTCCGAGATCGTCACAGAGGATGCGCCAGCCCAGCCCGAGAGCCCGTACGGCGAAACCAAGGTGATCAGCGAATGGCTGCTGCGCGACCTTGCCCGAATCAACTCCGAGTTGCGCCAGACCTCGCTGCGGTATTTCAACGTTGTCGGCTCCGGCCCGCCGACGCTGGCCGACCACTCGCCGCACAATCTCTTCCCGAAGGTCTTCCGCGCGGTCACCGCCGGCGAGAAGCCTGTCGTCTTCGGCGACGACTACCCGACGCCCGACGGCAGCTGCGTGCGCGACTACGTGCATGTCGTCGATCTCGCCGACGCGCATGTGACGGCCGCCCGCGTCCTCGACGAGGGCGGCTCGGTCGCTCCCGCCTACAACGTCGGCCGCGGCGAGGGATCCTCCGTATTCGAAGTGCTCAGCGCGATCAGCTCAGTCATCGGGATCGATTTCGAGAACGACATCCAGCCGCGTCGTCCCGGCGATCCGGCGCAGATCGTCGGATCGGCAGATCTGATCGCACGCGATTTGGACTGGCGCGCCAAGTTCGATCTTCAGGAGATGGTGTCAAGCGCCTGGGCCGCCTGGCAACACCAGCTAGAACTTCATGGTGGCCCGCCGCCAGATGGTGGCTTCGGCCTGACCGACTGACCAGGTACCGAGTGATTTCGGTTTCGCTTTTTAAAGCGAACCGGCGATCGCGAGGACGCACGATCGCCGGTTCCCAAGGGTGGCTGTGACGATCGGGGACATACGAGTCTCAGCTTTTTTACCCCATGTGAGCGGTAGGTCTTGATTCGGTTATGGGGGCAGACTCCCAAGCCGAATGATTAGCTACCACGTGTTCGGTTTCGACCTTCAGGAGCAAACCTTTAGCCAAAACTGGTCACCTGGCCAATGAATCCAACTTACGTCCATTCCTGGCGACGTTCTGAGCGTCTTTCGTGCGTGAAAGGCCGCAGATTCTCGATCAGCCAGATCGACCCCAGCGTCAGCGCGATCAGCATGAACGGCAACATCGGGATGCGCAGGATGTTCCCGCCGTCAGACAAGAACGTCACAAATGGCAGCGAAACCACTGGCAGAGCGAGCAGCCGCGCCCCCGATCCAGCCCCCTCTGCGAAGAGCTCTGTCAGGCCGAGGATGATCAGCAGGACGAACATCACCATGAAGAACGCGACAAGGCCTCTGGTCGCCGCCTGGTAGGTCGTGTCGGTGCGCAGGCTGAGCGGGAGGATCCACTCGTAGTTCCAGTTCTTGCTGGCGTAGTCGCCGCGGGCGAAGCGGGCGTTCCACGGCGTTGCGATTGCGTAGGCGCGATCGCCGGCCTGCTCGATCGTCGTCGGGAAGTTTCCGGAGTCCTTCTGGATCCAGGCCTTGGCCTGCGCGGTCGGGATCCCGTCGGGGAGCTGCGTCTGCGCGACGGCGAGCCAGCTTGCCGGAAGCAGTATCGCCGCCCCGACCAGCAGGAGCGTCGCGTGCTCTGAGCCGAGGCCGCAGAAGGCCCACCAGAGGATCAGCGGGGCGAGCAGCAGGACGGCCGGGTTGAAGAGGATCGCCGCGCCGATCGTGAATCCGGCGCCGACCGTGAGCAGCATCGCGCGCGGGCCGCGGCCTTCGGGCAGGCGCTCCTGGAGGATCGTGAGCTGCCAGATCGCGAGGATGATCAGCAGCATCAGGGGGATCGACGGGGCGAGGCCGCCGGGGAGTTCGATCAGCGCGATCGACGCAGTGAGCAGGACTGCCGGGATCAGCGCGGCGTAGCCGAAGAGCACGCGGCGCGAGAGCGCGAAGGTGACGAGTGTGGCCAGCGCGACGCAGACCGACTGCGCGGCGAGCAGGCTGATCGAGACTGTGTGGTTGCTGGCGGCGCTGCCGCCGGAGACGGCTGTCAGGGCGTGGAGCATGGCGCCGTAGCCGGGGGCGAAGGCCTGGGTGACGTCGTAGGAGTTGACGGCGACGTTGGTCGGCATCGCGCGGAAGCTCGGCTCGAGCGCCCAGGCGTGGCCGCTGAGCGTCTCGCCGAAGGCGAACGGCAGGTCGTGCTCAAACTCGATGAACCAGATCACGCGCACCGCAACGCCGATCAGCACGATGAACGCGACGTAGACCCACAGACGTGCGGGGGTGGCGCGGTCAAGTGCCGCGGAGCTCTGAACGGTTTTCACAAGGGGCTTCTTCGCTGTCGGAGCGGGATCGCTTGCCTGCCGGGCGCGCGCTGCACGGGCCTGCTCATTCTCGTACTGCGGAGCGATCGGAAATTGCGTGTTTCCGGGCTCGCCGATGCCGCAAATCGCGCGAAAACTACTTTCGTGTCACACAGTTCGCGAGCCCGGAAACTGGGTGTTTCGAGGGCCGTGAACCGGCTCTCCACGCGGGATTGCACGGTAAAATCTGTCCAGAACCAAGGTGGTTTCTCGGTCCGTCGCCAAAGCCCTTTGAACGTTTCCGTCCGACGCACGTGATTGATTGTCGAGTTACCCGCTGATAGCGGTTTTCGAGTCCGCAAACTGGCGAAAAACACCCGGTTTCTAGCCAGTGCGACGATCCAACAAACTGTTCAGGATCGCTCTCGAAGTTCGATGAAACTGAATTTGCACAACGCTCGACCCAGTCACAAGACAGCTGGCGCTCTCGAGGAGGAGAAAAGATGATGAACCCAACCGATATGGCCACCCGTGGTCAGATCAGCGCCGCAGGCGGCGCATCCAACACCGAAGGTCACGGACGTGGCCTGAAGATCACCCGCCGCTACACAGAAGCCGGCGTACACCCTTTTGATGCAATCGAGTGGGAGATCCGCGACGCCGTCATCGGAAATCCCGAAAAGCCTGCCTTCGAGCAGCGTGGTGTCGAGTTCCCCAAATCCTGGTCGCAGAACTCCACCAACATCGTTGCCCAGAAGTACTTCCGTGGTCAGATCAACACGCCCGCGCGTGAGACATCCGTCAAGCAGATGATCGGCCGCGTCTCCGGCACGATCGCCAAATGGGGCCGCGAGTTCGGCTACTTCGCCTCTGAGAAAGACGGCAACGCCTTCGAAGACGAACTGACCTACATCCTCCTCCACCAGATCGCCGCCTTCAACTCGCCGGTGTGGTTCAACGTCGGCTTCGAAGAGCACCCGCAGTGCTCGGCCTGCTTCATCCTCTCCGTCCAGGACACGATGGAGTCGATCCTCGACTGGAACACCAAGGAGGGCCAGATCTTCCGCGGCGGCTCGGGCTCGGGCATCAACCTCTCCAACATCCGTGGCTCCAATGAGCCGCTCGGCAAGGGCGGCACGGCCAGCGGCCCGGTCTCCTTCATGCGCGGCACCGACGCATGGGCCGGCACGATCAAGTCCGGCGGCAAGACCCGCCGCGCGGCCAAGATGGTCGTCCTGGACATCGACCATCCAGACATCAAGGACTTCATCTGGTGCAAGGCCAACGAAGAGGACAAGGCCCGCGCGCTGCGCGACGCCGGCTTCGACATGTCGATCGACGGCGAAGGCTTCAGGTCGATCCAGTACCAGAACGCCAACAACTCGGTCCGCGTCTCCGACGAGTTCATGCAGGCCGTCGCCGACGGCACCGAGTGGCACACCCGCTCGCGCAAGACCGGCGAGATCGTCGACACCTACGACGCCCGCGAGCTGATGGCCGAACTGGCCGACGCCGCCTGGCGCTGCGCCGACCCGGGCATCCAGTACGACACGATCATCAACAGGTGGCACACCTCGCCGGCGTCTGGTCGCATCAACGCGTCCAACCCGTGCTCCGAGTACATGCACGTCGACGACTCGGCATGCAACCTCGCGTCGCTGAACCTGATGAAGTTCCGCCGCGCCGACGGCACCTTCGACACCCCGCAGTACGAGCACGCGATCGACATCGTCCTGCTCGCCCAGGAGATCGTCGTCGGACCGTCGAGCTACCCGACCGAGAAGATCGGCGACAACGCTCGCGCCTTCCGCCAGCTCGGACTCGGTTACGCCAACCTCGGCGCCCTACTGATGAGCAACGGACACGCCTACGACTCAGACCGTGGCCGCGCAGACGCTGCCGCGATCACGGCTCTCATGACCGGTCGCGCCTACCGCCAGTCGGCGCTGATCGCCGAAGCTGTCGGCGTACACGAGGCCTACCCGCCCAACGCCGACGCTCAGCTCAACGTCATGCAGATGCACCGCGACGCTGCTTACGAGATCGCAGAAGACTCCCTCAAGGACCAGCCGCTGCTCGAAGCCGCGCGCCGCTCATGGGACGAAGCGGTCGAGCTCGGCGCGGAGCACGGCTTCCGCAACGCGCAGGCCACGGTGCTCGCACCGACCGGCACGATCAGCTTCCTGATGGACTGCGACACGACCGGCATCGAGCCGGACTTCTCGCTGGTCAAGTTCAAGGAGCTCGTCGGCGGCGGCAACATGACGATCGTCAATCAGACGGTGCCGCTGGCACTTGAGACGCTGGGCTACGACGCTGCGGTGATCGACCAGATCGTCGCCCACATCGCCGAAGAGAACACGATCGTCGACGCGCCGGGCCTGAAGGCCGAGCACCTCGACGTCTTCGACGTCGCAGTCGGTGAGCGCGCGATCAGCCACATGGGCCACATCAAGATGATGGCCGCGGCTCAGCCGTTCCTCTCGGGCGCGATCAGCAAGACCGTCAACATGCCGAACACGGCAACGATCGAAGATATTGCTGAGGCGTATATCGAGGGCTGGAACTACGGGTTGAAGGCGCTGGCCATCTACCGCGACGGATCGAAGACCGCTCAGGCGCTTCGCACCGACGCCCAGGAAGGCGCAGACGCCGAGGGCAACGTGGTGATGTCGGAGGAAGAGTTCGAGAAGGCACTCGAGGGTGCGCGTGCTGAGGGTGCTGTCGAGGCCGGCAAGATCCCGCACCGTCGCCGCATGCCGGTCGAGCGTCGGTCGCTCACGCACAAGTTCTCGATCGCCGGACACGAGGGCTACATCACCGCCGGTCAGTACGACGACGGAACGCCGGGCGAGATCTTCCTCACTGACATCGGCAAGGAAGGCTCCACGCTGCGCGGAATGATGAACGCGTTCGCGACTTCGATCTCAGTGGGCCTGCAGTACGGCGTCCCGCTCGAGACCTTCGTCGACAAGTTTTCCTACATGCGCTTCGAGCCCGAGGGCATGACCAAGAACAAGGAGATCCCGTTCGCGAAGTCGATGCCCGACTACATCATGCGCTGGCTCGCATCGCGTTACTGCGACGCGGACCTTCAGGAAGAGCTCGGCATCATGACCGACGCCGTGCGTGCCAAGAAGACGGCCGAAGAGGCCGGGATGGACCTTCGCGGCGATACTGCCGGTCCGGCCGCTCCCACCAACGGCAACGGCAACGGCAACGGGCACGCCCCGGTCGCCAAGGCACCCGAGGCGACGAAGATCGAGCCGGCTGCGGCCAAGCTCATCAACGACGCCCCGTCGGCCGCCCCCGCCCGCATGAAGGGCCTGGACCTTGGCCCCGCATGCGGTCAGTGCGGCGGAATGATGCAGCGCACCGGCTCTTGCTACACGTGCAGCAGCTGCGGCAACAACACCGGCTGCGGCTGATCGCCAGAGCGACAACTGAAGTCTGAGAGAGGCGCCCTACGGGGCGCCTTTTTCGTGGGCGATCGGCTCCAAGCGAAGAAGTGCCCCAACCTACGTCTTGCCGACCTTCGGCAAGACGTAGGTTGGGGCGGAATCTGGCTTGGTTGCGGGGTTGCGGATTGGCGCGAGTGGGTGGGATCGCCCCGCAGCGGCGAAATTCCACCAACAGGCGCTCACGCGCCTGCGTCAGCCTGCCGATCTACCCCTCGAACCCCCCGAATGAATTCCTCCGCAACCGAGCCGCACCCACGCCGCATCGACCCGGTGCTTGCGGCGACAGTGCTGGCATCCGCCGTAGTAGGCGCGCTGCTCGTCTCAAAGGCTCGCAACTGGGCCGTGATGACCGACGACGGGCGTGGCGCGGTCGATCGCCGAATCCGTCTTCCCGTTCGCCCAAGTGCGCGGCGAGTCGGTGCCCGTGAACCAGGTGCTCTTCCCGACAGTGATCGCGCCGCTCGTCGGTTCGCTGAGCATGTCGGCCGCCTACCCGTTCATCGCGGCGGTCAACGCGATCGTCTTCGCCACGGCCGCGATCCCGGCCTACCTGCTCACCAACCTGATCACCGCCAACCGCAGCGCAGCGCGGTGTGTCGCGATCTTCACCGTCGTCACCCCCTCCAGCAAGGCCCTCCCCGATCAGCTCGCCTACGTCGTGCGCAACCAGTTCCTTCTGCTGATCGGCCCGCGAACGAGCTACAGCTGGGTCGTGGCTCTTGAGACCGGCCAGCACGCCGACTTCAAACTCGTGCGCGGATCAGGCAACGTCCACGTCGAGAAGATCGAGGTTACGGCGCGTCCGGGTTGGCCAGAAACACGCCGCTCACGTTCACGCGCCCGGCGTGCGAGCAGCCCTTCGGGCCCGCCTTCAGTTGCGCGTCTGACGGAGGGTTGAGCACCAGCAGCTCGGGCAGCGTGACCATCGTCAGTCCGCTCTTGCGGATCGCCGGGATGATCGTGCGTCGCAGCGCCTCGACGGTCGCCTTCGGGCCGTCGTGGAAGAGAATCACCGCGCCCGGGCCGAGGCCGTCGATCGAGTTCTTGGCGATCAGGCGCCAGGGCTTGGCAAGGCCGTCCTGCGAGTCAGCGCTCCAGAGCATCTCGGCGTACTTGAGCTTGCGCGTGACGCGCTGCGACTCCGCGTTGCGTGCGCCGTATGGCGGGCGCATCATCAAGTTGTTCTGGCCCGTCTGCTGCTTGAAGACTTCCTGCGTGTCGTCGAGCTCCTTCTTGATGTCGCGCGGCGCGAGCGTCGTCAGGGCCGTGTGGCTCCAGCTGTGGTTTGCGAGCGGGCCGTAGCTGGCGTGGAGCTTCAGGCCTGCCACGTCGGCGTTGGCGTTGTTGCCGAGGTCGAACCAGGTGGCCGGGATGCCCTCGTCCTTGAGCAGCTTGACCAGTTCTGGTGTGGTGGCGGACGGTCCGTCGTCAAAGGTCAGCGCGGCGTACTTCTTCGTGCCCGCGCAGTAGAGCGGTTCCTTGAGCCTGACCAGGCGCCGCATCGCCGCTTTCTGCTCGGCGGGCGAGATGTAGATCGCTTCAGATGCCGCAATGTCGAGGCCCATCGCGCTCGGCAGCGTCGAGACTTCGATTGTCGGCCGGACGACGTCGGTGTGCGCCAGGGACGTGGCCATCGAATAGAACATCGAAAACAACACAAGAGCAGAGCAAACGAGCACCGCTATGCGGAGTCTGGGGTTGGGCCTACGACGTTTGTCCATCTTTCTTGCAGCCACGCAGCATCGATCCTACGTTGATCTTGACCGAGATTTGGGCAACGATCCCCGGCAACTGCCGACAGGGAGTATGCATCCGGATCATGGTCATACATCCATATCGGATGCATCGCGAACTTCTGGCCCCCGTTCTCTGAGCTGCTCGGGAGCTGGAACGCCAGTCCCGACTGCGGAGGCCGGGACAGGCGGAAAGAGCCCACCCAGGTGGGCTCTTTCTTGTTAACGACCCGTTTCGGGAGCTGGGCAGCGCCCAATCCCCGACTGCGGAGGCCGGGACAGGCGGAAAGAGCCCACCCAGGTGGGCTCTTTCTTGTCAAGTACCCAATCCAGCGTGGTTCAGGCTTCAACCTGGACCATGCGCGGTTGACCCTCACGGTGCTGACCGTCGCGGCCGACGTAGCCGCCTGCGGCACCGACGACGAAATAGGTCGCCTCGTCATCGCCGATGTTGGCGATGCTGCGCGGGGTCGAGGCCGACACGCGGATCACGCCGCCCGGCCCCAGCGTGACCGTCTCGTCGTCTTTCTCGCCGAGCGTGAAGCGCAGCGTTCCGGCGTGCACGAAGTAGACCTCTTCCTGACGGTCGTGCCAGTGCGAGCCCGTGCCGACCTTCGGCGGCATCACGATCGCGTTCACGCCCATCTCGGTCACGCCCAGTTCGGCGCGCACTTTGCGGAAGCCCGGGCCCTCGCCCATTCCGTCGAGATTGCCTGCCGCCCAGCCCGTTCCTCTGGTCACTTCAACCTGCAAGTCGCTCATGTCTTCCCCTGATCGATCGCTCTCTGGCTACTGTCGCCAGCTCTGTGGATGTCAAGTCTGTCACGGTCGCAGTCCCGGTGCTCAACGGCGGAGAGCGCTTCCGCGAGTTGCTCAGTGCACTCGCGCGGCAGCGCAACGCCGCAAACGTCGAGCTTGACCTGCTGATCGTCGATTCCGGATCGACCGACGGCTCTGTCGAAGCCGCGCGCGAAGCCGGTGCCCGCGTGATCGAGATCGACAAGTCGACCTTCCAGCACGGGCGCACGCGCAACCTCCTGCTCAGCGAGGCGCGCGGCGAAGTCGTGGCCCTGCTGACCGACGACTCCGTCCCGGCCAGTGACATCTGGCTCGATTCGATCGTCGAGGGCTTCGCCCAGGCCGACGACGTCGCGCTCGTCTGGGGTCCTCAGTTCACGCTTCCCGAGCACCCCCACTTCGTCCGGCGCGAGCAGGACGAGCACTTCAACATGTGGGGCAAGGGCAATCAGATCGAGCTGACGCGGATCGGTGACGGCGCAGAGGGGCTCGCCGAGTACGAGGCCAACCAGGGCTTCTTCACGTACTTCTCTGACGCCAACGGCGCCGTCGCAAAATCGGCCTGGGTCGATCACCCCTATCGCGAGGTGCCCTACGCCGAGGATCAACTGCTCGCGCGCGAGCTGCTCGAGGCGGGCTTCGCGAAGGTCTTCCACGCCGGCGCGGCCGTCGACCATTCGCATCACTTCGGCGTGATCGGATCGATGCAGCGTACGTTTGACGACTACCGCGGTCTGCTCGAGGTGCTCGGCTTCAGGTCGACGATCGGCCTGCGCACGGGTGCCCGCGCCGTGATCGGCCTGACTCGGCGCGACCGGGCGATGCTTCGATTCGAAGGTGCGGGCGGCGCGGCGCTGCTGCTCGGGACGCTGACCAGCCTGCGCCACCACACGCTGCGGATCGTCGCTGAGTTTCTTGCGGCGCGCGCCGACCGGCTGCCTGACTGGCTCACGCGTCGGCTCTCGAAGGAAGGACGTCCGGGCGTCAATCCCGTCTCGCTCTGACAGCGCGCCCCGCTGGTAGGGTTTTTTCGTGGCCGAGGTGAGTGCAGAGGCGACCGGAACAGCCCCGCAGGAGGGCGCAGTTCTGAATGGGTCAAGCCCAGATCAAGCGCCCCCGGAGCCGCCCGCGATCGCCGACGAGGCCGTCGCCGCCGCAGAACGCATCGCGTTCCTGGCGCTGGCCAGCGAGCTTGCGCGCGGGCGCAACGTGCTGGTCGTCGACGACGGAGCGAGCGCTCTCGCAGGTATCGCCGCGCATCTCGACTCCACGGAGATCGGCGCGATCGCCGAGGCTCCCGGTGGGCCGTATGACCTGGTCGTCGCGGACCTGATCTCTGCGGACGAAGCCAACACGACAGGCGTCCCGCAACTGGCCGGCGTCGTCGGCGCCGAGGCCGGCATCGCGCTGCTGCGCGTGCCCAACCGCCCGGAGTTCGCTCCGCTGATCGCATCCTTCAAGCTGACCTTCGCGCGCACCTTGACGCTGCGCCAGCACAACTGGGTCGCGTCCGCGCTGCTCGATGACGCGATGTTCGCCAACGACGATCCGTCGCGAGCAGTCGCCGCCTCGGTGCGCAAGATGGCCGCGGCGCAGCCCGGGGATGAGCTCTACGAAGTCGTGATCGGCGCGCACGGGGCATTCCCGGACTTCCGCCCGCAGCTGGCGATGACGCGCAGCGTCGTGCTGCGTCGGATGATCGATGAACTTGCCGCCGCGAACGCGCGCGCCGTTGCCGAGCTTTCTGATCTCACCGCCGAGAACGCCACAAACGCCGCGCGCGTGCGTGAGCTCGAAGAAGAACTCGCCTGGTACGACGAGCACAACCTCGCCGTGCGCAGCAGCGTCGAGCAGAAGCCGTGGGCGATGACGCTGCTGTCGCTCTGGAGCACGGTGATCCGCATCGCCAGCCGCGCGCGCAACGTCCTGCGCGGGTAGGCGCAGACGATGATCTCTGTCGTCATCCCGGTGCTCAACGGAGCGGAGTTCCTCGACGAGGTGCTCACTGCCGTGACGGGCCAGCTGATCGACGAGAAGTTTGAGGTGCTCGTGATCGACTCGGGTTCGACCGACGGCTCGCTCGAAATCGTCGCCGCGCACCCGGGCGTGCGGCTGATCGAGATCGACAAGTCTGAGTTCGGCCACGGCCGCACGCGCAACCTCGGCGTGCAGAACACGAGCGGCGAGCTGATCGCATTTCTCACGCAGGACGCGACGCCCGCGAGCGAGCACTGGCTCTCCGCCTACCGCGACGCCTTCAGGCTGGCCGACAACATGGGGGCTGCGTTCGGCCCGCACCTGCCGCGTCCCGGCGTGAGTCCGATCATGGCCCGCCTGCTGCGCGACCACTTCGCCCAGTTCGGCGGCGAGGACGGCCAGCCGGTGATCCAGGAGCCGGGCGGTCCGATCTACCTGTCCAACTCGAACTCTTGTATTTCGCGCGCGGCGTGGGAGCAGACGCCTTTTCGCGACATCGCCTACGCCGAAGACCAGGCGTTCGGCGTGGACGTTTTCAGGAACGGCTGGGTCAAGGCCTATGTGCCGGGCGCGGCTGCGCTGCACTCGCACGACTACGGCATGGCCGAGTCCTTCAAGCGCTACTTCGACGAGTACCGCGGCCTCAACGACAGCGTCGGCGAGCGCACCGAGGCATCGGCCAGCAAGGCCTTCGACATCATCGCCAGCTCGGTCGCAGAGGATCAGAAGTATCTGGAAGAACTCGGCCAGCCGGCCTGGCGGCGCGCGGCCTGGGGCACTCGCAGCGCCGTTTACCACACGGGTCGAGTGGGATTTGGTGGTCTGGGCGCGCGTGCGAACAAGCTTCCGGCGCGCGTGCGTGAGGCGCTTTCATTTGAAGGTCGCGGCGACGGCATCAGTGTTGAGATCCCGCCGTCGGGCCGCCTGCCGTACGAAGACGTTCTGGAAGTTGAGCGCGAGGGCGTCGTGCCGCTCGTCCCGGGCGACGGCCTGGGCCGGCCGATGCACGTGGCGTGGGTCGCGCCGCCGTTCGGGATCGGCGGCGGCGGCCACACCACGATCTTCAGAATGGTTCGCGCGCTCGAGCAGGCCGGCCACCGCTGCTCGATCTGGGTGCACGATCCACTTGGAGTGGACGGCAGCGCGGCCGGAACGATGCGTAAGCGCATCTCCGACCATTACTTCCGGATCGACGCCCCGGTGCACGCCGGCTTTGCCGACTGGCAGGGCGCGGACGTCGCGGTCGCGACCGGCTGGGACACCGTCTACAAGGTCGTGCGCCTTGAGCGTTGCGGCGCCCGCGCCTACTTCGTGCAGGACCACGAGCCGGAGTTCTACGCCAACTCCTCGAAGGCGCTGTTTGCCGAGCAGAGCTACAAGTTCGGGCTGCACTGCATCTGCGCGAGTCCGTGGCTTGCGGACATCGTTCGCGAGCGCTACGGCGCAACTGCCACGCCGTTCAAGCTCGGCGTCGACGTCGAGGAGTATTCGCCGCTCGGCTGGCCGCGCCGCACCGACACGATCGCTTTCTACGCGCGCACCTTCACCGAGCGCCGGGCCGTCGAGCTGGGGCTGCTTGCGCTGGAGGAAGTTCAGCGCCAGCGCCCGTACACGCGGATCGCGCTTTACGGAACCCACGCGATGGTCCACGTGCCGTTCACGTACGAACACATCGGAGTGGTCAGTCCGCCGAGGCTGCAGCGTTTGTATTCCGAGGCGACGGTCGGACTGAGCCTGTCGCTGACCAACTACTCGTTGATCCCGCAGGAGATGATGGCCTGCGGGCTGCCGGTGGTGGAGCTGGCCGGTCGCGCCTGCGAGGGCGTCTTCGGCGACGACGGCCGCGTGATCTCGCTGGCGCAGCCTGAGCCGGTGGACATCGCCGAGCACATTCTTGCCTTGCTGGATGATCCCGCCCGCGCCGCGGCGCAGTCGGACGCCGGGCTCGCGTTCGCGCGCGAGCACACGTGGGATGTTGCGACCGCGACGGTCGTCGAGGCGATCACGAAGCTGCACCAGGCCGCAGCGCCGCCGGCACCTTGGCGCGCGGGTTCGCTGATCTGATGGCCGAGCCGGCCCCGGTCCGCGCCGACGGGCTGATTCCCGAGAGTTCGATCCTCGGCAGGATCAGCGAGCGGCTTGGCGGGTATTCACCTTTGCTGCGTTGGTACCGGGCGCTTCGTCCGCGGTGGTTGTGGCTGCGGCTCGATCCGATCGGGAAGGCGACGCGGCGGTATCTCGCGGGGAACGATCTGACTGTGAAGCGGGGATATGCCGAAGGGATCTCGTATCCGCCGAAGGCCGTGGCGCGGATCGGGTTCTTGTCGACCAAACTGATCGGTGCCTACGAGCACGAGCTCGACGAGCCGCTCGAGCAGGCGGTGCCGGGGCACGATCTGTTCGTCGACATCGGGTCTGGCGACGGGTACTACTGCCTGGCGACCAAGAAGCGGTTTCCCGAGGTTCGGGTGATCGGGTATGAGACCGATGACGCCGAGCGGAAGATGGCCGGGGAAATGGCATCGATGAACGGGGTTGAAATTGAGTTGCGCGGGACGGCCGAGCCGGCGGAGTTCGCCGGGTTGCCCGACGGCCGGTTGTTCGTGATGACCGACGTCGAGGGCTATGAGTTTGAGTTGATGGATCCGGTGAAGATCCCGCGGCTCTTGACATCGACGATGCTGATCGAAGTGCACCCCGCCACCCGCGAGGGCCTGCGCGCCACGCTGATCGAGCGCTTCGCCGACACGCACACGCACGAGGTCATTCTGGGGGAGCCGAAGGACCTGGCCGCGTATCCAGAATTGAAGGGCTGGCCGCACGACATCGCCAACATGGCGATCACCGAAGGCCGCCCGGCGCTACCGGAGTGGCTGCTGCTCACTCCAACCGCCTAAAACGGTTCTGAGCCAAAAACCGCCCCAACCTACGTCCTGCCGACCCTCGGCAGGACGTAGGTTGGGGCGAAGAATGGCTTGCCTATCGGGTTGAACGTTTTCGCCAGAGCATGATGGCGCGGTAGATCACGACTATCGCGCGGCTCGTCAGTTGGTTGATGGCGACCGCTACGGGGTGGCCCTTGCCGTTCTCGCGCGCGTTCTGGGCGTGTTCTTTGAACTGCGTCTCGAAGCCGGTGATGCTGAGCGACCCCTCGCCCATTCGGAACCGCGCGACGGGCTCGCGCGCGAACGCCGGCGCGCCCCGTCGACCGAGCCGAAGCCACAGGTCATAGTCCGCGCTGTACTTGAAGCGCACGTCCAGCGCACCGATCTCCTCAAGCACGCTCCGCCGCACGAACGTCGCCGGCGAAGAAACAAAGTTGTTCGTCAGGTGCAAGCGAAACGAATAGTGCCGAAGCAAGAAGTCCTTGTAAGCCGTCACGACGCGACGAGATTCACGCCCCTCCTCGCCGACTATCGCGCAGCGCCCCACAACCCACTCAGCGCCGGGCGAAGCCTCATAAGCAGAAGCCACCGCGGTCAACGCCCCGGGCTCATAGACATCGTCCGCGTTCAGCCAGCCGATCAAATCCCCCGTAGCCATCGCCACGCCCTTGTTGAACGCATCCGACAGTCCGTCGTCTTGCTCGCTGACATATTTGAGCCGCCCGGCCGCGGCTTCGGCCTCAAGCAACTCAACGGTTCCGTCAGTAGAACCACCATCCACGACGATGTGTTCGACGGCGTAGTCCTGCGACCGAATACTCGCCAGCGTCTCGCCAATCGTCGCGATCGCGTTGAAGGTCGGGGTGACGATTGTGAAGCTGGTCGCCACCCCGCTCAGCTCCTAGGACTCGAGCGTGCCGGCGGCCTTTTGGCGTTCGACGTCTTCCACGTCGGCGTCGACCATCATGTCGACCAGGCCTTCGAATGTGACCTTCGGCTTCCAGTCGAGCTTCTTCTCGGCGCGCGACGGGTCACCGATCAGAAGGTCAACCTCAGTCGGCCGGAAGTAGCGCGGGTCGACCTCGACGTAGTCCTCGTAGTTGAGGCCCACGCGGTCAAAAGCGCGTTCGCAGAAATCACGAACGGTGTGCGTCTCGCCAGTGGCGATCACGTAGTCATCGGGCTCGTCCTGCTGCAAAATCAGCCATTGCGCCTCGACGTAGTCGCCGGCAAAGCCCCAGTCGCGCTTGGCGTCGAGGTTGCCGAGGTAGAGCTTGTCCTGAACCCCGGCTTTGATCCGCGCAACTGCACGCGTGATCTTGCGCGTCACAAAGGTCTCGCCGCGGCGTGGCGACTCGTGATTGAAGAGGATGCCGTTGCTGGCGTGAAGGCCGTAGCCCTCGCGGTAGTTGACGACGATCCAGTAGGCGTAAAGCTTGGCCACGGCGTACGGGCTGCGCGGGTAGAACGGAGTGTCCTCGTTCTGCGGAACCTCTTGCACGAGGCCGTAGAGCTCGCTCGAAGACGCCTGGTAGAAACGCGCCGGCACTTCGGTCTCGCGGATCGCCTCGAGCAGGCGCAACGTGCCGAGGCCGGTGACTTCACCGGTGTACTCGGGGATCTCGAATGAGACCTTCACATGTGACTGCGCCGCGAGGTTGTAGATCTCGTCCGGATCGATCTTTTCGATCACTCGATTGAGTGACGAGGCGTCGTTCAGATCTCCGTAGTGGAGGTGAAGATCAGTGGTCTGTTTGAACGGATCCGAGTAGATGTGGTCGATCCGCTGTGTGTTGATCGAGCTCGACCGGCGGACGAGTCCATGCACCTCGTAGCCCTTGTCAAGAAGGAGTTCAGCGAGATAGCTGCCGTCCTGGCCGGTGATACCGGTAATAAGTGCCGTTTTTGTAGCCATAAGTGGAGCGTACAATTGCACACATCGCCGACGCCACCGAACAGAACGTCGCCCCCGCGGCACCGCGTCGTGCACTGATCACGGGAATCGCCGGTCAGGACGGCAGTTACCTGACCGAGTTTCTGCTTGCGCGCGGTTACACCGTCAGCGGCGTCGTCGAACGTGACCCCACGATCGAACGCCCAAACCTTGCCGCGGTCAAGCACGACATCGACCTGCACATGATCGATCTGACCGATCGCGAGGCCGTGGACGCGCTCATCTCCAGCAGCGCTCCGCACGAGATCTACAACCTCGCCGCGCCGTCGTTCGTGCCCGCCTCCTGGGACGACCCGACCGCGACGCTCGACTTCATGAGCGGATCGGCCGTGCGCCTGCTCGACGCGATCGTGCGTCTCACGCCCGAGACGCGCTACTTCCAGGCCAGCTCCAGCGAGATCTTCCGCGGCACAAACGAGTCGCCCCAGAACGAGGAGACGACCCCGCGACCGATCTCGCCGTACGGCGTCGGCAAGCTCGCCGGCCACGGCCTGGTCAACTCCTTCCGCGTGCAGCACGGCGTCTTCGCCTGCTCGGGGATTCTTTTCAACCACGAGTCGCCGCGCAGGCCGGTCGACTTCGTCACGCGCAAGATCGTCAACGGCGCGGCGCGGATCAAGCGCGGCGAGATCACGCAGCTGCACCTCGGCGATCTGTCGGCCAAGCGCGACTGGGGCTTTGCGCCCGACTACGTCCAGGCGATGTGGAAGATGCTGCAGGTCGAAGAGCCCGACGACTACGTGCTCGCGACCGGCAAACTGCACACTGTCGAGCAACTCGTGGAAGCCGCGTTCTCCGAATTCGATCTCGACCCGGCCGACCATGTGGTGACCGACCCGAACTTCCTGCGCAAGGGCGACGAAGCCCTGCTGGTCGGCGACCCCACGCGTGCAGCCGAGAAGCTCGGCTGGGAAGCGATCACCTCATTCGAAGAGATGATCGCGATCATGGCTGCGGCCGAACTGGCCGCGCCGGTTCAGGCGTAGACGTGCAGGATGCCGAAGGCGTAACAGACCACACCAAAAGCGCCCATCGCGCCTGCCAGGGCGCCCCAGCCGTACTCGCGTAGGCGTTTGGGCAATCCGTACACCGCAGCCGCCGCAATCACGGCAAGTGCCGCGAGAGCCGGGAAGATGTAACGACCCTGTTCAGCAGGAACCGCACGGCCGCCAGGCGTGGCGTAAGCCCAGTGCACGAGGCAGTAGACGAAGACCGGCTGCAGCACGACGATCGCAATCGGCAGCCAGTTCTTCAGCGCCCAGCCGCGGTAACGGATCAGGCCGACGATGCCGGTGAAGAACACGACAAGCAGGACGCTGAGGATCAGCTTGTACACATCGACCGGGAACGAAAAGCGGTGCCAGAAGAAGTCCGCGAATCCGCCGACGATGTAGATCTTCTCGAAGGCGTGCGGCGTGCCGGTCATCGGCCCGGTGATCTTGATGAACGGGAAGGCGAGCTGGATGATGTAGTCGATCTTCTGCAGCGTGGTCGGGACCCACTCGGGCGGACCGGGGATTCCGTCTGTGTGCTGGTAGACGAGCATCTTCTGGAACTTCATCACCGAGGCAAAGCCGAGCCAGGCAAGCTCAGTGACGATCACGGCAGCAAGCACCGTGAGGCCGCCCTGGATCGAGCGCTTCGAGCGGTCGCGCAGCACGAGCAGCAGCACAATCGCGGCGGCGTACAGCGAGCCACCCACACCCGTGAGCTTGCCCAGCGGGCTGATGATCGAGATCACGCCGACCCAGATTTCTCGGCGCACCTCCCAGCCCTTTCTTGCGATCAGCAGCAGCAGATAGAGCATCGCCGCGCCGGCGGTGTTGACGATCGTGTCGTTGTTGATCGTCCCGTTGACGTAGGCGAACATCGGCTGAGCGGCGACGAGCGATCCGGCGACGGCAGCGGCGCGGCGGCGCTTGTCGCCGAGCAGCAACGCTGCCGCGAACACTGCGAAGAGCGCCACGAAGGCTGCGGAAAATCCTTGGACGGCGCGCATCGCGACCAGCTGATTCGCGGGCTGCATCCATTTGGTCGCCTGATAGAACGGCGCGAACATGCCGTAGTAGAACGGCGAGTGACCAGAAGATGAACCGGTGAATCCGCCGCCGTCAGAGCGTGACGCGTCGGCCAGGCCTTCGTTGGCGATGTCCGACCGATCGGTCGTCCAGAAGGGCCGACCGCTTCGATCAACCACAACCGTGTTGTGGTGCACGCCGCGCATCATCTGATCCTCCTGCGAGGAGTACGGCGGGCGCTTGTTCTTGGTCACCGAGACGTTGACGTCCTGCCCGGTGGCAGACGTGTACTCGAGCATCGCGTAATGCTCAGATTCGTCGTTGCCCTGGAACGGCGGCGACATCACCGCCCACGCCAGGCACCAGGTGAAGCACACCACCATCATCGTCCACGCGATCCGCTTGACCGTCAGGCGGTCCGCGACGATCACAGCCCGCAGCGCGAAGCCCGTCGCGATGAACGCGAGCAGCATCGTGAGGAAGACGACGTACGGGAAGAGCGGACCATGGAACGGCGCTGAGCGCGCGAACGTGTCCTTCAGCAGTTGGATCTCAAGCGGCTTGTCGTCGCCACCGGAGTAGAAGTGGATCGCGGGCTCGCCGCTGGCAGGCAACGCTTCGCCCTCGATCGTGGCGGCGCGTTCGCTCGGAAGCCTGTTCAGGCCGGCACCGCCGACATTCACGCCTGTCTCAGTCGGAGTGAGGCAGATCTTTTCTGTCTCGGAAGTGGGCCAGCTCGTCTTCGGGGCCTCAAAAAACTGCAGGCCCGCGCGGTCGACCGGAATGTCGTGCTTGACCGCGACCTCTCCGTCGGCGTTCACAAACGTCAGATCCATTTTGGCCGCAGCGCCCGCCGGGCCGGCGTAGAGCTCGATCCGCTCGGTCCCGTCTGGAACGTAGAGCGAGTTGATGCAGAGCTCGTCGCCCTCGGCGACGTTGGCCACCACGGCACCGACGCCAACCGCATTGGAGCCGAGTTCACGATCCGTGCGCTGAAGACCGAACCAGAGGCCGATCAGCAGAACGATGATTGCGGCCGCGAGAACTCCGACGAATGCGCCGCGTTCTCCAGCATCTCGCAACCCGATCCGAGTCAGTGCACGCTCCACGAAGTGAGGATCCGCTCAGCGGCCGTCGCGGCCGTGCATGCCCACGATGCTCATGAAGAACGACGTGAAGATCGTCTGCATTCCGAGCACCACAAGAGTCATGGCAAACACCAGCAGGCTCTGTTCAGAGAGCGTGCCGAAGTCGGCGGTGATCCAACTGATGACGATCCATGCCGTCATCACAAGACCGATCAGGGCGATCCCCGCTCCAACGAGCAAACCGTGCTCCATGCGGATCTTGCCCTCATATTTCTCGTGCAGCTTGTCCTCTTCATTGAGGTGGTAAACGCCGTAGGCCTTGGCAGAAAGCCCGAGGCCGACCACCTGAGATCCGATGATCGAGGCCATCGAGCCGGCGATCATCGCGTGAAGGTCCCAGCTGCGTCCGAAGAGTTCGACGCCGGTCAGCACGACCAGCATCATCGCCAGGCCAAGGCCCAGCAGGACAAGACCCGGCACGAGGAACAGGTGCGTCGGGCTGTGGATCAGAAGAAAGCGCAGGTGGCGCCAACCGTCTGAGAAAGTGTTGAGCTTGCTGTCTCCGATACGCGGGTGGTAATCGATGTCGATCTCGGCGACCTTGAGCTTGGCCTTGGAGGAGCGCAGCACCATCTCGCTGGCGAACTCCATGCCCGGGGTGCGCAGCTGCAGGCGGTCCAAAGCGTCACGACTGAATGCGCGCATGCCGCAGTGGGCGTCTTTCACGCCCGAGCGGAAGAAGATGTTCAGCACGCGGGTGAGGATCGGATTGCCGACGTACTGGTGCAGCCAGGGCATCGCGCCGGGCTGGATGTTGCCCATGCGGTTACCGATCACCATTTCGTAGCCCTCATCGAGCAGCGCGACGAACTCGTCGATCTTCGAGAAGTCGTAGGTGTCATCGGCGTCGCCCATGACGATGTACTTGCCCTTGGCGGCAGCGAAGCCCGCGAGGTATGCGCTGCCGTAGCCCGGGCGCGGTTCGTGAACGACGCGCGCGCCGGCCGCTTCAGCGATCTCGGGTGAGCCGTCAGTTGAGCCGTTGTCCGAGACGACGACCTCGCCGACGACGCCCATGCGCTCGAAGGCACCGATCGCCTTGGTCACGCAGACGCCGACGCCCTCGGCCTCATTGAGGCAGGGAATCACGACTGAAATGTCGACCTGGCCGACGGGCGGCGGATCGAGCACGACAGCAGAACTTGTGTCGTTTGAAGAATTCATCGCGGACTACTCATTTCAGATACCCGTCGCGAGGGAAGAAGTTTCGCGAGCGGGGGTTGGACACCTAAGCTAACCGCGCATGAGGATCGCATTTCTGTACGACTGCATGTTCCCGTACACGGTCGGCGGAGGAGAAAGATGGTACGTCAATCTTGCCACGCGTCTTTCGGATGCTCATGAAATCACTTACGTGACCCTGCGCCAGTGGGACAAAGGGCATGAGCCCGACGTTCCGTTTGAGGTAGTTGTCGCCGGGCCGAAGCTTGCGCTCTACACCGGCTCCGGCCGACGAAAGATCTGGCCACCCGTGCGTTATGGACTTGGCGTGTTCTGGCACCTGTTGCGCCACGCCGGCAGGTACGACATCGTGCATTGCTCGGCCTTCCCGTACTTCTCTGTGATCGGCGCGAAGGCTGCGTTGCTCTTCCATCGCAAGACCAAGCTCGTGGTGGACTGGCTCGAGGTCTGGTCGCTTGACTACTGGAAGGGCTACCTCGGTCCGGTGGCCGGTCGCGTTGGATACACAGTGCAGTCGTTCTGCGCGCGCCTTCCCGATCAGAGCTTCGCGATCTCCCAGCTTCATGCCGACAGGCTTCCCGGTGACGTGACCGTCAACACCGGCCTGGTGGGCGAATTCGTCGACACCGATCGCCCAGCCGAAGCCGCTCCAGCGCCGCACCCGCCGCGCGCGCTGTTCGCCGGTCGACACATTTCCGAGAAGAACGTCACCGCGCTGCCCGCCGCAATGGCAGTGGCGCAGAAGACCGATCCTGAACTGACGCTCGACATCTTTGGCGACGGGCCCGAGAAGGAGAACCTGATCGCGGAGATCGAGCGCACCGGCACCGGCGACTCGGTGCGGGTGCGCGGGTTCGTGGATTCAGCGGTCATCCAGGAGGCGATGGCGACCGCGAACTGCATGGTGTTGCCGTCGGTCCGCGAGGGTTACGGGATGGTCGTGATCGAGTCGCTCGCGAAGGGCACGCCGGTGGTGGTCGTCGCTGGCGCTGACAACGCCGCGGCAGAGTTTGTCGAACCTGGAGTCAACGGATTCGTCGCCGCGTCCGCCGCGCCCGAAGATCTCGGCGCGGCGATCACGCAGGCAGTCGCCGGTGGTGACGAGCTGCGTCGATCCAGCTGGCAGTGGTACGACGAGCACCGCGAGGAGCTTTCGCTGGACGGATCGCTTGCGCGGGTCATTGCCGCGTACGACGAGCTCGTCGCGGGTTAGTTCCTGCCCCAGGCCAAGCCCGCCAGCCAGGCCTTCTCGGCGTCGTCACCGTCGTCGTAGTTCTCAGTGCGCAGGTCGGAAACAAGGAGATTGCGCTGACCCCCGGCGCGGAAGGTGGCGCTCTTGCTCCACTCGTCGATCTCGTAGGACTTTCCGTCGCGGCCGACGACGATCGGGCGCAGGCCGACTTTCTGCAGCTGGCGCGTGAGGCTTTGGCGGCCACCTTCGAGTCGATACGTGGCGCGCTTGGTTTTGATCTCCGGCGTCCATCTGGTCTGCTCGATGCTCGAACGGGTGATCGCGAAACACGAGGTTCGTACGTGCGGATTGGGAAACGTCGGGAAGGTCGGCAGGTAAAGCAGCCCGGCGTAAAAGCGCAAGGAGTTGACAGGGGTCTCGAAGCTCCCGCCGGGCCCGACAATCCCGACGCCCGGTTCATGGAGCGCACCGACGAGGATGTTCAGCCAGTTCGGTGCGAGCACGCGAGAGTACGAGTTGCAGAAGACAAACTCGTTCGCGTCCGGGCGGCGATCAACCAGCTCGCGGTAGGTCTTCAGATCCGTGCGCTCGCCGTGGAAGTGTTCGACTGTGTGCGGAATCGCCGCGAACGACTCAAGCAGCGGGGCAACCGGCGTCTCGGCGGTGTCTCCGCAGGCCGCGACGACCAGCTCGTGATCGATGCCGGCGGCGAACTCGCTGTAGGACTCGACGAACGGGTCCACGCGCCCTGCGCCGAAGGGTGCCCACAGGAGATAGGTGAGGACCGGCCTGCTCACGTTGACTTCTTCAGTCCCGGGATGCGGTCGGTCAGCTCAGGCGGGACGAGCTTGAAGGCAAGCGCCAGTCCGGCAAAGGCGAGCAGCCCGCTCGCGGCCAGCACAACTCCCGGCAACGAAAGCAGCGCCGGCACGCTACAGATAGCGCCGAGCGCGACCACGGCTGCGATCCAGCCCGGCGACGGCAACGCAGATCGATCGACCATCGCGATCTTGATGACGTAACCGCCGGCGATCACGAACTCGCCGATCACGAGGCCCGACGCCGTTCCGTACAGGCCGAAGATCGATGAGAGCGCCGCGGTGATACCGATGCTGGTCAGCGCGCCGATAACGCTGATCGCGACGAGCGTGCGGTGATGCTCGGCGGCGAGCAGGTACGAGCTCCCGGTGATCAGAACGAACGAGGCCGGGAGCGCCAGAGCCACCACGCGCACCACGCCGATGGCGTCAGTGAACTCCGGTCCGCCGATCACGGCGACGACGAACTCGGCGCCGCAGATCAGCGTGACGGTGCCGGCGACTCCGGAGATGAAAGTCGTTTGGACCAGGCGTCGCGTTGCGTATGTGAGTCGGTCTGCGTCAGTTCGCCAAGCAGTGACGAGCAGCGGAAACGCGCCGCTGACAGCGGTCACGGCCGCGCCGAGCATCACGGCGTAGATTCGGAACGCGAGGCCGAACATTCCGGAATCGTGCGGGGTGAGGATCGAGTTGCTGAGAATCTGAGCGACGTATGCGTAGATCCCACCGACGCTCGCGGCGATCGCGAACGTACCGACCTTGCGCATCAGGCCGCCCATCGCCTCCCAGTCGAGCGACGGCCGAAGCGGTGCAACCCCGCCAGATGCAAGGGCACCGGCGAATGCGAGGATGATTCCGGCAGGTAGATAGATCGCGACGATGAGCCCTACGTGCTCGGAGACGAGCACCGCGACGATCATCAGTCCCGCGATGAGAATCTGCTTCGTGGCTTCGAGGATCGCCATCGTGCCGAGTCGGTACATGGCCTGAATCGGAACGGCGAACGAGACATAGAGCGACATCGCGCAGAGTCCGACACCGGCGACCGTGAGGCCGATCACGAGATCAGCCGGGTAGCCGTCAATCAGGGCGAAGATCACGATTCCGAGCGCTCCGAAAAACGAGAAGATGAACCTCAGAGTGATCAGTGCTCGCTGGCTGCGGTCGCGCTCCTCGCCTTCCAGCGACGCGAATTCGCGGAGCCCGAGAGCAACCAGGCCGAGGTCCGGAAGCAGCGTCGCGACCGCGATCAACGAGACCGCCGTGGTGAAGAGCGCGAAGTCGGCGGGTCCGAGCTCGCGGGAGATGATCGCCGTCGCGACGACCCCCAGCAGTGACGCGAAGCCGAATGCCAGCAGTCGCCAGACGCCGCCGCTGACGATCGTCCGCCCGACGTTTGTCTCTTCAGGCTCCGGCACGCATGCCTTTTTCCGCGTCGGCCTTCAGCTCGGCGATCGGAACCCCGCGCTTCGGATACGGGTCAAGCACGATCGAGTATCCACCGCGTGCGGCTGATGTCGTGACCACCCGGTCGCGCAGCACTTGAGGCAGCGACGAAACAAAAGCGATCAGAGCCGGGATGACGCCGACGTTCTCGCGCACGGAAGCGAAGTACTTGCGCGCCGTTCCGAAGTCGCCGCGGAGGGCGTGCTTGATCGCGAAGACCGTGTACCTGATCGACCACCGACGCGCCGCGCGCCTGGCGACAGTCGGCGTGACCGCGCTCCCCGGTAACTCCGCGGCTTCGCGCCAGACCTTGAATTCGATCTCGTTCGGGCCGTCACTCCACTCGTGGGTCTTACCGCCGTGGAGGCGCAGGTAGCTGAGCGGCCGCGGGATCCAGCCCAGGTCGCTCGTGCTCAGCAACTTGAACCAGAGATTCACGTCGGCGGCCGGCGCGTACTCGGCATCGAAACCGCCGGCGTCGCGCATCGCCTGGGTGCGGACCAGCGTGGCGGTGGGCATCCCGATCACGTTGAACCCGCGGGCGAATTCGTCGACCACCCGCGAGCGCGGCACGACCGGCCCCGCACCGAGGTGCTGATGTTGCTCGCCGAAGGGCGTGCCTTTGTCATCAACCAGCCAACCGGCGCTGGTCGCAAGTGCGAGCTCCGGGTGCTCATCAAGCAACGCTGCCATCTCCTTGAGGAAATCCTTCGCCAGCCAGTCGTCGGCCATCAGGAACTTGATGTAGCGACCCCGGGCGATCTCGACGCAGCGATTGAAGTTCGCGAACATCCCGTGATTCACCTCGTTGGGCATGAAAGTCACCCGCTCATCGGCAAGAAACGGCTGCACGACTTCGGCCGTGTTGTCACTCGATGCATCGTCTGCGACGAGCAATTCGAAATCCCCCCAGGACTGCTCAAGGACGCTGGAAATCGCCCCGCCCAGATAATGCGCGTAGTTGTACGTCGGAATGCAGACAGTGATGCTCGGCGTGCTCATTGGGAAGTCGGCCGCAACATTACCTGTGCCCCTGTGACTAGGCTTGCCCGCAATGAGCTGCCGATTCTGCTCCGCCGAAGTCACCGAGGTTCTCGACCTTGGGGCGACTCCTCCCGCCAACTCTCTGCTGACTGAGCGGAACCCGGACCAACCGCGTTTCCCGCTCGTCCTCGAGTGGTGCGAGACCTGCGACAACGTCCAGTTGCGCGACTGCCTTTCCGCAGACGACCTCTACTCGGACTACCTCTACGTAACGCCGACGTCGTCGATGCTGAGCGTGCACTACGACAAGCTGATGGGCTTCATGTCCGCCGGCGGCTACGTGAATCCAGAGTCGAATGTGATGGAGATCGGCAGCAACGCCGGGCTGTTCCTTGCGCACATCAAGGACCAGGTCGGATCGATCGTCGGCATTGACCCGGCCGAGGCGATCGCCCAGACAGCGATCGACATCGGCGTCCCGACCGTCGTCGATTTCTTCAACGCCGAGTCGGCCCAGCGCGCGGCCGCCGAGTACGGCACGCCCGACCTCGTGATCGGCCGCCACTGCATGGCGCACAACGAGTGGCCACAGGAAATGGTCCGAGGCGCAGCCGCAGTGCTCGAAGACGGCGGCCACCTGGTGATCGAGAACGCTTACCTGCTGAACACGCTTGAGAACGCCGAGTTCGACCAGATTTATCACGAGCACATGTACTACTTCTCGATCCGCTCGCTTGAGTCGATGCTCGCCAAAGAAGGCTTCACGGTTGTCGATGCAACTGTCTCACTCATCCACGGTGGATCGATCATCGTCGTCGCGCGCAAGGGCGAAGGCGAGCCGACGGACTCGATCGCCGGCTACTGGTCGCGCGAAGGACTGTTCCTGAACGGCGGCACCTTCGAGCGCTTCCGTCAGCGCGCCCAGGAAAACCGCGATCACCTGATCACCCTGGTCGGCGACCTCACGGACAAGGGCCACAGCGTCTACACCTACGGCGCGACCGCCAAGGGCAACACCCAGCTCAACTTCGCGGGACTGACCTACGAGCAGATCCCGTACTGCGTTGACAACACGGAAGTCAAGCGTGGAAAATTTCTTCCCGGTTCCGGTATCGAAGTGATCGACGAGCAGACTGCGCTCGCCGACCCGCCGGACTTCTTCCTGCTGACCGCCTGGAACTACAAGGACGAGATCATTTCGAAGGTGCGCGACCACGGCAACTACAAGTCGAAGTTCATCGTGCCGATCCCGTTTGTTCATGTCGTCTGAGGTGATCACCGGCGCTTGCTGGTTGTGCGGCGGCGACGCAGTTGAGGACCCGCAGTACGCGGGAACGATCCTCTCGCGCTGCACGAAGTGCGGCTTTCTCTTTGACGCCGGACACACCGCCGAAGAGCTGCAGAAGCTCTACGGCGACGACTACTTCGAGGCCTATACCCGCGAGGGCGACTACGCCGAAGCCGAGGAGCAGCGGCGCACCGAGGCGCGCAAGCGAATCGAGTGGCTGAAGCGGTTCCACGAGGCCGGCCGCATTTTTGAGGTCGGGGCCGCCTCCGGCTTCTTCCTCGATGAGGCTCGCAAGGCCGGCTACGAAGTCTCTGGCGTGGAGCCGGCGCCGGGCGTCGCCGAGTACGCACGCGAGCGCTTCGGCCTTGACGTCACGACGGGATTCCTTGAGGACGCCGAGCTGCCGGAAGCGAGCTTCGATGCGATCTGCGCCTTCCATGTACTTGAACACATCCACAATCCGTTGGACGTGCTGAAGGACATCCGCCGGAGCCTCACTGACGAGGGTCACCTTCTGCTTGAGATCCCCAACATCGAGAGCATCATGGCCAGGAAGCGCGGGGCAGACTGGATGCACCTGCGCCTGCCACACCACGTTGGTTTTTACTCGCCCGCGCAACTCGAGGGAATGCTCAAAAAGGCAGGCTTTGAACTGCTTGAGACCGACAGCGTGAGCGAGTACTTCTACTACCGGGAGCTGCTCAAGTTCCGGCCTCAAACGATCGCGGCGCGATCAGTCAAGCGAGTCGCCACAAAGACTCCGCAGAGCAAACCGCACCCGATCAACCATCCCTATCTGCGCGCGACAGCCCGCGCCGCGTAACTGTCAATGTCATCGACCTGCTGGCTATGTGGTGGAGCGACTGAAGTCGACCCCGTATACGTAGATACGTCGTTGGTTCGATGTGTCGAGTGCGGGTTTCTCTTCGACCCCGGCCGCGACGCCGACGAGCTGCAGGAGCTCTACGACGACCAGTACTTCTCTGACTATCCCGGCGTTGGTGACTACTCAGCCGATGAGGCGCAGCGTCGCACGGAGGCGAAGAAGCGAATCGCATGGTTGAAGCGATTCGTACCGTCAGGGAGCATCTTCGAGATAGGTGCGGCGGCCGGGTATTTCCTCGATGAGGCGCGCACGGCGGGCTACTCGGTCGCAGGAGTCGAGCCCGCACCCGCCGTTTCTGGCTACGCCCGTGAGCGCTTCGGCCTCGATATTAAGACCGGCTTCCTCGAGGACGCCGACCTGCCCGAGGGAAGGTTTGACGCCATCTGCGCATTCCACGTGCTCGAACACGTCCACGATCCGCTTGAGGTGCTCAAAGACGTCCGAGCGAGCTTGAAGAACGACGGCTACCTCTTCCTGGAGATCCCGAACATCGAAAGTGGCACGGCCGTACACGACGGCGCAAAGTGGTTCCACCTCGACCAGCCGAATCACGTCGCGTTCTACAACCCGGAACAGCTCGAAGGCCTGCTTTCCAAAGCGGGGATAGAACTTCTCGAGACCGACACCGTCAGCGAGTATCACTACTACCGACCACTGCTCATGCTGCGACCCCGGTCGATCGTCGGGCGTTCACTGAAGCGTGTGCGCACCGGTCTGAACCAGGGGAAAATACTCCCGGCCGGGCACCCGCTTATGCGCGTGACTGCGCGCGCCTCAAACTGAGCCCCACGTGAGCGCCGCCAGCTTGTTGCGCTCTTCGGCCGCGGCCGCGAGATAGGCGACGCTGCGTAGGTCGCTCGCGAGCGCGTTCTGCTGGGCGCCGCTGCGAAAGGTCTTGCTCTCGGGCCAGTCCTGCTCGTCCCAGCTCTTGCCGTCTGCGTCGACCACGACGCCGCGCATTCGTGCGCGCACGGTCTGGCGATAGAAACTCCTGCGGCCGTTCTCGAGCTGCCAGGCGCCGGTCTTTCTGCCGGAAATCGGCCAGTTGATGCGCTCGGCCATCGTGGGCGAGAAGGCGAAGATGTTCGTGCGCAGGTGTGGATTCGGAAAGCCGGCGAAACGCGGCGCGAGCAGCAGTCGGTCGCGCCTGCGGTCGACTGAATCGAGCAGGCTCTCGAAACTGCCGGCCACGGCGGCCATCCCGACGGCGGGGTCCTCGAAGCTCGACGTCAACTTCTGCAACCAGTCATCGGTGAGCCACTTCGTGTGGGCACCACAGAAGACGATCACCTCGGCCTCAGCTGCGAGTTGCTCGCGCACCCAGCGATAGGCGTCGAGGTCGAGCATCGATGCCGGTGTCGTCAACTCGCGGTGCTCAATCTCCGCGAATGGCGCGCGGACCGCCTCGAGTTGCTCGGGCGACTCTGCCCCGTTGATCAGCACGACCAGTTCGTGATCACGCCCGGCGGAATGAGCCGCGTACGAACTCACAAACCCAGCTGGAACCTCCGCCCCGAGCGGCGCCCAGACCAGCTGGACCACAATCGTCTTTTCCGCCATCAGCCCTCGAGCACCTGCTCGTAGATCGCGATCGTCTGCGCCGCGGCGCGCTGCCAGCTGAACTGAGCCGCCCGCTCGCGCCCCTTGGCCGAGAGCTGCGCGCGCAGTTCGGCGTCGCCCAACAGTCGTTCGATCGCGGCCACGATGTCGCGCACGCTGTACGGGTCAAAGTAGAGCGCGGCGTCGCCGCCGACCTCCGGCATCGACGAGCAGTTCGAAGTTGCGACGGGAAGTCCGAACTGCATCGCCTCCAGGAGCGGCAGCCCGAAACCTTCGGCAAGCGGCGGGAAGGCGAGCATTTCGGCCGCTGAGTACAGGCCGTCCATGTCGGCGTCGCTGACCCAGCCGAAGACAAAGACGCGGTCGGTCAGCCCGAGACTTTGAAGCAGAGCACGGAGGTCTTCGCTCGCGCCGCCGTCAAAGCCGGTCAGCACCAGCGCCGGCGCGGGCTCGTGGTTGAGCTGCGAGAGCGCCTCCAGCAATCGGGCGAGATTCTTGTGTCCGCGTCGGATCGACGGCGCGATCAGGAACGGCGCGTCGCCGATTCCCAAGCGCTCGCGCAGCTCGGCTTCCGGCGTCGGTGCAACCGGCGTGCGGGCGGCGATCGACACAACGTCGATCTTCTCGCGCCTGGCACCGGTGACACGGACGATCTCGTCGGCCGATGCTTCGCTGAGCGTCAGCACCCGCTTCGCCCGGCGCGCACCCATCGGTACCAGCACCGACTGACCCAGGCGCATAAGGTGCGAATGCGCGTCGCGGTGCGCGGCGTAGATCACGTCGTGGGTCGAGGTGACCTGCGGCGCCGGTGAGAAATACGGCGCGGTCATCGCAAGGTTGTGCAGCAGATCCACCTTGTTGCGACGCGCAGCCAGCGGCAGCAGCGCCTGCTCGCCGAGCGTGCGAAAGCCTCGTCCCGCGCTCGACACCGGCAGCTTGACCGGCTTGGCGCCCATCGCCTCAACATCCGCGGCTGAGATTCCGTCCCGGCCGATGAACGCCACGAGCTCGAAGTCAGGGCGCTCCGCGCGGATCGCGGGGATCAACATGCGCGCGTAAGTCTCTGTCCCCCCTGTCTCGCCGGGGACCAGATACAGCATGTTGAATCCGATTCGCGGGGGCATGGTCATCGCCCGGCGAGGTTACCCGCGCGCTCCGGAGCGACTCATAGACTCGCCGCGATGCGAGTGCTCCTCATAACGCCCGACGCGCCCGCGCCGGTTCACGTCAACGGCGGTGCCACCAGGCAGTACGAGCTCTACAAGCGGCTGATCGAACTTGGCCACTCGGTCACGGCCGTCGCGGTGATGCCGCCGCATGTCGACGACTTCTCCGACCAGCTCCGCGCCGACGGATTTGACCTGCGCCCGGTCTGGCGACCGAAGAACCGCCTGCGAGACGCGCTCGAGAGCGTGCTGCGCCACCCCGAGATCCTGAAGGGGCTCTTCACGGATTCGATCGACGACCTGATCACGCGGGTGCTCTGGGTTCGCGCAGTACCGGTCGTGCGCGAGGCTCTGGCCGAAGGCCCGTACGACATCGTCTGCTTTGAGCACTGCCCGCTGTGGCGCGAGAAGGTCAAGACCGACGCGCCGACCCTGCTCGACTACATGGAAGTCCGCAGCGTCCAGTTCAAGGCGAAGGGCGAAGCGCTCAGTGGATTCTCGGGCTGGCTCTGGCGCACCTACCACCGCCGAGTGCTCAAGGCCGAGCGTCGCATCACGCCGAGGTTCACTGCCGCCGTCACGATGTCCGAGCCCGAAGCCGAGCGCATGCGCGGGATCGTCCCGGGCATGCCGCCGATCCATGTGGTCGGCAACGGCGCGGTGATCGACAAGTTCATCTCGATAGGCCCTGATCCCGACGAGAACGTCGTGCTCTTCACCGGCACGATGATGTTCGCGCCCAACATCAGCGCCGCCGACTGGCTCGCAAACAAAGTCTGGCCAACCGTGCTCGCGGCGGTCCCGGAAGCCACGCTGCAGATAGCCGGGCGTGATCCCGGGCCGTCGACGCTCGCACTCGCCGAGCTGCCGGGCGTGTCCGTTCACCCGAACGTCCCCGAGATGGCGCCGCTCTACGCCGGCGCGTCGGTCCTCACGCTCCCGATGCATGAAGGCGGCGGAACGCGACTGAAGTTCGCCGAGGCTATGGCGGCCGGAAGGCCGGTCGTCTCGACGATCAACGGAGCGCTCGGAATCGCGGTCGAAGATGGTCGCGAGGCGTTGATCCGCGACGACGCCGACGGTTTTGCTGCAGCGATCATCGAGCTGCTGGGCGATCCGGCGCGGCGCGCCGAGCTGGGCGCGCGCGGTCGCGAGACGGCGATCGCTGAGTACGACTGGCGCAGGCTGGGCGACAAGTTTGCCGCCGCGCTCGAAGAAACGATCGCGGCCGCGAAGAAGAACTAGCCGCGAGCGTCGGCGCGTGCCGATGCTGCATCGCGCTGCTGCGCGTCCTGCTCGATCCAGTCGCGGTGCTCGCGGAACCAGTCGACGGTCTGGCGCAGGCCGGCGTCGAACTGCACTTCTGCCTCAAAGCCGAAGCGCTCCTTCGCGCGGGTCGTGTCGAGCATGCGGCGGGGCTGACCGCCGGGCTTGGACGTGTCCCAGACGAGCTCACCGTCAAATCCGACGATCTCAGAGATCTGCGTGGCGAGATCCTTGATCGTGATCTCAAAGCCCGCGCCGAGGTTGACCGGGTCCTGATCGTCGTAACGCTCGGTTGCCAGCAGAATGCCGCGGGCTGCGTCATCGACATAAAGAAACTCGCGGCTCGGCGTGCCGTCGCCCCACAGCTCGACCGAAGTCGCTCCGAACTCGACAGCCTCCTCGAATTTGCGAATCATCGCCGGGATGACGTGGGAGCTCGCGGGATCAAAGTTGTCGCGCGGGCCGTAAAGGTTGACCGGCATCAGGAAGATGTAGTCCGAGCCGTACTGCTGACGGTAGCCCTGGGCCTGGGCGAGCAGAGCCTTCTTCGCGATCCCGTACGGAGCGTTGGTCTCTTCGGGGTAGCCGTCCCAGAGATCGTCCTCGCGAAACGGGATCGCGGCGAACTTCGGGTACGAGCAGATAGTGCCGAGCTGGACGAACTTGGAGGTGTCGTTGCGCCGCGCGTGTTCCATCAGCAGCGCGCCCATCATCATGTTGTCGTAGAAGAACGCGCCCGGGTTCTCGAGGTTGGCGCCGATCCCGCCGACTCGCGCGGCGAGGTGGATCACGATGTCTGGATCGGCCGCTTCGTAAAGACGACGAACTGCCTCTTCGGTGACGAGGTCAAACTCGTCCGAGCGCGGGACAAACGCCTCCACGCCAAGCCCCGCGAGGCGGTCCACGACGTGCGAACCGAGAAAGCCCGATCCGCCTGTGACGACGACGCTCTTGCCCTCGAAAAACTCCTGTGATGGTTGCGTCGCGTTCATACGTGGGTTCGGCCCGTAGGATTCTAGTTGTGACGTCAAACACGCTAGCCATCGTTCCGGCTTACAACGAAGCCGCCAGCGTCGCGGATGTGATTCGGCGGATCGATTCGAGCGGACTTGGATTCGACGTGCTTGTGGTGGACGACGGCTCACGCGACCTGACGGCGGAGATCGCCCGGAGCGCAGGCGCGCGGGTGGTTGAGCTTCCCTTCAATCTCGGCATCGGCGGCGCAGTGCAGACTGGTTACCGCTATGCCTTCGAGAACAACTACGACTACGCGATCCAGATCGACGGCGACGGGCAGCACGATCCCGCCGAGGCTTCGCGCCTGCTTGAGCGGATCGAGCAGGAACCGCGCGTCGGCATGGTCTACGGCACGCGCTTTGCAGACCAGGACGGCTTCAAGTCGTCCACTGTTCGGCGGGTTGGCATCAAACTCTTTGCGTCCACGCTCTCGCTCGTGACGCGCCAGAAGGTGACCGACCCGACCTCCGGCTTCCGCCTCTGCGACCGCCATGCGATCAAGCTCTTTGCGACTGATTACCCGACTGACTACCCGGAAGTCGAGGCAATCCTGCTGATGCACCGCCACCGCCTGCGCTCGGCCGAGGTGCCCGTGCAGATGAGCGCGCGCAGCGCGGGCACGACTTCGATCACGATGCTGCGCAGCGGTTATTACATGGTCAAGGTGCTGCTGGCAGTGTTGGTCGGATTGTTCCGCACTGCCCCGGAGCAGAAGTCATGATCTTCGCCGTGGAAGGACTCTCCAGCAGGCTTCAGGCCGTGGCGATCATCGTCACGGTTTTACTGCTGGTCTTTGTCTTTGAGCTCGTGCGCAGGCGCAAGCTTCAGGAGCGTTATTCCTTGCTCTGGCTCGCGGCAGCGATCGTGTTGCTGCTGCTCGCGGTCTTCAGTGATCTGCTCAGCGAGCTTTCGAGCGCGATCGGCGTCTCGACTCCTTCGAACGCGCTGTTTGCGGTTGCGATCGGATTCCTCGTGCTGTTGGTGCTGCACTTCTCGACGACGATCTCGCGCCTGACCGACGAATCGAAGGTGCTCGCGCAGCGCGTTGCGATTGCCGAAGAGCGGCTGCATCAGCTCGACGGCGGGGAGTCGCTTGAGCAGCAGGTGCCGGCACCCGAGCGCGAGTCCCAACCGTCGTGACTCTCCCGCGCAAGCGGACGATCGCCGGCGTCGCCGTTTCGATCACTGACTACGAAGAGGTGCTCGACTCGATCGACGCGGCCGCGGCCAGCGGCGAGCAACTCGTGGTCTGTTGTGCGCCCGCAAGCTCGTTGATGTTCGCCCGCGACGACGAGCGCGCGGCGAAGGCACTGGCAAATGCCGAGATCGTCACGCCCGACGGCATGGGCGTGGTCTATGCCGCGAAGCTGCTCGGCGAGAAGATCAGCGACCGTGTTTATGGACCGGATCTGATGCGCGACCAGCTCGTTCGCGCCGCGGCGGCCGGCACCCTGACGTTCTTCTATGGCGGCCACGACGAGTCGGTGCTCAGCGAGCTGCGTGCGCAACTCACCAAAGACAACCCTGGCCTGAACATCGTTGGCAGCATCTCGCCACCCCACCGCGAAATGACCGATGAGGAGCGCGCAGCAGACGCCGCCGCAATCAACGCCTCAGGCGCGAAGATCGTGTGGGTCGGCCTGGGCAGCCCCAAGCAGGACATCTGGATCGACGACAACCGCGCAGCGATCAACGCCCCGGTGCTCGTCGCCGTCGGCGCCGCATTCGACTTTGCGATCGGTCGCGTTGACCAGGCCCCGCCATGGATGCAGAAGCGCGGCCTCGAGTGGCTCTACCGCGCGATCAAAGAACCGGCGCGCCTGGGCAAGCGTTATGCGCTGACCCTGCCGAAGTTCTGCGTGCTCGTGGTCGCCCAGCGACTACGCGGCAACTAGTCCTGCGAAGCGACCCAACGCTTGCGTAGCGAGGCCACCGCCGACTCGAGGTGAATGTTCGTCGGCAGCTCGCGAGCGGGGAGCGCTCGGCCGCGACGCCAGCCCGCGACCAGCTGCGTGAACGGTCCGGGACTGCGAACGATCGTGGAGATCGCGATGTAGGTGAAGAAGTCGAGCACCAGGGAAGGGATGCCCAAGCGGTATCGACCCGCGACATAGCCACGGCCAAAGCCGACCAGCCGCATCTGCGCCGGGGTGCGCTTGCCGAGCGAGGCGGCTCCCTTGTGAACGTCGCGTGCCTCCGGAACAACTGCCAAGCCCCAGCCGGCGCCACGAAGGCGAAGCGTCAACTCCAGGTCCTCCCCGTAGGCGAAGATCTCAGTGTCGTAGCCGCCAACACCCAGGAACGCCTCCCGGCGATAGAGCATCGCCTCCGGCGGCGGGGCCGCGAGGACGGACTGATCGATGACCACGTCTTCAAGCTCTGCCCCGTTCAGGTACGGACTCCAACGGAAGCCCGCGTCAAAGATCGCCCCGGCCGCATCGATCTTGTTCGTCGACGGATCGATCGAGATACCCGCCGCGAACCCCATCTTTGGATCCTTCGAGAGCACCTTATACACGAGCTCGAAATAGTCCGGCGCGACGAAGGCGTCGCTGTTGACCGTCGCCACGTATTCGTGGGTCGAGGCCTCAATACCGATGTTTGCAGCAGCGCCGTATCCGCAGTTGGTCTCGAGCTTGATCACCTCGACCTGTGGGTACTGTTCGGCCAGCTTGTCCGGCGTTCCGTCTTCGGAGCCGTTGTCCACAACGATCACGTGGACGTCGATCGTGCTCGCGAGCAGATGCTCGATGCAGGCTTCGGTCAACTCCCAGCGATTCCAGGTCACTACGACCGCATCGATGGCAGGGCTTTTGTCGGCTTCGCCTGCGGTCACGTGGGCCGTATCGTAAAACACGATTCGGTAGTGTGCGCCCCCGATGGCAGCAAACCTAAAAGGCCTGATTCTTTCCGGCGGCAAAGGCACCCGCCTCCAGCCGATCACCCACACCTCGGCCAAGCAGCTCGTCCCGGTTGCCAACAAGCCGGTGCTGTTCTACGGCATCGAGGCGATGGTCGACGCGGGGATCGAAGAGATCGGAATAATCATCGCGCCGGAAACCGGCGACGAGATCCGCGAAGTGACAGGCGACGGCTCAAAGTTCGGCGCGAAGATCAGTTACATCCCGCAGGCAGAGCCGCTCGGCCTTGCCCACGCGGTGCTGACGGCAGAAGATTTCATCGCAGGATCGCCCTTCGTGATGTACCTGGGCGACAACCTGCTGCGCGACGGAATCGTCCCGCTGGCCGAAGAGTTCAAACGCTCGAACCCCGACGCGCTGATCCTGCTCACGAAGGTGCCGGACCCCGAGCACTACGGCGTCGCCGAACTCGCCGACGGCAAGGTCGTCGCGCTCGCCGAGAAGCCCGCCGAGCCGAAGACGGACCTCGCACTCGTAGGCGTGTACATGTTCACCGAGACGATATTTGACGCCGCCAAGGCGATCGAGCCTTCGCCCCGCGGCGAGCTCGAGATCACCGACGCGATCCAATACCTCGTCGACCAGGGCAGGAACGTCCAACCGCACATCGTCGACGGCTGGTGGAAGGACACCGGCCGCCTGGACGACATGCTGCAGGCCAACCGCCTCGTGCTCGAAGACCTCCAGTCGAGCAACGACGGAGAACTGATCGACACGCAACTCGAAGGGCGCGTAGCGATCGGCGCCGGAGCAAAGCTCGAGCGCTGCGTGGTTCGCGGTCCGGCAGTGATCGGCCCCGGCGCGCAACTGACCGATGCATACATCGGCCCGTACACGTCGATCGACACAGCCGTGATCGTCGAGCGCTCGGAGATCGAGTACTCGATCGTGCTCGAGGGATCGAAGATCGCGGACCTCGGCGCAAGGCTTGAAGCAAGTTTGATCGGCAAGCACTCAAAGGTCGTCAGGACCGACGGCATGCCCCGCACCTTTCGCCTGCTCATCGGCGACAAGTGCGAAATCTCGCTCGTATGAAGATTCTCATCACCGGCGCAGGCGGGATGCTCGGTCACGACACTGCGGCGGCCGCAAACGCGGTCCACCACGAGGTCGCCGAGTACACCCGCGCCCAGCTCGACATCACCAGTCCGAATGCGGTCTTGGAGGTCTTCGAGCGTGAGCTGCCCGCAGTCGTGATCAACTGCGCAGCCTGGACCGACGTCGACGGCGCAGAGTCCAACGAGATCGACACGTACCTCGTCAACGAGAGCGGCGCCGGCAACGTCTCGGCAGCAGCCGCTGCGATCGGCGCGCGCATCATCCACATCTCGACCGATTACGTCTTCGACGGATCCAAGCGTGAGCCGTACGTAGAGAGCGACAAGGTCGGCGCGATCGGCGTCTACGGTGAGAGCAAGCTGGCCGGCGAGCGCGCGGTGATCGCCGCCAACCCGCGTCACCTGATCGTACGTACCTCGTGGCTTTTCGGGATGAACGGCAAGAACTTCGTCGACACGATGCTCATGCTCGCCGAGAAGCAGTCAGAGATCGTCGTCGTCAACGACCAGTTCGGCTGCCCCACCTACACCGGCGACCTCGCAGTGGCACTCGTCGAACTGCTCGACTACGAGCGACTCGGCATCATGCACATCGCCGGCGGCGGGGTCTGCAGTTGGTACGACTTCGCCATCGAGATCTTCCGCCAGAGCCAGGTCGAGGTGAGTGTTCTCTCGGGCTCGACGGCGATGCTCGGTCGCCCCGCACCGCGCCCGGTCTACACCGCGCTGACAACCGAACGCGAAGAAACACCGAAACTTCCGCGTTGGGATCATGGTTTGCATGCATATCTGGTGCAGCGATCCGCGGCCAACACCCAGGAAACCGAAGCCCTCGACCCAAATCAGGAGATCGACTCATGAAACTTCTCGTAACGGGCGGCGCCGGATTCATCGGCAGCAACTTCGTGCGTCACGTGCTGCGCGACCACCCAGAAGATCAGATCGTCGTGCTCGACAAGTTGACTTACGCGGGCCGGCCGGAGAACCTCGCCGACCACGAGGGCAATCCCAACTACGCTTTCATCCACGGCGCCATCGAGGACCGCAAAGTCGTCGAGCAGGCAGTCGAGGGCGTCGACGCGATCATCAACTTCGCCGCCGAGAGCCACGTCGACCGCTCGATCGAAGAGCCTGATGCTTTCATCGTCACCGACGTCTTCGGCACACAGGTCCTGCTCGATGCGGCGCGCGAGCACAAGATCGGCCGCTACGTGCAGATCTCGACCGACGAGGTCTACGGCTCAATCGACGAGGGCACCTTCACAGAAGAGTCCCCGATCGACCCGTCCAGCCCCTACTCCGCGAGCAAGGCGGGCGGCGACATGCTCGTCCGGGCCTACCACCGCACGTATGGACTGCCGGCGCTGATCACCCGCGCCAGCAACAACTACGGCCCGTACCACTACCCCGAGAAATTGATCCCGCTTTGCGTGCTCAATGCATTTGCCGGAATCAAGCTCCCGGTCTACGGCGACGGCATGCAGGTGCGCAACTGGCTCTACGTAGAAGACCACTGCACCGGCATCTACACCGCGCTGACCAAGGGTCTCGAGGGCGAGGTCTACAACATCGGTGGACCGGACGAGTGCCCGAACATCGAAGTCGTCAAGCGCATCGTCGAGCTGACGGGCAACGACGAGTCGCTGATCGAATACGTCAAGGACCGCCCGGGCCACGACGTGCGTTACTCGCTCTCTTCAGCGAAGATCCGCGAACTCGGCTGGGAGCCGAAGACCGACTTTGCCGAGGGGCTGGAAGAAACCGTCCAGTGGTACCGCGACAACGAGTGGTGGTGGAAGCCGATCCGCTCGGGCGAGTACCTCGAGTTCTACAAGCGGCAGTACGGCTCAGCGCTCGGCTGATCGTTGGTCGCCTGACCTGATGCGAGACTCGCAGCGTGCGCGTCCTCCAGGTTGCTTCATTCATCAGCATGCGGGCCGGCGGGATTCCGTCGTTCGTCGCTGAGTCCTCGGCCGCACTGGCCGGTGTTGACGTTCAATCAAAGATCCTCGCGACCAACCTCGGAGAGGCGCCGACCGTCCGCCACCCGCGCAAGATCACCGATGCCGAGCTGCCCCAGGACGCGCCGGTGCTCGACTTCGAGTTGTTTGATTTCAACGCGCCGGTCGGGCTCGCATATTCGCCGGAGCTCGCCAAGCGGGTCGAAGAGATTGTCAGCGACTTTGACCTCGTGCACATCCACTCGCTGTGGTTTCACCCGCAGTGGGCGGCCCAGCGCGCGGCCAGAAAGCAGGGCGTGCCGTATGTGATTTCGCCGCACGGCACGCTCGATCGATACCTGCGCTCGCACAGGCGACTCGCGAAGGGCGTGATGAGCGTGGTCTGGCAGAACAAGATGCTCGCGAACGCCGCTGCGCTGCACGTGACGACCGCACGCGAGCGCGAGAACATTTCCGACATCGCCCCGAGCGTTCCGCGCGGGCTTGCCCCGTGCGGAGTGTGGGCCGATCGATTTGCCGAGCCCGGCGACGGCGACGTCTTCCGTGAGCGCGAGTTCAGCGGGAGCAGCGAGCCGATCGTGATGTTCCTGGGGCGGATCACATTCAAGAAGCGGCTTGACATTCTGGTCGCGGCGTTTGCCGAGCATGTGCGCGCGGGCGGCGAAGGGTTGCTGGCGATCGTCGGGCCTGATGATGAGACGCTCGTGCCCGGGCTCGAGGCTCAGGCGGCCGAGCTTGGGATCGCCGATCGAGTGCGATTCACCGGGCCGCTGTTTGATCGTGACCGAGCTGACGCGTTGGCCGCCGCGACGGTCTGGGCGTTGTCCTCCGAAACCGAGAACTTTGGGATTGCTGTGATTGAGGCATTGGCCTGCGGGATCCCGGTGCTCGTCTCGACCGGCGTCGGCGTTTCGGACGAGATCGCGGCACGCGAGGCCGGCATCGTCGTGCCGCTGGAGGCTGCCGAGTTCGCCCGCGCGCTCGGGGAGCTGATCGGCGACCCCGCTCTGCGCGAGCGCCTTGGCAGGAACGGCCTCGCCCTCGCCGCCGACTACGACTGGCGAGTGGTCGCCCCGACGTTGAAGAGCGTCTACGAATTGACGGTCGGCGGATGAGCAGCTAACTGGCTGGCAAGCGCCTCCTGGTCACGGGCGGATCCGGCTTGATCGGAAGATCGACCTGCTCGATCCCGCCACCGTCGACGAGTACGCGGTCAACACCAGCGGCACGAGCAACCTGCTCGACGCGCTCGCATCAGTTCAATCGCTCGAGCGGGTGATCATCGCCTCGTCGATGCTGGTCTGCCGCTTCCTCGGCAACACAGTCGAGCAGTTGGTCACGCTCGCAACGACCAGCAACGCAGTCACCGGGCGAACGCGAGCCCCGACGCGCTCGAAGTCCGTTTCGCCGCCGAGAGTCATGTCGACCGCTCGATCGAAGAGCCCGACGCCTTCATCACCACCGACGTCTTCGGCACCCAGGTGCTGCTCGAGGCCGCGCGCGAGCAGAAGATCGGTCGCTATCTGCAGATCTCGACCGATCAGGTCTACGGCTCGATCGACGAAGGCAGCTTCACCGAGGAATCGCCGATCGACCCGTCTTCGCCGTACTCGGCGAGCAAGGCCGGCGGCGACATGCTCGTCCAGGCCTACCACCGCACGTACGGACTGCCCGCGCTGATCACCCTCGCCAGCAACAACTACGGCCCGTACCGCTCCCGGGAGAAGCTGATCCCGCTTTGCGTGCTCAATGCATTTGCCGGAATCAAGCTCCCGGTCTACGGCGACGGCATGCAAGTGCGCAACTGGCTCTACGTGGAAGATCACTGCAGCGGCATCTACGCGGCGCTGACCAAAGGCAAGGAGGGCGAGGTCTACAACATCGGCGGCCCCGACGAGTGCCCGAACATCGAGGTCGTCAAGCGCATCGTCGAGCTCACCGGCAACGACGAATCGCTGATCGAATACGTCAAGGACCGCCCCGGCCACGACGTCCGCTACTCGCTCTCTTCAGCCAAGATCCGCGATCTCGGCTGGGAACCCCAGACCCACTTCGCCGAGGGCCTCGAGCAGACCGTCCAGTGGTACCGCGACAACGAGTGGTGGTGGCAACCAATCCGCTCCGGCGAATACCTCGAGTTCTACAAACGCCAATACGGAAAAGCCCTCTCCTGACCCACTTGCGCGCCTGTTGCACACCTCTGGTGTGCAACGGTGTTTTGGCTGCGAAGGGCCGCTTTGTTGAGCGAAGTGCTGCTGCACACCTCTGGTGTGCAGCACGATTCCCCTTACCCAAGCCACTTTTCGCCGTGAATTCCTGCTGCACACCAGAGGTGCGCAGCAGGAGAACGGGAGATTTCAGCTTCACGCGCTCGCCGACCGAGTGCGTAGGCTGTGTGATCTATGAGTGACGCGGGGCACACACGATGAGCGACACGAGCGACCTGCTCGGCAGTCTTCCGCTCTTCGAGACGCTCAACACACGCGAACTCGCGGAGCTTGTGGCCGTTGCCGTGCCGCGCAATTTCCAACGTGGCGAGGTGATCTTCCAGGAGGGCACCCAGGGCGACGTCATGTACGTGATCCGTAAAGGTCGGATCCTGATCAAGCGCGAGCACGCCGGCGGTCGCACGATCGCCCTCTCAGAGATGGGGCCTGGCGACCTCTTCGGCGAGCTGGCGATCTTCGACAAGGAGGCGCGCTCTGCCACTGCCGAGTGCATCGAGAACACGAACGTCGTCGCGCTCACCTCAGGCGACGTCACGCGCGTGCTCACGCGCAACCCCGAGATCGCCGTCAAGCTTCTGCAGCAGCTGTCCAAGCGCATCCGCGCAGCGAACTCGCGCATCGGCGACCAGTACTTCCAGTCAACCGAGGGCCGCATCGTCAACGTCGTGCTCGGGCTGGCCGAGCAGCAGAACGGCAGCGCCATGCCCGGCAGCTTCGTGCGCGCCAACCAGTCCGAGATCGCGCAGCTTGCCAGCACGTCGCGCGAGACCGTCAGCAGGTTTCTTGCCAACTGCCAGCGCGCGGATTTGCTCACGACCTACCGTGGTAGATTGCAGCTCCGCGACCCCGAAGGCATGCGCCGGATGGTCGTGTGAGGACACCGACTTGTACGTACTGAACTTCTATTCCCCCCTCTTTGCCGACCAGCTGCGCCACGGGCGCAAGCAGGCGACGATCCGCTTGGGCGACAAGTCGCACAAGTACAAGAAGGGGCATGTGGTGATGGTCACGCTCGGCATGGAGAACTCGGCGCGCGAGAAGATCTTCGAGGCAGTGATCGACTCGGTCGTGGTCAAGAAGGTCTACGACCTCACCCCGCGTGAGATCGAGATGGACAACCCCGAGTTCCGCCTGCTCGAAGACGAGCTGCGCTTCCTCGAGCAGATCTACAACCGCGACATCTCGACCGAAGACCTCGTCACGGTCGTGCGCTTCTCGGCGATTCTCGAGAAGCCATCCGGGATCGCCGAGTCGTACGGCACCGCCCCCGGTCAGCTCAACTAGCCGCTGACCAGCTTCGGCGACCGCTGCGCGATCAGTCCGTTCTTCGGCGCGAACAGATATGTGATGACGAACAGGACCGTCAGCACGAGCACGATCGACCCACCGGTGGAGATGTCGGCGTAGTAGCTCATGTACGTGCCGGCGATGCAGCTGCCTATGCTCGCGACAGCCGCGATCAGCAGCATGCGGTCAAAGCGATCGGTCAGCAGGTAGCCGATCGCCCCCGGCGTGATCAACATCGCGACCACCAGCACGATTCCGACTGCCTGCAGAGCGATCACGACGGTCAGCGCCATCGACCCCAGAAGCAGCGCTTCGAGCCACCTCGGCGCCATACCGATCGCGTGGGCGTGGATCGGATCAAAGGCGAAGAGCACGATGCTGCGACGCAGGTAGAGCAGGACCGCAAGCGTGAGCAGGCCGATCACGATCACCTGCACGATGTCGGCGTTGCTGACGCCGAGGATGTTGCCGAAAAGGATGTGGAAGAGGTCGATCTGACTCGGCACCGCGCTGACCAGCACCAGCCCGAGCGCAAACAGCCCGGTGAAGACAATGCCGATCGCTGCGTCCTCCTTCACCCGGCTCGTGCGGTTGAGCCCACCGATCATCCCGACCGCGCCGATGCCAAAGACGAATGCGCCGGCGGCCAGCGGCAGGCCGAGCACGTAGCCGAGCACGACGCCCGGGAGCACGGCGTGCGAGACGGCGTCGCCGAGCAGCGACCAACCGAGCAGCGTGAGCCAGCACGAGAGCACGGCGCAGACCGCGCCGACGATCACGCCGACCAGAATGGCGCGCTGCATGAACTCGAACTCAAGCGGTTGGGTGATCCAGTCAATTGCAGCTGCGGCGATCATGCGGATGCCACCTCCTGGCGACGCGGCTCGATGCCGAGCGCCTCTTGTGGGACAAATCCGCCGAAGGCCTCGGCGAGAAGTTCTGGTACGAGGATCTGCTCCTGCATCCCGTGGGCGATGATGCGGCGGTTGATCAGCGCGACGTCGTCGCACAGCGCGGGAACGGCGATCAGGTCGTGCGTTGAAACGACGACCGTGCGGCCTTCCGATGCGAGGCCGCGCAGCAGTTTGGTGATCGTGCCTTCGCTGCGCTTGTCAACTCCGGCGAAGGGCTCATCGAGCAGCAGGATCTCCGCTTCCTGAGCGAGGCCTCGCGCAACGAACGCGCGCTTCCGCTGCCCACCCGAGAGGGCACCGATCTGGCGGTCGGCGAGATCAGTCAGCTCAACGCGCTCGAGCGCTGCTTCGACGGCCCTGTGGTCGGCCGGGCGCGCGCGGCGCGACCAACCGAGGTGGCCGTAGCGGCCCATCAGCACGACCTCGCGGACGCTGACGGGGAAGTCCCAGTCGATGTCCTCGTTCTGCGGCGCGTAGGCGATGCGGCCGGCCTTGCGGGCGCTTGTGGTGCTCTCGCCGAAGATCTCGATCGATCCGGCGTCGATCTTCACCAGTCCCATCAGCGACTTGAAGAGTGTGGATTTGCCCGAGCCGTTCATACCGATCAGGCCGTGGACGCGGCCGCGCGTCACGCGCAGCGTCAGGTCGTCGATCGCGACATTGTCCCCGTAGGTCACGCGCAGTCCGCGGGCGTCGACCGCCAGGAACTCGTCGGTGGGCTTGCCGCTGATCATTTGGCTGTGCCTCCGGTCAGGCCTTTGACAATCGTCTCTGTGTCGCGCTTCAAAAGATCGAGGTAGGTCGGAACGGGCCCGCCGAGCTTTGAGAGCGAGTCGACGTAGAGCACGCCGCCGAACTCGGCGCCGGACTCCTGGGCGACCTGCAGCTGCGCCTTGTTGCTGACCGTCGACTCGCAGAAGACCGACGCGACCTCGCGGTCTTTCACGAAGTCCACCGATTTGGCGATCTGCTGAGGGGTGCCCTCGGCCTCGGCGTTCACGGGCCAGAGGTACTGCTCGGTGAGGCCGTAGTCGCGGGCGAGGTAAGAGAATGCGCCTTCGCAGCTGACCAGCGCCCGGCGGTTGGCAGGTAGCGGCTTGACTGCGCGCTGCGCGTCCACGCCGATCTGTTCGAGCTGCGCTTTGTAGTGCTTGGCGTTGGCCGCGAAGTATTCGGCGCCTGCGGGGTCAAGATCGGTCAGGGCCTTCTGGATGTTGTCCACGTAGATCAGCGCGTTGCTCACCGACATCCATGCGTGGGGGTTCGGCTTGCCGGCGTACTCGCTCTGGCCGGCGATCGGAATCGGCTTCACGCCGTCGGTCAGCGACACGCTCGGCGCGCGGGCGTCGTCGATGAACTGCTCGAACCACTTCTCGAGGTTCATGCCGTTCTGAATCACAAGATCTGCCGACGCGGCGCGGCGGAGGTCTCCAGGGGTCGGCTCATATCCGTGGATCTCGGCGCCCGGCTTGGTGATCGAGTTGACCTCGACGCGATCGCCGCCGACCTTGCGAACCATGTCGGCCACGACCGTGAACGTGGTCAGCACCTGCGGCTTGCCGCTCGCCTGCGACTCGTTCTCCGGACCGATGCCGGGGACGAACAGGAGCGCGACAAGCGCGGCCACGCCAACCGCGATCCACACACGCTTCTTGTGTTGCACTCTGCCGTCCATTGCAGCGACAGAGTAACACGAATGTTGAGGCTTGCCAAAACTTCAGTTGTACGTATGTCCAAAGCTGTATTGTGTCTTGTACAAGATGCCTGCAACATCTGAACATCCTGCGCTCGGTCGCTCCGCGTCGACCGAGGACTACCTGAAGGCGATCTTCAGCCTCACCGCCGCCGGCGACGCCGGCGCCTCGACGAACGATCTGGCGGAGAAGCTCGGCATCTCGGCCGGCTCGGTCTCGGCGATGATCAAGCGCCTCGACGAGGACCGCCTCGTCGAACACATGCCCTACCGCGGCGCGCGCCTGACGGCGTCTGGCGAAGAGATCGCCCTGCGCGTTCTGCGCCGACACCGCCTGCTGGAGCTGTTCCTCACCGAAGAGCTCGGCGTGCCATGGAACCGCGTGCACGAAGAGGCCGAGGTGCTTGAGCACGCAATCAGCGACGACCTGATCGACCGCATCGCAACCAAGCTCGGAGACCCGGAGTTCGATCCCCACGGCGACCCGATCCCCACCAGGGATCTGGTGCTCGAAACCCGCGCCACAGAACTGCTGCCAGACATCCCGCCAGGCACAAAGGCCAAGTTCGTCCGCATTTCAGACCAGAACCCAGAGATGCTCAGCTACCTCTCATCGCTCGGCATCGCCCTCGGCGACGAGATCCAGCTGATCGCGCGCGAGCCCTTCGAGGGCCCCTGCCGCATCCGCGCCGGCGGCGAAACGCTGACGATCGGCATCCCGCTGGCGTCGGCGATGCAGGTGCAGCCCCGAATGGGCTGACGCAAGCTATCATTGGCCCCAAGCTTTGGCACTCCAGCATGACGAGTGCCAAACTCACTGGTAAAACCCCTTGAACAAGCCGTTTTTGCCGGATTTTCCATCCAACCGGGCAAAAGCGCAAAGGAACGACAGATATGGCTCTCAAGCCTCTGGGCGATCGCCTGATCGTCAAAGCATCCGAGGAAGACGAAGTGACCGCAAGCGGCATCGTCCTTCCTGACACCGCCAAGGAGAAGCAGTCGCGCGGCACCGTTGTCGCAGTCGGCGAAGGCTCCTGGGACGAAGACGGCGAGAAGCGCATTCCGCTCGACGTCGCTGAGGGCGATGAAGTCCTCTACAGCAAGTACGGCGGTACTGAAGTGACCGTCGAAGGCGAAGAGCTGCTGGTTCTTCGTGAGAGCGACGTCCTGGCCAAGGTCGTCTAGGTAAACCCCCCAAGATTGAGGAATTGAAACATGGCTAAAGAACTCAAGTTCGGCCAGGAAGCTCGCGCGACGCTGGAAGCCGGCGTCGACGCAGTTGCCAACGCCGTCAAAGTAACGCTCGGCCCCAAGGGCCGCTACGTCGTGCTCGACAAGAAGTTCGGCGCACCGACGATCACGAACGACGGTGTGACCATCGCCCGTGAGATCGAGGTCGATGACCCGTTCGAGAACCAGGGTGCCCAGCTCGTCCGTGAAGTCGCCACCGCGACCAACGACGTCGCCGGTGACGGAACCACCACGGCAACCGTGCTCGCCCAGGCAATCGTCCACCAGGGTCTGCGCAACGTCGCAGCCGGCGCCAACCCGATCGCGCTCAAGCGCGGCATCGAGCTTGCCGTCGAGCAGGTCGTAGAGGCCATCGGCAAGCGCGCCAAGGCTGTCTCCGGTAAAGAGCAGATCGCTCGCGTGGCCGCCATTTCGGCCGGCGACGACGAGATCGGCGACGTCATCGCTGACGCGATCGACAAGGTCGGCAAGGACGGCGTCGTCAACGTCGAAGAAGGCCAGACCTTCGGACTCGAGCTCGAGTTCACCGAGGGCATGCAGTTCGACAAGGGCTACGTCTCCCCGTACATGGTCACCGACCAGGACCGTATGGAAGCTGTCCTCGAGGACCCGTACATCCTGATCGCCAACGCCAAGATCGGCGCTGTCCGCGAAGTGCTCCCGCTGCTTGAGGCAGTGATGCAGAGCGGCAAGCCGCTCCTGATCATCGCCGAGGACGTCGAGGGCGAGGCTCTTGCCACGTTCGTCGTCAACAAGCTGCGTGGCACCTTCACCGGCGTTGCGGTCAAGGCTCCGGGCTTCGGCGACCGCCGCAAGCGCATGCTCGAAGACATCGCAATCCTCACGGGCGGCGAAGTCATCAGCGAAGAACTGGGTCTCAAGCTCGAGAACACCGAGGTCGGCCAGCTCGGTCG
>JBPPNF010000009.1:0-21640 GCA_051306435.1 Solirubrobacterales bacterium | reverse complement strand
CTTCCGGCGCAGATCGGCGAATCCGTCGCAGCGGCGCCGTCAGGCGCCAGCTCTTCGAACCACGGATCGCGTCGAGCTCACGAACCAGCGCCTGGGACTCTCTCCTGGAAACGTCGAGATCGTGTTCGAGCGCATCGATCCGCTGCGACTGCTGCTTGAGGTGCTCACTGTGCACGTGCGCCTGCCCCTCATGCCGCCAGCTCTGACGCGAGAGTCGCGCGAGTTCTTCGGCCTGATCTCGCGTACCTCCACCGCGCGCGCCGTCACCGCCAGCGCCGGCCGCGAGTTCGATCAGCCTGGCCGCGTGGGCGTCGAGTCGGTGGTGCAGGGCGACGGTGTTGACGCCCCATGCCCCGAGATCGGAGGAGTAGCCATCGAGATCGGCTGCGATCTGCTCTGCGCTCGGATCACGCGGTGTGGCGCTTCCGGAGAAGCCGGCGTAGGCGAAGTCGTCGTAGGCCGCCGGATTGCACCAGCCGTCGCAGCCCCACATGTCATAGAGATACGCCGCGCGGCCGCAGGCCATCGCCTCAACCACCACGCGCCCCTTGCCGATCACCACATCAACCTTGTTGATCGCATCTTCGGCGCGAGCCTGCTGCCCCTCGCCGGTCGCGCCGATGTGCTGCCAATCAAGGCCCGCAAGCTCGCAGGCGCGTTCGATCCGCTCGCGGCGCTCGCCGTCGACGTAGTTGCTGAGGATCAACGCCCGGCGAGCCTTCGCCCCGATCGGCGCGCGATCGCGGAAGCGGGTGCGGTCGACCGGCTGGGTGAGCGTCACGACCGGGACATTGGTCGCCAGCCCGCGCATGCGCAGGGCGGCTCCGCCCCAGAGGGTGACCACCGAGGCGACCGCTCCGTCGAGCTGCGGCGGCAGGAACATGTCGAAGTAGCTGCCGTGCGCGATGAAAACCTGCGGCAGATCCGGACGCACAGCCGCGAGCTCATTGCTGGCGACGTTGCTGTGCACGATCGCGGCGTCGAGGTCGGCTGGCAGGTCTTTCGCGTCGCCGACCACGCGCAGGCCGAGCGTTTCGGCATAGTCAGCGGCACTGCCGAGTTCACGCGAATGCAGCCAGATTTCGTGTCCCGTGCGCTGCATCTCGTCGGCGACGGTGATCAAATAGGTCTGGACGCCGGTACTGCCGTCGAGTGAGTGGGTGGCGTGAACGACGCGCATCAGCGCAGTGTATTTTCGGCTCAGGCCCGCTGCCAGTGATCGAGGTAGAACCGGCGGTTGTTCAGGCGCTCGACGCGAAAGCCGACCTCGGGGGCGACGATGATCGCGCCGGGCCGGTCGGCAAGCCAGCCGCCCCACCACGAGAAGGTGCTGTTGGCGACGATCACGTCGCTGCAGGCGCCCATCAGCATCAGGTCTTCGAACGGCTCGTTTTCACCCGAGATCAGGTGCATCGGGCCCGGGAGGTCGAGCGACTGCCGGCACCACTCGGGTTCGTCGGAGAAAACAAAGAACTCGGCGTTCGGGCGCTGCTCGAGCACGAGCGCGGCCGCGTGGCGGTAGTAGTCAGGATCAAGCGCTCCGAACGTCGCGGCGGAACCTTCGTCGCTGACGTAGTCGCCGCGTCGAACGTGGACGGCGACACTCTCGGGAACGGCGGCGATCCGCTTGCGTCCGGCGCTGAGGTTTTTGGTCTTCCGCGGCCTGAGCTCCCGGCGGACCTGGGCCTCGAAGCCTGCGAAGTAACGCGTGCACTGCCAGTAGCCGGCCAGGAACGTGCCCGGCTGCGCGGTCGTCAGTCTTTCGGGGTCGCGCGCGACGTCGTCCTCTCGGACGACCGTGGAAGCAAACCGATCCCTCACGTATGCGTTCTCGGCATCATGATCGGCGATGAACTCGAGCTCCTTGGGCTCGCCGTCGACGACCTCCGCGCGGATGTGGAAGTCGCCGAGCGCATAGGGCCGGTCAGGCTCATGACCGATGTAGGAGAGGTCAAAGCGCAGTCGCGTGTTCGTGCGCTCGGCAACAGCCCGGCCGGCGGCGTACTGAAACAGTTGGTTCCCGAGTCCGCTCATGATTCGCACCGTCGTCCATCCGGTGCGCCTGCGAAGGGGCACCACGCTCACATCTCTTCGGCGACGTTCGGTGCGAGGCGTTTCATCGAGACATACCCGAAGATCGTCAGCACCACGACGATCCCCATCGGGATCGCCAGCATCCACCAGCTGCCGAGCACGTCGACCGCGCTCGGCGCACTCGGGTCGATCGCGGCGTGACGCATCTGCTCGATGATCGTCGCCACGGGATTGCACATCATGATCGTGGCGAGCGTCTCGCTGCGCTCGGTGACGTAGCTGATCGGATAGATCACCGGTGAGGCGTAGAAGAGCACCTGAGCGAGCACCTCCCAGATCGGCTGAACGTCGCGGAAGCGCACGTAGTAGGCCGAAAGCGCGACCGAGACCGACGCCGTCACGAGGTAGAGCAGGAAGAGCAGCGGAATTATCTGTAGCCAGCCGATCGTGGGCTGCACGCCGTTTGCAAGCGCGAACACGAGCACGACGGCGTAGTTGAGGAAGAGCGTCAGGAAGATCGACGTGACCGATGCCAGCGGGATCGCCATGATCGGGAAGCTGATCTTGCGGATCAGCCCCTCGGCGCCGAGCACTGACGTGATCGCGCCGACGCTCGCCTCGGAGAAGAACGAGAAGAGCACGATGCCCGAGAGCAGCACTACGCCGTAGTGCGGCACGCCGTCACCCAGCGGGACGACCTCGGTGAAGACGAAGAACAACACGCCGAACATCGCCAGCGGTTTGACAAGCTGCCAGGCGTAGCCGAGCACCGAGCCGAAGAACTTCAGCTTGAAGTCGAGGTAGGCGAGCATCCACGTGAGCGCGAGAAAACGCTGCGCGGTGCCGCTGAGCGCGCGCGGTCCGAGCACGCGGCTGGGCATGCGCGCCGCGACTGCCTTCAGCTCGTCGCCGCTGTACTCGTGGACGACCGGGGCGATGCGACTGGCGGATTCGGTGCTCATGCCGCCTCCTCGCTGACCGCGTTCAGTTCCATGTAGCGCTCGCTGATCTCGTCGGCGTCGGCGATCGCGACCACGTCGCCGCGGTTGAGCAGGACGGCGCGGTCGCAGAAGTGCTTGACGGCGTCCATCCCGTGCGTGACGAAGATGATCGTCTTGCCCTCGTCGCGCATACGACCGAACTGCTCGAAGCACTTGTTCTGGAAGGAGGCGTCGCCGACCGCGAGAACCTCGTCGATCAGCATGATGTCGGCGTCGATCTGCAGCATCACAGAGAAGGCGAGGCGCACGTACATGCCGGAGGAGTAGTTCTTGAGCTTGAGGTTCTCGAACTCCCAGAGCTCGGCAAAGTCCATCACCTGATCGAAGCGTTCGCGCGCCTGCTCGACGTTCAGCCCGAGCAACGTGGCGTTGAGCACGACGTTGTCGAAGGCCGGCAGCTCGGGGTTGAAGCCGACGCCGAGTTCGATGAACGAGCTGATCGATCCGTCGTGGTAGATCGTTCCCTCGTTGGGCGAGTAGATCCCCGCGATGCACTTCAGGAGCGTGCTCTTGCCTGAACCGTTGCGACCGACCAGGCCGAAGAACTCGCCCCTCTCGACGTGGAAGCTGACGTGCTTGAGCGCGTCGAACTCATTGCGCTCCTTGCTGCGGATCGGGTGCAGCGCGCGCTCTTTGAGCGTCTGGACCTTGTCAGCAGGCAGCGAGAAACGCTTGGAGACGTCGTCGATCAGCAGCGCCGGAAGCGGGGCCTCCGCCATTGCGGCTACCAGCGGTAGTGGCTGAAGGCGCGGTTTGCCTGCGCCATGCGGAAGATGTCTTCCTTCTTCTTGAACGCTGCGCCCTGGTCGGACTGCGCATCCAGAAGTTCATAGGCAAGACGGTCCTGCATCGACTTCTCGCGACGGTCGCGGGAAGCCTCGACGAGCCAACGGATGGCCAGCGTGCGAGCGCGGCGCCCGGGAACCTCGATCGGCACCTGGTAGCTGGCGCCACCGACGCGACGGCTCTTGACCTCGACGTTCGGCGTGATCGCTTTGATCGATGCCTCGAGAGCCTCGACGGGCTCCTTGCCGCTCTTCTGCGCCAACGTGCCGAGCGCGCCGTAGACGATGCGCTCGGCGGTGCTCTTCTTGCCGTCGAGCATGACCTTGTTGATCAGCTGCTGGACGAGGCGGTTGTTGTAAACACCGTCAGGCTGGATCTCACGGAGTTTTGCGGCGTTGCGGCGTGGCATCGGGCGTTCAGGAAGCTTTCTGAAGAGGGGGTGGTCTTAGCTGACCTTCACGCCGTAGCGTGAACGGGCCTGCTTGCGGTCTGTGACACCGGAGGTGTCCAGTGTTCCACGAATGATCTTGTAGCGGACACCCGGGAGATCCTTGACTCGGCCACCACGCACGAGCACGACGGAGTGCTCCTGGAGGTTGTGGCCTTCGCCGGGGATGTATGCCGTGACTTCCATCTGGTTCGTAAGACGCACACGGGCGACCTTGCGAAGCGCCGAGTTCGGCTTCTTCGGGGTGGTCGTGTAGACACGCGTACACACACCGCGGCGCTGAGGAGCGCTCTGCTTGGCGTGGCCACCCTTGATCTGCTTGAGACCAGGGGTGGAGATCTTCTTCTTGGGCTTCTTGCGGCCCTTGCGAACTAGCTGATTGATGCTTGGCATACGGTGCGGGATGGTAGCAATGCTGGTTGTGGAGCCGTCGGGTGGATGGTCTGTTGCGCGGTGGTGGGATCGATTTGCAGCGATAACGGGTTGGGGCGCGGGGCGCTTTCCTTAACGCCGGGGGTCGGTCCGCGGTTATGGAAGGTGGATGGCTTGTCTATGCGGTCCTCATTCCTTGACGCCGCCCCACCCGGCGGGGTTAAGGATCGAGCTGGCTTTTGAGCTCAGACCAGATCCGCGCTTCCTGTCGTCGACCGATCATCGTGGCCAGAGGGCTGATCAGGCGCAGCCACCGCTTCGGTCTCAAGTGCCACTCCCAGGTCATCGAGGTGCCGCCCCGCTCGGCGGCGAAGCGGAGCTCCCCATCGATCGTCATCGAGTCCAGGACCGTCCTCGATGCAAGTCGCGTCGGGCGCTCGAAGGCCGTCACCTCGATCGACATCGGCGTGCGTCGTCCGCGCGAGGACATCACCGCGGTCCAGCGCGTGCCCACTCCGATCGGCTCTGGTGTCTCCAGCACGACCTCGACCATCTCGGGGTTGAATCCCGGCTCGTTGCGCTCGTCGGCGACGTGGTCGAACACCTCGACTGGTGGCCGGTCGATCCAGACTGATCCGCGGACTCGGCCCATCGCCGAAGGATCGCAGCGCAGCCGGAAGTGATCCGCCGCCCACTCGCCCGCCGTACTCCGCTAGAACCTCTCCCATGGAGCTCACCGGGACAACAGCGATCGTGACCGGCGCCAATGGCGGCCTGGGCGAAGCCTTCGTCAAAGCACTCGCCCAAGAATGCGAGACCGTCTACGCCGGCGTCCGCAAGCCGGACAGCTACGACGCGCCGGCAGAGAACGTCACCCCCATCGCCATCGATCTCTCCTCCCGGGAATCCATCGATGCTTCCATCGCCGCCAATCCCGAAGCCTTCAGCAACACCGACGTCCTCATCAACAACGCCGGCGCCCTGGCTGTGGGCCTGCTCGAGCAACTCGACGAACAAGAGATCTACAACGCCCTGCAGGTCAACCTCGCCGGTCTGATCCACCTGACCAAAGCCGTCCTCCCCGGAATGATCGAGCGAGACACCGGCTACATCGTCAACAACGCCAGCTTCAGCGGCTACGTCTACATGCCGATGGCAACCGTCTACGCCGCGAGCAAGGCCGGCGTCGTCGCCTTCAGCGAGTCACTCAGACGCGAGCTCGATCCGACCGGCGTCAACGTGATGCACCTGATCACCCCTGGTGTGGACACAGGGATGCTCGACGCAACAGAAGACAAATACGGCGATCACTTCGATACGTCGGGCTGGGACAAGATCGAGCCTGGCGAGTGGGCGGCCAAGATGATTGAGGCGATGAAGAAGGACGCATCGGTTCTGCAACCGAGCGGCAAGACGCGACTGGCGATCCTCGCCTCACGCGGCCCGGGCGGATTGCTCGATTCGGCCGCCTCGCGCATGTTCCGTCGGTAGGGCTGCTGGCGCAAGAACGTCGCCACGCCAGCCGGGCTTGGCGTACAGGCCCTGGCCCACGAGGATGCGTCGCTCGATGAAGCCGGCCTCGCAGTACGCGAGATAGAGATTCCAGAGCCGTGAAAAGCGCTCGTCGTAGCGGTGCCCGCACAGCTCCTCGAAGTGCTCGTTGAAGCCGTCGCGCCAGCGGCGCAGCGTCTCTGGATAGTGCTGCGTGATGTCCTTGAAGTCGACGAGCTGCATGTTCGTGTGGCGCTCGATCGCCTTCGCGATGTACGCGTTGCTCGGCAGGCTGCCGCCGTCAAAGACCAGGGTGTTGATGAAGCTGCGGGACATCTTCTCTGCCTCGTAGGCGCGGTCGTCGATCGTGATGATCTGGTGGCACATCAGGCCGTCGGGCTTGACCAGCCGGTCGCAGACCTCGAAGAACTCGTCAAAGCGCTTCCAACCGATCGTCTCGATCATCTCGATCGTGGCGAGCTTGTCGTAGCTGCCGGTGAGATCGGCGAAGTCGCTCTCGATGATCGTGATGCGGTGCTCCATGCCGGCCGCGCGGACGCGCTCGCGTGCCATCCGTGCCTGCTCACCGGCGATCGTCGTGGTCGTGACGTGAACGTCGTAGTTGGTCGCGGCGTGCAGCGCGAAGCCGCCCCAGCCGGTACCGATCTCGAGTAACTCGTCTCCGGGCGAGAGCTGAAGGCGACGGCAGATGCGATCGAACTTCTCGAACTGCGCGTCTTCCAGGGAATCGTCGGGCGAGCTGAAGATCCCGGAGGAGTAGGCCATCGTCTCGTCGAGCATCCGCGCGAAGAGGTCGTTGCCGAGGTTGTAATGCCGCGCGGTCTTCTTGCGATGACGCCGCTCGTCGTAGAGCCAGGAGTGCGCGCGACGGGCCGGGCCCTCAGCCACGCGGTAGCAGGCGCGGGCGCGGTCGAAGGCGGGCATGTTCATCGCGCCGACCCTGACGAACTCGGTCAGATCGTCGCTGTCCCATTCGCCGTCGATGTAGCTCTCGGCGAGGCCGAGGCTGCCGCGGAAGAAGGCCGTGTAGAAGTGCGGATCGTGCACGTTCACGCGTGCGGTCACCGGATTCTCAAAACGGGTGCGGCCGAAGACGTACGTGCGGCCGGGCTCGACCAGCTCGACTCGGCCGTGCTTCAGGCGACCAAGCACTTTGAACATCGCACGACGGGCTGCGCTGTCAACTGACCGGGACACGTGACCTCTCCTCCTTCTCGGGGGCCGGGGATTTTTCGATTTTTACCGCTTCCGGCCTTTTCGTGCGGCGATACCAACGAAAGCCCGCGACGCGCATCTTCAGCGCCTGCCAAAAGATCCGCACGGTGACCTGGACCGCGATCGCGGGGAAGCGGATCAGGGTGCGGCGAAGATCCCCGGCCTCGTCCCCTCGGCGGACGAGCTTCAGTCCGGCGGCGAACTCGATCGCGCCGCCCCGAGAGTTCGTGACGCTCAAGGTCAGCGACTCATCCGGGGCGGCGGTGCGAAGGCGGTACTCGTAGTCCATCTCGAGGAACGGTGAGACGTGCATGCGCTTGTCTGCAGTTCCGTCGACATTGCCGTCGTTGTCTGCAGCGAAGACATACGCCTCAGAGTCGCGCCACGGGATGTTGGTCACGTCAGCAACGACGTGCGTGAGCCTGTCGCCCCCGTAGACGTAGTAGACCGCGATCGGGTTGAACTGGTATCCGAACGTGCGGGGATTGGCGAGCAACTGAATCTGGCCGCGCGGGCGCTCGCCGGTCTCGCCTTCAACAAGATCGCGAACGCACTCACTCAGCGGTCGCTCTGGATCGCCCAAGAAATCTTTGCGGCGGAAGCTTGCCGGGGCAGCGCGCTCGACGCCGAAGAAGCGCGAGCCGCCGAAGATGCGGGCGGCGCGGCGCGGGGTCTCGAGCTCGTCGAGGTCGAACAGCACCATGTACACCGGGTACTTGAAGGCGCGCTTGCGTGGGGCGAGGCGGGTGTGGTTGACCGAGCCCGTGAAGAGTGCTGAGCGCGCGCTCATGCTGCAACCAACGGTTCGCCGTGGCTGGCTTCGGTAATCACTCGCGCGACGCGCATTCCGCTCCAGGCACCGTCTTCGTGAAATCCCCAACGCCAGTACGCGCCGCAGAAGTGTGTGCGGTTGACGCCGCTGATCTCGGCGTGCCTGCGCTGCGCGGCCAGCCCTTCGCGCGTGAAGACCGGGTGCGAGAAGCTCTGATGCTTGATCACCGATCCCGGATCGACCTGGTCGGTGAGATTGAGCGTGACCATGTAGTTCTGATCGCCGGCGATCGGCTGGAGATTGTTCATCCAGTAGGTGACCGTGGTGCGGTCGCGCGGCTCGTCGAGCAGGTGGTAGTTCCAGCTGGCGCGAGCGGCGCGGCGACGCGGGAGTAGCGACTCGTCGGTGTGTAGGACGACGTCATTCTGCTGGTACGGAATCGCGGAAAGCACTTCGCGCTCAGCTTCGGTGGGATCGATCAGGAGATCGAGCGCCTGGTCGCTGTGGGTTGCGAAGACGACTTCGTCGAAGATCGCCTCTGCCCCATCGCTCAACTTGATCGCGACGCCGTTCTCGCCGCGACGCACGGCCTCGACAGAGGTGCCGACATGGAAGTCGGCGTTCGTCGCGGCGCGCAGCTTGGCGACGTACGCGGCCGATCCACCCTTGATCGTCTGCCACTTCGGACGACCGCGGACCTCGAGAATGCCGTGGTTGTTGAAGAACTCGAAGACGATGCGCGCCGGGAAGCTGTAGAGCTGCGCGGGGTCTGCCGACCAGACCGCGCTCACCTGCGGGACGATCAGTTTCTCGATGAACTCCTGCGAGTAGCCACCCTCGTCGAGGAAGTCGCGCAGCGAGATCTCTTCGTCGATGTCGCTGTTGGCGATCAACCGCTTTGCGTCGTTGTTGAAGCGGACGAGGTCGCGGACCATGCGATGGAAGGCCGGGCGCACGATGTTGCGACGCGTGGCGTAGAGCGCGTTCGGCGAGCTGCCGCCGTACTCGTACTTCCCTTCGAGGTCACTGACGCTGAAGCTCATGTTCGAGGGCACGTGCTCGGCGCCGATTTCGTCAAGCAGCGCCGAAAAGTTCGGGTAGTTGCGATCGTTCAGCACGATGAAGCCGGTGTCGATCGGTTGCTCGCCGACCGGGGTGTCGACGATCACGGTGCTGCTGTGGCCGCCGAGACGCTGTTCTGCCTCGAAGACGGTGACGGGGAAATCCTTGCCCAGACGATGAGCGGCGGACAGGCCAGAGATGCCGCCGCCGATCACCGCCACACGCGGGCGCTCCTGGGGGGAGGAAGTTTCAATCTGAGCCATTGCCTACTCATACGAGCAGGTCTGGCGATCGGATGACCCGGCGAGGGATTTTTTACGCGGGCTGCGGTGTGATCGCGCGCGTCGGCGCGGGGACCAGCGTGGCTGCCGCGCAGATCAGCACGAAGCCGAAGCCCTGGGCGATCATTGCGAGCGTTCCGCTCGGGAGCGGGTCATTGAAGACGACGACGCCGCCAACGATCTGCAGCAGGCTCGCGGACACGCCGATCATCGTGATCACCGGGACCGCATCGCCGAGCTGGAAAGCGCGGGCGACCGAGAGGAACGAGACGATCGCCAGCGAGACTGCGAGGGCCAGCCAGGGCGAGAGAAGTGCGTCGGCGACGCCGGAGCTGCTGGCGATGTTCGTCAACGCCTTGATCGCGATGTCGCTCACACCGATCAGCATTCCCGACGCCGCTGCGAGCAGCAGGCCATGGTGTTGAGCGGCCGCACCAAGGCGCGGTCCGACGAGCAGGAGAAGTCCGACTGCGAGCGCGCTGGCCTCGAACGCGATCAGGGCGGTCATTGAGAAGCCCTGGTGCCCGCCGGCCTGTCGAACGGTGAGGGCAAGCAGCATCAGGCCGAACGCGGTGAGCAGAACTCCGGCCCACTGACGACGACCGAGCGACATGCCGAAAATGCGCTCAGCGATCACTGCAAGAAATACGAGGCCACCAGAGATGACCGACTGGACGATCGAGATTGGCGCGAACCAGAGAGCGGCAACGTGAAGGGTGAGGCCGACCAGCGCGATTGCGTAGCCGAGCACGAAGGACGGCGCGCGGAACAGTGAAACGGCGCTGCGCACGGGGTGACGGAAGTTGACGTCAGGGGCCTGGGATGCGCCGCGGTGCTTGAGCATGAACCCGAGGTTCGTTGCGAAAGCGCAGAGCAGTGCGAGTCCTATGCCGAGCTGTAGTTCCATTCCGTTGGTCTTCATTCCGTTGAAAGTTGCTCAGTGCCGTGATGCTTTGCGGTTGAAAATCGGTCCGATGCCGCGAAAGCCGCAACAAGAGGAGTGCTTCCTTGCGTCTCCTCGATGCGTGACGTGGGTATCGAACAATCCCACGGGTAGCTTGAGGGTCAGCGACCAATTAATTCAAATTGCGAGTCCAACCGTGGACATATGGCGCACGCGTGACGAACCATTGGTTCGAACTACGCTCGCCGGATGGCAGAACAGCCACTCCTTTTCATTGACGTCGACGGTGTGCTCAGCACGTATGGGTTCGCCGGCGACGACGCCGACCCTCGAAACCTGCACATGGTTGATGGGATCCTGCACCACATTCTTCGTGAGATGGGTCCACGAATCCTCAAGCTGCTGCCCCACTTCGAGTCGGTCTGGGCGACCGGCTGGGGCGAGCGCGCGAACGAGCATCTGGTGTTCATGCTCGGCCTACCTGATGAACTCGAGGTTGTCGAGTTCGCGGTTGCGCCCAGCACCGACGGTAGCGGGCATTGGAAGTTGGATTCCCTGGCCGAGCGCGCGGGCATGCGGCCGGCGGCGTGGATCGATGACGGACACAACGAGGCGTGCGTCATCTGGGCAGCAGGGCGCGAGGCGCCGACTCTGCTCGTTTCGACGGACCCGCATGTGGGCCTGACTGACGAACAGGTAGAAGAGTTGATTACCTGGTCGACGTCGCTCTAGCGCTCTCTGAGCATGTAGAAGCAGCGGTACGGCTGGCTGGCTGAGCTGACATCCGCAGTTACACCGATCGAGTCGCCGGAGACGAGCGTGGCCGAAGTGCCGGACCAGTCGCTGCTCCACTCGTCGCTTGAGACCGAGATCTTGTTAGCGCGGTCGGCACCGACCAGCTCTGCCGCGCGCGGGAGGTAGCCGCCGGCCGCAGTACATGACTGCGTGGCTGAGTAGCCGGAGACCGCGGCGCGTGCTCCGGTCTCGGCGCAGAAGCTGCCGAGGTCAACGGTGCCGCCCGGGCACTTCACCACAAGCTGAGATGCGTCTTTGCTGTCGACCTTGCCGGCGTTGGTCGCCGTGTCGGCGGTAGCGGCCTTGGCGATCTTGCCGAGTTTGGTCATGTTGATCTCGCGGTCGGTGAGCGTGTTGGACGCGAGACGACTGCCGTAAATCGACGCTGCCCGGATCTTCGAGTTGGTCACCGCGTTTGAGCGCAGTTTGCTGTTGGAGACTGATCCTGACTTGAGCTTCTTGCCCGAAACCGAATAGTTCTTCAGGCGTGATCCACTGAGCCGGCCGGCGGCAAATGCGGTTCCACCGAGCAGGAGGAAGATCGCGAGCGAGGACATGACGTTGGCGTATGTGAGGTGCTTGCGGAGGAGGCGCATGACTCATTGAACAACATCGGGCCGCAGAAGTCGCGTGCCGCGGGCGGACAATTCAGGCGTCGTGCTTCTCGAGGTACTCGATGAAGAACGGGCGCAGTGCTTCGATGTGGTCGTCGCCCTCCTCGGCTTCGAAGAAGTCGCGCAGCAGCGAGCCGATCTTGAAGATGTCGGCGCTGGCCTGATCCTCGTTGCCGACGGCTGCCTCGGCAGCTGGGAGCACCTTGAGCAGGTCCCAGTAGAACTGGACGTCCACGTGCTTCTTGGCGCGCAAGGTCGCGCGGTCGTGCAGCTCCTTGGAGCTGAGAGCATTCAGTTCTTCAAAGGTGGCCATTGCGGGGGAGACGATAGCTGCTGCGCGGGCGGCAGATGTTGTTAGCGTTTGCGCTAACATACTGATATGGCATCACACACGCATTTGTTGATCCGTGACTCACGAACGGCTTCTGGCATGTCGCAGGCAGAACTGGCGCGTCGAGCCGGAATTCCCCGCTCGGTCATGAACGTCTACGAGAAAGGCAAGCGCGAGCCGTCGGCAGAGATGTTCGCGAGACTCCTGAATGCTGCTGGCTTCCGCCTGACCGTTGAACCGCTCGCTTCTCCCGTTGATGTTGAGCGTGCCGCGGAGATCCTCGAGCTTGTGGTTGATCTCGCCGAGTCCTTGCCCTACACGCCCAAGCAGTCAAACAACTACCCGCCGCTTTCGCACGCGCTCGGTGGTCGCTCGTGACTGTTCTCGGCGAGCGGCTCCACGCGATTCACGACACGCTCACCAAGGCTGGAATGCGGCACGCGTTCGGTGGCGCGATCGCACTCGCCTATTGCGTGGCCGAACCCCGCGGAACTCGCGATCTGGATGTGAACATCTTTATTCCGGCAGAAAGAGCAGCGGAACTCGCCGCGGCGCTCCCGAGCGAGATTGAGGTCTCTGCGGCAGACATCGAGCAGATCATCCGGGACGCACAAACGCGGCTCTGGTGGGGAACCGTCCCGATCGACGTGTTCTTGAACAATCTCCCGCTCCACGACGATGTGGCTTCGGAGATCCGCTGGGTGCCGCTCGAAGGTCGTGAGGTGCCGGTCCTATCGTGCGAGTCGCTCGTTCTTTTCAAGGCGTTCTTCAACCGAACAAAGGACTGGGCCGACATCGAGTCGATCGCTGAAGTCGATCGCCGCATCCTGTCCCGCGCGGCCGATCGCGTCGAGGACCTCGTCGGAACCGAAGACGAATTTGTCGTTCGTCTGCGTGGGCTCGCAGAGGGCAGTTAGTCCAAAAAGAAAGCGCCGAGGCGCTCGCCCCGACGCTTCCAAAACAGCTACAGCTGGTCAGCGAAGAACTACTCGCCGACCCCCTGCTCACTCAGGCGTGCAAGCTCAGCCTCGAGGCCTTCGCCGGTCAGCGCACCGAGTCCGCCGTCGCCGTCACCAAGTGCCGCCAGTTCTTCTGCCGAGAGACGGCCGAAGTCGAGGTCGCCCGGGGCCGGAAGCGGCTCGGTGGGTTCGATCTCGATCGTGCGGTAGCGCTTGAGTCCGGTTGCGGCCGGGATCAGCTTTCCGATGATCACGTTCTCCTTGAGGCCGACCAGGCGGTCGGTCTTGCGGTCGAGCGCGGCGTCGGTCAGCACCTTGGTCGTCTCCTGGAAGGAAGCGGCCGAGAGCCAGGACTCGGTGGCAAGCGAGGCCTTGGTGATTCCGAGGATGACCTCCTCGAACTGCACCTGTTCCTTCTTTGCCTTCTTCAGATCCTTGTTGATCTGCTCGAGCTCGTACATGTCGATGAACTGGCCCGGAAGGATGTCCGCGTCGCCCTTCTGCTCGACACGTACCTTCTTCATCATCTGACGCACGATGATCTCGATGTGCTTGTCGTTGATGTCGACGCCCTGTGACTTGTAGACCTTCTGGACTTCCGCGGTCAGGTAGACCTCGGTCGCCGTGCGGCCACTGATGCGCAGTAGGTCGTGCGGGTAGAGCGAGCCCTCGTTGAGCTGCTTCCCGGCCTCGATCTTCTCGCCGTGCTCGACGTACAGACGGGTGCGGCGCGGGAACGAGTACGCGTGCTCCTCGCCGGCCTCATCCGTGATCGTGATCTTGCGAGCCTTGTCGGACTCCTCGACGGCGACCGTTCCGGCCTGCTCCGAGAGAACCGCAAGACCCTTCGGCTTGCGAGCCTCGAAGAGCTCGACGATGCGCGGCAGACCGTGCGTGATGTCGGCGCCGGCGATACCACCGGTGTGGAACGTACGCATGGTCAGCTGGGTACCGGGCTCACCGATCGACTGTGCGGCGATGATGCCGACCGCGTCGCCGATCTCAGCGAGCTGACCGGTGGCCAGCGAAGCGCCGAAGCACTTCTGGCAGATACCGGTCTTGGCGCGGCACTTCAGAACCGAGCGCAGGCGGACCTTGGCGTCGGGCTCGTCGGCGAACGTCTCTTCGGCGTCCGTGAGCATTTCCGGCGTGATCATCTGCTTGGTGCTGCAGATCGTGCGACCGCGCTTGGTCTTCCACTCTTCTGACGGATAGCGACCAACGATGATGTCGTTGATCTCGCCATCGCGCCAGATCTCGACCTCGACGTCGTCCTTGGTCTTGCAGTCGTTCTCGCGGACGATGACGTCCTGTGAGACGTCGACCAGACGGCGTGTGAGGTAACCGGAGTCTGCGGTACGCAGGGCGGTGTCGGCGAGTCCCTTACGGGCACCGTGGGTGGAGATGAAGTACTCCTGAACGGTCAGACCTTCGACGAAGTTCGCCTTGATCGGACGCTCGATGATCTCGCCCTTCGGGTTGGCCATCAGACCACGCATACCCGCCAGCTGGCGGATCTGCTTGAAGGAACCACGGGCGCCGGAGTTGGCCATCATGAAGATGGGGTTCAGCTCCTCGAGGTTGTCCTCCATCGCCTGTCCGACCTCTTCAGTCGCAGCGGTCCACTGCTCGACGATCAGGTCGTGACGCTCGCCCTGGGAGATCAGGCCCATGTCGTACTGGTCGCGGATCTCGGCGACACGGTCGTCGAACTTCGCGAGGATCTCCTGCTTGACCGGCGGCACGACGATGTCGTTCTTGGACACGGTGATTCCGGCCCGCGTCGCGTATTTGAATCCGAGGTCCTTGAAGGCGTCGAGCACGATTGCGACGGCCGAAGCACCGTGCGCGTGGATCAGCTTGCCGATCACCGCGTTGATGTCCTTCTTGCGCATCGACTGGTTGACGAACTCGTACTCCTTGGGGTTGAAGTCATCGCCGAGCGTCTCTTCGAGCGAACGCTCGATCGTCTCGTTGAAGATGATTCGACCGACCGTGGTGAGCTCGTGCGTCTCGGTGCCGGGACGGCGGTACTCGGCGAGGTCCTGAAGCTTCACCGCGCCGTGCTCGTAGGCAAGTTCTGCCTCCTGGGCCGAGCGGTAGACCTTCGGACGCTTCTTCGACTTGCCGGCCTTGATGTCGGCCTCGAGCTTCTCGAGCTCTCCCGCAGTGGGGCCGTAGGTCAGGTAGTAGGTACCCAGAACCATGTCCTGCGACGGGGTGGCCAGCGGCTGACCGGTCGCGGGCGACAGGATGTTGTTGCTCGAGAGCATCAGCAGACGGCACTCGGCCTGTGCTTCAGCCGAGAGCGGCAGGTGAACCGCCATCTGGTCGCCGTCGAAGTCAGCGTTGAACGCGTGACAGACGAGCGGGTGGACCTGGATCGCCTTGCCCTCGACGAGCTTGGGCTCGAAGGCCTGGATTCCCAGACGGTGCAGCGTGGGGGCGCGGTTCAGGAGCACCGGGTGCTCGTGGATGACTTCCTCTAGCACGTCCCAGACTTCCGGCACACCACTCTCGACCATCTTCTTGGCGGCCTTGATGTTCTGGACAACTTTGCGCTCGACCAGACGGGCCATGATGAACGGCTTGAACAGTTCAAGGGCCATGATCTTCGGCAGCCCGCACTGGTGCAGACGCAGCGACGGACCGGACACGATGACCGAACGGCCTGAGTAGTCCACGCGCTTGCCGAGCAGGTTCTGACGAAAGCGACCCTGCTTGCCCTTGAGCATGTCCGAAAGCGACTTGAGCGCACGGTTACCGGGACCGGTGACCGGGCGACCACGACGGCCGTTGTCAAACAGTGCGTCGACGGCTTCCTGAAGCATGCGCTTCTCGTTGTTGACGATGATCTCCGGCGCGCCAAGGTCAAGGAGACGCTTGAGGCGGTTGTTGCGGTTGATCACGCGGCGGTACAGGTCGTTGAGGTCCGAGGTTGCGAACCGGCCACCGTCGAGCTGGACCATCGGGCGCAGCTCCGGCGGAATCACCGGCACCGCCTCGAGGATCATGTCGGTCGGCTTGTTCTCGGAACCGAGGAACGCCGAGACGACCTTCAGGCGCTTGACGGAACGCGCCTGCTTCTGACCCTTTGCGGTCTTGACCTCGATGTCGAGCCTCTCAGCTTCGGCTTCAAGGTCGACCTGGTCGAGCAGGTCGCGGACTGCTTCCGCGCCCATGCCGCCACGGAAGTACTCGCCGAAGCCGTACGGGCTGCCGAAGCGCTCGCGCAGTTCGCGGAAGAGCGACTCGTCCGGGACGATGTCGCGGATCTGCATCTCGGTGAAGAGTTCCCAGGTGCGCTGCATGCGGTCGATCGAGGAGTCCATGTAGGCCTCGGTGTCGGCGACATCGCCTTCGAGGGCCTTCTTCATCGCGACTACGGCCTTCTCGCGGTCTTCTGCCTTCATGCGCTTGGGCGAGGTCTCGAGGTTTTCTGCCCAGAGGTGGTCATCCGGGGAGAAGTCGGTCTGTGATCCGCTGGAGTAGTACTCGACGCGGCGCTCGAGCGACTCCTGGATCTCCTGGACCATCTGCTGCTTCTCGGACTCGAGGCCGTCGACGTACTTCTGGACTTCCTTCTCGAGCTTGCCGAGGTCCTTCTGGCGCGCGTCCTCGTCGATGAAGGTGACGATCGATGCGGCGAAGTAGAGAACCTTCTCGAGGTCCTTCGGCGCCATGTCCAGCAGGTAGCCGATGCGGCTCGGGACGCCCTTGAAGAACCAGATGTGGCTGACCGGGGCGGCCAGGTCGATGTGACCCATGCGCTCGCGGCGGACCTTGCTGCGCGTGACTTCGACGCCACAGCGCTCGCAGACGATTCCCTTGTAGCGGACGCGCTTGTACTTACCGCAGTAGCACTCCCAGTCCTTGGTCGGACCGAAGATGCGCTCGCAGAAAAGACCGTCCTTTTCCGGCTTGAGCGTGCGGTAGTTGATCGTCTCGGGCTTGATCACCTCGCCGTGGCTCCAGGAACGAACCTGCTTGGAGGACGCCAGACCGATGTTGATTGTGTCGAACTCGTTGATGTCAATCATGTTGATTCTTTCTTCTTACGTGGTCTGGGCGTGACTACTCGGAGGTGCCGTTGCTGTTGATTTCACCGGTCGCGAGGTCCTCGATGAGCGGCTCCTCGACTGCGGCCGGTGCCGGCGTCTCGGTGAGGTCAGCGGCGACTTCGGCCGGCGCGTCCTCGGCGGCGCGAACGCCGGAGAGGTCGATTCCGAGCTCTTCAGCAGCGCGCAGCAGGTCGTCCTCTTCTTCCTGGATCTCCAGGTCGCCTCCGCCTTCGGAGCGCACCTGGACGTCGAGGCCCAGTGACTGCATCTCCTTGAGCAGGACCTTGAAGGACTCGGGAACGCTCGGCTCGGGGATGTTCTCGCCCTTGACGATCGACTCGTACGCCTTGACGCGTCCGATCGTGTCGTCGGACTTGATCGTGAGCATTTCCTGGAGTGTGTATGCAGCACCGTGTGCTTCGAGTGCCCACACTTCCATCTCTCCGAAGCGCTGACCACCGAACTGCGCCTTACCGCCCAGCGGCTGCTGGGTGACGAGGCTGTACGGGCCGGTCGAACGCGCGTGGATCTTGTCGTCCACGAGGTGGAGCAGCTTGAGGATGTACATGTAACCGACGGTGACGCGCTCTTCGAACATCTCGCCGGTGCGGCCGTTGTAGAGGCGCACCTTGCCGGCGGAGCGACGACCCTCGATCTCCTTCATGTCGACACCGAAGTCGATGCCGCGGTCAGCGTGCTTCTCGGCCCAGCCGACGAGTGCGTTGTCGACGTCCTTCAACGTGGCGCCGTCGAAAACGGGCGTCGCGATGTGGGTGCGTGGGTCGGGCTCGCCGTTGGTGAGCTTGTTCTGTGGACGCTCGGGGTCGTCGAACCAACCCTCGGCAGCGGCCCAGCCGAGGTGCGTTTCCAACACCTGGCCGACGTTCATCCGCGACGGGACGCCCAGCGGGTTGAGGATGACGTCCACCGGGGTGCCGTCCTCGAGGTGGGGCATGTCCTCCTGCGGAACGATCTTGGAGATGACGCCCTTGTTGCCGTGGCGCCCGGCGAGCTTGTCGCCTTCAGCGATCTTGCGCTTCTTGGCCACGTAGACGCGGACCAGCTCGTTGACGCCCGGTGAGAGGTCGTCGCCGACTTCGCGGGCGAAGGTCTTGACGTCGATGACGACGCCGCCTTCACCGTGCGGAACCTTCAGCGAGGTGTCGCGGACCTCGCGGGCCTTCTCCTTGAAGATGGCGCGAATCAGCTTCTCTTCTGCGGTCAGCTCGGTCTCGCCCTTGGGCGTGACCTTGCCGACCAGCAGGTCGCCCGACTTGACCTCGGCGCCGACGCGGACGATTCCGCGGTCGTCGAGGTTGCGCAGCGACTCTTCAGAGCGGTTCGGGATGTCGCGGGTGATCTCTTCGTCGCCCAGCTTGGTGGTGCGGGCGTCGACCTCGTACTCCTCGATGTGCACCGAGGTGAGCACGTCGTCGGAGACGATGCGCTGGCTGAGGATGATCGCGTCCTCGAAGTTGTAGCCCTCCCAGGACATGAACGCGACGAGCAGGTTCTTGCCGAGGGCCATCTCGCCCTGGTCAGTGGACGAGCCGTCTGCGAGCAGCTGGCCTGCCTTGACCTTGTCGCCGACGTCGACGCGCGGCTTCTGGTGGATCAGGGTGCCCTGGTTTGAACGCATGAACTTCAGCGTCGGGTACTCGCGCTTCTTGCTGCCGGAGGCGACGACGATGCGCTCGGCCTCGACGAGTTCGACGACGCCGTCGGCCTCGGCGACGATCACGTCGCCGGAATCCATCGCTGCGCGGTACTCCATGCCGGTTCCGACGAGCGGAGCTTCCGGGATCAGCAGCGGCACTGCCTGGCGCTGCATGTTGGAGCCCATCAGCGCGCGGTTGGCGTCGTCGTGCTCGAGGAACGGGATCATGCCGGTCGAGACCGACCAGATCTGCTCCGGGGAGACGTCCATCAGGTCGACTTCCTTACCCGGAAGCGTGACGTAGTCGCCCTCGAAGCGGCAGAGGATCTCGCCGCGGAACTTGCTGGTCCTGGGGTCGACGTCGACGTTCGCCTGGGCGATCTTCTTGTCGGCCTCCTCGTTGGCATCGAGGTGGACGATCGTGTCGGTGACGACGCCGCCCTTGACCACGCGGTACGGCGTGGTGACGAAGCCGTACTCGTTGATCGATGCGTGCGACGCGAGCGATCCGATCAGACCGATGTTCGGCCCTTCCGGGGTCTCAATCGGGCACATGCGGCCGTAGTGGGTGGTGTGAACGTCTCGGACCTCGATCGGAGCGCGCTCACGGGTCAGTCCACCCTGTCCGAGCGCCGACAGGCGGCGACGGTGGGTCAGACCAGAGAGTGAGTTGGTCTGGTCCATGAACTGCGAGAGCTGCGACGAGCCGAAGAACTCCTTCAGCGCGGCCACGACGGGACGGATGTTGATGATCGTCTGCGGCGTGATCGTGTCGGAGTCCTCGGTGGTCAGCTTCTCGCGGACCGTGCGCTCCATGCGGTAGAGACCCATGCGGAAGTAGTCCTGGATCAGTTCGCCGACCGTGCGCAGGCGACGGTTGCCGAAGTGCTCGAACTCGTCGAGGCGTGACTGGATCGGCTCGCGGGCGTAGGTCTGGCCTTCTGCTGCGTAGTCCTTGAACTCAACGTCTTCCGGCATGCCCATGGCGCGCGGAAGGTCGACGAGCTCCTTGATCAGCGCGACGATGTCGGCGCGCGTGAGCTGACGCTGGTCGAGCGGCTCGCCAAGCTGGAGGCGCTTGTTGAGCTTGTAGCGGCCGACCCTGGTGAGGTCGTAGCGCTTGGGGTCGAAGAAGAGGCTCTCGAGCAGGTTGCGCGCGTTGTCGAGTGACGGCGGCTCGCCCGGACGCTGCTTCTTGAAGAGCTCGATCAGCGAGGCCTCGTGTGAATGAAGGGTCTCGGCGTCGGCTTCGATCGTGTTGCGGATGTAGACAGAGTTGTCGAACATCTTGAGGATCTCGTCATGGTCCACAAACCCGAGCGCACGCAGAAGCACCGTCACCGGCAGCTTGCGCTTGCGGTCGATACGCGCGTAGACGCGGCCCTTCTTGTCAATTTCAATTTCCAGCCATGAACCACGCGACGGCATCAGGTTCGCGAGGAAGACCTGCTTCTCGCGGTCCTTGGGCTCCATCAGGTAGGCGCCGGGCGAACGCTGCAGCTGCGTCACAACAACGCGCTCGGTTCCGTTGATGATGAAGGTGCCGCGCTCGGTCATCCACGGGAAGTCACCCATGAAGACGCTCTGCTCGCGGATTTCGCCGGTCTCGCGGTTCTGGAAGGCGACGGTCACGGAAAGCGGGCGCGAGTAGGTGAGGTCTTTCTCGCGGCACTCAGCGATGCTGTGGACGGCTTCTTCGAACTTGATGTCAGCGAAGACGACACCGAGGTTTCCGGTGTAGTCCTCGATCGGCGAGACGTCATTGATCGTCTCGCGGAGGCCACCCTTCTTCGGCTCCACAAGCCAGTCGAATGACTGCTTCTGGATGTCGATCAGGTTGGGGACGTCGAGCTTCTTGTCGAGACGCGCAAAGGTGCGACGTGTACGAGGTGCAGGCGCGGATGCCAAGGTGAAACAACTCCTGGGTCGGGTGGCTGGCGAAAGTATTTGTCCACGCTTGCCGAGCGTGGATCATTGTTCAAAACTCTGTCGGTGGGCAGGCAGAATCGTGCTTACTACCTACGGGAATGGTGGTCACGAACCCTCACGGACCCCGGACAATGTGCGTTGGGCACCATTGCGCGGCTGCGGATATAGGCGTTCGAACGATCCACTATAACAGGAGAGTTGACGGAAGTGGACGGCCGTCCGGTCCTGTTGGCGCCCAGTTTCAGCGCCGGGGTGCGCGGAAGTTGCGCGTAGTGCGGGTCGCGCCGGTCGAGGACTTCAATTCTGCCACCACCTTGGTGCGCAGCCCGGCGATGCGCCAGACCGAAACCATACGCGCGGCGCGGAAGGTGCAGCGCGTGCCGGCAGCCCGCAACTGCGGCTTCAGCCCGACCCGCTTGTTGCCGCGAAGGCGGACGCTCAACCGGATCACCCCTGCGCAGTCGCCCACAAGAGATCCCGAAATCGTGATCCGGGCACGGCGGTTCTTGCGATAGCGCACGACCGGGCGGTTGAGCCGTATGAATGTCGAGTTCGACAACGCGCCGGCATCGGTCGAGCCGGTCGAGCCGGATGGCGGCGATGGCGGCGATGGCGGCGGCGGGCAGCTGCCGGCCCACGAGACTACGTTGATGTCGCGCGCGATCGTCTGCTGGTTTCCGACGCCGTCCTCGAGTCGGATCGAATAGGTGTGCGGTCCGCATTCTTCGAGCAGAAGATCGGGTGCCCTGCGCGGGCGGCCGGAACCGCAGAGCGTGTACGGCGCGCCGTCGATCGAAATCGTGCAGCGCCAACGCTCGCCGTACTCCGAGAAGAGCAACGCGAAGACGCGCGGCGCCTGGTCGATCAACGGCCAGATCGGATATGCGTCGGGCGGCGTCGTGTCGGC
>JBPPNF010000008.1:0-2881 GCA_051306435.1 Solirubrobacterales bacterium | reverse complement strand
ACGTCGCGTAGGGCGACCGGCCCGGCTCCTCGGAGGCGGGATTTCAGCGCAGTGAGGGTGGCCTGGACAACATGGCCGGGTGACACCGGCGGGCAGATTACGTCGCCAGCGCACCGCGCGGCCATGTTGTCGTGCCCGGAGCCGGGACTCGTCTGGCAGTTCGGCCCACGGCACTCGGCGGTCAGAGGCGGAGCCTCACTGGGTGGCTGGTGTCTTTCGCGTGGCGTTGACCCACTCTGAATGGTCGGCTCGAGATGATGGCGTATGGCCACTTTCGGGAGTGATCGATGACGTTGGGTCTGGCGCCTACGCAGGGTGATCTGCTGCGGTCCACCGTGGACTATTGCGAGGGCCGGGTCGGTGAGGACTCGATCTATGCGGTGCTGCATCGCGAGTGCTTCAGCCTCTTTCCCGACTCGATGTTCGCGGACCTGTTCACCGACGTCGGGCGTCGCTCGGTCCCGCCGATGATCGTGGCGACGGTGATGGTTCTGCAGCGGATCGAGGGTCTCAGCGACCGCGAAGCGGTTGACCGTTTCGCTTTTGATGCTCGGTGGAAGTACGCCGCGGGCGGACTGGACTTCGACTACCCGGGTTTCGTGCACACGGTGTTGGTCGACATGCGTGCCCGGCTGGCCCGCTCGGAGCGGCCGGACCGAATCTTCGAGGTCACCTTGGCCGCTGCCCGCTCGGCTGGGCTGGTCGGGCGCAAGCGGGTGCTGGACTCGAGACCGTTGTATGACGCGGTGGCCACGATGGACACCGTCACCTTGATCCGCTCGGCGATCCGGGGTCTGCTCAAGTGCGCCGCCGGCGATCTCGCCGAGCGGTTGCGGGCGGTGCTGGCCCGCGATGACGACTACGTCAATGCCGGTAAGCCGGTCTGCGACTACGACGATGCGCAGGCCAGGGTCGAACTGGTCGATGCGCTGGCCAAGGACGGCATGGCGCTGCTCGCGGTGCTGGAGGGGCGCGAGCTGGCCGACGCGCTGAGGCAGGCCGCGGCGTTGCTGGCCACGGTGCTCGGTCAGGACCTCGACGTGGACGAGACCGGGGTTTTCCGGATCGCCCGCCGGGTCGCGAAAGACCGGGTCATCTCTACCGTGGATCCCCAGACCCGCCACGGGCACAAGACCGCGGCGCGGGGCTTTGACGGCTACAAGGCTCACCTCGGTATCGACCCCGACTCGGAGCTGATCACCGCGACCACGGTCACGCCCGGTAACGCCGGGGACGCCAGTGTCGCTGAGGACCTGATCGCGGACCTGCTCGATGAGCACGCCGACGACAGCGACGCCGACCAGGACACGGCGGACACGGGCCCCGGCACCGACGAGGTGGCCCAGCGACCTGATGCCGCCGGTGAGAACGCATCGGTCGGCGATGTTGGACACGACGGTGATGACGGTGATGACGGTGACCGCACCGATCCGGCGTGTGTCTACGGCGATAACGCCTACGGGACTGGGTCGTTCCACGACCGGTTGGAGCAGGACGGGATCGAGTCCAAGTGCAAGTCCCAGCAGCCGGCCAACTCTGGGGGCCGGTTCAACAAGAACGACTTCGGCATCGACCTCGAGTCCGACACGGTGACCTGTCCGGCCGGGAACACCGCACCGATCCGGCACGCCAGCAACGGGGCCGGCACCGCCGACTTCGGCCAGGCGTGTGCTGGCTGCCCGCTGCGTGAGCAATGCACCACCTCCGGCAGCGGGCGCACCATCATGATCGGCCTCTACCAGCGGCAGCTCGCCGCGGCCCGGGACCGGCAGCGTGATCCGGACTGGGTCGCCGACTACCGCGCCACCCGGCCCAAGGTGGAACGCAAGATCGGGCACCTGATGCGTCGCCATCACGGCGGTCGCCGTGCCCGGGTCCGCGGACAGACCAAGGTCGCCGCCGACTTCGCTCTACTCGCCGCCGCAGTCAACCTGGCACGCCTCGGCGTGCTCGGACTCACCTCCACCGGCGGCAAAACCTGGGTCGCAGCCACCAGCTGAGCACTTGAGAGGCAGTCCCGGAGGCCAGCATCACGACACCCCGGCCCCGAGGATGCCCGCTGGGCACCACGCAGGCCCGGAACCAAGACCTGTCAAGAGAAACCGGTCAACGGCGAACCACCCTGAGCCGCACCTAGCGCTCACTCTGAGCCTGTCCCGGCACCCCAGGAGCCTGTTCGGCACCAACCACCTAGGAGCCTGGCTCCTCTCGCAGCCGTGGCGGGGTGAACCCCTCTGGCTTCACGCCGGTCTTGTCTGCGTAGAACGCGCGGATGCGATCCATATCGGCACGCACGTTGCCGGTCGGAGAAAAACTTGGTCCCCAGCCGACTGTGCGCGAGGGGGCATCGATGAACGCCAAGATGATCGGCAGACCGCTCTGCTGAGCGATCCTGTAGAAGCCGGACTTCCAGTACTCGCCCTTGCTGCGGGTCCCCTCGGCAGCAATGCCCAGCAGGAAAGGCTCGTCCCGCTCGGCCTCGACAAGGAGGTCGCGGATGGTGGTCGCCGGGTCCTTCCGGTCGAGTGCGATCGCCCCGGTCGCCCTGAGGACAGGAGCAAGGGGGCCCCGGAAGAACTCCTTCTTGACCAGGAGCCTGAGCTGGACGTCGTGGTCCCACGCCAGCAGCATCGTGAGGACCCAGTCCCAGTTGGATGTGTGTGGCGCACCGACGACCACGCCTCGCTTCGGGAACGTCCCCACCGTCTTCCAGCGTGCGGCTCGCAAACCGAGGCGCGCGAAGTTGCGGCGGAGGAGAAAATGCCGGTTCACTTCGCGACCGTACAGCGAACGCCCGCCGGGAACACCAGACTCAGACCTCCTCAAGTAGGTGACGGATTGGCCCTGTGACCAGGGTTTTTTCTTCGCGACATCACGTCGG
>JBPPNF010000007.1:0-17762 GCA_051306435.1 Solirubrobacterales bacterium | reverse complement strand
ACGGAGCAGCCTGAGACGCATCCCCGATACCGTTAGACTAAATCGAGCGCCCTGTGCGCAGCGACGCGCCCGCGATCGGCCCGTTCGCACAGAACGTGGCCAATACATGCCCAACATGGTCTTGGAGGTCCTAGCACCCGTGCTCCACACTCGGTATCCGCTCTGATGGCGGGCACACCTGCATTCATCATCGCCTTCGGTTCGGCGATCATCGGGCTGCTGGCCGCGGCCGCATTCGCGCGCGCTGTGCTCGCCCAGGATGCCGGGCCGGAACGGGTCCGCCAGGTCGGTCGACTGATCCAGGAGGGCGCGATGGCCTTCCTCAAACGCGAATACACCATCCTCGCGGTCTTCGTCGCCATCGTGGCGGTGCTGATCGCCGCGCTCATCGACTTCAACATCACCGACAACGCGACCATCGCCGAGCTCAACGCCGGCGTTCAGGAGCGTCTCGGCAGCGGGCCGTGGACTTCGATCTGCTATGTGCTCGGCGCCATCGGTTCGGCGCTCGCGGGCTTCATCGGCATGAGCATCGCCGTGCGCGGCAACATGCGTACCACCGCTGCCGCCATCGTCGGGCTCAACCCGGCGCTGCGTGTCGCGTTCAACACGGGCACCGTCATGGGTCTGACCGTGGTCGGCATCGGGCTCGTCGGCGTCACCGTGCTGTGGGTCATCTTCCAGGACACCTCGATCGTGGCGGGCTTCGCGTTCGGCGCCTCCTCGATCGCCCTGTTCGCTCGCGTCGGAGGCGGCATCTATACCAAGGCAGCTGACGTTGGCGCCGATCTGGTGGGCAAGGTCGAGGCGGGCATCCCCGAGGATGACGCACGCAACCCGGCCACCATCGCGGACAACGTCGGCGACAACGTCGGCGACTGCGCCGGCATGGCAGCAGACCTCTTCGAGACCTACGCGGTCACGCTCGTCGCGGTCATGCTGATCGGCGTCCTGACCTTTTCGGTCGATGAAGACGCCCCGCGTGCGGCGCTCTACCCGCTGGTCCTCGGAGGCGTTTCGATTCTCGCCTCGGTGATCGGTTCGTTCTTCGTCCGCACCAGGACCGGCAACGTCGAAGGCGCGCTCTACAAGGGTGTTGCAGTTGCAGGCGTGATCGCCGCTGCCGCCTTCTACCCGGTCACCAACTGGATGATGGGCGACATCGCAGTGCTCTCGACGGTCACCGAAGCCGTTCCGTCAGTGCTGGAGCTGTGGCTCTGCACGCTGGTCGGCCTGGTCGTCACCGGACTGATCTTCCTGATCACCGACTTCTACACGTCCACCCGTTTCAAGCCGGTCAAGAGCATCGCTGAGGCGTCGCAGACCGGTCACGCCACCAACATCATCGCCGGACTCGCCGTCGGTTTCCGTTCGACCGCCGCACCTGCGCTGGTCTTCGTGCTCGGAATCGTCGCCAGCTACAACATCGCCGGTGGTGGCGATGTCGGCGTCTACGGCATCGGTGTCGCCGTCATGGCGATGCTTTCGCTGTGCGGCCTGATCGTCGCGCTTGACGCATTCGGTCCGATCACCGACAACGCCGGTGGCATCGCCGAGATGGCCGACATGCCTGAAGAGGTCCGCGCGATCACCGACCCGCTCGACGCAGTCGGAAACACCACTAAGGCCGTCACCAAGGGCTACGCGATCGGTTCGGCCGTTCTGGCCGCAATCGTGCTCTTCGCCGCCGTCAAAGCCGAGCTGCCGCGTGAGTCTGCGGACATCGCATTCGCGATCGACGACCCGTCGGTGCTCTCCGGTCTGCTGATCGGCGGCATCATGGTCTACCTGTTCGTCGCATTCGCGATGCAGGCCGTCGGACGCGCCGGCGGTGCGGTTGTTGACGAGGTTCGCCGTCAGTTCAAGGAGAACCCCGGCATCATGGACGGCTCGGTCAAGCCCGAGTACGGCCAGTGCGTCGACATCGTCACCAAGGCCGCCCAGCGCGAAATGATCATCCCGGCCCTGATCCCGATCATCGGCACGGCGATCATCGGCGGCTTCGCCGCGATCTGGAAGGTCAACGGTCTGCTCATGCTCGGCGGTCTGCTGATGGGCGTGATCGTCGTGGGAATGTTCGTCGCGATCTCCATGACCAACGGTGGTGGAGCCTGGGACAACGCCAAGAAGTTGATCGAGGACGGCGCCTTCGGGGGCAAGGGTTCGATCGCCCACGAAGCGTCGATCACCGGCGACACGGTCGGCGACCCGTACAAGGACACCGCCGGACCGGCGATCAACCCGATGATCAAGGTTGCGAACATCGTCGCGCTGCTGATGATCCCGCTGATCACTTGATTTAACAGTCAAAACCGGGTATCGTTCGCCACGGCGTTTCAACCAGGTGACCTGTTGGGGGACAGATCACCACCGTGTTGAGAAAGGTCGCTCCGAGAGGGGCGGCCTTTTCTTTTGCGCAAAAGCCTTCAGCCGTCCGGAGCAGGCATAGACTTCCGCGCTGATGGCAGAGCGCAGACCAAAGACTCACTCGCTCGAACGGGTACTCGGCACAAGCGCGCTCTTCAGCACCGCCTACGGGAACGTCGGAAGCTCGATCTACTACGCGCTCGGACTGGTGACCGCATTTGCGCTCGGTGCGACGCCGCTGGTCTTCGTGATCACCGGCATCATCTTTTTCTTCACCGCCGCCACTTACATCGAGGCGACGACGATGTTCCCCGAGGCTGGCGGATCGAGCTCGTTCGCGCGACACGCCTTCAACGAGTTCTGGTCCTTCTTCGCCGCCTGGGGCCAGATGCTCAACTACATCATCACGGCGGCGATCAGCGCGTATTTCGTCCCGCACTACCTCGGGGTGTTCTGGGAGCCGCTGAAAGAGGCTCCGTGGGACATCGTCTGCGGAATCGCGATCCTGATCGCGCTCGGAGGACTGAACATCGTCGGTGTTCAGGAGTCGGCGAAGGTCAACGTGTTGCTCTCGATGGTCGACTTCTTCACCCAGGTCGTGCTGGTGCTGATCGGTGTCGCGCTCGTCTTCAACCCCGAGCTGCTGATCAGCCAGGTCGACTTCGGCACCGCGCCGACGCTCGAGAACTTCCTGATCGCAATCCCGATCGGCATGGTTGCCTATACGGGGATCGAGACGATCTCCAATCTCGCCGAAGAGGCCAAGGACTACGAGAAGACGGTTCCGGCCGCAACCAAGCTCGTGGTTGCTGCCGTCTTTGCGATCTATCTCTTTCTGCCGGCGATCGCGCTTTCTGCCATGCCCGTCGAGAACGGCGTGACGCTGCTCGGCCTGCCGGCCGAAGAGGGCGGATTCGCCGGCGACCCGGTGCTGGGAATTGTTGAGAACATGCCGCTCGGCGCGCTGCAGGGTCCGATCGAGGTCTACGTCGGAATCCTCGCGGCGACGATCCTCTTCATCGCCACCAACGCCGGCATCATCGGCGTCTCGCGCCTGACCTACAGTATGGGACAGTACCGCCAGGTCCCCGCGGCGCTGCGCTCGCTGCACCCCAGGTACAAGACGCCGTACATCGCGATCATCGTCTTCGGCACGATCGCCTGCCTGACGATGATCCCCGGACAGGCAGAATTTCTGGCGACGATGTACGCCTTCGGGGCGATGCTCAGCTTCACGATCGCGCACGCCGCAGTGCTGAAGATGCGGCTTGATGAACCGATTCGCGAGCGGCCCTGGTTCGCGCCGCTGAACATCGAGTTCCGTGATCGCAGCTGGCCGCTGTTCGCAATCCTCGGCGGGATCGGCACGGGCATCGCCTGGCTCACCGTCACCGTGCTGGACTTCGCGACGCTGGTCGTCGGCGTGGTCTGGATGGCGTTCGGAATTGTCTTCTACGTGGCCTACCGGCGCAGCCAGGGCCTGCCACTCACCGAGACGCACAAGATCGCGGCGCCGAAGTTGATCGTCGACCACGACGTTGAGTACGACTCGATCCTCGTCGTCTTTGAGGACGGCGTCTACTCCGAAGAGGCAGTTCGCACAGCAGTGAAGATGGCCACCCGCCGCAGACGCGGTATCCACGTGCTCGTGACGATCAATGTCCCCGCCAACTCGCCGATCGACGCAGTCCTGCCGACGGCAGAGTCAAAGGCGGCCACGGTGATCGAGCGCTCACGCGTGCTCGGCGGCCGCCGGGTCACCGGTCACTGGGTGAAGGTTCGTTCCGGCGAGGCCGGCCGGCGTATCGTGCAGGAGGCGGAGGAGATCAACGCCCGCGCGATCGTCTTCCCGCTGAAGCCCGACGTCTCTGGCTCGTTGTTCTCGTCGGCCGTCCAGAAGGTGCTCTCCGAGCGTCCGTGCCGCGTGATCATGACCTCTGAGCCCGTCACGGGATCGGCGATATCCCGATGAACATGCGTAGCGTGAAGCTGATCCTGTTCGTCGCGATCTTCGGGCTCGGGCTGGCAACGGTGATCGTCACGATCGCCAACGGCGGCACGACCACGTCGCGTGGCATTCTCTTCGGTGGGATCCTCTGCCTGATGGCGGCGATCCGTATCTTCATCTCGATCAAGCACAGCGACTGATGTTCCGCAGGCTGATAAACCTCGCTCGTTTCGGCCCGATGTCGACGATCGGCGCAGGCGCGCTCTTCCTGGTCCTATACATCGCAGCGGCGTCCTCGCTCTACTTCGCGCTCGGACTGATCGCCGAACTGAGCCTTGACCTCACGCCTGTCGTGATGGTGCTCGCCGGCGCCCACTTCGTATTCACTTTCATGTCCTACGCGGAGGGCTCCTCGCTGCACATCGAGCGCGGCGGCGCATCGAGCTTCGCGCGCTTCGCCTTCGACGAGTTCGTCAGCTTCATCGCCGGCTGGGCGATCCTGCTCGACTACGCGATCGTCCTCGCTCTGGTCGCATCTGCGGTGCCGAACTACCTCGCAGTCTTCTGGGGCGGATTCGACAGCACCGCCGGCGAGATGATCATCCCGGTCGCGCTGATTCTCGTGATGACCTGGTCGAACATCCGCGGCGTCAGCGCCGAGATGCTGCGCCGGCGGTTGCCGCTGGGCTGGATCGATCTGATCGTGCTGCTGGCGATCATCGTGATCGGACTGTTTGTCGTCTGGAACCCTTCGGCGCTGACCGACAACGTCGACCTCGGCGGCGCGCCGACGTGGAACAGCCTGTTCATGGCGCTGATTCTGTCGACGGTGGCCGGCACCGGGATCGAATCGGCGTCGGGCCTAGCGGGCGAGATCACGATCGGTCGCCGCGAGCTGAAATCTGTGGTCTGGTCCAGCGCGGCTTCGACGATCACGATCTTCACCGGAATCTCGCTGGTGGCAGTGATGGCTGATCCTGTGCTCAGCGGCGCCGGGCCGGGATCCACGGCGATCACCGGACCTTACGTCGAGAGCCCGGTGATCGGGGTGGTGCGCGGGTTTGATCCGTCGTGGCTCGCGGAGACGCTCGCATATGTGGTCGGCGTGGTGGCGGTCGTGACGCTCGTTCAGGCGTCTCGCATCTACGTCCTCGGGCCGATGCGCGTCACCTACGCGCTGGCGACCAACCGTCAGGTGCCCAGCGCAATCGGACGCCTGCACCCGAAGTACGGGACGCCGTACGTGGCCGCGACGGCCGTCGCGCTCGTGGCCAGCGGCCTCGCGCTGCTCGACGACCCGGAGCTGCTGATCGCGATCTTCGCCTTCGGCGCGTTGCTGACTTTCTCGATTGCGAACCTTTCGATCATCCGCCTTCGCTTCAGCGAGCCCGAGGCCACGCGCGCCTACCGCGTGCCGCTGTCGATCCCGATCGGCAAGGGCTCCCTGCCGATCCCGTCGCTGATCGCCCTGCTGGCCTCGGCCGGCGCGTTCATCGGCGTGATCGTTCTGCGCCCCAACGCCACGATCGTGGGTGGTGTCTGGCTCGCCTTCGGCATCGCGCTCTACGTCACCTACCGCAAGACGCAGGGCAAGCCGCTGCGCGGCCGCGTGACGATTCCCGAAGAGGACCTGCGTCGGCGCTCCGCGCGCGAGACGAGCAAGGAAGGCTTCGGCTCGATCCTCGTGCCGGTCTTCGGCGGCGTGCTCGATGACGACATCATCGGCACCGCCGGTCGGCTGGCGATGGAGGAGGGCGACGATGATGAGGGCGCGATGATCGAGGCGCTGCACGTGATCGAGATCCCGCTGTCCCAGCCGATCGACGCGCCCGTGCCCGCAGAGCGCCTGACCCGGGCGCGCAAGATCCTCGCCCGCGCCAAGGAAGTCGGCGAGGAATATGAGGGCGTGGAGGTTGCGACCGCGACCGTTCGCGCGCGATCGACCGGCGAGGCGATCGTGAAGGAGGCGACGCGGCGCGGGGTGGAGGTCATCGTGCTTGCTGCGGAGCGACCTTCCCGGATCAGAGGGGGGCCATTGCTGGGCGGCGTCGAGCCGCGCGCAGCGGAGTTCATCGGGAAGGTCACTGATTATGTGGCACGCAAGGCCCCGTGCCGGGTGATTCTCACGGCTCCGCCCGAGACGGACGTGGAGGCGCTCGCAACCTCGATCGTTGCCAACCCGCACGTGTCCGAGGGCTTTGCGGCGCTGGAGGCCGCGCGACTCGAGCGCATGACCGGCCTCACCGAAGAGCACGGCCCCGTGGACCCGGGAGTCGTCCACCCGACCGATGCGACCCGCCCTCATGAGGCCGAAGCCGATCACAATGCAGTCGCCGACGACGAGGATCCCGACGACTTCATCGACACGATCTCCTGACGGAGCCGCCGCACACGGCGGTGCTTCGGAAGATCCCCTCGCCAATCAGCCGCGCCGATCGCCCACGCCATCGGCCCCAGAGCAGCCCAACTCTTCACCCGCTCACCGCCATCAACATGGTCTCCCTGCGGCAACAGGCCTCCATCTCCATTCTCCCTGACTAATCTCCCACCCATGTTCGTACTCATCGTTGGATGTGGCCGCGCGGGAAGCGCACTGGCCAAGAACCTGCTCGAAGATGGCAACACCGTTTCTGTCCTCGACGAGAGCGCAGAGTCGCACCGCCTGCTCGACGTCGGCCTTGAGACCAACTGGGAGGACGCCGGCGGGATGTTCACGGTGGGCACCGCGCTGGAGATCGACGCCTTGGTGGAAGCCGGCATCGAGCGTGCCGACGCCTTCGTCGCCGGCACCAACGGCGACAACACCAACCTTGTGATCGCGCAGATCGCCCAGAGGAAGTTCAACGTCCCCAAGGTCGTCGTCCGCGTGCTTGACCCGCGCCGCGCCACCTGGTACGCCGAGCAGGGCCTGCACACGATCTGCCCGACCCAGGCCGGTATCGAGATGCTCACGGCGGCCGTGCGCGGCGAGACCGAAGTCGTCCTGACGGAGCGGATCTAGACATGTACGTGATCGTCGCCGGAGGCGGAAAGGTCGGCCTCAACCTCACACGCGAGCTGATGGCCAAGGGCCACGAGATCACGCTGATAGAGAACAACCGCCGCCGCTACACAATCCTTGAACCGCAGCTCGAACACGTCGTCCACCTCGGTGACAGCACGGAGCTCTGGGTGCTCGAGCGCGCCGGAATCGAGCGCGCCGACATGGTCATCGCCGTCACGGGAGACGACGAGGACAACATCATCATCGCCCAGGTCGCCCGCGAGAAGTACGGCCGCGACAAGATCATCGCGCGCTGCAACAACATCCGCAACATGGAGCACTTCGACCTGCTCAACATCAGCCCGGTGATCAGCTCCACCGACCTGATCCTGCGCCTGATCGAGCACGAGGTGCCCCAGTACGGCCTCGTCCACCTGCTCAAGCTCCAGTCCGAAGACCTCGAGATCATCGAAGTCGAGGTCAGCGTCGGAGCTCCGTCAGCCGGCAAGACGGTCGGCGAGATTGAACTTCCCGACGGCGGCCTGATCATCGCAATCCTGCGCGAGGGCGAGGGCGTAGTGCCCAACGGCGACACGACGATCAACAGTGGCGATGAGGTCATGCTGATCCTCAACCCGGGGCTCGAAGAGGACATCACCAAGCTCTTCACTGCCCCCGAAGAGTCCTTCATCTAGATGGCCGACCGCCACATCGACCATCTGCTGATCGGCGGAGGACTCGCATCGGGCAACTGCGCCCGCCACCTGCGCGAGCACGGCGACGGCTCGATCCTGCTCGTCGGCCGCGAACCAGAGCCGCCCTACAATCGCCCCGCGCTGACCAAGGGCTACCTCGCCCATACCGAGGACCGCGCGATGGACTACTTCCGCCCGCCGGAGTTCTGGGAGGAGCAGAACATCGACGTGATCACGCGCATGAACGTCATGAAGCTCGACACCGACGCTCACACCGCCACGCTGATGAACAAGGACGTGATCACGTACGGCAACGCGCTGATCGCCACGGGCGCGAACGTCAACCTGCTGCGCGTCGACGGCATGGGGCAGGAAGGGATCCACTACATGCGCGCCTTCGGTAACAGCGACTCGATCCTCGAAGACCTCGACAAGCTCGGCCGGCGGGTCACGCTGATCGGCGGCAGCTACATCGGCTGCGAGGTCGCCGCCACGCTCTCGCGCCACGGCTGCGACTGCCAGATCATCATGCTCGAAGATCTTCCGCTCCAGCGCACGCTCGGCGACGAGCTCGGCACGTGGACGCAGCGCCACCTTGAACGCCTCGGTGTTCAGCTTCACCCGAGCGAGAGCCTCGCGCGCTTTGACGGCGACGGGGAGCGCGTCACCGCAGTGGTCTGCGACTCCGGCCTGAAACTCGACACCGACATCGTCGTGATCGGCGCAGGAGTCCACCCGGACACGATGCTCGCAAAGAAGGCAGGCCTCACCATCGGCGAGCGCGGCGGCATTCTCACAGACGCAAACCTTCGCTCAAGCGCGCCTGATGTCTTCGCCGCTGGCGACGTCGCCGAGTGGTATTCGGCTGCGCACGATACGCACATCCGCGTCGAGCACTGGGATGTCGCCTTCAACCACGGGCGCACGGCTGCGCTGAACATGGTCGGACAGGACGTCAAGCACGAAGTCGTGCCGTACTTCTGGACCGACATGGCCGACGTGGAGGTCGAATCGGTCGGGCCGGCCTACGGCTGGGACCGCACGATCATGCGTGGCTCGATCGACGATCCGTCCTTCAGCGTCTGGTACATGCAGGGCGACCGCGTCGCCCAGGTCGCCGCGGTCGGGCGCGCGCACGACATCGAGGTTGGTAAGAGACTGATTGCAGAGCGACGTGCGATCCCGGCAGCTCAGCTTGAATCGATTGCGAACGTCGAATTCGACGTCGCCTCCCTTGCCTGATTTCGCCTGCGCTCGCGCAACTCAACTGCCTGCCGGGTGTTCATCAACTGTCTGCCCCGACACTCGGTGTACAACGCTTTTCCAGCCGATACAGGTCACCAGAGAATGCCCAGAACCACTTCGCCGACACTTCGCCATTTTCCGCAGATCGCAGCGCTCACGCTGTTGATTGCGCTGGCGTGCGCCGGTGGCGCCTCCGCGGCTATTCCGGCGGGCAACACCGGGTGGAACTGGTCGAACCCGCTTCCGCAGGGAAACTCGCTCGACCGCGTCGAAACGTCGGGCGGCCGTGCCTGGGTCGGCGGAGCGACCGGCACGCTGATGCATTCAGATGACGGCGGCACGACCTGGGTCGCCGTGCGTACCGGCCTGCTCGATGACATCCGTACGATCGACGCGGTGTCTCCAACTTCAGTGGTCTTCGCGGGGCGCTGCGCGCTGCGCCGTAGCGATGACGGGGGCGTGACGGTGAGGCGCCTGGCGTGGGGTTCAAGTGACGACAGCTGCGCCGCTCAGATCCAGGCGGTGTCGTTCCCGTCGCCGCTGATCGGATACATGCTGCTCAGCAACGGCGACGTCTACTCCACCGGCGACGGCGGCGACAACTGGAAGAAGCAGGGCGTTGCGCCGGTCGCCAACGGCTCCGGTGGCATCGACCCGGTGCGCGACTTGGCCTTCACGAGTGTCAGCACGGGCGTGATCAGCGTGGGCAACCGCGTGCTGCACACTTCGGATGCCGGCGTGAACTGGACGCCCGTCAAGACAGTGACGGGCGCAGGAATGTTCAATTTCGAGTTCGTCAGCGGAAGCGTCGGCTACGCCGTGGGCGACCACGCTGGGATGCTCAAGACGACCGATGGCGGCGCAACCTGGAACCCTGTCGCGGGCGATCTGGCTCCGATCGGACAAAACCTGCGCAGCCTCAGCTGCGCAGACGAATCCAACTGCGTCGCCAGCATCGCTTCCAGCGGCTCGATTCTTCGCACGGTTGACGGCGGTGTCAGCTGGAGCGCTGTTGTGGTGACGCCGCAGAACACTGTGAACGCCGTCGGGCATATCGATTCGACCCGCGCGGTGGCCGTCGGCCCGGCGGGGACGCTTGCCTCGAGCGCCGACGGAGGCGCAGTGTGGAGCTACCGAAACTCCGTCGCCGAGGGGAAGTTCCGCGGAATCCGCGCCGACTCACCGACGTCGGCACTGATCTTCGGCGAGAGCGGTGCGATTGCCCGGTCGGTCAACGGAGGCGGATTCTGGAACTCGCTGTCCGTCGCCTCCAGCTCGACCCTGATCGACGCCACGTCGGCCGATCCAAAGCGCATCTACGCGCTCGACGCCCAGGCCTTCCTGCACACGAGCGCGAACGCCGGCAAGACCTGGACTTCGCGCAAGCTCGGCTCGCCGAGCGCCGCCAGAGCTTTGTTCGCCGGCAAGGCGGGCAGGTTGCTGATCGTCGGCCCGAAGGGGCTTCGTCTTTCGAAGCGGTACGGACGATCGAGCACGGCTGCGAAGGGCGCCGTCGCGAGGCTTTCCCTCTCGTCGGTCGACCGTGCGGGTACCTCGGTGTTTGCCTACGGCCCGCGCGCGATCGCGCTCAGCAAGGACAAGGGCGAGACCTGGAAAGTGATCTCACGTCCGCGCAGATCCGGATCGATCACTCGACTCGACATGCTTGACGCGAAGTACGGCTACCTGCTGGACTCAAAGGCCGAGGTCTTCATCACCATGAACAGCGGTCGCAAGTGGACCCGCCTCGAGACGACCGGTGCGAACGTCGCCGCATCGATGGCGTTTTCCGACCGCAAGCATGGCTTTCTTACCGACAACACCGGGCGCGTCCTGGCGACGGCAGACGGCGGCGCCACGTGGGCACGGCAGTACCCGTACTACGACGCAACCGCGTCCTCGGTGGCGCAGATCGCTACTTACGGCGAGCAGGCGGCGCTTTCGCTCGTGGTGGGAACCAACCACGTCTTCGCGACCACCACAGGCGGTCGGATCGGCAGTGCCTCGCAGCTCACGATCAAGCCTTCTGCCAAGACCGTGCGCAAAGGCACCGTCGTCCGCGTGACCGGAATGCTCACGCCCGCGACCGGCTCCGAGCGCGTTGCAGTGCTCGCCCGGGTGGTCAACGCGAAGGGCGGTACGCGCTGGGTCTCGCAGGAGCGCACCGTCTCTGCGAGCGGCACTTTCACCACGTCGTGGCGGATCTCGGCATCGACCGAGTTCATTGCTCGTTGGTCGGGCGATGCTTCGCACGACGGTGACGCCGCGCCGCTGAAAATCGTTACGCTGAAGAAGTAGGTCGCGAGCCGCAACCGGCTAGCTATCCTCTGCAACCGCGCTGGCGATCCAGGCGCAGAACGACCGTCAGGTCGACTCTGGGGAATCGTCTAATGGTAGGACGCTCGGTTCTGGTCCGAGAAGTCGGGGTTCGAGCCCCTGTTCCCCAGCTACCGCCCGATCTCAGCGCACGAGAAAGGCCTGCAAACCGGTTCCTACAGCGGCTTTCGCCGGTTTTCTCCATCCGCATCCAGCGCCATTGTGGGGGCGATGCCAGAGCCTCGATTGAGCTATCCGTTCTCGGCCGTTGTCGGCCAGGACGATTGCAAGCTTGCCCTGCTTGCCAACGCTGTTGATCCCGCGATCGGCGGGGTACTTGCCGTCGGTGAGCGCGGTACCGCGAAGTCGACGCTTGCACGATCATTCGCGGCGCTGCTCCCGCTGGTGGCCTCCGGCGAGGAAACCGCTCCGGCCCCGTTTGTCGAGCTGCCGCTGGGCGCGACGATCGATCGTCTGACTGGATCGCTGGACACGGCGAAGCTGCTCGCCGGCGAGGGTGCAGTGCTTGCCGACGGGCTGCTCGCCGCGGCCGATCGCGGCGTTCTCTACGCCGACGAGGTCAACCTGCTCGGCGATCATCTTGTCGATGTGATGCTCGACGCAGCGGCGTTCGGCGCTGTGCGCGTCGAGCGCGACGGCCTCAGCGCCGAGCGCGATGCAAGATTTCTGCTGGTCGGCACGATGAACCCCGAAGAAGGCGCGCTCCGCCCGCAGCTGCTTGACCGCTTCGGGCTGTCGGTCACGATCGCCGCGCCGCTGGACCCGGCCGAGCGCGCCGAGATCGTCCAGCGCCGGATCGCCTTCGAGCAGCACCCCGGAATCTTCTGCGAGCGCTTCGAGGGCACCGAGCAGGCGCTGCGCGAGATCGTCGAGCGCGCCCGCGCGGCATGGCTCGAGGTCGATCTGCCTGACGACACCTTGAAGCAGATCGCGGAGGCCTGTTCGCAGCTGGGCGTTGAAGGCATGCGCGCCGACATCGTGATCGCCCGCGCCGCGACTGCGCTCGCCGCGCTGGACGACCGTCGCTCCGTGATTGACCGCGACATCGAGACCGCGGCACGGCTCGCGCTGCCGCACCGCGCACGCACTGCGGCGACCGACCAGCAGTGGCTGACCGAGCAGCAGATCCAGCAGGCCTTCGCCGAGGCGCGCGGCGAGTCCGCCGCCGCCAAGCCGCCGCCGGAGCCAAGGATTTCTCCGCCGCGCACGCAGGCCGGCTACCGCGAGACAACCCGCCGCGAAACCCCTGAGCTCAAACAGACCGAGGTCGGCCAGGGCCCGATCGGTCGCTCCTCCAAGGCCACCGGCGGAGACCGCGCTTCGATCGATTCGCGGCCCGCAGCGGGCTCGGATGACCTCGACGTGATCGCCACCGCTCGTGCCGCGGTCACGCGCCGAATCTTCCAAGGACCTGGATCAGATCCTGCTGAGACGCTTGGTGGCTCTGGGTCTGACGTGATGAGCTCGGCTCCCGGCGAGGTGCGCGCGGAAGATCTGCGCGAGAAAGTTCGCGCCGGCCGCGAGGCGAATCTCGTGCTCTGCGTCGTCGACGCTTCAAGCTCGGTGCTCGAGAACGGCCGCGGCGGGGAGCTCCGCGCCCTGCTCGGCGGCCTCGTCGCCGACGCAAAGCGCAAGCGCGACCGCGTCGGGCTGATCGTCTTCCGTGGCCGCGAGGCGCGCCTGGTCGCGCCGCCGTCACGCAATCACGCGGCGGTGCTCGCCGGCCTTGAGACGGTCGAGCCGGGCGGCACAACGCCGCTGGCCGAAGGCATCCGCGTCGCCCACGAGACGGCCACCCGTGAACTGCGCCGCAATCCCGACCTGAAGCCGGTTGTCGCGCTCGTCACCGACGGCTACGCCAACGTTTCTCGCAGCGGCGATGCGCTCGGCGAGGCGCGCACCGCTGCCCGAGCCTTGCGACGCGAGGGAATCACGCTCGTCGTGATCGGGGAAAGCGCCAGCGGCGCGCCGCAGTTCGCGCGGGCCACAGGCGCTGAGTTCTACCCGTTCGATCCGCCTGCGCGCCGCACCGAAGCGGCTTAGGCGACCTGCTGCTCCCAGGTTGCGTAAAGCTCGGCGTAACGACCGCCGGCCGCCACCAGCTCATCGTGTGAGCCCAGCTCGACGATCTCTCCGCCCTCGAGCACGGCGATGCGCGAGGCGTTGATGATCGTCGAAAGCCGGTGCGCGATCACGATCGCCGTGCGGCCGGCGAGCAGCCGCCGCAGGCCCTCTTCGATCCGCATCTCTGTGGTCACATCGACGCTCGCCGTTGCCTCATCAAGAATCAGCAGTCGCGGTTCGGCGATCAGCGCACGTGCGAATGCGACGAGCTGGCGCTGCCCGGCAGAGAGGTGGCTTCCGCGCTCGCCGACGACGGTGTCGAACCCGTCGGGCAGAGCTGAGATCGGGTCGTAGGCACCGACCGAGCGCGCTGCTTCCTCAATTTCTGCGCGCGACGCGCCGGGCCTGCCGAACTCGATGTTGTCGGCGATCGTGCCGCTGAAGAGATAGCCCTCCTGCGGCACGTAGCCCAGCTGCCTGCGCAGCGAGCGCGAATCGACACCGGTGAGATCGTGACCGTCGACCAGCACGCGACCCTTCTGCGGGTCGTAGAAGCGCGGCACGAGCTTGGCGAATGTCGACTTGCCGGCTCCGGTGGCGCCCACCAGCGCGACTGTTTCACCGGGGTTGATCGCGAGATCGATGCCGCGCAGCGCCCAGACGTCGTCGTCCTGGTAGCTGAACCAGACGCCCTCGAACGTGATCGCGCCGCGCACCGGGCCGAGCTTCTCGGCGCCGGGCAGGTCGGTCACATCGGGCTCTTCGGCAAGCAGGTCAAAGATCTTGTCGAGCGCCGCCATGCCGGACTGGTAGGTCGTGTAGAGCTGCGAGAGCTGCTGGATCGGGTCGAAGAAGTTCTGCATGTAGCCGGCGAACAGCACCAGCACGCCGACCTCGATGTTGCCTTCGATCACGAGGTAGCCACCGAAGACCAGAATCACCGCCATCGAGACGGCGGAGAGGAACTCGATCGCCGGGAAGTAGGCGGCGTTCAGCCGGACCGAGCGCATGTTGGCGTCGCGGTTGACCTCGGAGAGCTCCGTGAACTCGGCGACGTGGCGCTCCTCGCGGCCGTAGGCACGAACCACGGAGACCCCGGAGATCGTCTCCTGCAGGTATGCCGTGACGACGCCGATCCGCTCGCGCGTCTCGCGGTAGACATCGGTCGAGACGACACGAAAGATGAAGCTCGCCAGCGCGACGATCGGGAACACCGCAAAGCAGGCGAGCGCCAGCGGAACGCTCTGCAGCAGCAGGATCACCGTCATCGCGATCAGCGTCACGACCGACTGGAAGAGCGTCATCGCGCCGTTGCTGACCAGCTGGTCGAGCGCCTCGACGTCGTTGGTCAGGCGCGAGACGAGCACGCCGGTCTTGCGGCGCGAGTAGAAGCCGGAGGACTGCTTCTGCAGGTGGTCAAACAGCGCAAGGCGCAGGTCCTGGAGCGTCTTCTGACCGACCCAGCTCGTCATGTAGGTCTGCACGTAGGTGGCGCCCCAGAGGATCAGCGCGCTTGCCAGGTACAGCACGACGACCAGCTGAAGCGTGCCCACGTCTTTCGCGATGATTCCGTTGTCGATCGCGACCTTCGCGAGGTACGGCGGCGCAAGGCCGGCCGCGATCGCGACGGTCATCGAGAGGAACATCAGCGCGACGCGCCATTTGTACGGGCGCACGAGCGCAACGAGTTCGCGCAGCCGCCGCGCGCGGGTCTTCTCGCCGCGCAGGCGCTTCCATGTGCTCATGAAGTCGGTGTAGCGATGGCGCATCACAGGCCGGCTCCGATCTCGGTGGCGGTCGGGTCCTTGCGCGTGAGGAAGACGCTCTCGGGCATGCCTTTGGTCGCGAGCGCGCGGTACTGGTCGCAGCGCTTCATCAGCTCGGCGTGGGTGCCGTGGTCGAGCACGCGGCCCTCGTCGAGTACGACGATGGTGTCCGCGAGCGAGATTGTCGAGAGGCGATGGGCGATCACGAACGTTGTGCGACCGGCCATCACTTCGGCGAGCGCGCCCTTGATCTCCTGCTCGGTCTTCGAGTCAACCGATGAGGTGGCGTCGTCGAGAATCAGGATCCGTGGGTCGGCCACGAGCGCTCGCGCGATCGCGACGCGCTGGCGCTGACCGCCGGAGAGCGTGATGCCGCGCTCGCCGATCACGGTGTCGTAGCCGTCCGCGAGTTGCTCGATGAACTCGCCGATCTGCGCGCGGTGAGCGGCTTGCTTGATTTCTTCCGGGGTGACGTCATCGCGGGCGTAGGCGATGTTGTCCGCGATCGAAGCCGAGAAGAGGAAGCTGTCCTCGGCGACGAAGGCGACGTTGCGGCGCAGCACAAGCGGGTCGAGCGTGCGCACATCGACGCCGTCGACGGTGATCGCCCCGGCGTCCACGTCATAGAGGCGCGAGACGAGCGAGACGAGCGTCGTCTTGCCCGACCCGGTGCCGCCGACGATCGCAATCGTGCCGCCCGCCGGGACCGTCAGATCGACGTCTTCGAGGATCAGCCTGTCGCTGGTCGGAAAGCGGAAGTCCACGTGTTCGAAGACGACTTCGCCACCGCCTTGAGGGAGCGGCTTGGCGTCCGGAGCGGCCTCGATCCGCGGTGCCCGGTCGAGCAGTTCGAAGATGCGCGCGCCGGCGGCCGTCGCGCGCTGCGCCGATCCCAGGGAACTGCCGAGCATGCGCATCGGCCCGATCAGCATGCCGACGAAGAAGTAGAACGAGGTGAAGTGGGCGAGCGTCATTTCGCCTTCGATCACGAGGTTTCCGCCGTAGAGCAGGACGGCCGCGAGGCCGATCGAGGGGATGAACCCGAGCAGCGGGTCGTTGAAGGCCGAGAGCCGCGTTGAGTAGAGGTTCTGGTCGAAGACGCGCTGCGCGGAGTTCTTGAAGCGGGTCATGCGTTCGTCCTCGCGGGCGAAGGCCTTGACCACGCGGATGCCGGAGATGTTCTCCTCGACGTCGGCCGACAGTTCGGCGAGACGCTGCTGGACTTCCTGGACCGCGGGCCGCGCGCGCTTGCCGTAGCGGGCGGCCGCGGCGACGATGAACGGCATCGTCGCGAGGACCATCAGGCCGAGCGTGGTGTCGAGGTAGACCATGATCGCCCCGGCGAAGAGGATCGTGAAGGCCGACTGGATCATGAAGATCAGCCCGTAGCCGAGGAAGAAGCGGACGACCTGCAGGTCCACGGTCGCGCGCGACATCAACTGACCGGTCTGCTGATCGTGGAAGAAGCCGATCTCGAGATCCTGAAGGTGGGAGTAGGTCTTGCTGCGCAGGTCGTGCTCGACGCCCAGCGAGACCTTGCCGCTGAGAATCCGCCGGCCGATCGAGGTCGCGGCGCGCAGTATCCCGACGCCGATCACGGCGAGCGCGATCAGCACGAGCCCCTGAGAGTCGCCAGCTTCAGCGCGGCCGACTGCGGCGCCAGCCAGCAACGGGATCGCAGTCCCGATACCCATGGCAAACGCCGCCAGAACCATCGACCATGCAACTCCGGAGCGGTAAGGCTTGAGAAAGCCAAGAAGTCGCCAGAAATTGGTCACTTCAGAAAGTATAGTTTTGGCCGAGTCGCGGAAGGCCGGTGCGGATCTCAGCACCTTCAGAATCGACGACCGCGAAGCGGACGCCGCAAAAAACACTGCGCGGGTATCCCGCTACAAAAATGGCCGCCAGAACGGCGACCATTTTGATAGCGGGGGAGGGACTCGAACCCCCGACACGCGGATTATGATTCCGCTGCTCTAACCAACTGAGCTACCCCGCCAGGAGGCGTGAAGCGTACCAATGCTTATGTCTGTGCCAAACGTCTCCGAAGGGGTCGACGAGGCCGCGATCGGGGCGATCGGCGAGGCCTTCGAGCCGGCCCGGCTGCTCGACGTTCACAGCGACGCCGACCACCATCGCTCGGTCTTCACGCTCGTGTCAAAGCAGGGAGAACTGGCCCGCGCGCTGGCAAATGGCGCCGCGAGCGTGCATGAACTGGTTGATGTTTCGGCGCATGAGGGGATCCACCCACATGTCGGCGCGATCGATGTTGTGCCGGTTGTCTATCTCTCGCCTGACGCGCGCGGCGCAGCTTGCGCAGAGGCGCTGACCACTGCGGATCTGATTGCGAGGCGAAC
>JBPPNF010000006.1:0-157825 GCA_051306435.1 Solirubrobacterales bacterium | reverse complement strand
GGATGTGGCGCTCGACGTGCAGCGCAACGGTCTCTTCGGAGAGCACGACGCCTTCACCGTTGCAGACCGGGCAGATCTTGGTCATGATCTCGCGCACGCCGTCGGTGACGTTCTGGCGCGTCATCTCGACCAGGCCGAGCGGCGAGATCTCAACCACATGGGTCTTGGTGCGGTCCGCGTCGAGTGACTTGCGCATGACCTTGAGCACTGCGTCGCGGTTACTCGCGCGAGCCATGTCGATGAAGTCGATGACGATGATTCCACCGATGTCGCGCAGACGAATCTGGCGGACTGCCTCTTCGGCTGCTTCAAGGTTGGTGTGCGTGATCGTCTCTTCCAGGCCGCGCGCCTTGCCGCGGCCGGTGAACGAACCGGTGTTGACGTCGATGATCGTCAGCGCCTCGGTGTGCTCGATGATCAGGTAACCGCCGCTGGGCAGGTCGACACGCGTTGAGAGAATCTTCTGGATCTCCTCTTCGACGCCGTACCTCTCGAACAGCGTCGACTTGGGCTCCTCGTAGCGCACGACGCGGTCCGAGAGCTCCGGCGCGGTGCGCCCGAGGAATGACTTCACGCGCTCGTACTGAGCCTCGTCATCGATCAGTGCTTCATCGAGCTCGTCGGTGAAGACGTCGCGGATCACGCGGATCGAGAGGTCGGCCTCCTGGAAGATCATCGCCGGCGCGGGCGTCTCCTGCGCGCGACGGTCGAGAACGTCGTTGAGCATGTTCAGGTAGATCAGTTCACGGACGAAATCCTCGTGGGTGGCGCCGCGGGCCGCGGTGCGGATGATCGCGCCGCCGCCGAGCAGGTCAAGTCCGCGGGCCTCGCGCTTGAGGCGCATGCGCTCTTTGTCCTCGAGCCGACGGGAGAAGCCGACGCCCTCGCCGCTCGGCACGAAGACCATGTAGCGACCAGGGATCGCCAGCTGCATCGTGAGCCGCGCACCCTTGGTCTTGAGCGGATCCTTGGTGACCTGCACGACGATCTCCTGTCCGCTCTTGAGCAGGTCGGTGATGCGTGCGCCGCGGCCGGTGCCGCGCTTGGCGACCTGCTTGCCGTCGACGACGATGTCGTCGACGTGCAGGAAGCCGTTCTTCTCGAATCCGATGTCGACGAACGCGGCTTCGAGCCCCGCCACGACGTTCTCGACCTTCGCCTTGTAGACGTTGCCGACGATCGAGCGCTCGCCGCGGCGCTCAAGATAGAGCTCGGCGGTGCGCCATTTGGTGGTGTCTTTTGCGGCCGACTTGCCTGCGGTGCGCTTGCCGGGAGTGCCATCGGCCTCCAGCATCGCCACGCGGGTTTCGTTGCGGTCCGCGCTGACCAGAACTTTCTTCTTCACTTTTTACCTCGAATGTTTTTTGAATCGGTCCACAGGCCGCTGCGTGCAACGCCTTAACGACGGTTGTGCACGGCAACTGACTGCAAGAGACCGAGCGCGATGAACGTGGAGAGCACTGAAGCTCCCCCGTAACTCATCAACGGCAGCGTCACACCTGTGATCGGCATGATTCCGACGTTCATCCCTACGTTTACGAATACCTGGAACATCAAAATCGCCACCACTCCGGCAGCGATCAACGCACCGAACTGATCCCGGGCGAGCGCAAGAATGCGTAGCCCGCGCCAGATCAAAAGCGCGAAAAGCGTCATTACAAGAGCCGCTCCGGCAAAGCCGTACGACTCGCCGACCACCGCAAAGACGAAGTCCGTGTGGTGCTCGGGGATGAAATTGAGTTGTGTCTGTGTGGCATTCTCGGCGCCCCGTCCGACGCGTTCGCCGGAGCCGATGGCGATTTCGCCCTGCTTCTGCTGGAAACCCTGTCCGCCGGGGTCGGCGTTGGGATTGAGGAAAGATGTGAGGCGTTGCACCTGGTACTCCTTGAGCACGTTCACGCCCACCGCGGGCGCCGCCCAGAGCACCGCCGTGGCGATCATCATGACGGCCACAAGCAGCGCCGTCATCTGTCGCCAGGGGATCCCCGCGATGAACAGGATGCTCAGCGTGATCGCGCCGTAGACGAGCGCGGTCCCGAGGTCCGGCTGCAGGAAGACGAGCGCCGCCGGGATCGAAGCCAGACCCAGGACCGGCAAGAGAATGCCCTTTGAGTGGCGGTCGTGCACGCGACCGGCGATGAAAGCTGCGAGCGTGATCGTCAGAAGCACCTTGCCGAGCTCGGAAGGTTGGATCTGGAAGAAGCCGACGTCGATCCAGCGCCGTGAGCCCTTGGTCGCTGTGCCGATGATCAGCACGAAGATGTTTGAGGCGATCAGAAAGGCGTAGATCTGCGTGCTGTACTCGCGGAGACGCGCGTAGTCGATCCGGCTGACCGCAAAGAGCAGGAACACGCCGACGACGGCGAAGACTGACTGGCGGATCACGTAGTAGTGCGGGTCGCCCTCGACGTCGTCTGCGGTCGCGTTGCCCAGAACGATCACGCTGTAGGTCATCAACGCGATCGCAGCACCGAGCAGAGGCCAGTCGAATCCGCGCGCCATCGAGTGCGACGCAGCATCGGCACGGAAGCGCTTGACTCCCGCAGCGACCCCTGTCGGGTCAAGCCTTTGAGCGGGTATGTCTGCAGTTGGCATGTGGAGGTACAAGAAAAGGTTGGTGGTCGGCGGCAGGCCCTAAAGCGTGCGGGAAGTTCCCGGCCGCCACTTCTGTTGCTCGCTCTTACTCAACTTGAGCAGCTTGGCGAGGATCTGACGGGCGGCCGGCGCTGCGGATTCTGCTCCGAAGCCGCCCTGCTCAACCGTCACAGCGACAACATAGCGCGGGTTCGGGTACGGCGCGAGGGCGAGATACCAGGACTGGTCCTCCTTGCCCGCGCCAGCTTCTGCGGTTCCGGTCTTGCCCGCGATCTTCACGGGGAAGTCGTTGAACACCGGGTAGCTGGTGCCGCCGGGTTCCTGGGCTGCGGCATGCAGCCCGTCGAGAATCGCGTTGACGTTGGTGGAGTTGAAGTCGAGCTTGCGCCGTGTGGGCTGATCAATCGTCTGCACGGCCTCGCCCTGTGCGTCGTCGATGCCCTTGCCGAGGTGCGGCGTGACCACGTATCCCCCGTTGCCCAGCGCCGCGTACGCGAGCGCCATCTGCAGCGGAGATGCCTGAGTCGATCCCTGACCGACCGAAGCGTTCATGTTGTCTCCGGCGTTCCACGGGCGACCCTGCTCGGCCTTCACGATCTTCGGGTTCGACACCTGGCCGGGCGCGGCGTCCGGGAGGTCGATGTTCGGAGTACGGGCCAGGCCCATTCGCATGGCCATGCGCTGCAAGATCTGGCCACCCTTGCGGTAGGCCTTGAGGCCCTGCTGGTAGTAGTAGATGTCGCTCGAGAACTGGAGCGCCTTGCGCAGATCGACCGTGCCCAGCGGCGCCTTGCCGGCGTTCTGCCACTTGTATCCGCCGTACTCCCAGACGCCGGCGTCGTTGATCGTCGATCCCGGCGCGAGCAGTCCGGCCTGCATGTTCGCGATCGAGGTGATCGCCTTGAAGGTTGAACCCGGCGGGTAGACGGCGCCGATCGTGCGGTTGATGATCGGCAGGCCGTTCGTTTTCGAACTGATCTCGTCGTAGGTCGACTGCTTCAGCACGCCCGAGAAGACGCCCGGGTCGTAGGTTGGGAAGCTGCCCATTCCGAGGATCTCGCCGGTGTGGATCTCCATTGCGACGAACGCGGAGCCGTGGGTCGGAATTCCGCCCGAGCCGCGCTCGATCGCGGCCTCGCCGGCCTGCTGAACACCCTTGTCGATCGTCAGGCGCAGGCTGTCGCCGGTCTCCGGCCGCGCACCCGGGAGCTCCTTGCGCGCCTTTCCGCTGGCCTCGACCTCAACGCGCTGAAGACCCGGTTTGCCGCGCAGGTAGCGGTCGTACTCAAGTTCAAGCCCGGCCTGACCGACGGTGTCGCCTTGCTCGGCGTTCTCGAACTTCTTCGATCTGAGCTCTTCGCCGTCGATCTCGCGGACGTAGCCGAACAGATGCGCGGCAAGCTGATCGTTGGGATATGCGCGCTTGTAGGACTGCGAAACGATTACGTTCGGGAAGGCTTCGCTGTTCTCGCTGATTTTCACGACGCCGTCGTAGTCGACGTCCTCGGCCACAACCGCGTTGGCGAACGACTCCTGGATGATCGAGTCGCGCATCTTCTCCTTGAGCTCTTTCTGCGGCAGCTCGAGCGCGAGCGAGAGACGCTTGAGCAGGGGCCTGAAGTTGGGGTCGTTGAACTTCAGCTGCTTGTTCTTCTCGGTCAGCGTGATGCCCCACTCGTTCTGGTCCACGCGGACCTGCCACGAGCTCTTGTTGTCGACCAGCGTGTTGCCGTTGCGATCGAGGATGTTCCCGCGCGGGGCGTCCACACGCACGTCGCGGGTTCGATTCTGGTTGGCCTCAGCGAGGTACTGGTCGCCGGTCAGCACCTGCAGGAACCAGAGCCGGAAGAAGACGATCGCGAAGAGACTGAGCGCGATCACGCCAAGTACGGCGATGCGCAGGCTCGAATGCGAGCTGATCGCATCGGACTGGCGGTCGGGCAGGCGGTAGAAGGGTGAGTTGTCAGGCATCAGAGGTTGCTCCTACGACGATTGAGCCTGCGGCGCCTACGCGTGTCGATCGTCGGCGATGCGAGCACGCTCTGACTGCTGATCGTCGCGCGCCTGCGGCGCTGCATCGGGTCGCTGCCCGGTCCGAGATTCGGGAGCATCGCCCAACGCGCGATGCGAAAGATGATCGGCGCCATCAGCGCGCCGTAGACCGCCGAGAGTGTCACCTGCCATAACACGCCGAGCGGATCGGGTGCCGGCTGGCCCAGCGAGAACTGCATCACACCGAAGCCGATCGAGAAGAAGACAGCGGCGCTCGCGCCGACGGCAGAGCTCGTCAGCGGATGCACGGGGTCGTAGAGCTCGCGCAGTCGTCCGGCGAAGTATCCGCCGATCGTGAGAAGTAGTGAAGAAACGCCCATCGTCTGGACCAGGGTGAGGTCTATCAGGAAACCCGCCACAAAGCCCGTTGTAGCGCCTGCCGTCGAACCTCCGAGCAGTCCGATCGAGACGACGAGCACCGGCACGATGTCCGGAACGACCCCGAACGGGCGGAACTGGGCGATCACAGCAAGCTGGATCAGCACGCCGCCACCGACCACGAGGGCCAGGCGCAGGTAACTGCGAGTCTGCTCGGGGCTCATGGTCAGCTGCCTCCGCGGGTCAGCACCTGAAGGATCTGCGCGTCACGGATATCGGCGTAGGGCTCGATGTGGACCCGGCCGTAGAGGCGACGCTCCTCGCTGTCGACCTCGTTGACGGCACCGATCGGGATCCCCGGCGGGAAGATCGAGTCGACGCGGCTGGGGTCGTCGACGGTTCCCGAGGTGACGACCATGTCGCCCTTGGCGATGCGGCCGCGCTGCTGGATGAATGCCATCTGCAGATCATCCGCCCCGGCTTCGCCGCCCGCGCCGGTCTTGACCACGCCAAGGATGTTGCGCTTCGCGATCAGCGCGGCGACGCCACTTGCGCTGTCGGTGAGCAGCGTGACCTGGGACGCGTTGCCCGCGACGGTGGTGATCTTCCCGACCAGCGCGCCGCTGTTGTTGCCGCCTGCGATCACGGGGTCGTTGAGGCGCACGCCGTCCGAGCGTCCGGCGTTGATCGTCACGCGGCCGTACCACTCGGTTGGCGATCGGGCGATCACGCGAGCCGTGACCGGCGTGTGACCGCTCGGGAAATCGTCACTGTCCTTGTACTTGACCAGCGCGCGAAGCTGTTCGTTCTCGGAGGCGGCCTGCTGCAGACGCGCCTGTGCGATTCGCGCGTCAGAGAGCTGGAGCTGGAGCTTTTCGTTCTCGCCCTTGGCGTCGATCGAGTCGCCGATCCAGTTGACGCCGTCGCTGAACGGCTTGACCGCGCCGCTGGCCAGCGACTGCAGTGGCGAGAGCACTTCGACGGCGCCACGCTGCATCGTGTGGAAGAGACCGCCGGTGTCCTCGCTGAAGTAGGCGGTGACCATCACCAGACAGAGCGCGACGAGCGCGCCCGCGGTGATGCGGCGGCGGCGAATCTGTTGCCGTGTCGGCATCTGGGCGCTCAGCGCCGGCGGCGGTGCGCCTTGGTCGTGCGGTGGATCGCCTCGAACTCTTCAAGCGAACGGCCGGAGCCGATCGCGACGCAGGTCAGTGGTGATTCCGCAAGGTGAGTGGGGATCTGGGTTTCTTCGCGGAGCCGTTCCGGGAAGCCCTTCAGAAGCGAGCCGCCGCCGGCAAGCATGATCCCTCGGTCCATGATGTCGCTGGCCAGCTCCGGGGGAGTCTGGTCGAGCGTGACCCTGATCGAGTCGATGATCGCGCCGACTGGCTCGGCCAGCGCGCGGTGGACCTCATCGTTGGTGAGAACGATCGTCTTGGGCAGCCCGGTCACGAGGTCGCGTCCGCGAATCTCGGCCTGGACTTCTTCTTTCAGTGGGAAGGCCGAGCCGATCTCGAGCTTGACCTCCTCGGCCGTCTGCTGGCCGATCATGAGTTTGTATTCCTTCTTGACGTAGCTGACGATTGCCTCGTCGAGCTCGTCGCCGCCGACGCGGACGGACTGGCTGGTGACGATTCCGCCCAGCGAGATGACTGCGACCTCGCTGGTTCCGCCGCCGATGTCGACGATCATCGATCCGGTCGGCTCGGAGACGGGCAGGCCGGCGCCGATCGCCGCTGCCATCGGTTCTTCGATCAGGTACGCCTGGCGGGCGCCGGCGGAAAGGCAGGCCTCCTCAACGGCGCGCTTCTCAACACCGGTGACGCCGGAGGGCACGCAGACAACCACGCGCGGATGTGCCCAGCGCGACTGGTGGACCTTCTGGATGAAGTGACGGAGCATCTGCTCGGTCACATCGAAGTCGGCGATGACGCCGTCTTTGAGCGGGCGGATCGCAGTGATGCTTCCCGGCGTGCGGCCGAGCATGCGCTTGGCCTCGACGCCGACGGCGTGCACGTCGTGCGTCTGCGAGTCGATCGCGACCACGGAGGGCTCAGACAGCACTATGCCGCGCCCGCGTACGTACACGAGCGTGTTGGCGGTGCCGAGGTCGACGGCCATGTCGCGGCCGCCAAAACCTGTCAGGTACGAGAAAATTCCCATGAAGGAGGCGTCTTTGTCAGTCTGGAAGAGGGTTTGGGAGCTTGGATGCGCCCAACTGAAAACTCGCTGGCGAGTCTAGCGTCAGCCCGGATTTTGCAGGCCTTTCGCAATATTGATGAGCGCACGTTTGCATTCTGCAATCCCATCGTCCGGCGCGCTGCACGAGTGTAACCGTGAAACCGCATTCCCAAGCGGTTCAGCGCGCGAACTCTCCCTCTCCAGGGGGAGCCTTCACAAGAGCTCGAGCTCTGGGGCGAGGCGGGCGAGATCGTTCACTGACAGGCCGATGATGTTGAGGTAGTCGCCGGTGATCGATTCGACGAGGATCGATCCGCCCTGCTGGATGGCGTAGGCGCCTGAGCGGTGCTCCCACTCGCCGGTCGCCACATACGAATCAATCAGCGTTTCATTCAGCGAGCGAAAGCGCACCTTCGTAGCCGTGACGGCCGTCTTCTCTTCGCCGCCAAACCGAACCACGGCGAGCGCCCCGAGCACCTCATGCTCAGATCCGCTCAGCCGCCGCATGAACGCTGCCGCCTCTGCAGCATCCGCAGGCTTGCCAATCACATCGCCGGCATGCACGATCACCGTGTCACCGCCGACAACCAGTGCATCCGGATCAGCCAGCCGATCGGAAACCGCCCGCGCCTTGCGCAAGGCATTGCCGATCACAACGGCCGAAGGCTCGCCGGCGTCGAACTCGTCAACGCCCGACGGCACGACTTCAAAATCAAGCCCGAGCCGTGACAGGATCACTTCACGCTGCGGTGAGCGCGAGGCCAGAACCAGTCGCGGCTGAGCCAAGAAACTTCCTCAGAGCTCGGGGAACCAGAGCGCGATCTCGCGCGCGGAAGACTCGGTCGAGTCTGAGCCGTGCACGAGGTTGCTCTGAACCTCGAGGCCGTAGTCGCCGCGGATCGAACCGGGCGTGGCAGCCTCGACCGGGTCAGTGCCGCCGATCGTCTGGCGGGCGGCGGCAACTGCGCGCGGGCCCTCGAGCACTGCGGCGACCAGCGGACCGCCGGTGATGAACTCGACGAGCTCGCCGAAGAACGGGCGCTCGGCGTGCTCGGCGTAGTGTTCCTTGGCCAGCTCTTCGCTGGTGACAAGCTGCTTCAGTGCGACGAGCTTGAGGCCCTTGCGCTCGAAACGGGCGATGACTTCGCCGGTCAGGTTGCGCTCGAAGGCATCAGGCTTCACGAGGATGAGGGTGCGTTCCATGGGTTGATTCTCCTGAATCTGGTTTTAGAGAGGGACGATCAGGCGCCATCTGCGCCAGTCGCCGGCGGCCGCGAGGGGCTGCCAGAAGACGGACGCTGGGACTGACCGGAGCGCTGCGACGGCGCGACCGGTGCGTCCGATTCGGGCGAACGGCCGGGCTCAGAGCGGCGCGGCTGAGAAGACCGGGCTGGGCGTGACTGACTCGGCGGAGCGGGAGCTCCGCGGCGCGACGACGGCTCGCCAGAGACTTCGGCGGCGACTGACGCTGCTGCTGCGCTGCTGCCCGGGCCGCCCTTGACGGCAGACTCGAGCAGTCGCACACGAAGCTCGGCGGCGCGGACGTCGAGTTCGCGCTCGTAGGCGTCGTCGAGAGTTTCCGGTGGGCGGACGATCGCATAGATCAGGGCACCGGCAAACGGGAAGATCAGCGCGGCCAACGTGGCGGAGCCGATCAGGACCGGATCCTGCAGACGACGACGCGAGTCGGCGTAGGTCCAGAAAACGAGCGCAAACCAGACCGCGATCAGGAAGACGACGAGAAGATTGGCGGCGACGCCGATCCCTTCGTTGTCGATACCGAAGAGTGCAAGCGGCGCGACGGCCGGTGCGAATGAGTCACGAATGGAGCTGCCCATAGATCGTGGCCAGTGTATCCCCCGTTGCGGCCGCTTCACGGGCTCAGAAGATGAACTTGCCGAGCACGTAACCCAGCCCCGAGAAGATCAGGATCACCACGGCCACGACGACGGCGACGATCAGCACCATCGACAGCAGAGACGGCGACTGGGGCGGCTCGGGCGGCTCGATCGGCGGCGGTGGTGGTGGGAGCGCGCTCATCGGTGCCTACAGCGTCGAACCCGCAGCACCGGGTTGGCGCAGCAGATCAGCGATCAGGTAGTTCGATCCGGTCACAGAGAGCAGCCCGTCGCGCCCGGCGACTTCGCGGGCGCGGCCCAGGGCAGCGATCGGACCCTCGACGGCTTCGACCCGCACGCCCGGAGCGGCGATTGCGGCGACGCGCCCAGCCAGTTCGCTCGCCGGCAGCGATCGCGGGTTTGTCGCAGCCGTACAGATCACGACGCCGTCATCGGGCACCATCGCGAGCAGTTCGGTGAGCGTTTCATCAACGGGCTTGTCAGCGAGCATTGCGACGAGCAATGTTACGGGTCGGCCCTCGGCGAGCTCGGACAGAGCCGAAGTCAGCGCCTTCGCGGCCTGCGGGTTGTGCGCCGAGTCGCGGATCTCAAAGGGTTCGGTGTTGGCGATCTGCAGGCGGCCGAGATGCGTCTCGTCACCCGCGAACGCATGGATCGCCTGATCCGCGCGCCTGGCGTCAAACCAGACGCCGGGCCGGATCTTCTCCAGCGCGCTCTCGGCGGCGACGATCGCGAGCGACGCGTTCTCGCGCACGAACTCCCCGGGCAGATCGGCAAATGCGGGCGCCACGCCGCGCAGCTCGATCCAGTTCGCGTCGCGCTCGTCGGTCACCGCGTTGACGACGGGCTTGACCACCGGGGGCAGCGGTCCGCTGACCAGCAGCGCTCCGCTGCGCACGACCGCGACCTTCTCGCACGCAATCTCTTCAAGGGTCTCCCCCAGGTACTGCGTGTGGTCGATCCCGACACCGGTCAGCACCTGCACGCGCGAGTCGCCCAGCACGTTCGTCGCGTCGAGCCGGCCGCCAAGACCGGCCTCGACCACGATCACGTCAAGCCCGGCGTCGGCATACGCGCAGAACGCGATCGCGGCAACCGCTTCGAACTGGGTCACGCGGTCGTCGGCCTCGGCGTGATCGTCATCGACCTCGACCGCCGCCACGACGCGCGCGGCCGATTCGCGAAAGTAGTCCAGGGAAATCATCTGGCCGTCGATCTCGATGCGCTCACGGAAGCTCACCAGGTGCGGCGACGTGAATGCGCCGGTTCGCAGGCCCTGAACCCTGAGCGCCGCCGCGGTCATCAACGTCGTCGAGGACTTCCCGTTGGTTCCGACCACGTGTACAGCGGGAACCGCATCCTGCGGATCGCCGACGTGCGCAAGCAGGCGACGCATCCGCTCAAGCCCGAAGCGCATGCCGAACTGCTCGCGCTCAAGCAGAAACTCTTCGATCGCGTGCGCGTCAGTCATCGGCGACTACAGCGCGGCGAGTTCTGCCTCGAAGCGCGCGAGCTTCTCGCGCTCGGCGTCGACGACGGCCTCGGGTGCCTTCGCGACGAACTGCTCGTTGCCAAGCTTCCTGTTCACGCGCGCGATCTCGCTGCGCAGCTCATCCGCGCGGGCAGCTTTCCTGGCCTCGATCTCGGCGGGATCAAAGGCATCGCTGGTGTACATCTCTATTGACCCGCCCGGGACCGCGAGCGAGGCGATCGATTCGTCGTCGCCTCCGAGCTCGATTCGACCGAGCCGCGCCAGCTGCTCCTCCACTCTCTCGTAGCCCTCGGCCGAGAGGCGACCACGAAGCCCGGCGCTGGGCGCCACGCCCAACTCGTCGCGATAGCGACGAACGGCGGTCACTGCGGCGATCAGGTTGCCGACACGCAGCTCGGCGTCAGCATCGACGCGCCCGTGATCAGACTGCGGATACGGCGAGCCGGCAAGCAGCCCGCGCTCGCCCGGAAGCAGCGACCAGATCTCTTCGGTCGCAAACGGCATCAGCGGGTGCATCAGCGCAAGCGTCTGCTCGAGCACGTACAGCAGGTTCGCCGAGACGGAGTCGTTGTCGACCTCGTTCCAGAGGCGCGGCTTGACGAGTTCCAGATACCAGTCGCAGAAGTCGCTGAAGAAGAAGTCGTAGAGGCCGAGCGCTGCGTGGGAGAAGTCGTACTCGTCGATCAGACGGTTGGTCTCGTTGACCGCGTGCTCCAGACGCGAGAGAATCCACGCGTCCTCGGGCGCCTCGACCGTTGGCGCGGGCGCCACGTCGGCAGCCTTCAGCAGAATCAGCCGCGAGGCGTTCCAGAGCTTGTTCGCCAGGTCACTGCCCTGCTTGACCTTCTCGATCGAGTAGCGCACGTCCTGCGCTGAGGACATCGCAAGCAGGCCGAACCGCGTGGCGTCGGCGCCGAACTCATCGATCTGCTCGAGCGGGTCGATCCCGGTGCCCAGTGACTTGCTCATCCGGCGGCCGTCGGGCGCCTGAATCACCGAGTGGATGTAGACGTCATCAAAGGGAATGTCGCCCTTGAACTCGAGTCCCATCATGATCATCCGGGCCACCCAGAGGAAGATGATGTCGCGCGCCGTGCTCAGCACGTCGGTCGGGTAGTAGGCCTTCTGCTGGGCGGTCTCTTCGGGCCATCCCATCGTCGCGAATGGCCAGAGCGCGCTTGAGAACCACGTGTCGAGCACGTCTTCGTCGCGGGTCCAGCCGTCGCCCTCGGGCTCGGTCTCGCCGACGTAGATCTCTTCGGTGCCGTCTTCAGATTGGCGGTACCAGACCGGGAGCCTGTGGCCCCACCAGAGCTGACGCGAAACACACCACGGGCGGATCTCTTCCATCCAGTTCAGGTAGACGCGGTCCCAACGACCGGGCACGAACTTCACGCGGCCGTCCTTCACGACCTCGATCGCCGGATCTGCCAACTCGCGCATGTCGCAGAACCACTGCAGCGAGATCAGCGGTTCGATCCGCTCGCCCGAGCGGTGCGAATGCGGCACCACGTGGGTGTGCGGCTTGACGTCGCCGAGCGCACCGAGCTCACGCAGCTTCTCCACGACCGCCTCACGCGCTTCGAGCACCTTCTGCCCGGCGAACTCGCCAGCGTCCTCGGTCATGCGGCCGTCAAAGCCGATCACCGTCAACTCGTCGAGCCCGTGTTTGCGGCCGATCTCGAAGTCGTTCGGGTCGTGGCCGGGAGTGATCTTCAGCGCGCCGGTTCCAAACTCAAGATCGACGTGTTCGTCTGCGATCACCGGGATCGGCCGGTCGACGATCGGCAGGATCACGTTCTTGCCGACGTGGTCCTTGAAGCGTGCATCGTCTGGATTGACCGCTACGGCCGTGTCGGCGAGCATCGTCTCGGGACGCGTGGTCGAGACGGTCAGCGCGCCGCTGCCGTCCTCGAAGGGATAGTGGATTTCGTACATCGCACCCTCCACTTCTTTGTCCTCGACCTCGAGATCGCTGATCGCGGAACCGATGCCCGGATCCCAGTTGACCATGTAGTTGTCGCGGTAGATGTAGCCCTTCTCATACAGGGCGGTGAAGACTTTGGCGACGGCCTTTGCGTAGCCCTCGTCCATCGTGAAGTGCTCTTCGGAGTAGTCACAGCTTGCGCCAAGGCGCTTGAACTGACCGATGATGGTCGCGCCGTACTGCTCGCGCCATTCCCAGACGCGCGCCTCGAAGGCTTCGCGGCCGATCTCCTGGCGGGTCGTGCCTTCCTTTGCGAGCAGCTTCTCGACCTGGGCCTGGGTGGCGATTCCCGCGTGGTCGGTGCCGAGCACCCACTTGGCCCGCAGGCCCTGCATGCGGGCGCGGCGGACAAGCGTGTCCTGGATCGAGCCGTTCAGCGCGTGACCCATGTGAAGCGCGCCCGTGACGTTCGGCGGCGGGATCACAATTGAGTAATTTGATTCGGCGTCGCCAGCGTCCTCTGGGTGAAAAATCCCTGATTCAAGCCATTTGTCGAGAATCCGCTGCTCGACCTCGGAAGGTTCGTAACGCGTGCGTTGCTCGAGAACCTCTCGGCGGTCGGCTGACATGTGGAGACAGTTTAGGAGTGGCGCTCCAACCGCAACTCTTGCAACCGAAGCGTGCTCTAGGCTGGACATCGAAATTTCTCCGCCCCGGCGCAGCCCCTGAGTAGCGGCCCGCGCCCGTGCAACTGCCAAGAAAACCCAGGTTCATTTCATGGAGGACCACTTTGAGCGCCGTACGTACTTCCCGTATTCCAATCCTTCTCACGCTATTCGCGCTGCTCGCGTTCGCAGCGACGCTCCCGGCAACCGGCGAGGCCAAGGGCAAGGGCAAGGGCAAGAAAAAGGCCGCCAAGGTTCACGTGCCGACCGTCGGCGTCGCCGACAACAACCACCCGATGTTCTACGACCCGAAGTTCCAGTCGCTCGGTGTGAAGATCTCACGCCGCATGGTGCCGTACGACTTCCACAAGGATCCGGTGCAGCTCGGCCGCATGGACGCCTGGATGCGCGGAGCGCAGGACGCCGGCGTCGAGCCGCTGATCTCCTTTGAGCGCTCCTACACCTACCCGACGATCCTTCCGACCGTCGCCGAGTACGCCGAGACGCTCAAATTCGCGCTGCAGCGCTACCCGAACCTGAAGGCGGTCTCACCCTGGAACGAGGCGAACCACAAGTCCCAGCCCACGGTCAACAACCCCAAGCGCGCGGCCCAGTACTACAACATCACCCGCACGATCTGCCCGAGCTGCAAGATCGTCGCGGCCGACGTGCTCGACCAGAAGAACCTCATGCCATGGCTGAAGAAGTTCCAGAAGTACGCCAGGAAACCGAAGATCTGGGGCCTGCACAGCTACACCGACACCAACGGCGGCAAGAGCTGGAAGAACAGCACCACCAAGGCATTCCTCGCCAAGGTCAAGGGCGAGGTCTGGCTGACCGAGGTCGGCGGAATCGTCGCCTTCAACTACAGGTACGGCTACGACGAGGCGCGCGCTGGAGCCGCCACGAGCAGGGCGCTGAACCTCGGCCGCAACTCGTCGCGCATCAAGCGCACCTACATCTACTGCTACTTCGGGGCGATGAACCCGGGCGAGGGCAGCTTCCCCTTCCTCTGGGACTCAGGAATGATCTCACCCAACGGCACGCCGCGCGCCAGCTACTTCGCACTTCAGAACTGGCTGACCAAGTACCGCAAGTAACCCGATGCGCCAGTATCGGCGTGTGCTGAATCTCAAACTTGCGTCCTGCCTGCTGGTCGCGACCGCTCTGGTCGCGACCGGTTGTGGCGGATCCTCCACAACCGGGAACGCGTCGATCGACGCTCGGCTGAAGATCGATGCCGCGTACGAAGCCGTGGTGGCCGCGCAGATCGAGAACGCCGAGGGTTATTCGAATTCGATCCTCAAGACCACCACCGACCCGGAGATCGAGAGTTTTGCCGAGTCCGTGCTCGCCACGCGAAAGGCCTGGTCCCAGAAGCTCGAGCGCTTTCGTAAGACCGGCGACACGATGGAAGTGAAGAAGGCCTCCTACACGCTCGACATCTCGCTGAAATCACTCGGGATCACCGCAGACGGCACGCCCCTCGCCGCGCCGTCCTCTGACGCCGGATACCTCGCCGCGATGAAGCTGAACGACCGGGGCTCGCTGAAGGCCGCGAGGGTCAACTCCCGTGCCGGCGGACCGGGCACTTCACAGCTCGCGAACGTCGTCATCCTCGACACCACCGAAGAACTCGCGCAGATCAAGCAGCTGCAGAAGTAATCCCGCCACAGGGGTTGCCAGATCGCGGATCCGCTCATACCTTGATGGGGAGTCAAGGACGGCTCACCTCGCGACTTCATGAAGAAACTCCTCATCATCGCTCTTTTCGCCGCCTTTGCGGCCATTCTGCCCGCCGCCGGCGCAAGCGCCGCGGCCCCGGCCCAGCAGCGCTTGATCGCGCAGCTGAACCTCGCCGAGGGTGCAACCCCTGAGCAGATCACTGCAACAACAGATGCGCTCCTCGCAGCGTTGCCTGCCGGTTCGTTCTCGGTGAGCAACCGTTACAGCACGCTCCCATATGTAGCGCTGTCGGCCGGGCCTCAGGCCCTGTCGGTTCTGCGGCAGAGCGACCTCGTTGCTGGTGTTTACAGCGACGGGGTCGTAACTGCTGCTTCGAAGAAGTCGAAGGAGTGCAAGGGTGTCAAGAAGAAGTCCAAGAAAACCTGCAAAAAGAAGCCAGCTACCAAGAAGAGGGTAAGTTGACTCGAGCGTAACCTCTTGATCCGGGCTCCTCAAACCTCTTGAAGCGTCCGTTGTCCTGTCAGACGAAGGCCTCCCATCGGGAGGCCTTCGTCGTCAAGCAGACTCTTGCGAGAGCGCGTCCGGCGGCCGGCCGATGCGCTTGGCGCCGCCGGGCTCGACCTTGGCGGCTTCGGTGACGAGCGTCGGGTTGATGCCCTTCTCGATCGTCTCCTTGGTGACTACGCACTTCGTGACGTCCTTGCGGGACGGCAGCTCGAACTGAACATCGAGCAGCGTCTCTTCCATGATCGAGCGCAGTCCGCGGGCGCCCGTCTCGCGTTCGATCGCGCGATCAGCGATGGCGCTCAGGGCGTCGTCGGCGAAAACCAGGTCAATGTTGTCGAAGGCGAAGAAGCGCTGGAACTGCTTGACCAGCGCGTTCTTGGGCTCGGTCAGGATCGAGATCAGCTGCGGCTCGCGCAGTGAGTGCACGGCCGTCACGACCGGCAGGCGGCCGATGAACTCGGGGATCAATCCGTAGTTGATCAGGTCTTCCGGAAGCGTCTTCTCGAAGATCTCGCCCGGGTCCTGCTCGCGACGGGATTTGACATCTGCGCCGAAGCCCAGCCCCTTGTAGCCCACGCGCTTGCCGATCACCTTGTCGAGGCCCGCGAATGCACCACCGCAGATGAACAGCACGTTCGAAGTGTCGATCGTCAGCAGCTCCTGGTGCGGGTGCTTGCGTCCACCCTGCGGCGGAACCGAAGCGACCGTGCCCTCAAGGATCTTCAGCAGCGCCTGCTGGACGCCCTCGCCCGAAACGTCCCGGGTGATCGAAGGGTTGTCGGCCTTGCGCGCGATCTTGTCGACCTCGTCGATGTAGACGATCCCGGTCTCGGCGCGCTTGACGTCGTAGTCGGCCGACTGGATCAGCTTGAGCAGGATGTTCTCGACGTCCTCGCCGACGTAGCCCGCCTCCGTGAGCGCGGTCGCGTCGGCAATCGCAAACGGAACGTTCAGCACGCGAGCAAGCGTCTGCGCGAGCAGCGTCTTGCCGCAACCGGTCGGACCAAGCAGCAGAATGTTGCTCTTCTGCACCTCGACGTCTTCTTCGGTGCTCTGCATCATCTGCACGCGCTTGTAGTGGTTGTAGACGGCCACGGAGAGCGTGCGCTTGGCAGTCTCCTGGCCGATCACATACTCGTCAAGCGCGGAATTGATCTCCGTCGGCTTCGGGATGTTGGCGACGTCGAGCGTCGCCGGGGCGGCGAGCTCCTCATCGATGATCTCGTTGCAGAGGTCGATGCACTCGTCGCAGATGTACACGCCCGGGCCGGCGATCAGCTTTTTCACCTGCCGCTGCGACTTTCCGCAGAAAGAGCACAGCAGTTGTTCGTTCTGATCAGTAGGGCGCGCCATCGATTACCTCAAGCTATCGGCATTCCGCGTGGGTTGCCACATGCCTCTAGCGCTTCTCCAACACACGGTCGATGAGGCCGTAGGTCTTTGCCTCTTCAGAGGACATGAAGTAGTCACGCTCAGTGTCCTGGGCAACCTTCTCAAGCGGCTGACCGGTGTTGTCGGCGAGAAGCTCGTCCATACGCTTGCGCAGGTCGATGACTTCCTTGGCGTGAATCTCGATGTCAGTTGCCTGACCCTGGAAACCGCTGCTGACCTGGTGGATCAGGATGCGGCTGTGCTTGAGGGCCATACGCTTGCCCTTGGCACCGCCGGAGAGCAGCATCGCCCCCATCGACATCGCGACGCCGGCGCAGATTGTCTGCACGTCGGGCTTGATGTACTGCATCGTGTCGTAGATCGCCATTCCGGCATAAACGCTTCCGCCCGGCGAGTTGATGTAGAGCGAGATGTCCTTGTCTGGATCGTCTGCCTCAAGGTGGATCAACTGGGCGACGATCAGGTTGGCAATGTCGTCGGTGACGGGAGTGCCAAGAAAGATGATGCGCTCGTCGAGCAGGCGGCTGTAGATGTCGAAGGCGCGCTCCCCGCGGGAAGTCTGCTCAACGACCATAGGAACTAGTGGTGACATGGTCCGATTTTTTCCTCTCTGGTTCGTTGTCCTGCAATCCGCTTGCGGCAAATGCACACAGCGGCGAGATCGAGAGGGGTCCTTGACTCGGAACTTCAGTGTTGCCACCGGTTTTGCCGCCTCGAGCATGGAGACCGTTCCCTCGCTGGGCGAGTCTAATGCGAGGGGTCGGCGGCCGAGCCGTTCAGTTGTCCAGTTGCGGAAGCGCGGACGGGCAGTGCAAGCGAGATCGCCCCCGCGCCCAGCAGCATCAGGGACGACGCCCAGAGGCATGCCTCGAGTCCACTGAGCTGGTAGATCACGCCCGAAAGGATCGTGCCCGTCAGCCGCCCCGCGGCGTTGGCCATGTAATAGAAACCGACGTTCATCGCGACCTTGTCGCCATCGGCGTAGTGCAGGATCAGGAATGAGTGGACTGCGCTGTTGAGTGCGAACACCGCTCCGAACACGATCAGTCCGGCGACCAGGGTGACCGTCGGATCGGCGCCAGAAATCAGCGCGACAGCGATCGCCGCCGGCAGGGTCGCGAGCGCGAAAGCGAGCCAGGTCGCCATGCGCCCGTCGGGATGCCGGCCGCCGAGGATGCGCGGCGCCGACGCCTGAACGATGCCGTATCCGATCACCCACACGGCAAGAAACGATCCGACCTCCCAGAACGACCACCCGAGCACGCTCCGCAGGTAGACCGGCAGCGCGACAACGAACCAGACGTCGCGCGAAGCAAACAGCAGAACGCGCGCGGCGGCCAGCAGATTGACCGCGCGGTTGTTCGAGAACATCTGCCTGAACTTTGCTTCGCGATCGGGGTTGCCGAGATCGCCCTGCATCAGCCCCGTGATGCAGATCAGCGCAATCGCGATCATCACGGCGAGCAAGATCAGCGCCGGCTGGAATCCGATCGTCGTGAGCAGCAGTCCGCCGATGAAGAAGCCGACGCCCTTCAGCGCGTTCTTCGAGCCGGTGAGAATCGTGACCCAGCGATAGAGAGTTCCGGGATCGTCCTCGGGAACCACGAGCTTCACCGCGCTCTTGGCGCTCATCTTCGTGAGGTCCTTGGCGATTCCCGAGAGCGCCTGAGAGATCATCACCCAGGCGACGACAAGCCATGCGGACGGGACGAGCGCCAGCATCAACAGGGCCACGAGCTGGGTCCCGAGCCCCATCACCAGCGTCGTGCGCAGCCCCAGCTTCGCGGCGAGCCAACCTCCGACCAGGTTGGTGACGATGCCGAACACCTCGTAGAAGATGAAGAGCAGCGCGACTTCGATCGGTGAGTAGCCGCGCTCGTAGAAATAGAACAGGACGAGGACGCGGGTTGCGCCGTCGGCGATCGTGTCGGCCCAGTAGGCCCCGGTCACGAGGATGTAGTTGCGCAGGTCGGGCGAGCGCGCGGCGGAATTCACGCCGGGACCAACCTCGCTCCGACGAGGCCGGCGAGTTCAACGAGGCGGTTGACATACCCCCACTCGTTGTCGTACCAGGCGAGGATCTTCACCTGGGTTTCGCCGGTGGCCATCGTCGAGGGCGCGTCGACGATCGATGAGCGCGGGTCGTCCCGGTAGTCGACGGAGACCAGCGGGCGTTCCTCATAGCCGAGGATGCCTTCGAGCGAGCCCGCGGCGGCGGCGGCGAGCAGTGCGTTCACCTCTTCGACCGTTGTCGAGCGTGCAACTTCGAAGACACAATCGGTCAGCGACGCGTTCAGCAGCGGCACACGCACCGCGATGCCGTCGAGCCTGCCCTGAAGCTCGGGGAAGATCATTCCGATCGCCGTGGCCGAGCCGGTCGTGGTCGGGATCAGAGACATCGACGCCGCGCGGGCGCGGCGGAGGTCCTTGTGCGGCGCGTCGACGATCGTCTGGGTGTTGGTCAGGTCGTGCAGCGTCGTGATCGAGCCGTGGTCGATGCCGATGCCTTCGTGGATCACTTTCACGACCGGGGCGAGGCAGTTCGTGGTGCAGGACGCCGCCGTCAGGACGCGGTGGCGCTCGGGGTCATACAGGTCGTCGTTGACGCCGACCACGATGTTCAGGGCGGCCGCGTCCTTGACGGGTGCGGCGACGATCACCTTCTCTGCGCCGCGATCGAAGTGCGGTTCGAGCGAATCGATCGTGCGGAACTTCCCTGAGCACTCAAGGACTATGTCGATTCCGGATTCGCCCCATTTCACCGCCGCCGGTGACGACTCGGTGGAGTAGCCCAGCGCAGTTCCATCGATTGCGAGTTCCTCGCCAGCTCCCGTCACCGCGCGATCCCAGCGTCCGTGAACAGAGTCAAACGTCAGCAGATGCGCGGACGACTCCGCCGGGCACGCCGGCTCGTTGATGTGGACGAATTCAAGATCAGCCCGATCCCATCCCGCGCGAAGCGCGAGTCGCCCCATTCTTCCGAAGCCGTTTATGCCTATGCGAACGGGGGTCATCAGCGCAGCAATTATATCCATAGACAAACGCCGATTGAATTGATATTCTCAGATTCATGAACGTCGATATGGAGCTTTCCCCAAAGACCAAACGGCCGGCCGGTGAGCCGTGTTGCGTGCCCGTCGTCTACCCCGACGTCGACCGCGAACGAGCCGTGAACCTCGCGACCATCGCCAAGGCGCTCGGCGATCCGATCCGCCTCCAGCTGATCGACGTGCTGCGCAAGCATGCCGGCAAGGTCTGCGTCTGCGAGCTCGTCCCGCTGTTTGACATCTCGCAGCCGACGCTCAGCCACCACCTGAAGAAACTGCGCGACGCGGGTCTTGTCGACTCGGAGCGCCAGGGCCTGTGGGCCTACTACTACGTGATCCCCGGCGCGCTTGATGACTTTGCGGGCTGGCTTGAAAAGGAAGAGAAATGACTGAAGTGAAGGATTGCTGTTCGCCCGCCGCGCAGGAGACCTGTTGCGAGCCGAGCCACAAGGCTGAGTGCTGCGGATCTGAATCCGGCGGTTGCGGCTGCTCGGCAGGAAGCGAAGCGACGGACATCCGCGAGACAGTTCAGGCGCGATATGCATCGGCGGCTCGAGCGGTCACCAACCCGGACGCCAGCGGCGTGGGCGCCTCGTGTTGCGGCCCGGACACCCCCGTGATCACCGACGAGCAGCGCGCCGTCTTCGGCGAAGCCCTCTACGGCGACGACCACCGCGCGCTACCCGACAATGCGGTGCTGGCCTCACTTGGCTGCGGCAACCCAACTGCCGTTGCGGCGCTCAAGGAAGGCGAGACCGTGCTCGACCTCGGCAGCGGCGGCGGGATCGACGTGCTCCTGTCGGCGAAGCGGGTCGGCCCCACCGGCAAGGCCTACGGCCTTGACATGACCGACGAGATGCTCGACCTTGCGCGCGCCAATCAGGCCGAGGCAGGAGTCACGAACGTCGAGTTCATCAAGGGCACGATCGAAGCGATTCCGCTCGCCGACGACTCGGTCGACGTGATCATCAGCAACTGCGTGATCAATCTCTCAGGCGACAAGGCCCAGGTACTGCGCGAGGCGGCGCGAGTACTCCGCCCCGGCGGGCGTTTCGCGGTCAGCGACGTGATCGCCGACGAGAACATGCACGCCGCGACGCGTTCTGACATGGAGCAGTGGACCGGCTGCATCGCCGGCGCCCTGACCGATCACGAGTTCAGGGATCTTCTCCGCGACGCCGGGTTCACGAATGTTGAACTCGAAGAGACTCACCGAGTCCACGAGCAGGCCGCCTCGGCGATCGTCCGCGCGACGATCCCGACCTGACTGTCCGGAACGACTCAGCAATTTCCAAGCCTTGCGGTGCATGATGTCGTTCAGGGACCCGAGTAACCGCAAGATCCGACGGCGCGAGGTGATCGCGGCCGACGCCCTCACCGCCGCGGCGGCGGGCGCATCTTCAACCCAGCGACAACATCTGTTCGCAGGTCGCGAGCCGCGGGATCGTGCCGCTCAAGAAGCGCAGGTCAAAGCGTGGCTACGCCGGGACGATCACGCTCGCCGTGGATCAGTCCTGAGAACTACGGAAAATGCAAACCTCGGGCGGGCTAGGAGCCCGGGGTCCAGAGCCCTTCGGTCGGCTTGTCGCCGCCCGCTGTTTCTTCCTTCTCCGGCGTCCAGATCGCCTCGCGGGCTTCGGCCTGCTCCCACGGAATGGGCGTGGCATTTGAGACGAGGTCGTCGATCACCTTGCGGGCCTTCAGCTCGTTCTCGAGCTGCTTGATTCCGCCGGCTTCCTTGATCGCGGCAAACTGCTCTTCGGCGCTGTCGCGACCCTCCTTCATGTCCTTCTCGATCGCTTCGACCATCTCGTCCTCAGTGATTGAGACACCCTGCACCTCGATCAGAGCAGCGATCGTCGCCTCGCGGCGGATCGTCTGCTCGGCGTCGCCCTCGGTGCTGTCGATGAAGTCGTGCTCGCTCTGGCCCATCGCCTGGAGGTATGCGTTCGGGTCGATGCCGCGGCGGTACAGCGAGTTCGCGAGCTCGTGCCACAGCTCGTGGGCGCGCGAGTGGATGTGGCCGTGCGGGATGTCGATCTTGGCCTGCTTGGCCACAGCGTCAACGACCGCCCAGCGGTACTCCTGCTCGACGTCCTTCTCGGCCTGTTCGGTGATGCGAGTCGTGATCTCGTCCTTGAGCTCCTGAAGCGTGTCGTAGCCGAGGTTCTCGGATGCGAACTCGTCGTTCAGCTCGGGAAGTGTCTTCTCTTTCACGGAGTTGACATGAACCTCGAAGACCGCTTCCTTGCCGGCCAGGTGCTCGGCGCCGTATTCGGCCGGGAAAGTGACGTTCACGATCGTGTCCTCGCCGGCCTTCGCGCCGACGATCTGCTCCTCAAACCCTGGGATGAACTGACCAGAGCCGAGCTCAAGCACGTAGTCGTCGCCGGCGCCGCCCTCAAAAGGCGTGTCGTCGAGCTTGCCGAGGAAGTTGATGTCGACGAAGTCGCCGCCCTGGGCCGCGCGGTCGACATCCTCAAGCTTGCTGAAGCGATCCTGCATCGTGGCGAGTTCGCTGTCCACTGCAGAAAGATCCGGCTCGGCGTCCTTCTTGCCGACCTCGATGCCCTCGTATTCGCCGACTTCGGCGACCGGGCGCACCGGGACGGTCAGCTCGAACGTCAGCGGCTCGCCTTTTGACCAGGCGGGAACCGACTCGAGCGAAGGTGATCCGATCGGCGCGATGTCTGCCTGATCGAGTGCTTCGCCGTACCAACCGCCGACGGCTTCGTCGAAGGCGTGCTCAAAGATGGCCTCGTCGCCGAGCTTCTGGCGCGCGAGCTCCGGCGGCACTTTGCCCTGACGGAATCCGGGAATCTTGATCTCGCCGGCCATGTGCTCCACGGCGTGTTCGATTGCGTGCTCGACAGCGTCGGGCGAGACCTCGATCTCGAGTTTTGCCGTCGCTTCGGGGAGTTCTGAAGTTGAAACTGTTACTGGGGTCATGCCATTGACGGTAGCGTTTTCGCCTGTGAGCAGCCCGCGTAAATACAAGCCGTCACCCGCCAGCCGGGTCCGCGCTTTCTTCTTGACCGACCGAGTCGGGCAGACGCTGGCCACCACTCTCGGGATGGCCGGCGTCGTCCGCTGGTGGACGGGCAAGCAGATCAGGCAGCGGCGGCGAGAGACGCGTTGATGCGCGCCTGCTCGACGAGCTCTTCGAGAATCTCCGCGAGTTCGCCTTCGACCGCAGTGTGAAGAACGTCGCCGTGTTCGGCGCGAACCTCGTGGGCCTTCGCGATCGCGAATTCCGCGTCGATCACGCGGGCGCCCGCCATTGACAGGACCTTGCGCAGGTGATCCTGCGCCCAGACTCCACCGAACTGGCCGGTGCTGGCACTGATCGCTGCAGACGGCTTGCCTTTGATCGCGGCGTCGCCCTTCGGCCGTGAGATCCAGTCGACGGCGTTCTTGATCGCCGAAGGCAATCCGCCGTTGTATTCCGGCGTCACAAACAGCAGTGCGCCGGATCCAGCAACCTCGGCGCGCAGTTGATTGACCCAGGGGTTGTCCAGGCCCGGAACGTCGAGGTCTTCGTCGTAGTGGGGGAGATTGCGAAGGACCTCGACATCCAACTTCACCAGCTCCGCGTCAGCGGGTACCACCCGCGACGCAGACCTGAGCAGGAGGGAGTTGTGCGAATCCTTCCGCAGACTTCCTGTGATTCCGAGGACCTTCATGGCTCTAAGCCTTTACGAACTCGAGAGCCAGTTCGAGCTTCACGATGTCGCCAAGGACTGCCTTGCCGTTCGGAAGCTCGACGTTCCAGTCAATGCCGTGCTGCGAGCGCGAGAGGACACCGTCAAGGACGACGGGGATCGATTCAGTTCCTCCGGCATTTGCGCTCGGCTCGCCGATGATGCCGGTGATCGTCAGCGGGTGGCTCTGGCCCTTGAGGGTGAGGTCGCCGTGGACGGTCACTTCCTGTCCGTCGATCTCGATCTTGGTCGACTCGTATGAGGCGGTCGGGTAACGCTCGGCGTCGAAGAAGTCCGGGCTGAGCACGTGGCCCCTCTGCTGCTCGTCCTTGAGATCGACGGACGTGAGATCGACCGTCCCCTTGATCTTCACGCCGTCGTCGCCATACTCAAGCGTGGCCTCCACGCCGCTGAATGAACCGCGATACGGGGCGACGCCGTTGTGTTGAATCTCGTAACGAATTGACGAGTGAACCTTGTCGTCGGTCCATACGCCTGTGAGTGCTGCTGCCTCGGTGCTCATTTCAATCATCTCCTGCTGTTTTGGGGGAAACCCTTGAATTCCAATCGGACTTCAGTCCGTTTCGAGAAATTGTAGCGGACTGCAGTCCGTTAGTGGTGAGCGCCGGTTGATCCGGGTGGTGGCTGTCGCTCTCGTCGCCACTACGCTCGCGTGCCAATGACCGAGCCCGCGCCAAGGCCACCCCTGTCCCTTCTCGTCTTTGTGGTCGGTGCCGCCGCGCTCGGAATCGAGATCGCCGCGGTCCGACTGCTCGCCCCATACTTCGGCGCCTCAGAGGTCGTCTGGGCAAACACGATCGGCGTCGTGCTCGTTGCGCTGTCGCTCGGCTACTGGCTCGGCGGGAAGATCGGCGACCGCCGTCCGTACATGTCAGACCTCTGCGCGGCGGTGATGATCGGCTCCGCGCTCACCGCGGCGCTGCCCTTTGTCGCGCGTCCACTCCTGGACGTCGGCGTCGAAGCACTCGACAGCGTCTCGGCCGGGGCGTTCGTCGGCTCGCTGCTGGCGACGCTGGTGCTTCTTGCGGTCCCGGTGCTCGTACTCGGGACGGTCGCGCCCTGGGCGCTGCGAATCGGAATCGAAAAGGTCGACAAGCTCGAAGCCGGCACGCTTGCTGGCCGCCTCTACGCGCTCGGCACGACGGGAAGCCTTGTCGGAACATTGCTCTGCGCGCTCGTGCTGGTGCCGGGGATCGGCACGCGCCGTACCTTTCTGCTCTTCGCCCTGATGCTCGCGCTGGTCGGGCTGGTCGGTGTTTCGCACAAGGCGCGCTGGGCGATCATCCCGACTGTGATCGCCGTGCTCTTCGTGATTCCGCAGAGCGCGATCAAGCCGAGCAGCTCTGCCGGGAAAGTGATCTTTGAAGACGAGTCGGCGACGCAGTATCTGCGCGTGATCGAGGCCGCGAGCGGTTCGCGCACGCTCGAACTGAACGAGGGGCAGTCGCGCCACTCGTTCTACCAACCGACCACAGTCCTGACCAGTGACTACTGGGACGCGGCGCTTGTGCTACCGCTGGCGACCACGGCCGACCCGCCCGCGCGCGTCGCGATTCTGGGCAACGCGGCAGGCACCACCGCTCGGGCATTCGCCGCGTACTTCCCCGAGACGCAGGTAGACGGCGTGGAGATCGACGGCGAACTGGCTGGCGTCGGCCGCAGGTACTTCGGACTGAAAGACAAGAACTTCACCGCCCACACCGCTGACGCGCGTCCGTATCTTCGCGCGACCGACGAGCGTTACGACTCGTTGATCCTCGACGCCTACCGCCAGCCCTACATCCCGTTCTACCTCACCACGCGCGAGTTCTTCGCGCTGGCGCACGACCGACTGAATCACAACGGCACCGTCGTGGTGAACGTCGGCCACCCGATCGGGAGCCAGGTGCTCGAGCGCGTGCTCGCGGCCACGATGGCGACCGAGTTCAAGTACGTCTCGATCGACCGCACCCGCCCGACCAACTCGATGCTTGTGGCGTCGGACTCGTCGATCGAGCCGGCGCACGTCGTGCGCGGCACGGCCGGGACACGGTCGCTTGCGCCGACCGGCCGCAGGGAGGCCTCAAGGCTCGTCGCCGCCCCGACCGACGGAGCGGTTTACACCGACGACCACGCGCCGGTCGAATGGCTGATCGACCGCTCGATCGTGCAGTACGCGGCCGGTGAGTGACTAGTTCGTAGTCGCCGCGATCGACGACACGAGTTGGCGGAAGCCGTCCGTGATCCGCGCCTTGTCGAGCCCGACGTCTGACTGCCAGAAGTCGTACATCTCTGCGTTCAGGGCCGCGAGCACGATGTCGGCGAAGTAGTCGGCGTCGATTCGCGGGTCGATGTCGCGCAGCAGCCGGTGCACGTGCATGCGGTAGGTGGCGTACACCGGACCGGCAAATCGCGCGCCGGCCTTTCCGATCTGCGCAGCCATGATCAGGTCTCCGTAGTCGGCGATCAGCTCGATCACACCAGAGCCGAAGGCGACGAGGCGCTCGACCGGGTCGGCGCCCGGGCCCAGCGGCGGCTCGCCACGGATCAGCTTCTCCTGAAACTCACGGTCGCGTTCATCGAGAACTGCGCGGGCGAGTCCCGAGCGATCTCCGAAGCGGCGGTAGAGCGTGCCCTTGCCGACGCCGGCGGCCTCGGCGACGGCGTCCATCGAGACCGCTTCCGCCCCATACTCAGCGAAAAGCTGCTCGGCCGCGGCGAGGATCTTGACCCGGTTGCGCCGGGCATCGGCGCGCTCGCACGGGTCACCGCCCAGGACAGGAAGCCCGTCCTGGCCAGTCTCAAGCGCCAATCCGTCGAGCGGGGTGATCCGCTCCGGTATGTCAGAAGTTTTCTCCACAGCTATATGGACAGTAGTCCGCTTATAAGCGGATCTGGTAGCTGTATCGGCCACCGCAACTGACTTGACGAGGGCGTGTTCCTCCCTTATGTTGGGTACGAGTACGGATGCTCTCACGTTCGAACACTGGGGAAGAAGCAAGCAATGGGCAATGAACGGCCGCTCGGACGCACAGTCCGGGTTCATTGGTGGAGACTCGCGACGATCATGTGCGCGGCCACACTGCTCCTGGCACTCGCTGGGACCACCTCAGCCTCTGCCGCATCAAATTTCTGCGTCGGGGCCGATCCGACCAATCTCTGCCCTGACGACTGGCCGCAGGCCACCGACCTCGTGGACGTCCAGACTCAGGCCGCCGACCCGGAGATGAACACGATCTACGTCATGCCGGGCACCTACACAAGCCCCGACGGCGTCAACTTCCTGAACAAGCCGGTGAAGATCCTCGGCGTCGGCGCGACCAAGCCGATCATCACGATCGATTCCGCCCCCAGCTACGCGCCGGGCACCAGCGTGATCACCACCGCGAACTCCAACACGAACTTCGACAACCTTCAGATCGACATGCCTGCCTCGACTGGCCTGACCGGCATCACCGCCGCGCTCGGCGGTCAGCTGATCACCAACATCACGATCAACGGACCCGGTGCTGATGACAGCAAGGGCATCGTCGTCAGCGACGCGAGCCCGCGCGTGCGCAGCTTGACGATCAACCTCGGCAGCGGCACGTCCAGCGCCGTCGTGGTCGACAGCTCGACCAGCGCGATCATCGACGACGTGAACGTCACGCACGCCACCAACGCCGTCTCACTGACGAGCGCACTGAACTTCAAGATCCGCCGCATGAAGAGCCACAGCGCCAATGGCGTGGTCGGTCTGGCATCAAGCGGCACAGTTTCAAGCAGCGTGATCATGCCTTCGAGTGACGCCGCCGAAAATTCCGGGGGGAAGGCCGTGGGGGCAAGCTCCACGAGCGGCGAGACAAACGAAGTGCGTGTGGACAACTGCACGTTGATTGGTGGCGGCTCCGGCACGACCGGCGTCGCGGCCAACGCTTCGGGGCTGACCACGACGCAGTCGGTGATGGTCAACAGCTCGATCATCTCTGGGTTTGAAGTCGCGGCCGGCGCGGCCGGCGCCGGAGCATCAACCGAACTTTCCTACTCGCGATACAACGGCGCCACGACCGGCGCTGCCACGGTCCCGAACGGCAGCCAGCTCGCCGAATCGGGAATGGGATTCGTGAACGCTGCAGGCGGCGACTTCCGCCTGACGCTCGCCTCGGCACTTGTCGATGCAGGTGACCCGGCTCAGCCCAACAGCAACGACAGCGGGACCGACGCCAACGACCAGTCGCGAGTGGTCAGCCGCGGAGCAGGCCTGATCCGCGACATCGGCGCGTTCGAAGTCCAGAACTCGATCCCCGTCCCGAGGATTCAGATCGTGACGAGCGTCCCCTCCACCACCTCAAGGACGACGTTTTCTGCCGCCGGCTCGACCGACGCCGAAGGCGACGCGATGACCTACGACTGGAAGTTCGACGGTGCGCCCGGCGTCAGTGAAGTCACCACTCAGAAGATGTTCATCCTCGAGGGCCCGCACTCGGTCCAGATGACGGTCACAGACAAGACCGGCGCGGCCGCCAGCACTTCGATGCAGTTCAACGTCCAGCTCGGCTTCCTGCAGATCAAGCTGCGCTCGCAGAACGCGACGATCTCAAAGAAGGGCACGTTCAGGATCACGATGTCGTGCCCCGCCGCTGCGGTCTCGAAATGCAGCGGTCGACTGCTCTTCCAGACGACGAAGAAGGTCAACGCCAAGGCCTACACCGAGCGCCCCGGATGGGTCGCCGCGAAGCCCGCGTACCTCCAGGCCGCCCGATACGTCTTCAGCGTCGAGCCCGGCACCACGCAGAAGCTCGAGGTGCGCACGTATTCAACCTTCCAGAACGTCCTCGGAGTGCACAAGAAGTTCGAGCTGCAGTCGAGGCTGATCTCGGGCACGACGAGCAACGCGAAGCTCACGGCGAATCGCGCGACCTTCACGATCAGCGCGCCGAAGTCGAAAAAGAAGAACTGACTCCGGAACCAGAGGGGTGAGCGACCGGATTCGAACCGGCGACCGCCGCGATCCAGCACTGTGCGGAGCTGGAGCGGCGTCGGTACCGAGAGTTCGTAAGGGGTGAGCGACCGGATTCGAACCGGCGACCGCCGCGACCACAACGCGGAGCTCTACCTGCTGAGCTACGCCCACCACGCGTACGGCGAACCGCACTGAGGGTGATTCTAGTAGCGCGCGCCCTCGGGCCTCATCTGCAGTGGCCGGAACCTTTCGCGCGAACCGTGCCGCCTTCCTCGACGTAGCGCCAGACGAATGAGTTCTGTTTGAGCTGCATCGAGAGAAATCCGAAGGAGTTCGTGATCCGCACGCGACTGTTGCTGCTGATCTTGTCGAAGCGGTAGGCGCTCTTGCCGCCGGTGCCGACGACGAACTGCATCAGGCCTCGCTTCGCGTCACGTCTGCCGAAAGCGTCCTGTCGCGCGAATGCCTCGAAGTCGTGATCGTGTCCGGTGAGCACGAACTCGGCGCGGTGTTTCTGCATCACCTGCCAGAGCGGGCGCGCGAGCGGGTCGTCGCCGTGCACGTCGCCCGAGCTGTAGAGCGGGTGGTGCCAGAAGGCGGCCGTGCAGCGATTCTTGTTCTTCTTCAGATCCGCGCGCAGCCACTTCAGTTGCGCGGAGTTCTCTCTGCAGTCGATGATGTCGCAGTTCGAGTTCAGTGAGATGAGGTGCCAGTTCTTCAAGTTGAACGAGTAGTAGCCACGGCGGGACGGACCGGCGGCTTTGCCGAAGAAGTCGTAGTAGCCGGCGGCGTTCGGGGTGTAGTACTCGTGGTTGCCGGGAGTTGGCCGCCAGAGACCCCGCATCGGCGCGAAGAACTTGCCGAACGAGGCCTGCAGATCTGCAAGCGTGGCCTTCGGGTACTGGATGTCGCCGAGCAGCCATACGGAGTCGGGTCTGGTTCGCTTGATCGCCCGAGCCACATAGCCATGACGGCAGGTTGCGGCGGTCACCGGCGCACTTGCCTGACATGCGATGTCACCCACAGCCGCGATCATCGGTGCGTCTGATGTACTCGATGTCGGCACTGCCGCACGCGAGTCGCCGCCGCTGAGGGAGAGTGCCAGTACCAGCGAGCCGGCGGCAAGCGCAACAGCCCAGGTCGTTCGGGAGCGAAGGATCATCAAGTAAGTAAACACGCGGCGACTTCGGGAAGATCGGGGGATTGCCCGTCGAGCTGGCCAATAAGCTGAATCAATCACCTGCCCCGGTGGCCGAGAGGATTAGGCGCGGGCCTTCTAATCCCGTTTACGCAGGTTCGAATCCTGCCCGGGGCGCTCGTCGGACTTCAGATCCCGTTGCGGCATGGAATCTCGAATCCTGCCCGGGGCGCTCGTAGGACTTCAGATTGGGCCGGCGCAACCAGACCGCCTGACCAGCTGGCGATCAGATCGCGGAGGGCCCACCGAACATCGGGCCCAGCTTCAGCGCAAGCCCAAAATCTCCGCGCACGTTGAGCTTGCCCGAGAGCACTGCGCTCGGAGCGGAGATCTCACCCACGCCCACGCGCAGGAAGTCTGCCAGCTTGGCTTCCACGTGAAGTTTCGCATCGGGCGACGCCTCGCGTCGGGCCTTTGCACCTGCGGGCGAGCAGTCGATCGTCCAGACCTCCGGGCCGTGCCTGGTCTCAAGCGTGAACTCGATCGGCCCGACGAAATCTCCGGCGTTCGCCGGGCGGTACATGCCGGCCATCGCGTTGAAGAGCCCCCGGATGCCGAAACGGTTGCCGACGACGACCTCAAGCTGGCGATCGCTCATCTTGCGGACCGCTCCTTCCTGAAATGCCTGCGCGCGCTTGGCCAACTTGGCCCTGCGCTTCTTCTTGGGCGGAGTCGGCTGGGTGTCGGCTGAGGCGTCGGTCACGGCAGGCTGAGTAATAGCGCGGCCTGTCGCCGCGGCGATCGCCGGGGCCAGCCGCTCGGCCTTCTCGGCTGCGGTGGCGCGGACCTCGTCGTCATCGAACTCGTCGAACACCCGGCCAACGAACTCGGCATCGCCCGCACTCGGGCCACTGAGGATCACTTCGTCGACGCCGGCTTCGCGGTAGCGCTCGACAAGTCCCACGAGCGCATCGGCGTCATCGCCAGCCGCGAGCAGCACTGCCAATCGCGCGTTGACGGTATCGGCGAGAGCGGCGGCAGAGCCTGAGGCCAGTTCGCTCTCGTACTCGGCGACCCACTCCTCGGCGTCCTCCGGTTGCTCGCGAGCCGCGAACGCCACGCCAACTCCTGCGCGGCCTGCGGCGGCGACGGTCCCGACATCTGCGGCGGTCACCCACACACGCGGATCCGGTTCGTAAGGAGACTCTCGGAGCAGCGCGCGCAGGGAATCGGCCCAACCGGCGTCGCCGTCGACCGCGAGTTCGATCGGAAGACCCGGTGGAAGCGACGCGTCCGCGCCAACGTCCAGCAGCAGCACCAGCTTCAAAGACGTCACGCGCGCCGCGCCAGCAGCCAGTCGAGGATCGGCCAGATCGTCCGCTTCGCCGAGCCACGCGCTCGCAAAGCCGAGGACTTCAGTCTCACCAACAGCCGCGGCGGCTGCATCGACAGTCGCCTCTTCGATCAGCCGCGAGAACCTCACGGCTTTGCGACTGCCGCCACCGGAGCATCGTGCAGTGCCTCAAGCCGCTCACGAAGCGGCGCGGCGATACGCCCGTCTGCGTCGCGCAGCGCGACGCTCGCAAGTGCTTCCGCGATCATCAATCGCCCGGCCACGACGACGCGCTCCATCTCCAGCTCGTCAATCGCAAGATCATCGCTGCGCATCGTCAGGCCGATCACGCCGTTCCAGGCTGCCCACCAGAAATTTGCTGCGCGCTCGGGGTCGACGTCGTCACGCATAACGTCGGCCTTGACGCAGTTGGCGATCGACTGAGCGAGCCTCGCGCGCTGGGCCGCCTTGCGCAGAGCGATCTGCTTGGCGAGCGGCGGGCGCGCGGCCTCCTCGGGCACGGACTCGGCCGAGAGCATCAGCATGCGGAACTGGTCGGGTTGCTCGCGGAAGAATTGAAGGCATGCCTCGCCCAGGGCGATCACCTTCTCAAGATCAGGGATCGTCCCGCTGTCGAGCACCGCGTCGACGTAACGGGCTTGGATGTCGAGCGCGCGCTCGACCAGCGCGCCGTAGAGACCCTCTTCGTTCTCGTAGTGGACGTAGATCGATCCGATCGAAAAGTCCGCCAGTCGCGCGACCTCGTTGACACGGGTCGCGTAGTGGCCCCGGTCGATGAAGAGGCGTTCGGCCGCCGCGATGATCGCCTCCGCTGTTGACCGTTCGCCGGTGGCGCCGCCATTGCTGCGGCCGGCAAGAACGTCGGCGAAGCCCGGGTCTGGTGCGATCTCTTTGGACACGATTTGATGTTACATCTGATGCTGCAAACCGCCCGGGTAGGATCGACCCACGATGTCCGAAGTGAAAATCTACACGCGCAAGGGCGACGACGGCACGACCGGACTCTGGTACGGCGGCCGGGTGAAGAAGTCCGACCCGCGCACCAGCGCCTACGGCGACGTGGACGAGGCGATTTCGACGATCGCGGTCGCCCGCGCGATGGCCAAGGACTCGGCACCCGAGGTCGCCTCAGACCTGCTGGAGATGCAGCGCTGCCTCTTCATCGGCTGCGCGCAGCTGGCCACAGCAGATGAAAGCTTCGGAAAACTCGAGGCCGGTGTGACGCTGATCGAGCAGTCGATGGTCGACGCGCTTGAAAGCCGCATCGATCACTACAAGGACCAGCTCAATCTGCCGCCGAAGTTCATCATCCCCGGCGGCACCGTGCTTTCCGCTCAGATCGACGTGGCCCGCACCGTGGTGCGGCGGGCCGAGCGATCAATCGTCGCGCTCGCCGAGCTCGATCCCCTTCCGGACTCCATTGTGCTGGCATACGTGAACCGCTGCTCAGATCTGCTTTTCGCGCTCGCCCGCTTCACGGATGAAGAGTCTCCGACCGTCTTCGAAGGTCGCGGATAAGCATTCGGTCACGCACGGTCGGCTCGTGCGTCCTATTGTTAGAAGAGTCGGACCCCCCTCCCGATATGGAGCCCCAGATGGCAACGGAAGTCAAGTCAAGAACCAAGTCCGCACTGGCCAAGCGCACCGGTCACTATGAACACCTTGTCGTGGTCGGCGACCATCGCCTGATCACCGACGAACCGATCGACTTGGGCGGCGACAACGCCGGCCCTTCGCCGCAGCAGCTGCTCGCCGCAAGCCTTGCCTCGTGCACCGCGACGACGATTGAGATGTACGCCGCACACAAGGGCTGGGAGGTCGGCGACGTGAAGGTGAAGGTCGAGTACGAGTCGGCCAAGCGCGGCGCGCCCACGACCTTCAACGTCGAGCTCTGCTTGCCGCCCGGTCTTGATGATGAGCAGATCCGCCGCATCACCGAGATCGCAACCAAGTGCCCTGTTCACCGCGTGCTCGAGGGCGAAGTCATCTTCAACGAGTCGATCACGATTCAGTGATCGGCTGCATCGCGTCCAAGCTCGTTCCAGCAGACGACGCAATCGAAATGTTCGCGCACGGTCGAGAGGCCGCTGTGCTGCTGGCCTTCCGGCCGCAACGGGACGGCTCGCTCAAGCTGATCTTCACCAAGCGCCGCGACGATCTGAATTCGCACGCCGGGCAGATCTCCTTTCCGGGCGGAGCCTCTGACCCGGGCGACGAGAACCACGTCGCAACTGCGCTGCGCGAGGCGCACGAAGAAATCGGCATCCCGCCCGAGCGGGTTCAGGTGATCGGCGCGATCGAGCCGATGTCAACTTTCATCAGCAACTTCGCCGTCTGGCCAATCGCCGGAATCGTCGCGGCGGATGTCGGGCTGCTCCCCAACCCGGCCGAAGTCGAGACGGTGTTCGAGGTCGATCTTGCCGAGCTGGCTGCCGTGCGAGAGAAGCGCGAACTCCGTCGCGCCGGGATGACCTATACCACCGAAGCCTTCGAGACCCACGGCGGATTGATCTGGGGCGTCACCGGACACATCGTCGGCCGCCTGCTTGATCGGGTGGACGGCTGCCTCGAGCCGGCGGTCGTCTAACGCGAGAGCTCGGGGCGGAACTCGGTGATCTCGCCGACGTACTCGCACTCAGTGCACTCGAAGAGCGGCTCGATCGTCGGCTCGGCCTCTTCGCCCTCGGCGAGTTCGGGTGTGTAGGCCCTGACGTAGGGCGACATGCAGTTCGGGCAGAGCATCGCTTGAAATCTAGATGCCGATCGAGGCGTTTGCGGCAGTTGTGATCGCCGAGGCGAAATCCGCCTCGTCGCCAAGCTCTGCGACCGAGAGGTGCCAGGTCTCCTGGGCGTGGGTGACGTGGGCGTTGGGTTCTCCGGCCGGCCGCTCATAGACAAACCCGCGCACGCCGGTGTCGACAACCTTCAGCAGGACGGTTTCGAGCATCTCATCGTTCACCGCAGGGTCTTCGGCGCCCGCCATCAGATAGGCGACGACCGTGACGTTCTCGAGCTGGTCGACGATGTCGCCGGCGAGCTCCGGCGCAACACTGCGCACGGCGTAGCCCACCGCAGCGAGCGCGGTCTCGGCCGCCTCGATGCGCGAACCCTGGTCGACGATCAGTACACGTGCCATGTGACAGTGGAAGCTAGCCTCCCGCCCATGCCTGTTGACTACGGAGACGTCTACATCCTGGACTACCTGCGGACCCCGATCGGGAAGTTCGGCGGGGCACTCGCGACCGTCCGCACCGACGATCTTGCGGCGCACGTGATCAAGGCGGTCGTAGACCGCGCCGGCCTTCCGGCAGATGAGATCGAGGACGTCTATTTCGGATCCTCCAACCAGGCCGGCGAGGACAATCGCGACGTTGCGCGGATGGCAGTGCTTATCGCGGGGCTGCCCGTGACAGTGCCGGGCGCGACAGTCAACCGGCTCTGCGCGAGCGGACTTGAGGCCGTCGGCGACGCCGCGCGCGCGCTGGCCCTCGGCGAGGGCGACCTCTATCTCGCGGGCGGCGTGGAGTCGATGACGCGCGCGCCATTTGTCTACGGCAAGACGGCGCAGGCCTTCTCGCGCGAGCCGGCCAAGGTCTACGACACGACAATCGGCTGGCGCTTCGTCAATCCGAACTTTCCGCACTCAACCGAGGCGATGGGCGAAACCGGCGAGAACGTCGCTGAGCTGCACAACGTCAGTCGCGAGGATCAGGACGAATTTGCTGCAGCGTCGCACCAGCGCGCGGCTGCCGCATGGGACGCTGGGGTCTTTGCCGAAGAGGTCGTTGCGATCGAGGCGCCGCCGCTGACGCGCAAACACGATGCCGTGATGTTCGAGCGCGACGAAGGCATCCGCGCTGACACAACAGCCGAGAAGCTTTCAAAGCTGCGGCCGGCATTCCGTGAGGGCGGCACGGTCACGGCCGGAAACTCTTCGCAGGTCAACGACGGCGCCGCCTGCCTTGTGCTCAGTAATGCCGCGCGGGCCGAATCGCACGGCGCCGAGCCGCTGGCGCGGATCGTCGCGACTGCCGCTGCGGGAGTGGACCCCGCGATCATGGGCGTCGGCCCGATCGACGCCACGAAGAAGCTGCTCGAGCGCACCGGACTCGCCGCCGACGACATCGACCTCTGGGAGATCAACGAAGCCTTCGCCGCCCAGGCGCTGGCCAGCGCGCGGGCGATCGGGGTCGACCACTCGGTGCTGAACGTGAACGGCGGCGCCATCGCACTCGGCCATCCGCTCGGCGCCACCGGCGCGCGCATCGTCGGCACGCTTGCTCGGGAGATGCAGCGCCGCGGCGCCAAGCGCGGCGTGGCGACGTTGTGTGTCGGCGTCGGGCAGGGTCTCGCGATTCTGCTCGAGAACCCGGAAACCGCCTGAAGCACGCCAGCTTTGCAGGCAAATTCTCCAAACGTTCACAACCTGTTCACGAAAGCACCGCTCACACCGGGCAAGCTACGCGCGTGGAGATCGGGCGACCCTATTCACTGACTGCTGCCAGCGGCGAGATCGCGCCGCCGTTCGGCACCCCCGAGCGCACAGTCACGCTCGCGGGACTTGAGATTCGCCCCGACTCACGCGAAGTGCTTGCAGCAACCGGTCGTATTCAACTGACCGGCCGCGAGCTCGACGTCCTGATGGTGCTGGTCGAGCACCCGGACCGCGTGGTCACCCGCGACACGATCTACGCAGAAGTCTGGGGCGGCCACATGCCCTACCGCGACCGCGCGGCGGACGTCTACGTACGACGTGTTCGCGAAAAGCTTCGTGCGCTCGCACCGGACCTGACATACATCCACACGCACTTCGGCATCGGCTACCGGTTCTGGCCGGAGCCCGGCGCCAAGGACTAGCCCCCCGCGCCGACGGTCTGACTGAAGACCGAGTCAGGCAGCGCGCCCATTCCGATCTGAGACGTGTAGCCGAGCTTCTCGGTCGCAAACCAGTTCTCGATCGACAGCAATAGTGAGAAGTGGTTGTAGTCCTCGGTCACATCCATGTTGCCCGGCTTGATGTACGGCGAGAGCAGGAGCAGGCCGACCTTTCCGCCGCCCGGCGGAGTGCCGGGCTCTGCGGCGGCGGTCACCAACTGGCCCGTCGGGCCGGTGTTTCCGGTCGGGCCTGATGAACCGGTTGCGCCGGTTTCTCCTGCCGGACCCGTCGCTGTCGGCCCGGTCGCTCCGGTCGGGCCAGTTGCGACCGCGGACGGCAGCGCCAGGTTCGGATACGTCGTCTGATTGCAGCAGCTCGAAGTGTCAGAGCCCGGAAGCCCTTGTGGCGACTGGTCAAACGTGATCGCGATGACCCCACCGCCCAGGTATTCTTTCGAGCTCATGATCTTCGGGACCACGGTCCGCAAGAACTCGTCCGACCCGGTCAGGCCCGCCGGTGCTCCGGGCGCGCACGGATTGTCACTGCCGTCGTGACAGCGGTTGGGGATGAGCATCGAGAAAGCCGGTGAACGCCCCCCGGTGACGTCAGCTTCAAACGTCTTCATGCTCCCGATCTGGAACTGGCAGGCCTGGTTCGCGGCGATGCCTTTGAAGTACATGAATGGATTGCTCCAGCTCGCATAAGCATTGCCGGCATCGGTCTGGTGGTCCGGGTCCGGGCCGCCGGCCGCTGGCTGGCGGCAGTTGGTGGTTCGGCCGTTGGCACCGTTGTCGATGTCCTCGACGTATGCCGCCCAGGATTTTCCGGTCGCGGCGACTACTTCGCCGATCGTGCGCACGGTGTCTGGAAACACGCAGCCGTCACCCTGGACCTGGCTGGTGGTGGCGTCGATCGTTCCGGGCAGCAGGTCGGTGTAGTCAGGGCAGTTCCTCATCAGCTGGTGTGTCGGCCCTTGCCCCGAGACGAGCGCGACCCTGTTTGCGAGTTCGCTCTGAGCCACGGCGTAGTAGTTCTGGACAACTGCCCCCTTGAGCGCCAGGTCGCTGACCAGATAGGACTGAGATGTCGGGTCACCGAACGTCTTGGCGTAGCCCTGGTTTGAGAGCACGATCAGCCAGACGTGGTTGATCGGTTTCGCGGCGCCCGTGACCCCGGTCACCGGCGTCTCTTCGGCTGCTGCCTCTTCGACGACCTCCTCAGCCGGCAACTCTTCGCCCGCCGCAGCGGCGACAGCTTCCTCCGTCGTCTGCGCGGCGGCCTGCTGCGCGGCGGGCATCACGTAGACCGGAGAAAGCCCGCCACCGCCCCCGACGACTGATCCGATCAGAACGCCGAAGGCGAGCACCGCCATCACCGACACCGCTGCGGTGCGCGGCGAGAGATAGTCGAAGGTCTCAACCCAGTGGTCGAGCGATGCGACGAGGCCAGCCCCGGCGACAGCAGCGGGCGGAGCAAAAAGCTGTGGAGGTACACCGGCAACCATCGGAGGCGCAGGCACGTCGAGCGCCGCGATCAACTTCAGCATGCGCTCGGGAAGGCCGCCGCGTCGCGTCCCGCAGGAGACGCAATACCTCTGGTCGGGCGCCAGAGGCGCGCGGCATTCACGGCACTCGTACACGTGGCTCGATGCTCGCACCGGTCCTTGGCCCGAATGTGAACAACTTGGGAAGCTCTGGTGACAGATGATTCCGCGACCGCTCCGGGGTTGTATCCATTCGGTCACATCACGTTCACAAGTTCCGGCTCGGTCTGTCAGATACTCGCCACATGCAACCCACCACGGGCACGCAGGACACGGGCGTGACCCGCCAGATGCCGCCGGTCGCAGTCGCAGATTCCAGTCCGGCTCCCCCTGCCCCGACGATCGTCGGCAGCAGCGGCGACACCTGCCCGAAATGCCATTCAACGGTCGCCGCAGACCAGCGCTACTGCATTGAATGTGGCGAACGGCGCGGCGAACCGCGCCTGCCGTTCATGGACGGGCGAACGGCTGCCCAGCCGGCAGTTGAGATCGTTCCCGCTCCGATGTATCCCGCTGGCGCCTATCCGCCGCTGGCGACGCCGCCGAAGACCAAGATTTCGTCCGGCCTGGCCCTGCTCGCCACGATCGCGACACTCTTGCTCGCAATGGGCGTCGGCGTTCTGATCGGCAACAAGGGCGACAGCTCTGGCGCAGCTGCTCAGCAACCGATCGTTCTGGGCGGTGGAGCGACCGCCGCGACCGGCGCATCGGATGCGACGACCGCGTCCAAGGACGCGGACAAAGCTGCCGCCGCCGAAGACGTCAAGGGCGGCGTCGACGCCAGTGCCCTGGCCAAGAAGAACGGCGTGAAGCTCGCGCCCAAGGATGTTGACCTCGGCGAGAAGTGCGATAAGGGCAGCGTCGGCTGCGACGACAACGGCACGTTTTCGGGCGACTACTTCAAGTAAGGATCACTGACCGCATGAAAATGAAATCGCCAATTGCCGTGCGCAAGAAGGATGAGAAGGCTGCCGCAGCGATCCAGTTCCCGACTCCGCCACCGATCACACCGGCCGTGGACAACCAGGAGACGATCGACCTCGAGCGTCGTCGCGCACAGCTCTCGGCGAAGGTCGCCGAACTGCAGTGGGACCTCGGCGGGCTGACCTACGAGATGGCCAGCCGCAACCGCATGCGCCCAGAGGTTCTGGTCAGGCGCGCAGCTGAGCTCCAGGAAGTCGACGCCGAGCTCGGAGAGATCGAGCGCATCCTGCGAATGGAGCGCACCGGAGTCGCGGCGCTGTGCCTGACCTGCGGCGCCCCGCACAGCTCCGGGGCGGTGTACTGCTGGCAGTGCGGCACGTCGTTGCTCGAGCAGATCCCGGGCGCGACGATCGCCGCCCGGAACCCCAGCTAGGACCGATCAGCCGAAGCGGCCCGAGACGTAGTCGCGGGTCCGGTTGTCTGACGGGTTGGTGAAGATAGCGTCGGTCCAGTCGTCCTCGATCAGCGCGCCGACGTTCTCGCCGTCGCGCTCTTCGAGCGAGAAGAAACATGTACGGTCGGCGACGCGCGCCGCCTGCTGCATGTTGTGCGTGACGATGACGATCGTGTAGCGGTGCTTCAGGTCGTGCACAAGGTCTTCAATCTTCAAGGTTGCGATCGGGTCCAGCGCAGACGCCGGCTCATCCAGCAGCAGCACCTCAGGCTCGATCGCCAGGGCCCGCGCGATGCAGAGGCGCTGCTGCTGTCCGCCCGAGAGCCCCAGCGCGCTCTGCTTCAAGCGGTCCTTGACCTCGTCCCAGAGGGCGGCCTGCCGGAGTGCCTTCTCCACGCGTTCATCGAGCTTGTCCTTCATCCCGAGATTCCTCGCCCCCCATGCAATGTTGTCGTAGATCGACTTGGGGAACGGATTCGGCTTCTGAAACACCATCCCGATACGTCTGCGCACCTCGATGCGGTTGGCGGACGGGTGGTAGAGATCGTTGCCGTGGTAGAGCAGTTCGCCGTCTATACGGAAACCCTTGACTGAATCGTTCATCCGGTTCAACGAGCGCAGGAAGGTGGACTTTCCGCATCCGGACGGCCCGATCAGCGCCGTCGCGATGTTGCGATTGAGGTTCGTCGTCACGTCCGCCAGCGCTTGCTTGGTGCCGTAGTAGACGTTGGCGTTGCGTACCTCAAAGACCGGCGTGACCGGCTGCCGGGTCGGTCGGGTGTGCGGGGCACCCGCATCAGCGTCTGAAATGCGGATGCGCTTCGGAACAGCCTCCGCGTCAAGCGCGCGGCTGAACGTTTCGAAGTTCTCGATCATTTGATTCCGATCTTTCTCTGGCTGCGCGCGTGAAGGCTGCGCGCGGCGATGTTGGCTATCAGGATGATCACGAGCAGGCAGAGCGCGGCGCCCCAGGCGCGCTGAAACCCCGTCGGGTCGGCCGACTCGGACAGCTGGTAGATCGTAACCGGGACCGTAGGCATCGCGTGGTCGGCGAAGGGGTTGAACACGAACGTGTTCGGTGCCACAAGGTTGACGAGAATCTGCGGCGCGGTCTCTCCGGCGACGCGCGCCGCAGCGAGAACCGTCGCTGTGATGATCGCTCCGCCGACGGTGGGCAACAACACGCCAAGAATCACGCGCCAACGGCCGACGCCGAGCGCCTCGGCACCCTCGCGCATCGTGCGCGGCACAAGCGCGAGCACCTCCTGGGTGGTGCGCGCGATCATCGGCAGCATGATCACCGCCAGCGCGAGCGCCGCCGCGAAGCCACTCTGGTTGTGGCCGGCGACGATCAACCCGTAGATGAAGATGCCGACGATGATCGTCGGCAGGCCGTTCATCATGTCGAGCGTCAGTCGCACAATCCCGCCGATGCGTTCGCTGGCGAACTCGGTCGTGTAGATCGCAGTGAGCACGCCGACGGGCGTGGCGATCGCGGTTGCCATCAGCACGATGATCACCGTGCCCACCAGCGACGGCCCGATCCCACCCTCGTCAGGACCAGCTGTGATGAAGTTCCAGTTGATCGCCCCGATGCCCCGGGAGACGACCGCCCAGAGCATCACAGCGAGCATGCCGACCGCAAGAAACGCCCCGAACGTCGCCACGCCCCGGGCGATCCGGCTGACGACCATGCGCCTGAGCAGATTGCCACTGGCCACCAGCGGCGAGCCGGGGTCAAACGGAAACTCGTGGACTTCGTCCGTGGTGAATTCGCCGCCGTCGCTCACGCCGCGCGCCGTTCGTAGTCAAATCGCCTGGCGATCCAGATAGCTGTGAGGTTCGCGGCAATGCCGATCACGAGCAGAATCACGCCCAGGTAATAGAGCGACGACACCTGGAGGTCCGAGATCGCGGCCGGAAACTGCGACGCGAGGCGGCTCGCCAACGTGTCGCCGGGAAGAAACAGCGAGGAGACGACCTTCTGCCCGCCACCGATCACCTGCGCCACAGCAATCGCCTCCCCGAGCGCACGTCCGAGCGCGAGCAGCGCAGCCGAGGCGATTCCAGCAGCGCACGCCGGCAGGTCCACCCCGCGCACGACTTCCCAATGCGTCGCGCCGAGTGCCTCGGCGCCGTCCTTCATCTCAGGCGGAACCGTGAGAAAGAGGTCGCGGCTGATCGACGCAATGATCGGAAGGATCATGATCGAGAGGATCAGGCTCGCGGTGAAAAGACTCATTCCCGTCGTCTGCGGTTCACCGAAAAGCGGAATGAAGCCGAAGTGGTCGTAGAGGAACGGCTCGATGTATTTGCTCACAATCGGCGCAAGCACAATCAGTCCCCAGAAGCCGACTACGACGCTCGGGACTGCGGCGAGCATCTCGACGAGCGGACCGACGACCCGCGCCACCGAGTCCCTGGCAAGCTCGGCCAGATAGAGGCCGATGGCCACGCCGATCGGCAGCGCAACTGCGAGCGCAGAGAACGAGGTCACGAGCGTGCCGTAGATCATCACCCACGCGCCGTAGATGCCATTGCCGTCTTCGCCACCGGTCGGATTCCATGTGGAGTCGGTGATGAAGCCGAGGCCGAATGTGTCGAATGCGAGCTTCGATCCTTGGACCACCTTGAAGCCCAGAGCGACGAGCGTGACGATCGCAAGCAGCGCCGCCGAGAGCGCAAGTCCGCGCAACACCTTGTCGCCGATCGAGCCCTTTGAGTTGAGTGGTCCTCGCATTGGCCTGAGGATAAGTGCGTTTTCCGGCCTGGCGATTTTGTGTCACCACATTGCCACAAGATCGCAACAAGTCGGGATTTGTGCCGGGCAATACTCGCGTCAACTGATCAACCGGATCGTTCTCAAGAGAGGCAACAGACAAGAATGAACTTTAATCGCAGATCGACCTTCACCGGCCTTGGCGCCGTGCTGCTCGCCGGCGTGTCGCTGGCCGTAGGCGCCGGTACTGCCGGTGCTGCGGTCACCCCCGCGATCACCGGCTCGGGCTCGACGCTCGTCGCCCCGCTCATCACTGAATGGAACACCCAGCTCGGCGGCGGAATCACCTACGGCGGTGGCGGATCGGGCAAGGGCCTTACCGACATCAGCGCCGGAACCGTGGACTTCGGCGGCACCGACGCGCCGATGACCGCCGACCAGAAAAGCAAGTGCTCTGGCTGCGTGACGATTCCGATCTCACTCACGGCCGTCACGATCTCCTACACCGTTGCCGGCGTCGGCAACGGGCTGAAGCTCACGCCGAAGATCGTCAACTTGATCTACAAGGGCGGGATCACGAAGTGGAATGACCCCCAGATCGTCAAGCTCAACAAGGGCAAGTCGCTTCCAGACCTGGCGATCACCCCGATTCACCGCCTCGACGGTTCAGGAACGACCTACGCGTTCGCTGACTGGCTCGCTCGCTCAGGAACCTCGTGGAGGAAAGCACCCGGCGTCGGCACGTTGCTGAACTGGCCGGTCGGACCGGGCGCGTCAGGAAACGGCGGAATGGCCAACGCGCTGAAGACCAACGGAGCAATCGGTTACGTGGGCATCGACTACGCGATCCCGAACAAGCTCACGGTGGCCGCGATCTCAAACGCTGCCGGCAAGTACGTCCTGCCCAGCCAGAAGTCGATCCGCGCCGGTGCAAGCTGGATCAAGAAGGTCCCCGCCAGCAACATCCTGCACCCCGCAAACCCGCCGAAGGCATTCAAGACCGCCTACCCCGCAACCGCGTTCTCCTACGTGATCATGCGCAAGGGCTCGGCCAAGGCCGCAGGCCTCCGGCAGATGGTCAACTTCGCCCTCGGAAAGGGACTCGGTCTGCGCCAGGACATCGGATTCGCACCGCTGCCCAAGGTCGTCGCGACGGCCGGCAAGAGGACCGCGAAAAAGCTCTAGCTCCCCAGCTGAAAATCAACGCTCGAAGATCAGGACCTCGCGAATTTCCGCGGGGTCCTTTTCTTTTTGTAGATCGTTCAAATAGTCTTCCGCCCCATGATCGATTTTTCACTCACAGATGAGCAGGAGCTGATCCGCCAAGCAGCCCGCGACTTCGCCGACAACGAGATCCGCCCGGTCGCGACCGACAACGACCACGAAGGCAAGTTCGACCTGAACATCGTCAAAGGTCTCGCAGGCATGGGCTTCCTCGGCCCGATTTTTCCCGAGGAGTTCGGTGGCCGCGGGATCGATTACCGCACCTACGGCCTGATCGTCGAGGAGATCGGCAAGGTCGACGCCGCCGCGCGCACCGTCATCTCCGTGACCACCTCGCTCTGCGGCGTGCCGATCATGAAGTTCGGCACCGAGGAGCAGAAGCAGAAATACCTGCCCGGGATCGCCGACGGCACAGCGCTCGTCTGCTTCGGCCTGACCGAGCCCGACACCGGCTCTGATGCAGCAAATCAGAAGACTCGCGCCACCAGGACCAAGAGCGGCTGGTCGATCAGCGGCACGAAGATGTGGATCTCGCTGGGCAATTACGCGAAGGTCGCGCTGATCTTCTGCCAGACCGATCCGGAGCTCGGCCACAAGGGTCTCGCCTGCTTTCTCGTGCCGACCGACACGCCGGGCTTTTCGGCGCAGCCGATCAAGCACAAGCTCGGGATGCACGCCAGCGACGTCGCCGAGATTTCATTGGACGCCGTCGAAGTGCCCGAGGAGGCGATGCTCGGCGAGATCGGTCAGGGCTTCAAGATCGCGATGACGGCGCTCGAGAGCGGTCGCTTCTCGGTCGGATCGGGCGCGCTCGGAATCTGCGCCGGCAGCGTCGAGTGCTCGGTCGATTATTCGAAGAAGCGCGAGCAGTTCGGCAAGCCGATCGGCTCGTTCCAGATGGTCCAGGACATGATCGCCCAGATGGTCGTCAAGACCGACGCCTCGCGCCTGCTGCTCTGGCGCGCCGCGTACCTGAAGGACATGGGCCTGCCCAACACCACCGAGACGTCGATCGCAAAGCTGCACTCCACGGAGTCCGCGATCGAATGCGCGAATCTCGCCATCCAGGTCCACGGCGGGTCTGGCTACGTCGACGATTTCCCGCCCGCGCGCTACCTGCGCGATGCGCGCGTACTGACGCTCTACGAAGGCACATCGCAGGTGCAGAAGCTGATCATCGGTCGCGCCTACACAGGCCTGAACGCGATGGTGTGATCGCCGCATGAGCGACGAACCACTCGTACTTGTTTCGGTCGACGCGGGGATCGCGACGCTCGAGCTGAACCGCCCCGAGGCGCGCAACGCACTGTCGATCCCGCTGCGCGAGCAGTTGGCCGTGGCGATCGGCGCTGCCGAGCAAGACCCGCAAGTGCGCGTCGTGCTGATCGTCGGTCAGAACGAACAGTTCGCTGCCGGCGCCGACATCAAGCTGATGAGCGAGGTCGACCTGGTCGGCGCGATGGACATGGGCCGCGGGCACAGCATTTTCCAGACCGTCGCCGAGTGCACGAAACCGGTGGTCGTCGGCGTCTCGGGCTTTGCGCTGGGCGCAGGATTTGAGCTTGCACTCGCCGCAGACATCATCGTCGCCGCCGAGAGCGCGTCCTTCGGCCTGCCGGAGGTCACTCTCGGGATCATCCCCGGCGGCGGAGGCACGCAGCGCCTCGCGCGGATCGTCGGTAAACAGAAGGCGATGGAACTCGTGCTTACGGGCAAGCGCCTCAGCGCCCGCGAGGCCGAGGCGATGGGAATCGTCAACGTCGTCGCCGGCAAGCGCGAAGACTGGCGTGAAACGGCCACGGAGTTCGCTGCGCTGATCGCAAGGCGACCTCCCGTGGCGGTCCGACTGGCGAAGCAGGCCGTCAATGGGGCGTTCGAGGGTGGATTGACGAGCGGACTGGCGTATGAGCGCCGGCTGTTCGAACTGGCGATGGCTACCGACGACCGTAAAGAGGGCATGAAAGCGTTCATCGAAAAGCGTCCGCCGGATTTCAAGGGTCAGTGATGGCCGCGGGGCTGCCAGACGCTCCAGTCGGAGTGGTCGGGGCAGGCACCATGGGTGCCGGAATCGCGCAGGTCGCCGCGGTTGGCGGCCTCGAGGTGAAGATCTTCGATGTGGCCGACGGTGCGGCCGATTCCGCGCGCAGTCGCATCTCGGGATTTCTCGAGCGATCGGTGCTGCGCGGGAAGATGACCGAAGGACAGGCCGGGGCCGCGGTCTCACACATCGACGCTGTCGCCTCGGCGGATGAGCTGGGCGACTGTTTCCTGATCATCGAGGCCGTCGCCGAGAAGCTCGAGATCAAGCAGCAACTGTTCTCGAAGCTCGCGACCGTGACCGCCCCCGGAACCGTCTTCGCTACCAACACTTCTTCGCTGCCTGTGACCGCGATCGCCGCCGGCGTGCCTCAGCCCGAGCGCGTCGTCGGCATGCACTTCTTCAACCCGGTGCCGTTGATGCGGCTGGTCGAGGTGATTGCGGGGATGAACAGCTCCGTCGAAGCGCTGGCGACTGCGCGCGCCGTGGGCGCAGCGATGGGCCGCGACTCGATCGACGCGAGCGACGGGCCGGGTTTCCTGGTCAACCGCGTCAGCAGGCCGTTCCTGCTTGAGGCCCAACAGCTCCTGAACGAGGGTGTCGCCGATGCCGCGACGATCGATCGCGCGATGCGCCTGGGCGGCGGCTTCCGGATGGGTCCGTTCGAGTTGTCGGATCTGGTCGGCGTGGATGTCGGCTACGACATCGCCAAGTCCTTCTACGCACTCGGCCACGGCGAGCCGCGCTGGCGCCCGAGCCTGATCCCGGCGCAGATGATCGCCGCCGGGAGGCTCGGCCGCAAGAGCGGTCGCGGCTACTACGAGTATCCGGCGGGCGGCGCATACAGGGCCGACGACCCCTCCCCGCAGATGATCGAGAACGCTTCGGGCGCGGTCGACGTGATTGGCGAGACCCAGCTCGCGCGCGAGTTGCGACGGCTCTCTGAGGCAGCCGGGTTTGAGGTGGCCGCGGCGGCAGATGTTCCGCGAACGATCACAATCGATGCTCGGCTCGTGACTGCGAGGCGCGATGTCGACCTGTCGCGCGGGCCAGTTGCGGTGCTCTGCGCGGGGAACAGCCTCGCAGCAGCGGCGCGCGGTCGCAATTTCGCGGGGTTTCACTGTCTGCCGCCGCTCGGCGAGGCACACGCCGTTGAAATCACCCGTGGCTCGGGCACGACCGACGAAACGTTCACTGCCACCCGGCACTTCTTCCATGCGATCGGCAAGCACGTGATCGAAGTTGGCGACGGCCCGGGACTTGTGCTCGGCCGGATCGTCTGTCAGCTGATCAACGAAGCGTCGTTCGCATTGCAGGAAGGCGTTGGATCGGCCGAGGACATCGACAAAGGCGTGCAACTGGGGCTCAACTACCCGCGCGGCCTGATGGCCTGGCGCGACGCGATCGGCTCGGCGCAGATCGTTTCGACGCTCGACGCGTTGCAGCGCGAGATCGGCGGAGATCGCTACCGCACAGCTTCGGTGCTGCGCCGCGCGGCACTCGAAGGCCTGAACTAAGCCAATTTTTGCCCCAACCTACGTCTTGCCGACCCTCGGCAGGACGTAGGTTGGGGCTTAATCCCGCTTGGGCACGATTCGGCGCGTCGGGGTAGCCTGTCGGCATGTCCACCACCCTCACCTCCCAGCTCGCAGACCTCGCCCCCGCCGCTGCCGCGTTCCTTGACCGCGCGCCGCTCGGAAACTACATCGCGGGCGAGTTCACCGCCGGAGCCGAAACCTTCACCACAATCGACCCGTCGACCGGGGCGCCGATCGCGGAAGTCGCGACCGCCTCAGAGCAGGACATCGACTCCGCCGTCGCCGCTGCGCGCGCAGCATTCGAAGGCCCGTGGCGAAAGCTCACCGGCATCAAGCGCGGCGAGCTGATCAACAAGCTCGCCGATCTTGTAGCTGAGAACGCAGAAGAGCTCGCGCAGCTCGAGTCGATCGACAACGGCAAGCCGGTCAAGATCGCGCAGTTCGTTGACGTCGGCAACTCCGTCAAGCACCTGCGTTACTTCGCCGGCTGGGCGAGCAAGCTCGAGGGCCGCGCGATCCCGGTTGAGGCCAAGGACATGTTCGTCTACACCGAGCGCGTACCGGTCGGCGTCTGCGCGCAGATCGTCCCGTGGAACTTCCCGTTGATGATGGCCGTGTGGAAGCTCGCGCCTGCGTTGACCACCGGTTGCACGGTCGTGCTGAAGGCCGCCGAGCAGACTCCGGTCACCGCCCTGCGTCTGGCCGAGCTGACCAAAGAGGCCGGCTTCCCCGACGGCGTAGTCAACGTCGTCAACGGCGACGGCGCGGTCGGCGCCGCGCTGGTCGACCACCCGGGCGTGAACAAGATCGCCTTCACCGGATCGACCGGCGTCGGCCGCGAGATCGGCGCCAAGGCCGGCCGCGACCTCAAGCGCGTGACGCTCGAGCTCGGCGGCAAGTCACCGAACATCATTTTTGAGGACGCCGACCTGAGCGCGGCGATCGGCGGCTCGTTCCAGAGCATCTACTTCAACACCGGCCAGGCCTGCAACGCCGGCTCGCGTCTTTTCGTGCAGAGCTCGCTCTATGAAGAGGTCATCGGCCAGCTCGCGGAACTCGCCACAAACTCGGTCGTCGGCCCCGGCCTCACGAAGGGCACAACCTTCGGCCCCGTCGTCAGCGAGCAGCAGTTCAACCGCGTGAACGAGTACATCCAGATCGGCCTCGACGAGGGCGCCGAGGCGATCGCCGGCGGCGTCGCCGAGCGCGATGACGGCGGCTACTTCATCCGCCCCACGCTCTTCGCCGGTGTCGAGTCCGACATGCGGATCGCCCGCGAGGAGATCTTCGGCCCGGTGCTGGCCGCAACGCCTTTCGAAGACCTCGAAGAGATCGCCGAGAAGGCCAACGACAACGAGTACGGCCTCGCCGCCGGCCTCTGGACCCGCGACATCGGTCGCGCGCACAAGCTCGCCGGAATGCTCGATTCGGGCATGGTCTACATCAACATGTGGGGCCTGACCGACCCAGCTGCCCCGTTCGGCGGCGTGAAGTCATCGGGCATCGGGCGCGAGCACGGCGCAGAAAACCTTGACGCATATCTCGAGACCAAAACCGTCTGGACCAGCCTGACCTGAACCTTCCGTTCCGGATCTGGCGGTAGATTGGCCCTATGGCCACCGCTGACATCACCATCCTCGGCCTGCGCACAGGCCCCGACTCGCACGCCAGCGAGTACATCGCCGAGATCCAGCGCAGGCTCTCCCAGCAGGACAAGGTCGCCTACCAGCTGCACGCCATGGGCACATCGCTCGAGGGCACGGCAGACGACATCTTCGCCCTCGCCGCCGAACTGCACAAGGTTCCTTTCGAGCTGGGCATCCCCCGCGTCTACACAGTCCTCAAGCTCGACGAACCCTCCGACAAGCCGGGCCAGACGCTGGCCGACAAGGTCGATTCCGTTCGCGATCGACTCTGAGGCGGTCCTCCTGGCGGGCGATCAGGACAGCACTCCTTACCTCGACGCGCTGATCGCCTTCGGCGACAGGGATCCCGCGCGATTTCACGTGCCGGGCCACAAGGGCGGGTATGGCGCAGATCCAAAGCTCCGGGAACATCTCGCCGACGCGCTGAAGTACGACATCCCCCGCGACATGCACGGGATTGACTTCGGCCCCTACCCAACCCCGGCCGATCAAGCCGAGCTGCTCGCCGCAGAATCGTTCGGCGCGAAGCAGACCTGGTTTCTGACCAACGGCGCGACGCAGGGCAATCATGCGCTGGCGCTGGCGCTGGCACCGCTCGGTGCCCGGGTGGTCGTGCAGCGCAACTCGCACGGCTCGGTTGCCGACGGCCTGGTCCTCAGCGGCGGGATCCCGGCCTTCGTCTCGCCGCACGTCGACCACGACCTGCAGATCGCGCACGGCGTGCTGCCGGAAGACCTTTCTGAGACTCTCGACGAAAATCCCGACGCGAAGGCGGTCTTCATCGTCTCGCCCACCTACTACGGCACTTGCGCCGACGTCGCGACGCTCGCGCAGATCGCGCACTCCCGCGGCATCCCGTTGCTGGTCGACCAGTCCTGGGGCTCGCACTTCGGTCGCCACGCGAACGTGCCGCAGAGCGCGATGCAACTCGGCGCCGACGCCGTACTCACCTCAATCCACAAGACCGTCGGTTCGTTCACGCAGAGCGCGATGCTGCACGTCGCCGACTCCGAGTTCATCAACCCGGACATGGTCGACCGCGCCGTGCGGCTGGTGCGATCGACCTCGCCGAACGGCCTGCTGCTCGTCTCACTCGACGCGGCCCGCCGCAACCTCGCGGTCAACGGCGAAGCGCTGCTTTCCGAAACGCTCACCGCGATCGACACGATCGTCGACAAGATCGACCTGATCCCGGGTCTCTACGTCGCAGGCAGCGACCTGCGCGGCCACACCGGCGTCCACGACACGGATCCGCTGCGGATCGTGATCGACACGCGGGCAACCGGAGAGTCCGGCTTCGTGCTCGCCGACGTCGTCCGCGAACGCCATGATGTCATCCCCGAACTCGCGACCGACACCGTCGTCGTCTTCGTCGTCGGCATCGCCGAAGACCCGGCGAATCTCGACCGCCTCCACGACGCGCTGGTCGACGCAGCCGCCCGCGCCGAGCCTCGCCGCGAGCCTGCCACTCCGATCGACTCACGCGAGACGTTCAACCTCGAGCAGGTGGTCAGTCCGCGTGAGGCTTTCCTCGCTGCCAGCGACGTGATCCCCGTCAGCGCGGCAATCGACCGCGTCTGTGGTGAGTCGATCGCCGTCTACCCACCGGGGATTCCGGCACTCCTTCCCGGCGAGTTGATCAGTCAGGACATCGTCGACCATCTCCAGCGTCAGGTCGCCCAGGGTGCCCGGCTGCACGGTGCCAGCGACAAAGAGTTCAAGACGATTCACGTGCTTCCAGCGGACCGCGCGCACCGTCCCGCGCTCTGAGTACTCTGCGCGGCCGTGAGCGACTCTCCAGCGGTATCGGGCCGTCGTGCATCGTCACCGTCGCGGTCCTCTCGGTGCTCGCGGGAATCCGCGCCGCGCTACGCGACGAGCTGGCGCAGCACGTACGGGAGGATCCCGCCGTGTTCGAAATAGTCGACCTCGATCGGAGTGTCGATGCGCGCGATGACCTTGGTCTCGTGCGTTGCTTCGTCGGCGCGGTGGATCACGAGGGTGAGCTCCTGCCGGGGCTGGACGCCCTTCTCGACACCGATCAGGTGGAACTGCTCGGAACCGTCGATGCCGAGCGTCGTCGCCGACTCACCTGCCTTGAACTGACACGGCAGTACGCCCATGCCGACGAGGTTGCTGCGGTGAATACGTTCGTAGCTCTCGGCGATGACCGCACGCACGCCGAGCAGCTTGGTGCCCTTCGCCGCCCAGTCACGTGAACTTCCCGAGCCGTACTCCTTGCCGGCGAAGACCATCAGCGAGCGGCCGTCTTCTTTGTACTTCGCAGCGGCGTCGTAGATGTCCATCTGCTCGGTCTGGCCGCCGTGGTAGAGCGTCACGCCACCTTCGGTGCCCGGCGCCATCAGGTTTCGAATGCGCACGTTGGCAAACGTGCCGCGCGTCATGATGCGGTCGTTGCCGCGGCGCGACCCGTAAGAGTTGAAGTCGACCTTCTCGACGCCGTGCTCATTGAGGAAGCGGCCCGCAGGCGAGGCCTGCTTGATGGCGCCGGCCGGTGAGATGTGGTCTGTCGTGACCGAGTCCCCGAGCACGGCGAGTGCGCGGGCGCCGTGGATCGCCTGCACGGGAGCGGGCTCGAGCCGGAAGTCCTCGAAGAACGGCGGCTCCTGGACGTAGGTCGACTCACGGTCCCACTCGTAGACGACTCCGGTCTTGCCCGGGATCTCGTTCCACATCGGGTTCTGCTCGGTGAAGTCGCTGTAGAGGCGGCGGAAGGTGTCTGGGTTCAGTGAACTCTGGAGCAGCTCGCGGACTTCGTCGAGCGTGGGCCAGATGTCCTTGAGGTAGACGTCCTCTCCTGAGGCATCCTGGCCGATCGGTTCGGTCGAGAGGTCGCGCTCGACCGTTCCGGCCAGCGCGAAGGCGACCACGAGCGGCGGGCTCATCAGGAAGTTGGCCTTGATGTTCTGGTGCACGCGGGCTTCGAAGTTGCGGTTGCCGCTGAGCACGCTGGCGGCGATCACGTCGTTGTCCACGATCGTCGCCTCAAGGCCGGCGTCGAGCGGACCAGAGTTACCGATACAGGTCGTGCAGCCGTAACCCACAAGGTTGAAGCCGAGCTCATCGAGGTAGGTCTGCAGCCCGGTCTGATCGAGGTAGTCGCTGACCACACGCGAGCCGGGCGCGAGCGACGTCTTGACTGCGGGGCCGACGGCCAGCCCCTTCTCGACGGCCTTCTTGGCCACGAGGCCGGCGGCCAACATGACCGACGGATTTGAAGTGTTGGTGCACGAGGTGATCGCGGCGATCAGGACGTCACCGTGGTGCAGGTCGACGTCGACGCGCACCTGGTCGGTCAGGTCCTCGAGCTGCAGGAGGTCTGGCGTGGGGCGGTTGGCGACCATCTCGTCGAGCGATTCGATCGAAGTGTCTGCGTCGAATCCGTCGTCGAGTCCTTCGTCGGACTGGTCGCCGCCTCCGTTGGTTCCGTGAGCCTCATCGTCGGGCAGGCCGACGTCGCTCGGGAAGACCTTGTTGAGCTCGTCCGCCGCCTTGCCGTAACCGGATTCGGCGGTCGGTGCCTGGAAGAGCTCGACGAAGCGGCTCTTCAGGTTCTTCAGGTCGATGCGGTCCTGCGGGCGCTTGGGGCCGGAGACGCTCGGCTCGATCGAGGCGAGATCGAGCGAGAGATCGACGGAGTAGTCGATCACGCCGGCCTTCGGAATTCCGAAGAGGCCCTGGGCCTTGAAGTAGTTCTCGACGGTCTCGATCTGTTCTTCGGTGCGACCGGTGAGGCGCATGTACTCGGTCGAGCGCTCGTCGTAGGGGAAGAAGCCCATCGTCGCGCCGTACTCGGGCGCCATGTTGCTGATCGTCGCGCGGTCGGGGAGCGAGAGCGTCTCTGCGCCTTCGCCGTAGAACTCGACGAACTTGCCGACGACGCCCTGGGCGCGCAGCATCTCGGTGACGCGCAGCACCATGTCGGTTGCGGTGACGCCTTCGTGCAGCGCGCCGGTCAGCTCAACTCCGACGACGTCAGGGGTGAGGAAGTAGACAGGCTGACCGAGCATGCCGGCCTCGGCTTCGATACCACCGACGCCCCAGCCGACCACGCCGAGGCCGTTGATCATCGTGGTGTGCGAGTCGGTTCCAACCAGTGTGTCCGGGAAGTACACGCCGTCGCGCTCGAGCACGCAATGCGCCAGATATTCCAGGTTGACCTGGTGGACGATGCCGATTCCGCTGGGCACGACCTTGAAGGCATCGAATGCCTGCATGCCCCACTTCAGAAACTCGTAGCGCTCGCGGTTGCGCTTGAACTCCATCGCCATGTTTCGTTCAAACGACGCGCCCGTCGAGGAGTAGTCGACCTGCACCGAGTGGTCGACGACCAGGTCCACGGGGACCAGCGGCTCGATGACCTTCGGATCCTTGTCCATGCGCGCAACTGCGGAACGCATCGCGGCGAGATCCACGAGCAGAGGTACTCCGGTGAAGTCCTGAAGCACGATCCGCGCGACGACGAAGGGAATCTCGTCGGTCCGCTCACCCGTGGCGCTCCAGTTGGCGAGCTGCCTGACGTGCTCCTCGGTGATGCGCTTGCCGTCGCAGTTGCGCAGCACCGCTTCAAGCACGATGCGGATGCTGACGGGCAGACGCGAGATCGGCCCGACGCCTGCGGCCTCAAGCTTCGGCAATGAATAGAACGACCCCTCACCCGCAGGGGTGCTGAAACTGTCGAGAGTTTGGAGGGGGTCGTTAGTCACGTTCGGCCGAATCCTATACGCAGGCCGATTGCCGCCTTCCGCGCATTTCTGCTCCCGCCGGCTAAACCGCGCTGTCCCGATGGACGAAACCGTGCATGACGGCGCATTGGTGCCCTCTGTAAGTCAGAATCACCGCAGAAGTCTTATGCAAGCACTCCCCATTGACCCGACCGGAACCTCAACGCCCCGCCCGGCGACGCCTGCCGCCGGCTTTGCCCCGGTCACGCCCGTCGGCGACACGCCGCTGCTCTCGCTGGTACCGCCGGCGATGCATGGAGAGGCGGTCCGCCACCCGGACCCGATCTCGCAGCGTGCCGGCGAGCAGCAACCGCTGCCGACCAGCGCGCAGATTCCGGTCGCTCCGGTCCGTCGTCGTCGTCCGGTCACACCGCTGATCGCGCTGCCGACGAACGCCTCACTTCAGGCGGCGCTGCAGGTCGCGCCGATCATCCCCGGCCAGTCCCTGAACCCGCAGCCGATTCAGGCCGGGCCGTCTGCCTATGGAGTCCAGCCGACGACCTTCCCCTTCCACTCAGCACCGCAATTCTCGGTCCAGCCGCAGCTGCAGGGCTTCATGCCGCCGCCGGTGCCGATGCAGCAGTACGTCGCCTTCGTCACGCTGATGGCCCAGCAGCCGCAGTACATGCAACAGCCTCAGTTCATGCCGCAGCAGGCCTGGGCGCCGCAGCCGCCCTACCAGCCGATGCCGCAGCACTACGCGCCTCAGCCGTACGCGCCGCAGCCGCAGTTCCAGCCGATGCCGCAGCAGTACGACTACCCGCAGTACCCGCCGGCCCCGCCGGCAGGCCCCTACCCGGGCTACTAAGCCGGCGTCGCCGCCCGCTTGACCTCGGCGACGTGCGCAGCAGCCGCGAGTGCGGCGATCGTCGCGTCGCCGACGGCGTTGGAAATCTGCCTCGTGAACTGAGAGCGAACGTCGCCGGCCGCGAAAAGCCCGGGCGTCTTCGTCTCCATCTTCTGGTCGGTGATGATGTGGCCACTCTCGTCGGTGTCGACCATGCCTTGCTCAAAAATCTTCGAATGCGGAGTGAAACCGACAAACGGGAAGACCGCATCCACATCGAGTTCGCTGATCTCGCCCGTTTCGGTGTTCTTCACGCGTAGGCCGGTCACTTTGTCGTCGCCGACGATCTCCTCGACGACCGAGTTGAGCACCTTCTCGGTCTTGTCGCTCGCGTCGAAATGTTCGACGAGCGTCGGTGACGCGCGAAACTCCTCGCGCCGGTGAACGAGGTAGACCTTCGAGCCGAAGCGCGTGAGGTACTCGCCCTCTTCAAGTGCAGCGTCACCGCCTCCGACGACAGCGATCGGCTTGTCCTTGAAGAACGCTCCGTCGCAGACCGCGCAGTAGGACACGCCCATTCCGGAGAGTTCCTGCTCGCCGGGGACGCCCAGCTTGCGGGCCTCGCCGCCGACCGTGACGATTACAGCGTCGGCGCGATAAATCGTGTCGTCGTCGGTCGTGAGCACGAAGCCTCGGCTGTCGCGGCCGATTTTCGTGACGTTTCCGTATTCGAACTCAGCGCCGAACTTCTTGGCGTGCTCTTCGAACCTTTGCGCGAGCTCGGGGCCGGTCGTGTCCGGGACCCCAGGAAAGTTGTCGACTTCGGCTGTGTTCCACAGCTGACCGCCGGTAGCGCCCCGCTCGAGCACGACCGTCCTGACCATCGAGCGCCCGGCGTAAAGCGCGGCAGAAAGCCCGGCGGGGCCGGCTCCGACGATTGCGATCTCAAACTGGTTTTCGCTCATTGCTGCATCTCCACGGGGGTCACTTTACTTTGTATAGTAGCGCCTTCCGGTTTCCAGCCGACAACTGTCCCCCGCAGCCTGATGAACGCGATCACGCCCGGAATCGTCGGCATCAGAAAGGCGAACACGCGGTATGCGAGCACGGCCGCAGTGGCGCTTCCGAGCCCGACGCCAAAAGCCAGAAAGGTGCCGATCATGCCGCCTTCTACGGCCCCGACACCTCCAGGAGTCGGAATGATGTTGGCGATCATGCCGACGAAGTAACCCATGATCAGGACGCCGAGAGTGGGTGAATCGCCGAACGCCTTGAAGCAGGCCCACAGCGTGGCGATGTCAAACGCCCACCAACCGAGCGCGCCGAGCAACCCGGGATCGCCTTTGCGCACGAGTCCGACCCCGACACGCGTGCCCTGCCCGATCAGCGCCGGCACCGCTGCGAGCCTGCGGGCGATGTTCGCCACCCGACCGCTGCCGGTTGACCAACGCTCCGCGAGATGCTCGAGGTTTCCGGGCACCAGCAGCGCGAGCAGGAAGATCACGATCACGCTGCCGCCGAAGATCGCTGGAACCACCGTCACGCCGAACGGCGCCGCCCCGGGGATCAGCCCGGTTCGCAGGAGAACGCCGTCGATCACCAGCGCGATCATGAAGATCCCGTAGAGGATCACGTAGAACGCGACGAGGTAGCTGACCGACATCCGTTTGCCCATCCCCGCCTTGCGCACGGCCCAGAAGGTCAGAGCGATGCCGCCGGCGCCCGCCGCGCCGAAGAGCCGCGTGGCGGCCACGCCCGCCATCGAGATCCGGTAACTGCCGATCCACCCGATCACCGGAATCTTCGCGATGAAGACCGCGCGGAAGAGCCAGATGTAGGAGGCGTACGAGAGCAGCTCCATGAAGAACGCAACGGCAAGCCAGGTGCGATCGCCCTCTTCCTGGACGGTACGAAGGCTGTCCTGCAGCCCGGGCAGCTGCGGCAGCACGCCATAGAGAAGGGCCAGCACGACCACGATGAACGCGACCGCGACAAACAGCGTGCGCCTGCTGAAGAACTGGGCCTTGAAGACCTCCCAGGCCTGCTCGACCTGATCCTCGCCGCCCTCGTCGTCTTCTTGATCGAGCAGCTCATCGACGACCTCGTCGAGGGCCTCGTCGAACTCTTTTGGGTGTGGGGGATCTGAATCCGGGAAGATTTCGCGATCATATAGATCACCCCCGCCGCGACGGAGCGGCCTGCGCAAGCGCTCTCCGCATGCCCTCCCTGCAGGATTCTGAATGGCCGTCCGGCGAATAGATACAATCCGCGCGCCTTGCAGATCCAGACCTCCACAAATCGCTTCTCGGCCCGTCGCAGCTCGCTTTTTGTCGCCGCTGCCGCTGCCGCTCTCCTCGTGCTCCCGCAGACCGCCTCGGCAGCTGGACTGTGGCCTGACCCGCCGAACTCACCGATCGCAGAGATCGTCTTCGGACTCTTTCTGATCGTCTTCATCCTCGGCTTCGTCGCCGTCCTCGGCTACGGCCTGGCCCTGCGGGGCGCCGGCCGCTTCGAGACTGACGCCGACGCTCTGGCCCCAGCTGAATCCAGCGCAAAGAGCGCCGTCGTCGCGGGAAGCGTGCTGTTCATCGTGTTTGTCGTGATCGGCAGCTTCGCCTTCGCCAAGACCACCTCGGCCCAGAAGTCGCTTCCCGAGACCGGAAACTTCACGGTCACCACCTTCAGCCAGCCCGGCCTGAAGGTTGCCCACGTCGTCAAGCCCCCCGCGGGCGCGGCCTACAGCATCCGCGTCAATGCCCAGCAGTACCTCTGGCGCTACGAGTACACCGGAGTGAAGGGCGCAAAGTGGCCGACCTACTCCTACAACGAGTTGCTGCTGCCGGCAGGCGTCACCGTGATGCTCGACTTCACCTCTTCCGACGCGGAGGCAGCCTGGTGGGTACCCCAGCTGGGTGGCTCGATCACCGCAATGCCGGGCTACGACAACAAAGTCTGGATCCGCGCCGACAAGCCCGGGCTCTACACCGGCTCTGGCACCGTCGTGAACGGCACCAATTACGCCAACCAGATCACCAATGTTTCTGTCGTCGATCCGCGCCTCTTCGTGCGCTGGCTCGCCGGCAAGCAGCTTGAGATCACCAAGGCGATGACCGCCCTGGGCGTCGAGAACGCCTCCGGAGCTGGGGCAGCGCTCGTCGGCGGAGAGACGCCCGCCAAGGCCGACCAACAAGGAACAAAGTGAGCACCGCCTACGAACAGCCGGAAAAGGTCTCCGAAGTCGTAGTTCGCGAGCCGATCGACGACACCCGCGCCGTCTGGATCAACCGCGCTCGCAGCGCGGACCACAAGGTGATCGGCCTCACGCTGATCGGATTCTCACTGATCAACGTCGTACTCGCCGGTTTCACCGAGCTGCTCAGCCTGATTCAGCTCGCCGTCAGCAGCAACACCTTCCTCAGCCCCGAGCGCTTCTACAGCCTGCACACGCTTTCCGACACGGGTTACCTCTACTTCTTCGCACTTCCGCTCTTCGCCGGTATCGCCACCTACGTACTACCGCTTCAGATCGGTGCGCGCAACAGTGCTTTCCCGCGCCTCTCCGCGCTCGGCACCTGGATGATCGTGCTCGGCGGCGGACTGCTCTACTTCAGCACCTTCACCAGCACGTGGCAGGGAACCGTCCAGACCTCCGCCCCGCTGTTCGAGAACTTCTACTCGCCGGGATCGGGCGCCGACCTCTGGCTCACCGCGGCGATCATGGCTGGTGGCGGACTCACCTTGATCGCGATCGACCTCGCCGTCACCTTCAAGACGCTGCGCGCTGAAGGCATGAGCGCCGAACGCACGCCGGCGTTCGCCTACGCATCCTCAGTGTTTGCCTACGGAATTCTCGTCACCGCCCCGGTGCTGGTCGCGGCCTGCTTCATGGCCCTGCTCGAGCGTCAGTGGACCTCCTTCGGAATCTTCAATCCCGTCGACGGCGGCAGCCCGATGCTATGGAAGACGCTCTTCCAGTGGTGGTCGCACTCGGCGCCGTACCTGATCACCGTCGTCGCAATCGGCGCAGTGAGCGAGATCCTCGCCGCAGCATCCGGCCGCTCGATCAGCAATCTCCCGCAGCTCAAGAAGGCGATTCGCGCATTCGCCGTGCTCGGAATTATCAGCTTCGGAGTCGTCTACTTCGGTGCCCCGGTCAAGCCGTACCTGAACCTTGTCTTCATGGTCATCGGCCTCGCCCTGATCATTCCGGCCGCCGTCATCCTTCAGACCTGGCTCTCCACGGTGCGCGGCGGCAACTATCAGTCCACCGCGCCTTCAGCGTTTGCGATCGTCTTCGCGGTGTTCTTCACCGTTGCGATTGTCTTCCACGTGGCGATGTCGCTCCCGGCACTCTCGCAGTGGATCTACGGCAGCCAGGCCGGCTACGCCGCCTGGCTCAACCAGGTCTGGGGCACTGCAGCATTCGGCGGTTTTGCCGCACTGCTCCACTGGTTCCCGAAGATGACCGGCAAGAGCATCGACTCCGCCAAGGCGCGCGTGGCACTTGGCATGCTCGCCGTCGGTACAGGCCTTCAGCTTCTCGCGATGTTCTCGCTCGGCGTCGACGGTTTCGCCCGCGAAGTCTCCACGTACACCAGCAGCAGCTACGAGCTCCGCAACATCATCTCGCTGATCGGCGTTGTGATCGGAGGCCTCGGCCTGATCGGCGTCCTGGTAAACCTGATGCAGTCCAACGCCTCCGGCGCACACGCCGGAAACGACCCTTGGCGCGCCGGCACACTCGAATGGTTTGTGCCTTCCCCGCCGCCGGTCAACAACTTTGACGCGATCCCCGCAATCGCCAGCGACACCCCGCTTGCCGACCTGCGCGAACAGATCGCAGCCGACACCGGCGGTCTCGTCGGTTCGGTCGCACAGTCACCGACAGCCGGCCGGCCGTCGCTGCGCGAATCAAAGCACTGAACCGGCCTCGCAGAATCGCTTTTTCTGGCGCGGTAGAATCCCCTGCCGTTGGAAGGATCCCATGGTCTTCCTCGCCCGCCGCAAGGCCCTGACGTACGACCCCCGAGCAGTGGAAGCAGCAACGCACACCCGACCAATCCCGTCCGTGCAGGCGGTTCCGGCAGCTGAGCCGAGCGCCACTGCGCGCGCGCGTCAAGTTGCGTCCGACTACCTCGAGCTGACCAAGCCGCGCGTCCAGTCGCTGCTGCTCTGGACGACGATCACGACGATGCTCGTCGCCGGCAGCCCGTCGCTGGCACTGATCTTTTTCACCTGTCTCGGAGGCGCGCTCTCGACCGGCAGCGCCGGCGCGATCAACCACTTCATCGACCGCGACATCGACCTGCAGATGGAGCGCACGTCAACGCGTCCGATCCCCGCGGGCCGCATTTCCCCCGCCGCTGCGCTGACGTACGGAATCTTTCTCGGCGTCGCATCGGTCGTGGTGCTCGTGCTCGCGGTCAATACGTTGGCCGCCGTGCTCGCAACCTGCGGCCTGCTCGGATATGTCTTTGTGTACACGCTATGGCTGAAGCGCCGGACGCCACAGAACATCGTCATCGGCGGTGCCGCCGGGGCCGTGCCCCCGCTGGTCGGCTGGGCGGCCGTCACAGGCTCACTGAGCCTCACAGCGTGGCTGCTCTTCGCAATCGTCTTCATGTGGACCCCACCGCACTTCTGGGCGCTCTCCGTCCTGATCAAGGACGACTACGCCGCCAGCGCGGTCCCGATGCTGCCGGTCGTGCGTGGCGTGAAGTCCACGACGACGCACATCCTCGTCTATTCCATCCTGCTGCTGCTGACCACGCTGATTCCGGTCGCAACGGGCGCGTTCGGGGCGATCTACGCCGTTTCGGCACTCCTGCTGGGCGGATTGTTCATCTACCGCGCCGCGCAACTCACTCGCGACAGCGCCCGACCGGTCGCGCTGAAGACCTATCTCTACTCGCTGACCTACCTCGCGCTGCTGTTTGTCGCGATGGTTGTGGACACGTCGGTCTGATCTGCTAAAAATCTCCCCCGCATGAACCGCACACAAGTACAGCGCAACCTTCGTTCAACGATCCTCATCGGTGGCATCGCCGCCGTCGCTTTTGCCTCGGCGTTCCTCGTCACGGCACTCTGGGTCGGCTAGCCCGCATGAGCCACGAAGAACTGATCGATGAAGGCCGCACCGGTGCGCCCGCGAGCACCGCGGTCGACTCGATCTGGCTGACGACCCCTTCGGTCAAGCCGATCGTGCTCGCCGTGTCGATCCTGATCTCGATCATCGGGCTGTTCGCTTTCCGACCGTTGATGTTCATCGGCCTTGTTGCGGTCATCGCAGTGACGCTCGCCTGGATCGCCGACTCACGCGAAGAGTCCGACGACCTCCCGCTCAGCTAAGCGGTTCTCTGAACAGGCACCTCGCTCGTGGCGCCGTCCTGGGCCCACGAAGTCACGATGTCACGCATCGAGAGGATCCCGACGATGTTGACGGCATCGATCACGACAAGGTGACGAAAGCTTCCTCGCACCATCTCGTCGGCGGCCTGCTCGAGCGACCAGTCGGGCGCGGCGAAGACGATGCGCTCGGTCGCGTGCTTTGAAACCGGGTCGTCCCCGGTGATGCGATCCTCGGCGTAGGCGCGTAGTACGTCCCGCTCGGTGACGATTGCCGGACCCGGTGCGTCGGGGTCGATCACAACCGCTGCGCCGACGCGACGCTCAGTCATCTGACGGGCGACATCCCGCAGCGTCTGTTGCGGTCCGACCGTCAGCACGACCCTGGACATTCCCTCACTCACCAACACGGCAGCAGCAACCCCTTCACAGGTGCGGAAAGTTTCAAAGTTGCCATCAGAGTAACGGACGCCGCCCGCTTGTGTCGAGCGGGCATCGCCCAAGTTGCTTGCGACACAAATCACCCCTGATCGACCGGATAACATACGCGCCGGTTCGATCCGGATCCCGGATCAGAGCCTGTTCTTTTCGCCCCCGTTCCCGTCTGAGCTTGCATCTGGTGCAAGCGAAGGAGCTCGATGAAAGCCTCACATCGCATCATCGGCATTCTTGGCGCCCTAGTGGCGACTGTTGTGCTGATCGTGTTCACGCTCGAATACGACTGGATGGGCACGCTGATTGCCGACGACATGGAGCCGATCGACACGGTCTACAAGGCACTGACCATCGCCTCGATCCCGTTCTTCATCATCATCTGTGCGATCCTGGCCTTCTGCCTCGTTGAATTCCGCGCCAGGCCCGAAGACGACGAAGAAAAGGACGGCGCCCCGTTCCACGGCTCCACCAGGATCGAGATCGTCTGGACGATCATCCCGACAATCGTCGTCATGGCGCTGGGCATCTACGCCTGGACCGTGCTCGACAAGGTCGAGGCCAAGCAGCCGAACTCGATGACGATCAAGGTGATCGGCCAGCAGTTCGCCTGGAACTACCAGTACCCCGAGTACGACGTCAAGACCGGCGGCGACCTCGTCGTCCCCGTCGACCGCCCGCTCTACTTCGAGATGACCTCCGCAGACGTCATCCACAGCTTCTACGTGCCTTCGGCCCGCGTCAAGCGCGACGTCGCCGACGGATTCGTCACCCGCATCCGCTTCGAGCCGAACAAGCTCGGCTCATACCCGATCGTCTGCACCGAGCTCTGCGGAATCGGTCACGCCACGATGCGTTCAACGCTTCGCGTGGTCACCCCGGCCGAGTTCAAGGCCTGGGTTGCGGCGCAGAAGTCAGACACAGCACCCAAGCCGAACGGCGCGAATGCCGAACCCCAGACCTGGCCCGGAGCCTTCCAAAACTCCGAGTCAAGCAAGTAGAACCCGAAAGGTAATCTGAACTCGATGGCCGCATCACTCCGTTCCCCAGGTTGGTACCGCGCAACCTTCTCGATGGCGATCGGCTGGGTCGTTGCCTTTGTTCTGGTCACCGGCCTTCGCCTGCTCCTCGGTTGGGACCAGGAGATCAGCTGGGAGTCGATCACCACCGTCTCGCTGGTCACCGTGCCGGTCGCGTTCCTCTACGGCATCGGCTGTATGGACTACTGGCTCTACTGGCTCTCGGGCAAGCCGACCAAGGTCGACGACCACGCCGACCACGGTGCACGCAAGTGGCAGGACTACTTCCACTTCAACACCGACCACAAGGTCATCGGCATTCAGTACATCGTCACCACGTTCTTCTTCTTCTTCATCGGCGGAATGCTGGCGCTGGTCTTCCGCGCCGAGCTGCTCGCGCCGGGCATGCAGTTCGTGGACGCACAGACCTTCAACGGTCTGTTCTCCTCGCACGCCGCCCTGATGATCTTCCTCTTCATGGTCCCGGTCTTCGCCGGAATCGCCAACTACGTCCTGCCGCTGATGCTCGGCGCTCCGGACATGGCCTTCCCGCGCCTCAACGCGCTCTCTTTCTGGTTCCTGCCGATCGCCGGCGTGATGATGTGCCTGAGCTTCATCGTTCCGGGCGGTGCCTTCGCAACCGGCTGGACGGCATACGCCCCGCTTTCGATCGAGGCTCCCATAGGTCAGACGTTCTTCTCTGTGGCTGCGCAGTTCGCCGGATCGTCCTCGATCCTCACGGCGATCAACTTCCTGGTCACGATCATCACGATGCGAGCCCCGGGAATGACCTTCTGGCGCATGCCCCTGCTCGGCTGGGCCAACTTCTCCACCTCGCTGCTCGTGGTGCTCGCGACCCCGTTCATCGCGGGCTCGCAGTTCATGATCATCTTCGACCGCGCGCTCGGCATGAACTTGTTCGACGCCGCGCAGGGTGGCGACTCGGTGATGTACCAGCACGTCTTCTGGTTCTACAGTCACCCGGCCGTCTACATCATGGTCCTCCCGGGTTTCGGAATCATCTCTGAGGTGATCTCCACCCACGCCCGAAAACCGGTCTTCGGATATCGCATGATGGCGTTCTCTCTGCTCGCCATCATCGTGCTCGGATTCGCCGTATGGGCGCACCATATGTTCGTGGCGCCGATGCAGAACTGGATCCGAATACCAATGATGCTGACCACCATGCTCATCGCTGTTCCGACAGGAGTGAAGATCTTCTCCTGGCTCGGGACCATGTGGGGAGGTGTGATCCATATGCGGACGCCCATGTACTGGGCCTTCGGCTTCATAACCATGTTCGTTCTCGGCGGAATCAGCGGCGTCATGCTCGCGGTCGTCCCGTTCGACATCGCGGTTTCGGACACGTACTTCGTCGTCGCCCACTTCCACTACGTGCTCTTCGGCGGATCCCTGTTCACGATCTTCGCCGGCATCTACCACTGGTTCCCGAAGATGACCGGGCGCATGTACAACGAAGCGCTGGGCAAGTGGCACTTCTGGATGACCTTCATCTTCTTCAACGCGACCTTCGGCCCGCAGCACCTCGTCGGCCTCGAGGGCATGCCCCGCCGCGTCGCCGACTACGCCGAGCAGTTCGCCGCCTGGAACCTCTTCATCTCGGTCGCGGCCTTCGGCCTCGGCGCGTCGTCACTGATCTTCCTCTGGAACATGGTCCACTCATGGCGCAGCGGCCCGCTCGCCCCGGCCAACCCGTGGCACGCTCACACTCTTGAGTGGCAGGTCAGCAGCCCGCCACCGATGTTCAACTTCGACGAGGTCCCGACGGTCGTCGGCCACCCGTACGAGTACGGCGTCCCCGGCGCCCGCCACGGAATCTTCAAGGAGCCCGAGCCGGTGGTCGCCACTGTCGGGGCGCCCGCCGAGGAAGTCGCCACAGAGTCCGCACCGGACGCCGATGAAACTTCGACCACAGACGGAGACGCATAGCGATGGAAGCCCACGCAGCGCACGATGATCACGGCCACATGCCGGTTGCCAACGTTTCGGCCAAGGTGAACCGCGAATGGCTCGGCATGGTTCTCTTCATCACGTCAGAGCTGATGCTCTTCGGCTCGTTCTTCGCCGCCTACTTCTTCATCCGCGTCGTCCAGGGTGACCCGTGGATGCCCGAGGGCCAGGAACTGCCGCTCTACGTGGCGATGGCCAACTCCGCGATCCTCTTCTCGTCATCGGCGACCATGCACTGGGCGCTCGAGGGCATCAAGCACAACAACCGCAAGGCACTGAAGACCGGCCTCGTCCTGACGATTCTCCTGGGCGCCACATTCTTCGGCATCCAGATCTCTGAGTACGTCCACCTCGGCTTCCTGCCGAAGGACAGCGCGCAGGCTTCTGTGTTCTTCAGCCTCACCGGCCTCCACGGCGCCCACGTCGTCATCGGTCTGATCATCTTGATCGTCGTTGCCAACCGCGCCTTCAAGGGTCACTACGGCCCCGAGAAGGAAAAGCACTGGGGCGTGGAGATCCCCGGACTCTACTGGCACTTCGTCGACGTGATGTGGCTGTTTGTCTTCACAACGCTCTACCTGCTCTAGAGCAGGATCTGGAGACGGGATGACCACCGATCCCGACAGGCCCGTTGAGGGCGCTGAAAACGCCGCAGAGAGCCTCCCTGAGGAACCTGAGCAGCGCTTCGACCCCTTCACCGACGAAGGCGACATGTTCAAGATCGTTCTTGGGGTCGGGGCCGGGGTGCTTGTGGTGGCTGTGTTGGCTGTGATCGCCGGGGCGATCTTCTAGTCGGACGGAGCCTGTTGCCCTGGCTTGCGATGTTGATGGCGGCGAGGGGTGAACCCCACCTTCCAGAGAAAAAGCCCGCCGACCGCAAGGCCGACGGGCTGAGAGTTTCAACCGAAGCTGAAGGACCGAGCTACTTGCCCCGGACCTCGTCGACGTACTTGGCGATCAGGTCGATCTGCTCGGGGGTGAGTGTTCCGCCGAACGCCGGCATGCCGCCCTTACCGTTCTCAACCTGCTTGACGATCGCGGCGAGCGCCATCGTTGAAGTGTCGAGGTTGGGGCCGGTTGTGCCGGATGTGCCTGCGTCCGCAAGCGTGTGGCAGCTTCCGCAGTTGGTCTTGAAAAGGCTCTTGCCGTCCGCGCCGCCGCCGATCGCGGCCAGTGCACCCGTGTCCTTGCCGGGGTTGGCTGCGGCGTGGGAGACGTACGCGGCGACGTCGTTGACGTCCATTCCGGTGACAATGTCAGGCGGCATGACTAGCGTCTTGGGGTAGAGACGTTGTGACGGGTACTTGATCTGGCCTTCGACGACGCCCTGGATGGTGTCGCCCATGCCGTCTTCACGCGCCTGGCGGAAGGCGTCGTCGAGATCAGGACCGATCAGGCCCGCCGTGTTGGCGCGCGCCATCGTGTGGCAGCTGCCGCACTTCTCGACGAACAGCGTCTTGCCGTTGGCGAGGTCGGTCTTTGAATCGTTTCCGCAGCCGGAGACAGCGATGCTCAGCGCCATGAGAGCGGCGATCGCAAAGGTCTTGCGGACGGTGTGTGGGGGTCGTCTGTGCATATCCGGCGGGAATCCTAGCCGACACTTTGGCGGCAGGAAAAAAGCTTTCGCAGCGCTTGTGGCCTTCGTCACCAGCGCGGCTTCAGGGGCGGCGCAGGGATTGCGTCCGGCCTTCCGCGGCGGCCACAAGCTCGCGCGCCACACGGCCCCACGAGAAGCTCTCGTCTGCCGTCTGCACGAGCCGGGCTGAGAGTTCCGCGCGCTGGTCGCCTGAAAGCGCGAGCGCGCCGCGAATTCGGTCGGCGAGCAGCTCGACGGCAGCCGGAGTCAGCGGGAAGCTGAGCAACGCCCCGGAAGCCCCGGAGAGCTTTTCACGCAATTTGGCGGTGACCTCTTCGAGGCCGGAGTGTTCGGCGCTGATCGGCGCCACGCCGCAGGCCGCGGCCTCGGCGGCGACCATTCCGAAAGCTTCGGGGAACGTGCTGGGAACGATCTGACAGTCCGCGACCGGGATCACGCCGGTCAGCAGTTCGTGCTCGAGTCGCCCGACGAAGGTGATCGATTCGCGCATTCCGCGTGCGGCCTCGAGGTATTCGGCCAGTGCGTCCTCGTCCTTCTCCAGCGTGTCGAAGTGTCCGGTCAGGAACTTCAGCGGCGCTGCCTCGCCGCCCTCGAACGCGCGCCCGCCTTCCGCGATCCAACGTGCGGTCACAAGGTCACCCTCCGACAGCGCCGAGATCAGCATCTCGAGTCCTTCACGATACGCGCCGAAGCCGGTCAGGAGCAGTCTTGCGTCGGGGTTCGACCTGAGAACGAGCGGCCACGCGGCAGCGATCAGGTCGACACCCTTCGAGACGATCAGCTTGCCGACATACAGAACCACCGGCGCGTCGCCCGCTGCGGACAGGGCGCGCAGGGCATCTCCGGCGTCGGCATCGATCCCGTCGTTCTCATACGTGGTCTGCATGCCGTCGATCTCGGCTGCCACCTCTGGGTAGCCCATCATGCCGTCCGTGCGGGCTGCCGTGCGCACGCGGTCATAGAAGGCGTCGGTGGCGACTTTCTGACCCGGGCCGTAGCCGAGACGCGGAAGCTCAAGCACGCGTTCACCCACGTCGGCAAGGTTCTGTAGCGCGACCTCGGCATTCTTTGCGGGCCGGAAGCGCTCGATGTCCACCCCGGGGGGACCGAGAAACATCCGGTCTTCAAGCTCCGGGATGCGCAGCGTGTCCCAGGTGCGTTCGGCGATGTGCCGGGATCCGACGAGCACCGCCCGCGCCTCGCCGACGCCGGTACGGGCATACGGCAGGAAGCGTGGGTGCGGCCGCACGATGTACTCCATCGCGCTGCCGTGAATCTTCGCGACGTAGGGCACTTCGCCGCCGAGCGCCTGCGAGAGGATGTACGGCCCCATCACCATGTGGTTGGCCAGCGCGTAGTCGGGCTTGTCGCGTTCGACGACTGCCTTCACGGCCATCACGTTGCGCGCAATGTAGAACTCGAGTTCGTCATCGTCGAACTGATCGAAAGTGCGTGCGACGAAATCCTTGTAGTTGTCCTGCACGTAGACGGGAAGGCGATCGGCGATCGGGGGCAGGAACACCGTGCAGCTCCCGAGGCCTTCATCCCGTTTGACGCCAAGGTCTTCCACCACGAGCGCGCCGGTGTTGTCCCAGGTTCCGACGGCGTCAACCCATTCGAGTCCCTTGGCCGCTTTCTCCTGACATACGAGATCCACGTCATGACCGGCCGCCACGAATGCCCGCGCGAGTTCGGCGTTGTAGACGTTGCTGCCGGTCCCCCGCAGCAGGTATCCGTGAAAAATCAGAATTCGCATCTTGGAAGGAGGCAGCATATGGGCGTTATCGGCGTCCGTGCCAGTTGCAACCACCCCGGTTGTTAGTCTTCTGCTCCGTGAGCGAATCACAGAAATACCGCCTGCGTTCGGCCGGCTACAAGCGCGACATCGTCGCGACCATGAATGAAGGCGACCGCTACGTCGACCGTGAGTCCGGCACCAACTTCGTCGTGGTCGGCGAAGTACTGCCCGTCGGTCCGACGAAGTCCAGCCTTCCCTGGGCCACCGAAAACCTCCGTGTGTGCGGCTGCTCCCGCGAGCAGCTCCTGCAGAAGGACGTCAACGACTGTCCTTACTGCGACCGCCGCATCCCGGCCGCCGAAGCCTCAGCTCCCGATGCCGGCTGACGGCCGCGCACCCCTCGCGAACAAACTACGCGCGCCCGTCGCGATCGCGATGATCGCCTTTGCGGCAGCCATTTCCGGCTGCGGTGGCAGCGAAGTCCAGACCACCAGCACAAGCCTTGAAAAGCCCCCGCTGACAGTGCCTCAAGGCTCCGTCGCGGCAAGCTCGATAGCCAAGAAATCGGGCAGCACCGGCACCACGTCGAGCACCACGACTGACACCGACACCAGCACGGACACGAGCACGGACACAAGCGGTACTGACACCGGAACCGACACGGGCGGAGCAGACACCGGAACCGGAGACACCGGAACCGGAACTGGCACGGGCACTGACACCGGCGGCGCCGCGCCCGGCAACTAGCCAGCCGCTCAAACCTTCGCGTTCAGGGCGCAGAAGCTTTCCGCCCGGAACCTAAACAGATGTTCGATCCCTCGCTGACATCCCGGCCGCCGCGGTTCGACAATGTCTTTGCGCCGATGCGCGCAATTGGGACAGGGGTAATAGGTGGAACTGAGTGGATCCCCGCGGGGGGAACGCGGTCCGGCAGGGCATGTCGCGGCCACAACAACCGCAGATCGGGCGCGCGAGCGCCTGGACGCCGACGAGAGCGGCTTCACCGGCATCGGCCTGCCGGCCGATGCCGGTTGGTATGTCTCCGCGGCGCTCTACTGGATCGGCGGCCTTGCGGTCGTTCTGATCGACCAGCTTTCGTCGAACGGGGTGATCGACCCGGCGATCGCCGTGCTCGGCACGATCGAGCTCGCCACTGCTCCGCTGCTGCTGCTCGGCGCGCGATTCGCGCCTGACGCCGCCTGGGGAGCTCCGGTTCGGATCCTGTTGCCGTCGATCGTCCTGGTGGTCGGTGGTTTCTTCGTCGGCGGTGCGATCAGCGCGCTCGTGCTGCTCCTGCTCTTCCCGGTGCTCGCTGTGGCCTATATGGTTTCGATCCCGTACTGCTCGGCCGCGCTGGTCTGCATGAACGCCATGCTGCTCGCGCACATGAGTTCCGACCCGAGGGTCGCCCGGGCGATCGTGCTGACCGGAGTTGCCACTGCGCTCGTCACCGGACTTGTCTTCTCGCAGAGTCGCCTGCGCCAGGAGTTGCAGCGTTCAACGCGTGACAAGAGCGAAATCGTCATCTACGCGATCGGCCTCGACGACTTCAAGCAGGTCAACGACCGCTACAGCCACTCGATGGGCGATGCGCTGCTGATCGAGACCGCGCGAGCGAGCGAGTCTGTCGCGCGCGAAGACGAGTTGGTCGTCCGCGCCCCGAACCTTCGCACTGACATGGATTCGCTGGCGGCGCGGATCTCCGAGGCGATCCTTGGCGCGCGCATCCGCCTGACTCTGGACATCATCGCCGGCGCGACCGTGGTGACGGTCTTCCGCGACGAGCACGAGGATGCGCCGCAGTTCATGCAGCGCGCGGACGAGGCGCTGAGGGAAGCAAAGACGCGCGAACGCGTCAAGGCCTCCACATAGGCGCTACTTCTTCGAAGTGTTGGTCTTCGCGGGCTTGTCGACGATCGTTGCGTGGTACAGGAGGCGGGCTCCGGTGTAGCCGCAGTTGTACTGCTTGATCTGGTTGATCGTCTCGTGCATGCGCGGCGTCGTCAGGTTGGTGATGTCGGTTCCGACGCGGTTGCACTTGTCCTTCGGGCGGCTGGCACGCCAGGTGCTGGTCGCGTCCTCGGTGCGCACGACGAAGTTCGGGATCCAGCTGTCGGTGGTCAGGGCGATGACGTCGCCCTTCTTCACGGGCAGCGGCTTGGGAAGCGCGAAGGTCGGCGTTCCGCCGAGGTAGCTCTTGACGTTCAGCTTCTCGCTCTGGGCGATCAGCGTGTAGCGGTACTTCGTGACGCCCTTGCGCGGGGTGCGGCGAAGCACGGAGATGCGCGCGGTCGGCGCGCCGCCGAACGTCGTCGAGAAGTAGGTGTAGAACTTGCTGACCACCGGGGGCAGGTAGAGCGTGTAGGCCACAACAGAGCCGTCGCGCGGGACGCGCGAGACGTTGCTCTTGTTGCCGACCTTCAGCTGGAAGGCGGTTGTGCGGGTGAGCACCTGACAGTTGTTGTCCTGGCAGCTCGGCGCTGTGAACAGCGTGAGGGCGCCGACTTCGCGTACGGTGCCGTACGCGACAGCGGTGATCGCAAGCGTGAGAGCGGCGACAACGGACACAACAAGACTGCGACGCAGACCGGCCGCTCGGTAGAAGTTCTTCATCATGTGAGATTAAATACGCTTTCGCGGCCGGAAGTTGCGCTTTTGAATGCGATCTGGCATCAATTGCCCCACTTCTACTAGTTCGACGTTCATAGAACTAGACTGCTGACCATGGCCCCTGTGATCGAAGTCGACGGGCTTGTACGCGAGTTCAAGGGCCCGAATGGAACAACCCTACCTGCAGTGGACGGAGTCGACCTGGCCGTGCAAGAGGGCGAGGTCTACGGCTTCCTCGGCCCGAACGGCGCCGGAAAGACCACTCTTGTACGCATGCTCGTGACATTGCTGCGCCCGACACGAGGTACTGCCCGCGTCGGCGGAAGCGACATCGTCCGCGAACCGGGCAAGGTACGTGCCTCGATCGGCGTCACGCTCCAGGAGGCCGCGCTTGATCCGCTGATGACGGGTTTTGAGTTGCTCCAGCTCCAGGCCACCCTGCACGGGCTGAAGAAGCGCGACGCCAACGCCAAGGCCGACGAGCTGCTCGAGCGCTTCGATCTCGTCCGCGCCAAAGACGCGCGACTGGGCACCTACTCGGGCGGAATGCGCCGCAGGCTCGACCTCGCGATGTCGCTGATCCACGACCCGAAGGTGCTCTTCCTGGATGAGCCCACCACAGGCCTTGATCCGATCAGCAGAAAAATGCTCTGGGACGAGGTCCGCGCCCTGAACGATTCCGGCACCACCGTTTTTCTCACCACGCAGTACCTCGAAGAGGCGGACGCGCTCGCCGACCGCGTCGGGATCATCGCCGATGGAAAGCTTGTTGCCGAGGACACCCCGGCCAATCTGAAGGCCGACGTCGGCGCCGCCAGACTTGAGGTCACGATCCACGACGAGGCCCAGCGCTCGCGCGCCGGCGAGCTCCTCGCCGCGCACGGCAAACTGCTCGATCCGCGACCCGGGGTGAACTTCTACCTCCAGCTCGCGCCGGGCGAAACGAGGCTTGCCCCGTACGTTCTCAAGCTCGACCAGGCCGGCATCACCGTCGACCGGATCGACCTCGTCGAGCCGACGCTCGACGACGTCTTCCTGCTCAAAACCGGCGCACATCTCGAAGACGACGCCGCAGTCGAGACATGAATCTCGCCTACTGCAGGATCGTCTGGGCAATCGGCTCGCGGCAGATCACGCGCGTCGTGCGCAAGCCTCAGATGCTCACCCCGATCTTTCTCGTCCCGACGATGTTTCTCGTCGTCACCTCGGGAGGTGCCGCGCGGGCGATCGACCTTCCCGGCTTTCCGCAGGTCGACAGTTTCTTCCAGTTCGCGCTGGCCGGAGCGATCATCCAGTCGACGATGCTCGGCGGGCTGATGACCGGGATTGCGCTGTCAGTCGACGTCGACAACGGCTTTTTTGACCGCATGATCGTCGCGCCGATTCCGCGTTCCGCGCTGGTCATCGGCCGCGTGCTCGGGACTGCCGTGATCGCCCTGTTTCAGGCGATTCTGTACCTGGCCCTCGGTGTTGCCTTCGGCGCGCCGATCGAGGGTGGCGTGCTCGGTGTGCTGATCATCCTCACGCTCGCGGCGCTCTCAAGTGCATCACTCGGCGGCCTGTCGGTCGCGCTATCGCTACGCGCTCAGGCGCAGTGGGTCCAAGGGATGTTTCCGCTCATCTTCGTGATCATCTTCCTCTCATCGGCATTCTTCCCGCGCGAGCTGCTGACCGGCCCGGCCGGGACCGTCGCCGCCTACAACCCGATCAGCTACCTCGCCGAAGGCATCCGCGGACCGATCATCGACGGCAACAGCGGCAGCGTCGAGCTGAAGGCCTTCGCCGTCGGGATCGGGATGGCGGTGTTCACCTCGCTGATCGCCGTCCTCGCGCTGCGCGTTCGTCTGGGAGGCAGCAGGTGACCGGCGTGACCGAGGGATTCCGGCTCGTCGGCGCACTGGCGCGACGCGGTCTGAACGAGATCATCCGCGTACCCGGCGCTTCGCTTCCGGGCGTGCTCGCACCCTGCATCTTCATGCTCGGCACCTACTCGGTGTTCGGTGGCCTTGCGCTGCTGCCGGGCTTCGGCGGCAGCGACTACCTGAACTGGATCCTGCCGGTCGGATTCATCCAGTCGGCGGCGTTCACCGGAGCCGCAACCGGCGTGAACCTCGCGCGCGACATTGAGAGCGGTTGGTTCGACCGCATGCTGCTTGCCCCCGCCCCACGCTGGGTCGTGCTCGGCGGGCTTGTCGTGTCGGCCGGTGTACGCGTGCTGCTTCCGTCGTTGCTGCTCGTTGCGATCGGGATGATCGCCGGCCTCACGTGGCCAGGGGTCGGCGGCATCGTGATCTCGCTCGTCGCCGCCACGCTGCTTTCGGCCGTCATGGCCTTCTGGAGCTGCGGCCTGGCGATGAAGTTCCGCTCGCAGGACGCCGCACCGCTGATGCAGTCTTCGGGCTTCATGTTGATGCAGCTCTCCGCCGTGTACGCGCCGATCGCGCTGCTCGCTCCGTGGCTGCAGAACGTGGCGCGCGTGAACCCGTTCACCTACGTGCTCGACGCCGTCCGCGCGCCGTACATCGCCACGACGACCTGGCACAGCCTCTGGCCAGGGATCGTCGCGCTGGTAGGCATGGTTGCGCTGTCAGCGTGGTTCGCCGTGTGGCGAATCGGGCGTATGAACGAGGTTTAGAGTCCGCCACCGGGAGGCGCGCGAAGCGTGCCGACCCACGAGCACCGCGCGACCGCTACTTGTAGCGGTACGTAATGCGACCCCGGGAGAGGTCGTACGGCGAAAGCTCGATCTTGATGCGGTCACCCGGGAGGATCCTGATGTAGTGACGGCGCATTTTGCCCGAGATGTGTCCGAGTACTTCATGGTCGTTGTCGAGCTTGACCTTGAACATCGTGTTCGGGAGGGCTTCGAGAATCTCGCCCTCCATCTCAATTTTTTCTTCTTTTCCCATCTGGACCGGAGGATACGCGGTCTACCGGGCGGTTTTGGGCCGTACGGGCGCTCAGCGCAGTAGCTGCCCGACTGCGGGGAGGCCATCAAACTTCGGCTCTCCCGGCGTCCACGGCAGCCTCAGTGGATCGTCGGCGTAACGAGGGATCACGTGCAGGTGGAAGTGAAAGACGGTCTGCCACGCCGCGCTTCCGCACGAATTGAGCAGGTTCACGCCGTCGCAGCCGAGCGCTTTGGGCATCCGCTTTGCTATCGACTGGGCCATCCGGGCCACGTGCGCCAGCGCTTCGGCGTCGACCTCGAGGAGATTGACCGCGTGATTGCGAGGTATCACGAGCGTGTGACCGCGCGTCGCCGGGGCAATGTCGAGGAAGGCGATCGCCGTGTCGTCGGCCTCGATCACCTCGGCCTGACCGGTGCGTGTGGCGATGGCGCAGAAGATGCAGTCGGGATCGTTGCTCACTTCGGCCAGACTACAACGCGGCTCTGGCCAGGGCAACCGCTTGATCGGCCGTGCTGACCTCGCCGACGAATCGCGCCTCGGCGATCTTCGCCAGCAGTTCGCCGAGCTGCGGGCCCGGACCGATCCCCAGCGCAGAGGCCAGCTCGTCACCGCGCAGGAGCGGCGCCTGCGGGTTGTTTCTGTAGTCGAGCGCGGCATCCGTGATCTCGACGGCCAGTTCAATGTGCGCAGCGATCGCCGCGTCGGACTTTCGTCCGCGCGTTGCGAGGCGGTCGGCCACCGACAGAACGCCGACCTCCACCTGGACGGGGTCGGTCGTGACCAGATAGCGGTAGAGCGCCTCGCGCGCCAACGGGCGCTGATGCACCAGAAAGCCGAGGCGCAGGTGGTGCCGCGTCAGGGCGGCGACGTACTGCGAGAAGCGTTGACTTGTGTTCAGCCGCGAGCAGATCGCGCGGACCATCTCGGCACCGCGGCTGTCGTGATCCGGGAAACCGACGCGGCCGTCCTCGGTCTCGACGCGCGTCTCGCTCTTGGCGATGTCGTGCAGCAGGGCCGCCCAGCGCAGGCCGCCCGCGAGGGTGAGGTCCTCACCGAGATCACCGCCGAGAAGCTCGCTGACGCCCGCGGCGTGATCGCCGAAGATCGCATAGTCGCTGCGCTCAAGTTCGATCGTGCGTTCAAGCACTTCAAGCGTGTGCTCGTAGGCATCCAGGTGGTGGTAGACCGACTGGTCGATCCCCTTCAGCACGGCGAGTTCGGGAAGCACCGCGGCGGTCAGGCCCAGCTCGTCGAGCAGCCGCAACCCGCGCAGCGCCCCGTCGCAGCCGATCAGCCCACGAAGCTCAGTAAAGACGCGCTCCGCAGCCGGCTCAGAGACGCGCGCCGCATGCCGTCGAGTGGCCTCTGCGGTGCCCGGGTCAATATCGAATCCGAGAGCGGCCGCCAGGCGGGGCAACCGCAGCGGCCGTAGTGGATCGTCGTCGTAGGCACGTTCGGACACAAGCCGCATCAGTCGCCGCTGCACGTCCGTCTCGCCGCCGTACGGATCGATCAGCGCGCCATCCGCTGCCGCGAGCCCCATCGCGTTGACTGTGAAATCGCGGTGCGCAAGGTCCTGCTCGATCGTCTCGCCACGCAGACCGGACAGATCGATCTGGAATCCGCCTGCAGCGTGCACACGCCAGGTACCGAACCGGTCCGACAGCGAGAAGATGTCGCCCCCGAGCGCTTTGTGCAGGGCGCGCGCGGTCGCGCGCGGGTCGCCGGACACGGCGATGTCCACATCGTTGACGTCGATTCCGAGCAGCAGGTCGCGCACTGCGCCGCCGACAAACCACGCTCCCACTCCGCCTTCGGGCAGCGCGCCACGCACGCTTGAGAGCGAATCGCTGGCCGCCGCCAGCTCGGCGATGTCGGCCCGCGGCGCCACCGACCGGGACCTATTCGTTGCCCGCGCCGTAGTCGCGGGCGGTGCGGGAGGTCAGGCCGCAGGTGATCTCGTAATTGATCGTCCGGGCGCGCGCGGCGACCTCTTCGGTGGTGATCGCGTCCTCGCCGTCGCCGCCGATCAAAGTGACCGGCGTGCCGAGATTGATCGTGCTCTCGGCGCCGAGCTCGACGGTGATGCTGTCCATGCTCACGGTGCCGCGCTGGGCGTAGCGCCGTCCAGCGATCAACACCTCGCAGTTGTTCGTGAGGATGCGCCGCCAGCCGTCGCCGTAGCCGATCGGGATCGTGGCGATGCGCGTGTCCTGCTCGGCGATGAAGCGCCGGCCGTAACCGACCGATTCGCCGGCCGAAACCGTGCGCACCGATCCGATGTAGGAGTGCAGGCTGAGCGCCGGGGTCAGCCCGCGTCCGCGCGCGTCGCCGCCGAAGGGATCGAGTCCGTAGACCGCAATCCCCGCACGTGCAAAATCAAAGTGGCTGGCCGGGTCGCGAAAGATCGCCGCGCTGTTGGCGGCGTGCGCAAGCAGTTCCGGGCGCAGGTCGCGCGCCTCGGCGACAAACTCGGTGAATCGCGCGGACTGCAGCGGGAAATAGTCGTCGCCGGGCTCGTCGGCGGTCGCGAAGTGGGTCCAGACCGCGACCGGTTCGACGCGCGGCGTCTCGGTGGCCGCGGCGATCGCCTCGAGTGCCTCGGCGGACTCACGCGCGCCGAAGCGTCCCATGCCGGTGTCGAGCTTGATGTGCAGTTTGAGCTCGCGATCGAGCACGTCGGCAGCGCGCGCCGCCGACTCGACCTGATCCCGCGACCAGACAGTCAGCTCGGCGCCCGTCGCCGCTGCGGCGACGATCTCCTGATCGTTGATCGGCGCCAGCAGGATGATCGGCACGTCGAGGTCCAGTTCTGCGACCAGTGCGGCCTCTTCCACGGTGACCACCGCAAGCCGGGTGGCGCCGCCCCGCACCGCCGCGCGGGCGACCTGCGCACAGCCGTGGCCGTAGCCGTCGGCCTTGACGACCGCGCAGAGCTCGGACCCTCCGGTCAGCTGCGCGCGAAGTAACTCGACGTTCGAAGCGATCGCCGACAGGTCGACGTGCGCCACGGCGCGGCGCAGCGTGGATGTTGCTGAATCTGGAGCGCTCACGACTGCCACTCTAGGCGAGCACGGCCGGCAGAAACGAAATCACGTCGCTCGCAATCATGTGGTCCGCGCCGCGGCGCTCGGAGGCCTCGCGGCCGGCGAGAGCGTGCGCATAGACCGCCGCGCAGGCAGCTTCACGCGCGCCCAGTCCCTTGGCCAGATACGCGCCGGCGATCCCGGAAAGCACGTCGCCCGTTCCGGCGGTCGCCAGACCCGGTGCCTTCAGCGTGTTCACCAGCGGGGATTGTCCGGGCGCTGCAACGACCGTGTCGGAGCCTTTGAGAATGACCACCGCAGCGCTGCGTTCGGCGGCTTCCTGGGCATGTTCCAGGCGCGCTCCCTCGACATCGTCGCCGGGAACGCCGAGCAGGCGGGCGAGCTCCCCGGTGTGCGGCGTGATCAGCAGCGGGGCGTCGCGCTTGAGGCTCTCGGCGGCGCCGGAGAAGGAGTAGAGGCCGTCGGCATCGAGCAGAAGGGGCTTGTCGCTGCGCGCCAGCAGCCCGGCGACGAGCCGGCCCGTGCCCTCGGCTCTGCCGATCCCGGGCCCGACGACCAACGCATCGCAGCGCGCGCTGCGTTCGAGCAGCAGCTCAAGCGCGCCTTCAAGGATCGCGCCGTCATCGTCGTCGAGCGGGACAGACATCGCCTCGAGCAGTCGTTGCTCAAAAACAGGGTTGAGGCTGCGCGGCACGTAGACAGTCACGTAGCCCGCGCCGGTGCGCTGAGCCGCCATCGCCGACATGCACGGCGCGCCGGTCAGGCCAGTTGAGCCGCCCACGACGCCGAGCACGCCCGAGCTGAACTTGCTGCTTGCGTCGTCGCGGCGCGGCGCCAGGCGCAGCACGCGCGGGCCGATCGTGCCGGCGGCAGGCACGGCGCCCGCTCCCTCGAACGACTCCGGTGGGATGCCGATGTCCGCCACGCGCACCTCGCCGCAGTGAAAGACCCCCGGCGCCACGAACTGACCGACCTTGGGGGCGTGAAGGCTGATCGTCAGCTCGGCGTAGACGGCGTCACCGGCGACCTGACCGGTTGACGCATCGACCCCGGTCGGGTTGTCGACGGCGATCACGCGTGCCACGGATGAGCGTCGGTTGATCGCGGTCACGGCCTCTGCGATCTCGCCGGTCGGCGTGCCGCTTGCGCCGGTGCCGAGCATCGCGTCGACGATCACACCGGCCTGCGCGATCACGCCGGCATCGAAGGCGTGCGGTGGATCGCCCGGTAGGCGCTTGAGGTTCGCCGTCGCGTCGGGCGAGAGCTCGGCCGGATCTGCCAGCAGTATCACGACGACCTTCTTGTCGCCGAGCCGATCGCGATTCTCTCGCAAGAGCCTGGCGGCGACCAGGCCGTCCCCGCCGTTGTTGCCCTTGCCACAGATGATCGTTATTGCGCCCTCGGGCGAAGGCTCCAGCGCGGCGCGGGCGATCGCCTGACCGGCCAGCTCCATCAGTTCCAGCGACGGAATGAACTCGTGCTCGATCGCCCAGGTGTCGGCGGCGCGCATCGCGGCCGCGTCGTAGAGCGGTTCGGCCCAGCGTGGGATCGTCCCGACCGGCATGCTCAGCGGGCGTCCGTCGAGGTGGCAATCGCGACTGCGCCTGCGGTCAGATCGCTGTGGGTCAGTGAGATCTTGATCTCGGCTCCGAGCGCTTCTGCGGCCTCGGCGGCGCGGCCGGTCAGCCGCACGCGCGGCGCGGCGCCGGTGGCCACGACCTCGATGTCGCGAAACGCCCAGGCGCGCAGGCTCAATGCCTTCGCGACCGACTCCTTGGCGCAGTAGCGCGCCGCGAAGTGCTGGGCCGGGCGCTTGTGGCGCTCGGCGTAGGCGCGCTCCTCTGCGGTGAAGATCCGTTCGGCCAGGCGCGGTCGCCTGGCAAGCGCATCTTCCATGCGCCCGATTTCGAGCAGATCTATTCCAACGCCAAGCACCCGGCCAGACTATTGGCCAATCTGGTCGGACAGCGCGCGCCGGACTATTCGACGGTGACGGTCTTGGCGAGGTTGCGCGGCTGGTCGACGTTCAGTCCTCGCTTGGTGGCGATGTGGTACGCCAGCAACTGCAGCGGAACGACGGCCAGCAGCGGCTGCAGCAGCCAGTGCGTGCGCGGCACGTAGAGCACTTCGTCGGTGAACTCGTGCACGTTCTCGTTGCCCTCAGTGGCGACCGCGATCGCGTAGGCCTTGCGCGCCCGGACCTCGGCGATGTTCGAGGCGACCTTGTCGTAGACCGGCGAATCGGTGGCGATGCAGACGACCGGAGTGCGCTCGTCGAGCAGCGCGATCGGGCCGTGCTTCATCTCGCCGGCGGCGTACGCGTCGGTCGGGATGTATGAGACTTCCTTCAGTTTCAGCGCGCCCTCGAGGGCGACGCCCAGACCGACGTGACGGCCGAGGTAGAGGAAGAAGTCGGCGTCCCACCAGTGCTCGGCGATCTTGCGTGCGCGCTCGTCATCGCCCGGGATCATCTCCTGCAGATAGTGCGGGAGCTTGCGCAGCTCAGCGATGATCTCGCGGCGTTCGTCAGCGCCGAGCTCGCCCTTCAACTCTGCGAGCTTCAACGCGATCAGGTACATCGCCGCAACCTGCGAAACGAAAGTCTTTGTGGCGGCGACGCCGATCTCCAGGCCTGCGCGGGTGAAGAGCACCGCGTCTGAGTCGCGCGTCGCGCGGGATCCCATGATGTTGGTGACCGCCACGACCTTCGCGCCGGCCTCGCGAGCCATGCGCATCGCGGCCAGGGTGTCTGCCGTCTCGCCGGACTGGGTGATGCCGATGACGATGTCGTTCTTGCGCAGCACCGGGTTGCGATATCGGTACTCCGAGGCGACGTCCATCTCGACGGGTACGCGCGCCCAGTTCTCGATCACGTAGCGACCGATCAGGCCCGCGTGGTAGGACGTCCCGCAGGCGACGATCACGACGCGGTCGGCGTTGGCGAAGTCCTCATCCGAGAGGAAGTCGGGGCCGAGATCGACCGACTCGTCGTCGATCACGCGGTCGGCGATCGTCTCGGCGACGGCGTCGGGCTGCTCGTAGATTTCTTTGAGCATGAATGTGTCAAAGCCGCCCTTCTCGGCGGTCTCCTCGTCCCAGTCGACCTCCTCGGTGTCGCGCTGGACGGGCTCGCCGGATGCGGTGAAGAATTCTGTGCCACTGGCGCGGATCGCGACGATCTCGTCGTCCTCGACCATCTGCGTGACGCGGGTCTCTTTCAGGAAGGCTGGGATTGCGGAGGCGACGAAGCACTCCCCCTCGCCGACGCCGACGACAAGTGGGCACTCGCGGCGGGCGGCCACGATCAGGTCGGCCTCGTCTGCGGCGACCGCGACGAAGGCGTAGTGGCCACGCAGCTCGTTGAAGGCGGCGCGCACGGCCTCGATCAGATCGCCGTCGTAGTGGTCTGCGACCAGGTGAGCGACGACTTCGGCGTCGGTGTCCGAGGAGAAGCGGTCGCCACGCTCGATGAAGCGGCGGCGCAGCTCAGCCCAGTTCTCGACGATGCCGTTGAGCACGATCTGCACGCGACCGGTCGGGTCTGAATGCGGGTGAGCGTTCTCTTCGGTGACCTCGCCGTGGGTCGCCCAACGGGTGTGGCCGATGCCGGTCAGCGCCTCTGACTGACCGCTCCAGGTGCGACCGTCAATCGCCTCCCTGAGGTTCTCGAGGTTGCCGACGGCACGGATCGACTGGATGCCCGAAGGACGCACGAGAGCGATGCCCGCAGAGTCGTAGCCGCGGTACTCAAGCTTCTGTAGACCACTTACAAGATGGTCACGGGCCGGTCTGAAACCGACGTATCCGACGATGCCGCACATTCAGGTGAGTGTATGGACCGCGATCCGGCGTCAGTCCGTGCGGCCGAGTTCGCTGCGGATCAGGTCGACCAGGCGGTCGCAGACGCCGTGCGCCTCGTCCTCGGTCGGCGCCTCGACCATCACGCGGACGAGCGGCTCGGTCCCTGAAGCGCGCACCAGAACGCGGCCGCGGCCCTCAAGCTCGGCGTTCGCCGCGTCCACGGCGCTCCAGACGGTGTCAGCCCCGGCCATCGCCGCGCGGTCCGCCACTCGCACGTTCACGAGAGTCTGGGGCAACTTCTGCATCGGGATCACGTCGTGCAGGCCCTTCCCGCCAGCGTTCAGCGCTTCGAGCGTGAGCAGTGCACTGGCGGTGCCGTCACCGGAGGGGACGAAGCCACGATCGATCACGTGGCCGGACTGCTCGCCCCCGAGTGCCCAGTCCTTCTCGAGCAGAGCTTCAAGTACGTAGCGGTCACCGACGTCGGTGATCTCGACTTCGATCCCGGCCTCTTTCATCGCCTGATGAAAGCCGTAGTTTGTCATCACTGTCACGGCTACGCCGTTTCCCGGGAGACGCCCGGCCTCGCGCAGGTGCAATGCGGCAAGCGCGATCAGCTCGTCGCCGTCGACGACGCGCCCTTCGCTGTCGACGGCAAGCATGCGGTCGCCGTCGCCGTCGAACGCGAAGCCCGCGGCGTGGTCGCCCCGGCCGATCTCCGCGATCAGGCCTTCGAGGTGCGTGGACCCGCAGCCCTCGTTGATGTTCGTCCCGTCAGGCTGATCGGCGAGCACAGTGACCTCTGCGCCGAGTTGGCGAAGGATGCGTGGGGCCGCGCGGTAGGTGGCCCCGTTCGCGGTGTCGACAAGCACGCGTAGACCCGTGAGGTCGAGTCCTGCGAAGCGCTCAGCCAGCGCGCGGACGTAGTCATCCTCGGCTCCGTGCAACTCGCTGACAGCGCCGGGCTGACCGACGTCGGCGGGCGGAGCGTCGATCAGCTTCTCGATCTCGGTCTCGATCGCGTCAGTCAGCTTCAGTCCACCGGTGCCGAAGAACTTGATGCCGTTGTCGGCGTAGGGGTTGTGCGAAGCGCTGACCACCGCGACCAGCTCGAACCCGAGCTTTTCGATCAACACGGGCGCAGCCGGTGTGGGTAGAACACCTGCGAGCTTCACGTCTGCTCCGGCGAGCGACGCCCCGTGAGCAAGGGCACGCTCGATGCGAGGACCGGACTCACGCGTGTCGCGCAGGATCGCCATGCGCGTGCCGGCGCCGCCGAGCACCGTCACAGCAGCGCGACCGAGCTTTTCGACGAGTTCGTCGGTCAGCAGGTTCGCGGCATCGCCGCGGACGCCGTCGGTCCCAAAGTACTTGCGCATCGCCGCGCAGTCCCTAAAACAGCTCTGCTTGCGAGAGCGAGGGCTCTAGCGCTTGCTGAACTGCGGACGCTTACGGGCCTTCTTGAGGCCTGCCTTCTTGCGCTCCTTGACACGCGCGTCACGCGTCAGGAAGCCGGCTCGCTTGAGCTCGCCGCGGAGGTTGACGTCCGCCTCGAGCAACGCCCGAGCGATGCCGTGGCGCACAGCGCCGGCCTGGGCAGCAACGCCGCCGCCGTGAACGCGAGCGATCACGTCAACTTTGTCCACCGAGTTGACCTTCTCCAGTGATTCCTTGGCGGTCATCTGCAGCGTCGGGCGCGGGAAGTACTCGTTGAGCTCACGGCCGTTGACCGTGATGACGCCGGTACCCGGCTTGAGGATCACGCGAGCGACCGCGGTCTTGCGCTTGCCGGTCGCGGTGTAGCGGGCGTCGGCTGCCAGCGAGACAACGGCATTGACGACCTGGGCCTCTTCGACGACCGGAGCATTTTCGACGACCGGGGTCGCCTCTTCATTTTCCGGCGCTGCGGCGGTGGTCTCTTCTGCGTTGTTCACTTCTTCACTCACTTGAAAAACTCTTTCGGATTAGGACTGCGTCTCGAGAACGCGCGGGTTTTGTGCCTGGTGCGGGTGCTCGGTGCCGGCGTACACCTTCAGCTTGAGCAACTGCGCGCGGCCAAGCTTCGTACGCGGAATCATGCCCTTGACGGCCTTGCGGATGACTTCCTCGGGACGACGGTCGAGCTGCTCCTCGAGGGTGCGGCTGCGCAGTCCACCGGGGTAGCCGGTGTGGCGGTAGTAGACCTTCTCGGTCAGCTTGTTGCCTGTGACCTTGATCTTCTCTGCGTTGATCACGACCACGAAGTCGCCGGTGTCGATGTGGGGCGTGTACTCCGGCTTGTTCTTGCCACGGAGCTGGTCCGCGATCTGCGTCGCGAGGCGGCCCAGGGTCTGACCCTCGGCGTCTACGACGACCCATTCACGATTGCGGGTCTCGGGCGTGGCTACGTATGTCTTTGACATCTGGTCTTGGTCTCTTCGGAGGAAAACTGCCTGTAAAGAATCTTCACGGCGTGCGGACTCGCGCACGCTCTGCGGTCTGGGAAGAATAGAAGGTCAAGAGTGCTTGTTGGCAATCCGCCGTGCCGATTCCGTACAATGCCCGCTCTGCGGCCACTCGACACCTCTGGCCACTTGCTCAGCCCGGACCGACCCCATGCTGCTCCGATCGCGAACACTTCCACGTTGTTGTCGCCATGCCGCGCTTGCCGCTGCGCTTCTCGCGCTCGCGGTGGCGGCTGGACCAGCAACCGCAGAAACCGGCGGAAGCGGGTTCGTGGTGACGCCGATGATCGAGAAGATCGCCTGCGAGAAAGGCTGCAGCGGTGCGAAAAAGGCGCCTCGGGTGCGCGGCGGCGGAGTCATCCGCATCGCCGGCGAAAACCTCGACCACGCCGTCAAGTTCGTCTTTCTCGGCGCAGCCGGCAGCCGTGACGATGTCGCGGCCTCAGCGATCAGCCAGACATCCGGCGTAGCGCGGGTGAAGATCCCGCTGGGAGCGCAGAGCGGCGCCGTCTCGGCGATCGGCGAGTCCGGAGTCGCGACGAGAGCCGGCCCGAGCGTCACAGTGCTCCCTGCTCCGCCGGTCATCGGCACCCCAGCGCTCAAATCCGTACCGACCGGCCTGCCGGGCGTGACCCTGAAGGCCGGAACGAGCACTCCACGTTCGGTCTTTCTCGGCGCCAAGCGACTCGTGCGCTACTCGCTCCAGGCCGCCGGCGCCGGCGGCCTGACCGCCGAGATCAACCTCGTGAACACCGATGACGGCAGCACGGTCGCAAGCTGGAAGCTCGCCGCCCCGGCCGACCAGATCGTCTCGGTGAACTGGAGCGGCAGGGCAAAAAGCGCTTTCGCCACGGCCGGTCGCTATGCATTCCGAACGACGCTGATTCGCGCCGGCAACGTGGCATCTTCCCAGGCGCCGCCGATCGTCAACGACCGCGACGCCTTTGACCTCCATCCCTTCATCTTCCCGATCCGTGGGAAGCACACCTACGGCATGGGCGCGGGTCGCTTCGGCGGCGGTCGCGGCCATCAGGGCCAGGACGTGATGGCCAACTGCGGCATCAAGCTCGTCGCAGCGCGCGGAGGCATCGTCCGGCGCAGCGGCAACCAGGGCGCCGCCGGCAACTACATCGCGATCGCGCCGGACGCCGAGAGCATCGGCGACCAGGCCTACCTTCACCTCGCGAAGCCGTCGCCATTCCGGGCCGGTGACCGCGTCTACACCGGCCAGCAGATCGGCGTGGTCGGAAGCACCGGACGATCGAGCGCGTGCCACCTTCACTTCGAGCAGTGGACGGGCGAGATCTGGCGCTCGAAGCCGGTTGATCCGTACCCGGCGTTGAAGGCCTGGGACCTCGTCAGCTGAGTCAGCCCGCGGTGCGACCGGCGAGCATTTCCGCAAGTTGCCGCAGCGAAACCGAGATATGACGCTCCAGCGCGCGCTGCGCGGTCAGTCTCATGGCGATTGCACGCAACTTTCCGGACGGTTCACGAACGGCGAGGATGCGCACCCGCGTGCCGGCACCCTCCGGGATCAGCTCGACCGTCAGGGTCGCGCGGCAGTCCTCGCTCGCCATGCGCGCGAGGCTCGGGTGTTCCTGCGTGCTGAAAGTCACGCTCTGGGCCGGCTCGTAAACGGTGATGCCTTCAATCTGATCGGCGAAAGAGAGCCAGCGCGCACGACAGTTCTCGTCGTCAACGACCATCCAGACCTGCTCGCAACGCGCTTCGATGTAGCGCTCGCCCGATGACTGAATCATTTCTCGATCACGCATCCAGAGTAGAGCCGCCGACGGTGGCCCTTCTCCGTCAGCAACCTCGCGGATCAGGCGGGCAGCGCGGTGGCTTCGCCGCGCTTGACGCGGTACATCGACTCGTCGGCGCGGGCGAGAATGCTCGTCGCGTCGTCATCGCTGGGAACGTACTCGGCCACACCGATGCTGAGCCCGACAACTTCCTTCAACTCCCGCGTGGTCTGTTCGCTCAGCTGCCGGCGAATCGTCATCAGCTCGTTGATGCCGGTCTCGGGGCAGATCACCGCGAACTCGTCGCCGCCGATGCGGGCGACCAGGTCCGTGTCGCGCATGCGCTTGTGCAGTGCCTGTGCGACATCGTGCAGCACCACGTCGCCTGCGGCGTGACCCTTGATGTCGTTGACCTGCTTGAAGCCGTCAAGATCCATCACCATCAGGCCCAGCGAACGGCCGTAGCGGGCTGCGCGTCGCCACTCCAGATCGAGGCGGCGGTCGAAAGCTTTACGGTTTGAGATCCCGGTCAGTTCGTCGACCATCGCGTCCTCTTCTGCAGAGCGACGACGGTGGCGCTCGCGCAGGAAGAGCGCGAGTCCCGCGAGGGCGATCACGCCCAGTGCGCCGAGCGCCCAGAAGACCCAGTTCGGGATCTCACTGATGATGCGGGTGACGACGAGACTGCCGACGACGCCACTCTCAGCGTTGCGCTGAATCTGGTCGGTCGTGCGGCGCGCGGTGCTGCGGTTGTCGAGGGCCGCGCCCTCACCCGCGGAGGCTCCGCCGGTCAGAGTGTTCAGCACCGCTTCTGTGCTCGTCGCGTTCTCTCCGGCGCGGCCGGAGGTCCCGTTGCCGTTGGTGCCTGCCCCGGTGCTGGAGCGCTCGTCGGGGAGCGTGCCGGTGCTACGCGGAGCTTCGCCGGGCTCAGTCGTTTCTGAAGGCGGTGTTCCGGAGCCGGTGCTGGGCGCGGGCGGTTCTGCCGGCGGGTTGCCGTTGCGGGTGGGGTCATCTGTTCCGCCGCCTACGACCGGGCCGCTCGGGCCCGTCGCGCCTGTAGCGCCAGTCGCACCGGTGTCGCCGGTCGCGCCGGTCTCTGCGGGGGCTTCAGTCTCGGGCTCTGCGACGGTCGCGCGCGGCGTTGAAGAGGCTGCTTCGCGCTTGGAAGACTTCTTCTGAACTGGTGCGGCCGGTTCTGCGGCAGGGGCCGGTTCGACGACCGGCTCCGGCGCGGGCTCCACCGCTTCGGGGGTCACGACAGCGGCAGTTGTGGCGGCGTCAACCGTTCCGGCATCTTCGCCGGAAGCGAACGCAGGAACAGTTGCCGGAATCACCAGCAACATGCAAAAAGTCAGAACTGTCGCGATTTTCGATCGATGATTCGTAACCATCGTGTTCAACCCCCTGGACCCGCTTGCAAAAGGGCTTTTGCCCGGGTCAGGTGCCTAGTTTGAGCAGCGAACTCCTGATACCCGGCGCGATATTGTTGTCGCGGTTGTCGCGCATGGATACAGGTTTTCACTACAGATCCTGTATCGACTGGCCGCCAGAACGCATTAAGCGTTACCGTCCAGTTTTGCGCATTATTTGTCATTTTTTCGCCCAATGCCGTACAGATGTCCAAGCTGTAGCGACATTCGGCGTCATCTGACTCGCGGGTATCGACCGAGGTCCAGGCTTCACCGCGTGAGCCTCGTGAACATTGAAGATCCCGGCGAAGTCCGCCACGTCATCCTCAATCGCGCAGAAAAGCGCAACTCCTTCAATTCAGAACTCGTCGACGCAGTTGGCGAGGCTTTGAGGGCGTCCGAGGACGACACCGACGCCCGGGTGGTCGTGATCCGCAGCGACGGGCCGCGAGTTCGACGGAGCAGAGGCCGGGCGCATCGGATTCGCAAATCGCGTCGTCGCAGGCGATCAACTCGACGCTGCCACCGAGGCTCTGGCAGCGGCACTGGCGAGCAATTTAGCCACACCCGTCGGGCTCGCAGAGCGCGTGATGGATGCCTCCGCCCGCCCGGCTCTCTCGACCACTCTCGAGATGGAAGTCATGGCGCAGGAAGTCTCCGTTGCCGCGCTGGTTGCGGCGATGCGCGATTCCACGGCCGACTGATCGGCCGGTACGAATCTTGGCCAATCGGGGGTAAGCCCCCGCAGGGTGTTGTACGTCCGTACAACCAGAGTCGAGCGCGGCCAATTTAGGATGGACTAATCAATTCTGTGCAGCAGATTTCCGCGTCGCAGGGCGCACGGGCGGGCTACGGGCGCGCCGACGGATTCTTCGATGAAGCTTTCGACGACAACGGCAACCCAAGACCGCACTACGCGGCGATCGTCGAGCAGCTGGCCGGCCTTGATCTCGCCAAGCTGAGGAGCGCCGCTCAGGCCGACGTAGATCGCCGCGGCGTCGCCTTCACGACGGCCACCGGCACGCGGCCCTTTGTCGTGGATCCGATTCCGCGCGTGATCCCTTCCGACGAATGGCGCAGGATCTCGACCGGCGTGGCCCAGCGCGTTCGCGCGCTCAACGCGTTCGTGCTTGATGTCTACGACGAACAGAGGATCGTCAGCGCCGGGATTGTCCCGATCGAAGCAATCGAGGGAGCCGAGTACTACGAACCTGACCTCGTCGGCACCACGCCCCCGGCCGGCGTCTTCACCAACGTCGCCGGGCTCGACCTCGTGCGGGGCTCCGACGGCGAGCTTCGCGTACTCGAAGACAACGTGCGCTCGCCCTCGGGTCTGACGTTCTCACTCGCCGCGCGACAGATGAGCGACGCGATTGTCCCCTTCACCGGCGGCCGGCAGAAACTGCCTGTGGATGACAACGTCTTCAAGGCGATCTCGGACGCGCTGCACGCTGCCGCGCCCGATGGAGCAAGCGACGAGCCCGCGATCGCGCTGGTCAGCGACGGCCCCGGGAGCGCCGCCTGGTACGAGCACCGCCGGGTCGCCGACGCGCTCGACATCTACCTCTTCTCGCTCAACCAGATCGAGAACCACGGCGGCGCGATCTACGGCCGCGACGACGACGGACTGCTCAAGCCGATCGACGTGATCTACCGCCGAACCGACCTCGACCGCCTGCGCCTGCCCAGCGGCGCGCTCTCGCACTTCGGCGAACTGATGCTCGGTCCGATCCGCGAGAACACCGTGGCCTGCGTGAACGCCTTCGGCTCGGGGATCGCCGACGACAAACTGATCCATGCGTACGTCGAGGACATGATCACTTTCTATCTGATCGAAGAGCCGATACTCGAATCAGTGACCACCTATGACCCTTCAAGCCCAGAGACGCGCGAGATGGTCGAGCAACGCATCGACGAGCTCGTGATCAAGCCACGCGGCGGTCTCGGCGGCAAAGGCGTCGTGATCGGCCGGAACGCAAAGGCCGAGCAACTCGAAGCCGCGCGCCGCGATCTGGAGCTCACGCCCCAGGACTGGGTCGTCCAGGAGACGGTCGCACTGTCTACACATCCGACGGTGATCGGAGACTCGCTGGAGCCGCGACACATCGACCTGCGCCCGTATGCCATTCATCTCGGGGAGGATGCGAGGACACTCCCAGCATGCCTCACCCGTGTGGCGCTTGAACGCGGCGAACTGATCGTCAACAGTTCGCAGCACGGGGGAGCGAAAGACACATGGATCACGGCCGAGTAAAGACTTCGACAGGATGCAGACGATGAACGGCGCGCCGCGCCCGGTTATCGGTGTGTCGAGTTCAGAGATCCGCGTCCCTGAGCACCTGAAACAGATCCCCAAGGGCGAGCCGCCCCACCGCGAGATCTGCCTTGGAATCCCCTACCTGAACTCTGTGCAGCAAGTCGGAGCCGTGCCGCTTATCATCGCGCCGATGCAGCGCGACACGATCGAGTCCGTGCTCGACACCGTTGATGCAGTGTGCCTTTCGGGCGGCCCGGACATCGACCCGAGCACCTACGGCCATGCCCCGCACGAGAAGCTCGGACCGACCGAACTTGCGACCGACTCCTTTGAAATTGCGCTCGCCCGCGCCGCCGACGCGCGGGGCATGCCGATCCTCGCGATCTGCCGCGGCATGCAGGTGCTGAATGTCGCCCGCGGCGGAACGCTGCACCAGCACATCCCCGATGTCTACGGCGACGAAGCCCTCGCGCACCGCCAGACCGAACTTGGCCACCACCCCAGTCACGACGTCGAGATCGAGCCGTCCACGTTGCTCGCGCGCACGATCGGTGGCGCCACAGCCGAGGTCAATTCCTTTCATCATCAGAGCGTCGAGAAGCTCGGTGCGAACCTGCGCATCAGCGCGCGCTCGCCCGAAGGGATCGTCGAAGGCGTCGAGGCGCTGGACCGTGATTTTGTGATCGGTGTGCAGTGGCACGCCGAAAGCCTGACCAACAGAGACGAGCATGAAGCTCTCTTCCGCGGGCTGGCCGACGCAGCGTCGCGCTACCGCAGTGAAGCTCAGACAAGGAGATTCCAAGCCGTATGACCTCCCCCACCCCTTCACTTTCCACGCTCCCCAAATGGGCAGAATGGGGCGGCGGCAAGCACCCCAACTGGACCGTCGGCATCGAAGAAGAAGTGATGCTGCTGAACACGCAGGACGCGACGCTCGCGCAGAGCATCGACTATGTCCTGCGCACGGTCTCGCCCTCGCTGGCCGATCGCCTCACCCCGGAGACGCACGGCTCGGCCGTGGAGCTTGCGACCGGCGTCAACGAGCGCGTCGCTGATGCGATCGCTGATCTGAACGACGTCCGGATGCGCTTGAAGCGCGAGCTCGAACCGCTCGCCCTGAAGGTCGCCTGCTCGGGCACGCACCCGCAGGCCGTCTGGTACCAGACCGTGATCTCAAGTGGTGAGCGCTACCAGGGCCTCTACGGCTCGATGCGCGAACTCGCCCGCCGCGAGCCGACGTTCGCGCTGCACGTGCACGTCGGCGTCGGTGATCCCGAGGACGCGATCCGCCTCCACAACCGCCTGCGCGCCCATGTGCCGCTGCTGCTTGCGCTGTCTGCGAACTCGCCCTACTGGCAGGGGCGCGACACCGGCCTCGCGTCTGCCCGCACCCCGCTCTTCCAGGCCTTCCCGCGTGTCGGGATCCCGCTGAAGTTCGACGACTACTCGGCCTATGTCGAAACCGTCGACCTGATGATCCGCTCGGGCTGTTTTCCCGAGCCGACGTATCTGTGGTGGGACGTCCGCCCCCAGCCGCGCTTCGGCACGATCGAGATCCGCACGATGGACGCGCAGATCGACTCCGACTCCACGGCCGCGCTGGTCGCGCTCGTACAGTCGGTCGCCAAGCTCGAGCACGACGAGGGCTGGGTCAGCGACCTGCAGACCTCGGTCCAGGAGGCGCTGAACGAGAACCGCTTCCTGGCCGCACGCGACGGCTACGACGCCGAGTTGATCGACGCCGACACCTCCACCCGGGTGCCGATCGCCAAGCTGCTTCCGAAGCTGATCGACGCCGCGCGGCCGCACGCTCAGGAGCTCGGCTGCGAAGCAGAACTCGATCACCTGCTCGACACAGACTTCCAGACCGGCGCCCAGCGCCAACGCGACATCGTGAGGTCGGGCGCAAGTCTGACCGAGCTGGTCGGCAGTCTTGCTCAACAATTCGCCTGATCGGGCCGATTGCTTGCGCAAGGAGATTCAAAGTTGTCGAACATCAATCCTGAAGAAGGCCCGATCGGGCTGACATCACCCAGCCGACGAGTGACGATCGGCGTTTCAAGTTCCGAGTTTCGCGGAGCCGCGCGCGAGCGCGTCGTTCCACGTGGCGACCCGCCGCGTGAGGACTTCGTGATCAGCGTTGAGTACCTGCACGCAATCCTGCTCTCGGGCGCGATCCCGCTCGTGATCCCGCCGATCATGCCCGGCGCGATCGGCCAGGTCCTCGACAACGTCGATGCGCTGTTTGTCTCGGGCGGACCGGACATCGACCCGAGCCTCTACAACAAGGTCGCCGACGAGCACCTCGGCCCCACGAACCTGATGACCGACACATTCCAGACCGGCCTGATCCGCGAAGCCGACATCCGCGGCATGCCGATCCTCAGCGTCTGCCGCGGCACCCAGCTGATGAACGTCTCGCGTGGCGGCTCGCTGCACCAGCACATCCCGGATGACTTTCCCGAGAGCACGATCAACCACTCACAGGAAGAGGGCGGCGCGTTTGCCACCCACGACGTGAAGATCCTCGAAGGCTCGAAGATCCACCGCGCGCTCGAGCGCACCGAGACCCACGTGAACTCATTCCACCATCAGTGCTGCGATCGACTGGGGAGCAACCTTGAGGCGATCGCCTGGGCGCCCGACGGCGTGATCGAGGGCATTCAGGCGACAGACCGCGACTTCATGCTCGGCGTGCAGTGGCACTCCGAAAGCCAGACCCGCCAGGACGATCAGCAGGAGCGGCTTTTCCGCGGGCTTGCTGAAGCGGCCGAGCGGCGGATGGGAGCGCTCGAAGCCGCAAGCTAGGCGAAGAACTCGAGCAGCTTCGCCGTGACCAGCTCCGGCTGCTCATCGACGATGAAGTGCCCGCAGTTCTCGACCGTCTCGACGGTGAAGTCGGTCGCATACCTGGCGTGCTGATCGCTGGTGATCAGGCCGGGATCGATCGCCACGTCGTCGAGGCCAAAGATCATCTTCGTCGGCGTCGTGAGCTTGACCGGCATGTACTTGTTGAACTGGATCAGCGGAAGCTCTTTGACGAGGAAGCTGCGGTAGAGAAACTTCGTGGCCGTGGAGCGCCGCGGCGCCAGGAACTGGTTGAGATACGTGTCAAGTGCGCCATCGCCCCAGATCTCCGGGGTCTTGCTGCCCCTGGACACGCCGTCCTTGAACCGCGAGCGCCCGGAGCCAGCCTGCGCGATGCGCGAGAGACCCGGTGTGGACATGATCACCTGGTATCCGAGCCGCGAAAGAGCCTTCAGCGCGGCAAGCAGACTGAACGGGCGCGGATCAAGCCACGGCGGGGTGATGTTGAAGACCATGAAACGATCGACGCGTTCGGGCGCGATCATCGAAACAAGGAAGCCTGCGAACCCGCCCCAGTCGTGCCCGGCGAGCCGGACCTTCTCTATGCCAAGCGTGTCGAGCAGCGAAATGAAATCGCGCGCGAGGTTGCGCTTGTCGTAGTCGCCGAACTTTTCGGTCGCCTCACTCCATCCAAAGCCACGCGTGTCTGGTGCGTAAACGCGATACCCGGCAGCCGCAAGATTCGGAATCACGTTGCGCCAGAGCCACCAGTGCTGGGGCCAACCGTGCAGGAGCATCACCGGCTCGCCGCCCTCGGGGCCGGCAACGGCGACATGCATACGAAGCCCGCCGGCGTTGACGTAGATGTGCTCGACGCCGGGGACCTCGGGCATCGGCTGCAACAGGGCGTTCGACATGGCGGTGAGCTTACGCGGAGACGATTGAAACGAGATCGCCACAAAAGCGATCCATTTGACATGTGCTTTTCATCAGGTCACTCCCTCAGGGAGAGACTTGGCGATTTTCACGCCCAATCCGGAACGGATCCGTCACACCCCATTAACCAACGCCTCACCCCAGCAACTTTTTAGGCGCTGAATCGTGCGTATCCGTCGACGCGCAGGCGAGGCGGCTGAGGGAGCGATCTCCCGATCGTGACCGAAGCCAACGAGCCGAGCATCGGCGGAGACGTGCGAGTCAGCGACTCAAAATGGAGACGGCGGGAATTGAACCCGCGTCCGCGACTGCGTGAGATGAAGCGTCTACGAGCGTGTCCGGATTTCTGGATCTCGTCTCCCGTTAGCCGATCCGGCAGGGTCCGGGGAGACCAGTCTCAGTTAGAGGTCACCAGGCGCCCGAGACGCGCGATCTGGTCAAGCCTGTTGGCTAACACCCGCTACCCGGCACACAGGCGATGCTGGACGAATGCCTTGTCCTATTTAGACGAGGGCGTACTCGTGAGAGTCCGCATTTATGGTTTTGGTCGGGGTTTAACGAGGCCTCCAACCAACCTCGGCTCGCAACTTCACCCACGGATTCAGCCACGTCGAAACCTGGCGTCCCCGGATTTGTGTTGCCTATGTGGCCGCAGACTACGCGACGTTTTCAATCAGCGAAGATTTTACCTCATTCGGGCGAACCTCAGCGAACCTTTTAATGGGTTCGAAGTGTTCTACCGATGTAAGTATGCAGAGAGACTGTAAGTGACTCAACAGACACTTGTGAGAAATGCCGCAAAGCGTCCAGATCTCAAGGTATCTTGCATTCACAAGGGAATTTTCAGCCCCACACGAAGCTGAAAAGTAGATAATCACCCGCCTGACGGATCGCTGGGGAGCGTGCTCGGGCGTTGAACGGAGGAAACCTAAATGAATACACCAAAGGCAACTCGCCTTGGGTTGTGTATGGCCGTCACGCTGATTGCAGTGATCTCGGCATTTGCGCCGTCCGCATTCGGCACGATCGGTGTTAACGCGTCGGCGACCTACGGGTCACTGGTGCCCGGTGCACACACCGACTACACCATGAGGCTGGATTTCACCTACGACAGCAACGGCGCCGAGCCGGCGGCTACGACAGGTGCGGGTCAGGACATGAAGAAGTGGATTATCGACGGGCCGGCCGGACTCGTGGGTAACCCCAACGCCATCCCTAAAGCCGATCGCTGCGACCCGGCTTCATTCGACCCGGCCCCTGCACCAGCGGCGGCCTACAACACATTCTTCACCGGATCATGCCCGGACTCCGCGCAAGTCGGTGACGCGGAGGTGTATCTCGTGAACGACGCAGAGTCGGGCACCTGCCCGAACGCGCCGATCACCTGTCTCGCGGCCGGATTCCCGATGTCCGCACTCGGAACGCCGATGCTGGGCAAGATCTACGTGCTGAAAACCGACCCCGAAGTCCCGACGACGCTCGGAACGCTCCTCAGTTCCGTTTCGTACCAGAACTTCGACTTCTCGGCATACGGCGGAAACGTCTGCACCACCGCACCTGCCACGCCGTGTGCGATCCAACCGAAGACCAAGAGCGTCCTGGCTCCGGTCACCAATCGTTCCGCCCTCAACAACGGCGACACGGACTTCCGAATCCGGACGATCCCCGCCGACTACAGCGCTCCGCCATCAGCACTCCTGCCGACAGCAATGGGTCACGCGTCGATCGGCGTCGGCGGCACACCGCTGCATATTGCCCGCATCGACCAGCACCTCTTCGGCATGGCTGATCCGAACGAAACACCGGGCGACAACACTGACGACGTGCCCTTCCTGAGCATGCCGGCACGCTGTGACAGCTGGGACTCAACCGGCTACGCGATCTCGCACAACGGTGGCGGTGGAAGCCTCGCGCTCGACCCGAACCATCCGGGCGACACCGACTACGTTGAATCCACGGTCGACTCCGACACCCCGGACTGCTCGACTCTGCCGCCATTCGGCACGTCGGCTTCGTCCGTGCTCTCCACCGGCGCACGCGGCGCAAACCCTGGCCTCACGGTCAAGGTCGGCGACCCGGCTCCGTCTGGTCACGACCAGGTGAAGAAGTTGGTCACGACGCTCCCGGAGGCGGTCTCCGTCAATGTGAACGCCCTGAACAACGTCTGCTCCGAAGCTGACCGCGACGCCGACACCTGTCCCGCCGCAGCCCAGATCGGTACAGCATCGATCAAGACCCCGCTGATCTCAGCTGGTCTGACCGGCCGTGTCTACATGATCAACGGCACGACGCCAGGTCTTCCGTTCCTCTCGATCTACGTTGACGGTCCCGTTGAGTTCCGTCTCGACGCAACGACTCAGTTCGTCGGACCGAACTTCAATATGATCGAGACCACGTTCAACAACCTGCCGCAGACTCCGTTCACTGAGTTCACGGTGGACATCACGGGTGGCAGCTCGACCAGCTCACTGCTGTTCAACCGGTCGTGCCCGACTGACGGCTCGGCTCCGGGCTCCGGCGCAACGACCTTCTCGCTGGCGGGTTACGCCGGCGGGGCAGCGTCCAGCAGCTCATCGAACTCGTTCAACGGTTGCTACGGCGCCGCCACGCCGCCGAGGTACAACCACTGCAAGAAGCAGAGCAAGGCGTACCGGTTCACGCCGAGCGGACTGGTCGACCGTCCAGGTATCGCAAAGGTGCAGATCCTCACGGGTTACAAGACCTCAAGCATGCACAAGCGCGCAACCGACACGAAGTCGCCCTTCTCAGTGAAGTTCACCCTGAAGAAGAGCAAGTTCAAGAAGAACAAGAAGATCTACTACCGCTACAAGGTCTGGTACAAGGACGGCAAGGTCATCAACACGAAGTCCGGCACGTTCAAGACCTGCAAGTAAGCATCCGCTGAAAGCAAGAAGTTCCCGAAGGGGGTCCGCATCGCGCGGGCTCCCTTTGTGTTTAAGGACTTGCACTCACGCTTACCGGGTAATACCCTGTTTGTCCACGGCGTACGGGGTGCGCGCCTGCTTTTCTCGGAGGAACCAGATGTTTTCACGCAAGGATCTGACCGCGCTGTTCGCGGTCGTCATCGCATCGCTGGTCGTCGTTCCCACGGCCGGCGCGGCCTACACCGCGACGCCGTACGGCGGCACGACGAGCGCTGTGGTCGGTGGTCACGGTGACCTGACGACGGGCGCCCTCTTCGACTACGGGTCGAACACCACGGACACCGTGAAGAAGATCCTCATCGACCTGCCGGCCGGCGGTGTCGGCGACCCGAACGCCGTGCCGTATGCAGACCGTTGTACTCGAGACACCTTTGACCACGGCACGTGTGACCCCAAAAGTGAGATTGGCGTCGCGACAATCAGCGCCAAGGCATACCTCGGCCCGATCCCGATCACGCTGACCGACCAGGCCGGCCCGATCTCGGTGATTCAGACCGATCCGGAAGTGCCCACGATCGTGGGTGCGTACATCCAGCCCAAGCTCCTCGGACTCAAAATCGCCGACCCGATCCGCACCTACGCGCAGTTCTACCCGGTGACCAGTGGTCCGGAAGGCGACTTCCGTATCCGCACTGAAACCGACGTCCTCCCCGTCGAAGCGAAGAGCTTGTTCGGAGTGCTGCCGATCCAGCTGACCAAGTATGAGCAGAAGCTTTACGGCGTGCTTGGCAACGGCAACGTCTTCATCACCAATCCGACGCGTTGCGACACCTGGAACTCCTGGGGCTACGCCGAGTTCTACTCGAACAACGCGACTGCCAATTCGGACCCGTTCCTGACCGGCACGAACCAGTACACGAAGACTGACGTTGTCCCGACCACGCCCGACTGCTCGACGCCGGCACCGTTCACAATCACCGCTGACGCGAGCGTTGGAGGCACCACCCGCGGCAAGCCTGCGTCGTACACCACCAAGCTGGATATTCCGGGCCTTCAGGCTGTTCCGCAGAGTCCTGCCGTTCCGAAGACAGTTGTCGTCACGCTCCCTGACGCGCTGAACATCGACGTCAAACAGCTCGGACGCATCTGCAGCCCCGCAGCGTTTGCCGCGCGCAACTGCCCCGCGAGCACTCTGGTCGGCTCGGCGAGCATCACGACGCCGATGATCAAGGCTGGCCTGCAGGGCAATGTCCACCTCGTCCAGGCCTCGCCCGGACACAACCTTCCTGACCTCGGAGTTAACGTCAGCGGCGCGATCAATTTCAACCTGCTCGGCACGAACCGCTTCGTCAACACGAGCCAGATCCAGACGACATTCGACAACATTCCGCAGGTCGGTTTCTCGACGTTCAACCTGACGATCGCCGGTGGTACCAACGGCCTGCTTCTTGTTGACCAGTGCCCGGTGGGCGGCAGCGAGCCCAACGATGGTGGCTCGACCGCCTTCGCAATGACCAGCTACCAGGGCCAGACGCGCACATTTGCGTCGCCGACCACGTACACGGCCGCGACATGCAGCAGCTTCTCGGTCTCGCTGAAGAGCATCAAGAAGTGCGTCAAGAAGCGCACGCTGAGCTTCACCCCCGGCATCAAGTCGCGCGGCAATGTGCGTTACGCGAAGCTCTACATCAACGGCAAGCAGGTCAAGAAGGTCACGAAGTCACCGTTCAAGTTCAAGGTGAAGGTCTCGTCCAAGCTGAAGACCGGCAAGAGCTACGGGTACAAGATCAAGGTCTACTTCAAGCCCGATGCCACGTACCCGCAGGGTCGCGTCATCACCAAGACCGGGCATTTCAAGCTCTGCAAGTAATCGGCGAGAGATCAGCGGCCGCGTCGGAAGTCAGCTCCGGCGCGGTCCATCTCACGCTTCATCTCGCGATCCTTGATCGTCTGGCGCTTGTCGCCGACGTCCTTTCCGCGACCGAGCGCCAGCTCGACCTTGGCGCGGCCGTTGGCGAAGTAGATCCGCGTCGGGATCAATGAGAAACCGCGCTCGGCGAGCTTGCCGACGATGCGGTCGATTTCGCGGCGGTTGAGCAGCAGCTTGCGCGGGCGCTCGGGCTCGTGGTTGAGATCTCCGGCGAACTTGTAGGGCGCGATGTGCAGGTTGCGCAGCCAGACCTCGCCGTCCTCAACCGATGCGTAGGCGTCCTTCATCATCACGCCGCCTTCGCGCATCGACTTGACCTCACTGCCGGTCAGAACCATCCCGGCTTCGACCTGGTCGGAGAGCTCATAGCGAAAGCGCGCCTCGCGGTTTGTCGCGATGTCGCCGGCGTCGACCTTCTTCTTCTTTGACTTCGCCATCAGAGGCTCACAGGTAGCAGGTCAACGCGCGCGCGAGCAGTCTGAAGCTCGAGCACGGCAACGTTGATCGAGTCGCCCAGTGCAATCTGGAAGCCGCTGTTGTCGTCGACCAGAGCGGTCTGCAACTCATTGAGATTCCAGTAGCCGCCGCGTGCTTCTTTGATCTCGCGAAGCGGGACAAATCCCTCGAAAGCGAACTCCGGTCCGAACTGCACGAACATGCCGCCGCCGATCAGCCCGATCACCTCGCCCTCGAAGACCGGGCCGTGAGTGGCGCTCTCGCGTTTCATCCGGCGATCGGCGAACTTCGGCGCACGATTGCGATTCTGGGACGGCTTCGTGCTGCTCGGGTTGTAGGCCGAGGTACCGCCGGGCTGGGTCCAGCCCGCCTCTTTGAGCATGCGTTCCAGCAGAAAGGCGCGCACGATGTCGTCGGCCTTGCGTTCGATCTTGATCGCCTCGCGCTCGCGGGCGCTGGTCCACTCGGCTTCGTCCTGGAGATCCTCGACGGCGCCGGCAGTCGAGTCAACGCCCAGCCCCGAAAGCAGCGCGCGGTGGACGATCAGATCTGGATAGCGGCGGATCGGTGACGTGAAGTGGCAGTAGTTCGCCGAGCGCAGGCCCGAGTGGCCGAGGTTGCGCGGCGAGTAGACGGCTTGCTTGAGCGAGCGCAGGACCAGTGAAGTGAGCGCTGCCCGACCCTTTCCTGTACGCCGCACGTGCTGCGCGACAGCAGCGCTGATCTCGCCGACGATGCCTTCTGCCTGCTGCTCGGTGAAGTTCTCGGGGATCGGCGGTAGCGCGACCCCCAACGACTCCAGCTGGGCGGCGACGCGCTCGACAGACGACACTTCGGGCTTCTCGTGAATCCGGTAGAGCGCCGGAAGATTCTTCTCCTGGAGGAAGCGCGCGACGGCCTCGTTCGCGGCGATCATCAGGTGCTCGATCACGCGGTGGGACTCGGTCTGCTGCTCGGCGTGGATCTCGGTCGGGGCACCGGTCTTGTCGAACTCGAAGCTCGGTTCGCTCGATTCGACTTCGAGGGCCCTGCGCCGTTCGCGGTCGGCCTGCAGCGTGGCGCTGACTTCGCGAGCGAGTGCCAGAGGATCGGCCCAGAGAGCCTCAGGGTGCGCTTCGCCGGCGAAGATTGCATCGACCTGCCCGTAAGTCAACCGCGCGTCAGAGCGGATCAGGGAGCGGTAGAACGACTGCTCGACGCACTCCGCACCCTCGAAGACCATTTCGGCGGTGACTGCGCGACGCGGCTCGCCCGGCACCAGCGAACAGGCGTCGTTCGAGAGCGCCTCCGGGAGCATCGGTTCAACCATGTTCGGCACATAGACGCTGGTCGCGCGGCGGCGCGCCTCTTTGTCGACGGGGTCGCCCGGGCGCACGAAAGCGGAGACGTCAGCGATGTGGACCCAGACGCGTATCCGCTCGCCGTCGCGTGCAGCCGAGATCGCATCGTCAAAGTCCTTCGCGCCGTGCGGGTCCATTGTGAATGTCGGCAGCTCCATGAGGTCGCGACGAGCGAATTCGTCGGCGCTCTGGGCAGCCTCACGGGCGTAGTTCTCGACCTTGCCGGGAAAGCGGCGCTCGAGCCCGTACTCGATCATCAACGCTTCGGTCACGTCGTGCGCGTTGTCTGCGTTTCCGACGCGGCGGACGATCCGGGCAACCGGGGCGGTGACCTGCCGGCCGCGCTCCTTGCCGCGTGCCATGCCCGCCGGCTCGATGATCACCAGTTCGCCAGCCTTCAGCGGCTTGCCCCGCTTGCCCTCAGATTTCAGCTGGATCTTCTGGCCGCGCTCAAAGAGCGGCGCAGCGACAAGCGCGCGACCCTTCGGGACGAGCACGGCCGCGATCGGCGAATGAAAGCTGCTGCCGAACGCGGCGTTCACTGCTTGAACTGCGCGAGCGCTTCGTACGCGGCGTTGAGCGCCTCGTCTGGCCTGGTCTTCTGATTGTCCTCGATCTTCAGGTCAGGAGCGAGGCCCGCGCTTGTGATGAAGTGGTTGCCCGGGAGCTCGTACCTGCCGACAGTGAGCGACACGGCGCCGCCGTTGTCGAGCTCGGTGACCTCCTGGAAGACGCCCTTTCCGAATGTGCGCGTGCCGACGATCAGCCCGCGGTCGCGATATTTGACCGCTCCTGCGGTGATTTCGGAGGCGCTTGCCGAGCCCCTGTCCACGAGTACGACCAGCGGCGCCGCGGTGCGGAAGTCGCGCTTGATCGCCTTGTAGACCTCGCGTCTGCGCGCGCGACCGTCGGTCGCCACGATCATGCCCTTGTCGATGAAGATGCTCGACACCTCAACGGCCTGGTCGAGCCTGCCGCCGCCATTGCCACGCAGATCGAGCACCCAGCTGTCGGCGCCCTGCTTCTTCAGCTTGTCGACCTGCTTGGCGACCAGCTCGCCGGCGGTTTCAGTGAAGCTCACCAGTTGGATCACACCGACCTTGCGACCGTCCTCTTTGTAGAGCTTGCCTTCGGCGACAGGTATGTCGATCACCTTGCGCGTCAGCGCGAGATTGCGTTCGGCGCCGAGCTTCGCGGAGTCTTCGCCGACCGGCGTCGCGACCGTCAATGTGACTTTTGTGCCAGCGGGACCCTTCACCTTTGCCACTGCAACCTCGGACGAGACCCCAGCGATCGACTTGCCGTCGACTTTTGTGATCACGTCTCCAGCCCTCAGACCTGCGCTGCGGGCCGGGGATCCGGGATAGGTCACGCCGACCACAAGGCCGCGCTTGTCCTCGTTGACGGCCATGCCGACACCCGAGAAGCTGCCCGTGATCGCCTGCTCAAATTCTTTGTTCTGCTGCGGGTCGAAGTAGTGCGAGAACTTGTCGTCGAGGCTCTTGACCATGCCGTTGATCGAGCCGTTGGTCAGTTTCGAATCTGGCACCTTGCGGTAGTACTCGTTCTCGATCAACGTCTGCACCTCATCGACCGTGATTTCAGCGCTGTCGGGTGCGACGACGTCCTTCAGCACGCCGACCACCGGGGTGTTCGGGTTTGCTCCTATGTAGATGCCGGAGGCGAGCGCGGCAAAGAGCGCGAGGACTGTGATCAGGGGACGCATGAGGACTGCGCGCAACCCTAGATGTTCAGGGCGCTCAAACGCGCAGGAAGCGGCGCAGCGTCATTCCCGAGCCGATCGCGGAGATCAGCACCGCGGAGATCATCAGGACGAGCGTCAAGGTCCAGAAGTTGATCGTGTCGGGCGCGGCGAACAACGCGAATTTGTCGGAGACCGGATCGATCACCGTCTGCTTGAAGATGAGCAGCATCAGCACCGCAAAAAGCCCGCCTGCCGCGCCGACGAAGACGCCTTCAATCACGAACGGCCAGCGGATGAACCAACTGGTCGCTCCGACCATGCGCATCACCTCGACCTCGCGACGGCGCGCGTAGATCGAAAGCCGGATCGTGTTGCCGACCAGCAGCGCCGACGTGAGCACGAGCAGGATCGCCAGACCCCACATCGCAAACTTCACACCGCCGGTGATCGTCAGAATCTTCTCGGTCTGATCCTCGCGGTTCTGGACGTCGTCGATCGCGGGGCTCGCGTAACTGGGCTTGCCTGAAGACGTCGTGGCGGACGACTGCAGGGAGACGACGATCGCATCGACGTCGTCGGGATCGTTGGGCGTCACCTGGAAGGAAGCCGGCAGCGGGTTCTTGCCCAGCAGTTCGCTGGCGTCCTTGAGGGTGCCCTCGAGGCTTTCCTGCGCCTCAGCCTTGGAGACGTAGTTGACGCTCTTGACGTACTGGCTCGCTTCGAGCTTGCCCTTCAACGCGTTGACCTCGGCGTTGGAGGCCGCGTCGGCGATGAAGACCTCGACCATCAGGCGGCTGCGCACGTCGTTGGCGGCGCCGGTCGCAATGTTGGTGATCGGGATGAACACGCCCAGAACCAGCGTCGTGACCATCACGGTCAGGAAAGCGGCGATGCTCGGCGCGGAGTTGCGGCGCAGCGTTCGGAGCGCCTCGGAGAAGAAGAAGCGGAAGTTCATGCGGCGTCCACCGACTGGTGCGTGTCGTCGAGCGCGGCGAACTCACGGGTGTAGCCCGCCCCACGCTCATCACGGATGATGTGCGAGTCCTTCAGTTCGATCACGCGGCGGCGCATGCGGTCGACCATCTGCTTGTCGTGCGTTGCGACGACGACCGTGGTGCCGGTGCGGTTGATGCGGTAAATCAGCTGCATGATGCCCAGCGAAGTCTCGGGGTCGAGGTTTCCTGTCGGCTCGTCGCAGATCAGCAGCGGCGGGTGGTTGACGAACGCTCGCGCGATCGAGACGCGCTGCTGTTCTCCGCCCGAGAGCTGGTCGGGGTAGTTGTGAAGCTTGGTCGAGAGCCCGACGAGGCGCAGGCTGTGGGGCACCTTCTGGCGGATCTCGGCGCGGCTCGCGCCGGTCACCAGCAGCGAGTAGGCGACGTTGTCGTAGACCGTGCGGTTGGGAAGCAACTTGAAGTCCTGGAAGACGGCGCCAATGTTGCGGCGCAGGAAGGGAATGCGGCCGCGGTCCAAGTTGGTGATGTCGCGCCCGGCCACGTACAGGTGGCCTTCAGTCGCGTCGAACTCCTTCAGCATCAGGCGGATGAAGGTCGATTTGCCGCAGCCGGTCGGGCCCACGAGGAAGACGAACTCGCCTTCGCGAATCACCGTTGAAGCGTTCTCCAAGCCCATGGTGCCGTCGTCGTAGACCTTCGTAACGTGCTCGAACTCGACCACGGGCGACCCCATCTGGCGCACTTTCTCTGCTGCATTCATCGTCGGTGAGTTCTTCAAGCGTGACGCGGATCCTTCCGGTACGCGCCGGTAGTGGGAACCCGCTTGCACCGATCCGGCCGGTCGCCCGTCGTCATCCTCCGCAAAGAACTGTCCACACTCGATCCCACCGGGATCGAGTGTGGAGGAAATGCCGCTTGGCTCTCGCCTGGGCCGACCGTCAGGACGGCGAGGGGGCGCCGATGGCGTGGAAGCCGCCGTCGACGTGGAGGATTTCGCCGCTGATGCCGCGGGCGAGGTCTGAAAGCAGGAAGCAGACGGTGTTCGCGACCGGAATCGGGTCTTCGATGTCCCAGCCGAGGGGGGCGTGCGCCGGCCACATCTCGGCGAGGTCCTTGAAGCCGGGGATTCCCTTGGCGGCCATGGTTCTCAAAGGCCCGGCAGAAACCAGATTCGATCGGATGCCGTGCGGCCCGAGATCGCGCGCCAGGTAACGGTTGACGGACTCGAGCGCAGCTTTCGCCACCCCCATCCAGTCATAGATCGGCCACGCCACCGTCGCGTCGAAATCCAGACCCACCATCGCTGACTCTGACTCTCCCGCCTCCAGGAGAGGCAACAAGGCCTGCGCGACAGCCTTGTAGGAGAAGGCCGAAGTGCGAAAAGCCAGCTCAGCCGACTCGGCCGGCGCCGTCATGAACTTCCCGCCCAACGCATCCTCGGGGGCAAACGCGATCGCATGCAGCACCCCGTCCAATCCATTCAATGCTGACTCGACCGCGCCGGGCAACGCCTCAAGATGTTCGGGGCTGTTGACATCCAGCTCCACCAGCTCAACATCCCGATCAAGCCGATTCGCCGTCCGCTCAGTCAAAGACATCATCCGACCAAAGCTCGAGAGCGCAACCGTCGCCCCCTCTTCCTGCGCGCGCTGGGCGACATGGAAGGCGAGGCTCTGCGGCGTCAACACGCCGGTGATCAGCAGCTTTTTGCCCTCGAGGATCCCCATCGGACTAGACCGACTTGAAGAGCAGGCACGCGTTATGCCCACCGAAGCCGAACGAGTTTGAAAGCGCGGTGTTGATCTCGAAGTCGCGGAAGCCTTCGGCGATGTAGTCGAGGTCACATTCAGGGTCCGGGGTGTTCAGGTTCACGGTCGGGTGCGCCCGGTTCTCGAGGATCGACTTGACCACAACCACTGCCTCAATCGATCCAGAGGCCCCCATCATGTGACCGACAAGCGACTTGGTCGAAGACATCGGCGGCGGCGTGTTGTCGCCCCACACCTGCTTCACGGCCTTCGTCTCGGAGAGGTCGTTGTACGGGGTGCTCGTGCCGTGGGCGTTGATGTAGTCGATGTCTGTCGGCTCGATGCCGGCCTCGGCGATCGCCTTGCGCATCGCGGAGATCGCGCCGCGGCCCTCGGGGTCGGGCTGCACCAGGTGGAAGGCGTCGTTGGTGGCGCCGTATCCGGCAAGCTCGGCAAGCACGCGCGCGCCACGCTTCTTGGCGTGTTCCTCGGATTCGAGGACCACCATTCCGGCACCCTCGCTCATCACGAAACCGTCGCGCTCAGCATCGAATGGACGCGACACGCCCTTCGAGGTCATCGCGCCCATCGCGCGAAAGGCGCTGGTGGCCAGAGGACGGTTTGCCGTCTCGGCGCTTCCCGCGATCACGAGATCGGCATGGCCGTACTCGATCATGCGCTTGCCCTCACCGATCGAGTGGTTGCCGGAAGCGCAGGCGCTCACAACGCAATGCCCTGGTCCCCAGATCCCGAAGTCCTTGATCACGGCGGCGACCGCTGCGTTCGGCATCAGCATCGGAACACTGGTCGCCGGAACCATGCGCGGACCCTTCGTGCGCAGGATCTCCATTCCGTCGTCAATCGTTTCAAAGCCACCGATGCCGGTGCCGACGACGGCGCCGCAACGCTCGCGGTCGAGCTCCTCGAAGTTGACACCGGCGTCGGCGACGGCCTCGCGGGCGGCGATCAGTCCGAACCGCGCGAATTTGTCGAGCCTGCGCGACTCCTTGATCGTGAGCATGTCCGTGATGTCAGGACTGACGGCGACGTCGCCCTCGGGCAGTGAGCGACCGGCGATTGCGGCTTCCCAGAGGCTGTCGGCGCCGACGCCACCGGGCGAGATCGCGCCGATGCCGGTGATCAGGACTTTGGTGAGCGGAGGAGCAGCCACGACGCGGATACGGACCGATCAGCCGTTCTTGACGACAGCGGCCACGGCGTCGCCGATCGTGGTCAGGTCCTCGAGGTCTTCGTCCGGAACGCGAATGCCGAGGTCATCCTCGATCGCCTGCATGATCTCGACGACGTCGAGTGAGTCCATGTCCAGGTCCTCGAGGGTCGAGGTGTCGCTGACGTCGCCCGGGTCGACGCCGAACTTCGGGACGATGTCTTTGATCTTGTTCAACACTTCTTCGTTCGTCACAGCCATGCTGAGCGGAGCCTTTCAATTGCGTGATTGATTGCTGAAAGCTATTGGTGAATCAGGCGGTCATGCCGCCGTCTACCGGCAACACCACACCGGTTACATATGCCGCGTCGTCGGAGGCGAGAAACCCGACGGCCGCAGCGACCTCGTCAACCGTACCGGGCCGACCCAGCGGAACGGCCTCGGCGATCTTGTCCACGAGTCCCTCGGTCATCGCCGTCGCGACCGGACCCGGTGCCACTGCGTTGACGGTGACATTCTTGCGCGCGTACTCCTTGGCGAGCGTGCGGGCAAGCCCGATCATCCCGGCCTTCGAAGCGCCGTAGGCCGCTTGACCGGGATTGCCGTGCACACCGGCGACCGACGAGACCATCACGATCCGTCCCCAGCGTGCGCGGACCATTCCGCGCAGCGCGGCGCGCGAACAGTTGAACGCACCTGTGAGGTTGGCGTCGAGCGTGTCGCTCCAGTCTTCGTCGGAAAGCCTCAGGGCGAGTCCGTCGTGGCGCACGCCGGCGTTGTTCACAAGCACCGCGACCGGTCCGAGCGTCGATTCGATCTGCTCGAATGCGGCGTTGACCGACGAGACGTCCCGAACGTCAGCCTGGAGCGAAACTCCCCGCCGACCGAGTGCTTCGATCGCTTCAAGCGTCTCGGCGGCGCCATCCGCGTCGCTCGAATACGTGATCGCGACGTCGTGCCCGTCGCGCGCCAGGCGCTCGGCGGTGGCACGGCCGATCCCGCGCGAAGCACCGGTGACCAGTGCGACGCGCGCGTGCTCGGAAGCTTCGGTCAAGGAGCGATCCCCTCGATCTGCGCCGTGATTGCCGAGTAGACAAACCCGCCGCCGAATCCGGCCATTGCGATCAGTCCGCCGTCGGCGAGGCGACCGGCGTCGTATTCGCGCCGGAGAGCGAACGGGATAGAGGCTGCCGAGGTGTTGCCGACATCGGCGATCTGCGTCGATACGCGATCGCTCGAAATTCCGAGCTTCTCGCCGACGGCCTGCACGATTCGGATGTTCGCCTGATGCGGGACCAGCAGCGCGACGTCGTCGAGCGTCGCTCCGCGTTGCGCCAGCGATTCGAGGATCACCTCGCTCATCCTTGCGACGGCGTGCGAATACGTCTCGCGACCGCGCATGCGGATCACGTTGCCGTCGTCACGTTCGGTGAAGAGGATGCGGTACTGGTGGTCGTAGCCACCGACAATTGGGCCGATCCCGCCGTGCTCGGCCGGTCCGACCACAACTGCCCCCGCTGCATCCCCGAAGAGCGGGGCGCCCTTGGGATCGTCGTACGGCGTGATCCGCGAAAGCGCATCGGCGCCGACGACGAGCGCAAGTTCACTTCGACCGGACTCAATCGCAGCCGCCGCCTGCCCCATCGCCGTCACGAAGCCGGTGCAGGCCGCGCTCAGGTCGTAGACGACCGCGCGCTGCGGAACGCCGATTGCCGCGGCAAGCGCGACGGACTGTGCGGGAAAGATGTTGTCCGGCGTGATCGTCGCAACGATCACGGTGTCGATCTCTTCGGCGCTGCGTCCGGCGACGGCCAGCGCGTCGCGCGAGGAAGCTGCCGCGAGATCCAGCAGCGTCTCGCCCTTCTCCAGATCGAGCACGCGGCGCGACTCGACGCCAGTGCGTTCAATTATCCAGTCGGCGGTCAGGTCATAGCGCGCTGCGATCTCTTCCGAAGTGACGACCCTGCTCGGCTGGGCGCAGCCGTAGCCGAGCATGCCGGCGGTGCGAAGCTCGCGCTTGGCGGTGCCTGACGCGGCATGACTTGTTTCGACGACGGACATCTTCAGCTGCTCGCGGCCAGGTCGGCGACCTTGACGGCGCGCGCATCGGGAAGTGTGCGCCTGACCAGTCCGGTCAGCACGCCGCCGGGCTCGAACTCGACGAACTCCCGCACGCCGAGTTCCCACATGTGGAGCAGCGACTCGCGGAAGCGCACCGGCCCGAGCAACTCCTCGGCGAGTTCGCGACGCGGGTCAACGTACGGCCGCGCAGTACCGTTGGCGATCACGCGCGATGCGTCGCTGAACTCAACATCAGCCAGCACGGCCGTGAGCCGCGCCGCCGCCGACTCGATCAGAGGGGAGTGGAACGCTCCGCTGACCGGGAGACGTTTGAGCCGCAGACGGCGGGCGCCGTCACCGGCGGTCGGGTCTACCGGCTCTGCGCCCTCGATCGCTTCGATGCCTTCGATCGCGCCGGTGATGACGATCTGCCCGGGCGCGTTGTCGTTTGCCACGGTAAGTCCGAACTGCGCGGCGAGCTCGTGGGCGCCCTCTGGCGAGCAACCGAGCAGCGCGAGCATTGCGCCGGGGTGATCACTTGCAGCGGCGGCCATCGCGAGTCCGCGTTCAGCCACAACCTTCTCTCCGTCGGCGGCGTCCATCGCGCCGGCGGCAACCAGCGCCGCATAGGACCCGAGCGAGTGCCCGAGGAAGTAGTCGCATTCGACGCCGTGCTGAGTGAAACTCTCGACCGAGCGTGCAAATATCGCGGGCTGCTGCCCGGAGGTGTCAACCGGCATGTCCGGCGTCTGGCTCCCCTGGCCGGGAAACAGTCCGGCTCTCATTGCTGCGGTTCCGTCGTCATGACGCGGAGACTTTATTACTTTGCTGTGCGCTTGGCGGCGGCCGGCTTGGCTTTCGCCCTGGCCTCGAGTGCCGCGACGCGCGCCGTCACGCGGTCAAGCTCGTCCTCGAGCTCCTCGATGCGGTGAAAGATTGTGCGCACGCGCAGCGTGAGGCTTTCAAACTGCGAGCCCGAAGGCAGGCCAAGTGCAGAAAGCGCCGTCTGCTGGGCACGAAAAGCCTTCTCGCCCGTCTCAACGATGCGCGTCAGCGCGTCTCCGACCAGCCAACTGCTGGCGAGCTCGTCGACGATGCCGCCGATGCCCTCGTCGTCGTCCTTGTCCTTGCGTATGTCGCGCTTGTCAGCCATCGATACACGCAGCATACGAAAAATCGATCGAATACCCATACTCTAAGCTTCAACTTGAGGTTTAGGGAGTGCAGAACGGCAATTGCACCCCCCACCTTCTCAGAAACTTCATGCCCAATTCAAATTCAGAGGATTAAGGTCGTCTCCGGTTGTGTCGATGCCTGTATCAAGCTTGTCCCGAGGCGAGACCGGATGTTTCGCACGGGGACGGATCGACCTCCGCCGGTCCTGCGAACTCTCAACGTTGAAGAAAAGCATGCAGCTCACGCCTGACCACAGCCATTCGCAATCCGAACCAGCCGTTGCAAATTCGCGCGTAGCTATGGATTCTTCCGCGCTTAACCGCTATCTTTCCGTCGTCCGGTTTTCGCGCATGGGGAGTTTTGCGCGCAGCGCCGAATGGATAGGCGTTTGGCCGGTTTCACTGAGCATGTCCAAGGATTCTGAATCGTGAAGAGCACTTCTTCCAATAGGTCGGCGATTGTCCTCGTTGCAGTGATCTGCGCGTTGCTCGGCGTCCTGTACGGATCCTTCACCGCGTACGCCGACCCGACCGCAGGCTCGGGCGAGAGCCCCGGCATCGTTCCGGACGGCTCTGACAACACTGCCCCTGCCGAGACCACCGACCCGGGTTCGACCGCACCGAAGAAGACGACCGCCCCGTCGACCGGCAGCGGCTCGACCGGCAGCGGCTCAACCGGTGGCGACGACAGCGACTCCTCAGACAGCGCCAAGAAGAAGTCTTCGTCGGGCACCAGGAAGAGCACGACCAGGGCCAAGAAGCGGAAGTCCTCCAGCGGCGACGACGGCCTCGCGGTCGACAGTGACGGCGGAGGGGGATCGGGCGGCGGCTCCAACGGCGGCGGCACGACGACTGCCGGCGACCCGCTCGACATCGGCGGAGAATCTTCGAGTGGCCCGATCAGCGTGCCCAACCTTGTTCTCAAGCAGTTCCAGATCCCGCCGTTCCTCCTGCCGATCTACCAGGCGGCCGGAACCGAGTACGGCATCCGCTGGGAGATCCTCGCTTCGATCAACGAGATCGAGACCGACTACGGCCGCAACCTGAACGTCTCGTCCGCCGGAGCACTCGGCTGGATGCAGTTCATGCCGGCGACCTGGGAGATGTACGGAACCGACGCCAACAACGACGGCGTCAAGGATCCCTACAACCCGGTCGACGCAATCTTCGCCGCAGCCCGCTACCTGAAAGCGGCCGGTGGCCACGACGACATCGAACGTTCGATCTTCGCCTACAACCACGCGCAGTGGTACGTCGACCAGGTCATGCTCCGCGCCAAACTGATCGCCGGCGTGCCCGACGTGCTGATCGACTCACTCACAGGTCTCACCCAGGGTCACTTCCCGGTCTACGCACGCGCCACTTACACAGGCGCGGTCAAGACCGGCACCAAGCGTGTCAAGAGTGGCAACGCTGCACGTGTGGTTCAGGGTTCGGCTCGCCGCAACGCGATCAAGATCTACTCCCGCGTGAACGCTCCGGCGATCGCGGTGCAGGATTCGACGGTCGAGATGGTCGGCAAGAACAAGCGCGACGGCAACTTCATGATCCTCGAGGACAACTACGGCAACCGTTACAAGTACGCCAACCTCGGCAGCGTCTCCAAGCTCTACCCCGTGCCGCGTCGCAAGGGCGAGCAGAGCACCGCAGAGGCCGAAGCTGCCCAGGCCCGCGCAGTCGCGGACCCGAACAAGCAGGTCGGCCCGCGCGTGTCCACCAAGGAACGCATCTACGCCCACCCCGACCGTGAACGCAACGCCGGCAGCGGCGCGTACGACGCCACGACCGGTCAGGCGATGAGCGCCTACGAGACCTTCGACAACTACTTCGCTCGTCCGTACGGCCTGAAGAAGGAAGATGTCGTCCTCAAGGAGATGAAGGTCGGCTCCAAGCTGATCGGCGGAACGATCATCGGCCGCCTCGGCGAGCGCCCCAACGGACGCACCCCTTACCTCAACTTCCAGGTCCGCCCTGCCGGCAGCGGCGCGCCTGTGGTCGACCCGAAGCCGATCCTCGACGGTTGGAAGCTTCTTGACTCGACCGCCGTCTACCGCGCGATCGGCATGAACCCGCTAGCCACCAAGGGCGGCGACCGCACGATCGGCCAGATCCTGCTGATGAGCAAGGAGCAGCTCGAGCAGTTCGTGCTGCGTAAGAAGAGCATCAAGATTTACGAGGGTGGCCGCGCCGACATCGCCGCCGGTCAGATCGACCGCCGCGTGCTGGCCGTCATGGCATTCCTCGACAGCCAGGGCTACAGCCCGACCGTAACCAGCCTGATCTCAGGTCACGGCATCCTCACCAGCTCGGGCAACGTCTCCGAGCACACGACCGGCACCGCGCTCGACATCGCAGCGATCAACGGCAAGGCGATGATCAGCAACAACACGCCGGGCGGCCTGATGGAAGACGTCGTGCGCAAGATCATGACCCTCCAGGGCGTGCTCGAACCGCACCAGATCATCTCGCTCTTTGACATCGGCGGCGCGACTCTGGCGATGGGCAACCACGCAGACCACATCCACGTCGGCTTCCGACCGGGCGGTTCAATCAACCGCAACGGCAAGGTCGCCAAGGGCAGCACGGGATCACGCATCTCCAAAAAGGACTGGTACCGCGTCTTCGACCACCTCGGAACGATCGAGAACCCCGAAGTCCCGACCCAGCCCTCCGCCTACGCGATCAAGGTCAACAAGAAGGTCAAGGCAAAGGACTAGGAGAGCTGATCGACCGCGGCAAGCAGCGCGGTCATCTCTTCCTCAACGTCGCCGTCCAGCTTCACGAGGGCCTCGTCGTCGTACGGCGTCGGGCCGCTGGTGATCAGCGCGAGCTCTCCCCCGCTCTTGAGCGTGATTGCCGGGAGGCTCGCGACCGGGTGCACGACGAGCGAACTGCCGACGGCGATCAGGAGATCAGCGGCGCCGGCCACCTCGAACGCGCGTTGGATTGACAGCTCGGGAAGCAGCTCGCCGAAGAGCACGACGTCGGGCTTGAGCGCGGGCTTGGTCTCGCACTCGATGCAGCGCGGCACGCCGTGTTCAGCAGCCTGATCGCGCACCCACTCAAGCTCATACTCGGCTCCGCAGGCGAGACACCGTGAGGTCTCGATCGAACCGTGAACCTCGATCAGGTCCTGCGTGCCTGCCATGTGGTGCAGGCGGTCGATGTTCTGTGTGACGACCGCATCGATCAGCCCACGCTTTTCCAGTTCGACCAGCACCTCGTGCGCGCCATTGGGGCGTTTGTCGCCCAGCGAGGCGAAGCGCTCGCCGTAGAACGACCAGAAGCGTTCCGGCTCGTAGGTGAAGGTGTCGATGTGTGCGACCTCCATCGGGTCCACCTCCGCCCACATGCCCGTCTCCGGCGTGCGGAAGTCGGGGATGCCGCTGGGTACGGAAACGCCAGCGCCCGTCAGGACAACCGCGCTGCGGGCGTTGACGAGGGCCTGGGCGAGCGTTGCGACGGAGTCGCTCGGCGTCACTTCGCGAACCTGGGTGCGCGCTTCTGGAGGAAGGCGGCCACGCCTTCGCGACCGTCCGGAGAATCGACCGCAGCCACGAATGCATCGCGCTCGCGCTGGATGCCGGCTTCGAGCGTCGGGTCGTCGAGCAGTGACTTGATCTGCCTGATCGCGGCCTGCGGTTGGGCAGCGAGCTGCTCGCCGAGCGCGATCGCGGCGTCGAAGAGTTCGTGGTCCGGCAGCACGTCACTGACCAGGCCGATCTCGAGTGCGCGCCAGGCCGAGATGTTCTCGCCGCCGGCGATGATCTCGAAGGCAGCGGCCTTGCCGACCAGTCGCGGGAGGCGCTGAGAACCGCCGAAGCCCGGAATGATGCCGAGATTGATCTCCGGCTGGCCGAAGGTCGCCGACTCGCCTGCGAGCCGCACGTCGGCGCTCATCGAGAGCTCACATCCACCCCCGAACGCTCCGCCGTTGACGGCCGCGATCGTGGTCAGGCGGCCGGTCTCAATCCTGCGGAAGATCGCGTTGGTCGCGTCGATCGCCGCGGCGACTTCGTCGGGACCGAAGGCGGCGAAGGCTTTGAGGTTCGCGCCGGCGCTGAAGATCGCCGTGTTCGCGCTGGCGATCACGAGACTTTTGATCTCGGGGTCGGCCTCGGCGCGGTCGTAGACGATCTCAAGGTCGTGGACGAGCTCCGCGGAGATCGGGTTGACAGGTTTGGCCCTGAGCCAGGCGACAGCGACACGACCGCGCTTCTCGAACAGCACGACGTCAGCCTGATCGCCGTCCGCGGGCTGCGGGTAGGCGAAGAAGCCCTGTCCTGCGGCCTTTCCTGTGCGGCCTTGAGCGACGAGGCGCCTGAGCAGGGTCGGCGGGGCGAAACCCTCGCCCCATTGCGTCTCGGCGTGCTGCAGCGCCACCAGAGCGTTGTCAAGGCCCATCGCGTCGGCCTGAGCAAGCGGTCCCGGGACAATTCCGGCGCCCATGATCATTCCGAGGTCGATCTCGCGGGCGTTGCCGACGGCCTCTTCGACGATCAGAATCGCTTCGACCAGCGCGCGCAGGCCGCTGCGCAGGGCAAGCTCGCCCGCCAGAGCGCCGTCGACTTCAGGCAACTCGCCGGGCTGGCCGGCCGGGTCGTAGAAACCACTGCCGGTCTTGGCGCCGAGCTTTCCGGCTTCGACCAGTTCCTTCAGCTTCGGGGCGACGTAGAAGGTGTCGCCAAGCTCGGCGTTGAGGTGCTCCATCACGTGAAGGACGGTGTCAAGGCCGAGCGTGTCGGTCAGCGTGGCCGGGCCGGCGGGCGCGGTCTTCAGGCTGACGACCGCAGAATCCATCTGAGCCGGCGAGAGGTCGTGCTCGTCGGCGGCGCGGAACATCTCGCCGATGCTGGCAGTGAGAATTCGGTTCACGACAAACCCGGGCGCATCCGCGCAGGTGATCGGTGACTTCTTGATCTTCTGCGCGAAGTTCGCGGCGGCGATGCTCGTCTCCGGTGACGTCGATGCTCCCTCGATCACCTCGACGAGCTTGCTGAAGCTCGCCGGGTAGAAGAAGTGGAATCCGACGACCTTGTCCGGGCGCGTGGTTGCGGCGCCGATCTCGTCGATTGAAAGCGCACTCGTGTTGCTCGCGAGGATTGCGTGGCCCGATGTCGTTGCGTCGAGATCCGCGAAGACGGACTGCTTGATCGCCATCCGCTCGGGCACGGCCTCGATCACGAAGTCAACGTCGCCGAAGCCGTCGTAGTCGAGCGTGCCGGTGATCAGACCGAGGACTGCGGCCTTCCCGGACTCGTCGATCTTCTCTTTCTTGACCGCGCGATCAAGCAGCTCGGTCGCCTTGTCGATTCCGTGGTCGACGAACTTCTGGTCGACATCTTTGAGCAGGACTGGGATGCCCGCCGACGCGATCACGAAGGCGATCTCTCCGCCCATCGTGCCCGCGCCCACGACGGCTGCCTTGGTCACGTTCATGGCGCCGGAGCCTAAAGACCCATCGAGCGACCGATGAGCTCCTTCATGATCTCGTTGGTGCCCGCGTAGATGCGGTTCACGCGTGCGTCGGCCCAGTACTCACTGACCTTGTACTCAGTGGTGTAGCCGTAGCCGCCGAACATCTGGACGCAGACGTCGGCGACGTCTGACATCAGGTCGGTGGTCCAGTACTTGGCCATCGCGGCTTCCTGGACGGTGCACGTGCCCTCGATGTACTTCTGGACGATCGTGTCCATCCATACGCGAGTGATCGTGATCTTCGTCTGTGCCTCAGCGAGCACGAAGCGCGAGTTCTGGAACGAGCCGATCGGGCGGCCGAAGGCTTTGCGCTCCTTGGCGTATTCGAGCGTCAGGTCGAGAACCGCTTCGCAGGCAGCGATCGAGCCGACGGCCAGGCCGAGACGCTCGGGGATCAGGTGGGCCATCAGCTGGGCGAAGCCGGTGCCCTCTTCTCCCAGGAGGTTGTCGGCCGGGACCCGGCAGTCGTTGAAGTAGAGCTCGGCGGTGTCGCTGGCGTGCTGACCGCGCTTTTGGATCTGCTTGCCGCGCTCGAAGCCGTCCATCCCGCGCTCGATGACCATCATCGAGAGGCCGTGGTGCGGGTCATCTCCTGTGCGGACAGCGGTCACGACCTGGTCGGCGTTGATCCCGTTGCTGATGAAGGTCTTGGAGCCGTTGACGATGTAGTCGTCGCCGTCGCGCACTGCGGTCGTGCTGATGGCGGAGAGGTCCGACCCGGTGCCCGGCTCGGTCATCGCCAGCGCGAGGATCTTCTCGCCGGTCGCGATCTGCGGGTACCAGCGCGCCTTCTGCTCGTCATTGGCCGCTGCACGGATGTAGGGAACGCCGAGGTCCGTGTGGACCGACGGGCCCATCCAAGATGCCTGGACGCCGGCGTACGCGGCTTCCTCGGCAAGAATCGCGTTGAAGCGCCAGTCCTCTACTCCGAATCCGCCGTACTCCTCGTCGACTGCCATCGCGATGAAGCCGTGCTCGCCGGCCTTCGTGAACAGTTCGCGGTCCACGAGGTGCTTCTCGCCCCACTCTTCGTGCTTGGGGACCACTTCGGCTTCGAGGAACTGGCGAAAGCTCGCACGGTAGTCCTCGTGGACGTCTTCAAAGAGGGGCCGCGAACCGGCCGCAACAGCTACTGACATGGGAAATTGCCTTTCAGGGAGTGAGATCCGCCATCGGGAGGCGGCGCGCGCTTACGATGCGCGCAGGTTCCGAAGAAGGGGATATTAATCGCTCAAGCGCCGAGTTCGCGCTTGATCTGGCCGATTGTGTTGTCGAGCGCGTCGAGCGCTTCTCGGGCACCCGGGAGCAGGCGCTCGAGTTCTTCGCGCCCGAGGTCGGTGAGTGAGTAGAAGCGGCGGCTACGACGCTCCGGGTGCTCCCACTGGCCCTCGATCAGGCCGCGCGCCTCAAAGTCCCTGAGCAGCGGGTACATCGTGTTCGGATTCACCGTGATCACGCCGCCGGTGAGGGTGGTGATCTTGTCGATCAACTGATTGCCGTAGGTCGGTTCCTGTTGTGCGAAGTGCAGCACAAGCAGCGGCAGGAGCTGCTTGCGCAGTTCGCCGGCGAGCGGGTCGCTGGTGGCGCGCCTGCGGATCGTCGCCGGGGCTTCGGGGCCGGCTGCGGCCTCGCGTTGTTCGCGGAGATACTGCTCGGTGGCTGCGCCCGCAGCTCTGGCGACGGTGTCCTTGGGCGTGCGCTTGGTCGGCTTGGCGGCCACGGCAGGGAGGATACGCCCAGGCGCTCAGGCCGTGGCGGCAGCGACGGCTTCGTTCACCCGGTCGTCGCCCCAGAAGGCCTGACTGCCGACGACGATCGTCGGGACGCCGTTGGCACCGATGTCAATCGCAGCCTGCGTGTTGTCGATCAGGGCCTGCTTGACGGTCTGATCCTGCGCGGCCTCGAGTGCGAAGTCCGGGTCGAGCCCGGCGCGGTGCGCTGCCAGCTCAATGTTTTCATGTTCATTGAGCGGGAGACCGTCGTTGAACTGCACTTCGAAGGCGGCGCGGGCGAAGCGGCGACCGGCGCCGGCGCTGTGAGCCCAGGCGGCGACGCGCATCACGGTCAGGCCGTTGTTCGGCCACGGCTCTGGATAGCGGAAAGCCGGCATCCCGTAGGCGGCTGCCCTTTGGGCGATCTCGGCGATCCCGTCGGCGCGCCCAGCGGTTTCTGCCCAGGAGCTGCGCCCGTTGGCTTTGAAGATTCCACCCAGCAGAACCGGGACCCAGTCGACCGTGATCGAGGTGTCGAACTGCTCGTCTATGCGGTCGGCGGTGATGTAGGCGTATGGGGATCCGAGGTCATAGAAGAAGGTGACGGTGGGCATGGGGTGAGGATAGATCGGCAGGCCATCGCTTCCGGCGCCCCCGCAAGGATCTGAGCTGATCGGCTTCGCGACGACCCAGGCGGCTTCGGCGATCGCATTCCTGGCGTGGTGATCGCGTTGATCCGAGGCTGAAAGGACTCAGAGGGGAGGAAGGATGGCAGCGAAACTGGCTTCGACCTGTTGGTGATCTCGGCATTTGTGATGTTCGTCAAGAGCCCGGGAAGACAAGGCCCGAACCGGGGGGCCGCATACCTGAGCCGAAAATCCTCCACAGTCGATCCTCGCGGGATCGACTGTGGAGTGAATCTCGCATACCTGAGGCATCCAGCATTTCGGTGCCCCGGCAGCCAGCGCCAGTCCGCCCCGCCAGCGGCCCGTACCACCCCACGCCCACGAAAAAAGGCGGCCCCGAAGGACCGCCCCAGATCGAACTCGAATCAAAGCTGAAGGAACTAGACGGCGACCGTGTCGCGCGAAGGAGCAAGAGTCTCCTTGGCGATGACGAGGCGCTGGATCTGGCTCGTGCCTTCGTACAGCTGCATTATCTTGGCGTCACGCATGAACTTCTCGACCGGGTACTCCTTGATGAAGCCGTAGCCTCCGAAGACCTGCACGGCGTCGACTGCGGTCTCCATGGCGGAGTCGCTGGCGAAGCGCTTCGCGTGCGAGGCGACCAGCGAGTTGCGCAGGCCGTTGTCGAGCATCCACGCGCTCTTCATGTAAAGCAGACGTGAGGCTTCGACCTTGGTGGCCATGTCGGCGATCATGAACTGGATCGCCTGGTGCATCGCGATCGGCACGCCGAACTGGACGCGCTCGTTGGCGTACTGGACGGCTGCGTCGAGGGCTGCCTGCTGGATGCCGGTTGCCATCGCAGCCACGCCCGGGCGGGTGCGGTCGAGGGTCATCATCGCGAGCTTGAAGCCGGCGTTCTCTTCGCCGAGCAGGTTCTCTGCCGGGACTTCGATGTCCTGGAAGCTGATCATCGCAGTGTCTGACGCGCGCTGGCCGAGCTTGTCTTCCTTCTTGTCGACGACGACGCCCCAGTCCTTCTCGACGACGAAGGCGCTGATGCCGCGGCGTCCGGCGTCCGGGTCGGTCTTGGCGTAGACCGTGAACCAGTCGGCGTGCGAGCCGTTGGTTATGAAGCACTTGGAGCCGTTGAGGATGTACTTGTCACCCTGCTTGACGGCGGTGGACTTCATCGAGGAGACGTCTGAACCGGCCTCGGGCTCGGTCAGACAGAATGACGCGAGCTTGGGCTCTTCTGTCAGCTGGGTGAGGTACTTCTTCTTGATCTCTTCAGAGCCGGCGAGCTCGACGGGGGCTGCGGCGAGGCTGTTGGTGAAGATCGAAGTGGCGATTCCGCTGCAACCCCAGGAGAGCTGCTCCTCGATGATGCTGCCCGAGAGGTAGTCGAGCCCTGCTCCGCCGTAAGCCTCATCGAGGCCCGTGTTCATCAGGCCGAGCTCCCAGGCCTTGTTGATGATCTCGCGCGGGAAGATCGAGTCGCGGTCGTGGTGCTCGGCAACCGGGCGGATTTCGGTCTCGGCGAAACCCTTCGCGGTCTCCTGCATGAGCTTCTGCTCGTCGGAAAGCTGGAAATTGACAGACACGGTCAGGTAACTCCTGGTTGGTTGATTCGTGGGGAGAAAAAACTGGCGTCGGCGGCGGTGGATCGCGGATGCTCGCCAAGGCCCTTGAGGTAGGCCGGAGTGTAGCGAGAAGGCCGAGGGGTACGCACGTTCGTACGGAAAGCCGGAAATGGCTTGCCCAAGCGCGTCAGGCGAAGTAAAACGCCACACCGATGACGGCGTAGAGGCAGAGCAGCTGGAGCCCCTCGAACCACGTGGATCTCCCGTCGGCGGTGATTATGTTGGCCGTGACGAGCGCAATCAGAAGGCCGGCGAGCTCGAAGCCGTTGAAGACCAGCGGCATCGGGTGCGGACCGAGCACGAACGACAGGATCACGAGCACCGGGGCGACAAACAGTGCGACCTGCGCCGCAGAACCGATCGCGATGTTGACCGCGAGATCCATCTTGTTCTTGTATGCCACGAGCACGGCGACCCAGTGCTCAGCCGCATTTCCGACGATTGCGATCACGAAGACACCGACGAAGAACTCAGAGAGGCCGATCGCATGCGAAGCCTCTTCGATCGACCCGACGAGGATCTCGCTCATCAGACCGACGACGATGCTCGCCCCTGCAAGCACGCCGATCGACTTCTTGACCGGCCAGGCGTGTTGGGCCATCTCTTCGTCGTGGCCCTGGTTGAAGAGATCCTTGTGTGTCACGAGCGAGAAGATCAGTCCGCCGACGTAGCTCAGCAGCAGAACGATGCAGGTGATCAGCGAGAGCTTCTCGACCGAGGAGTCGAAGTTGATCAGTGACGCGCCGGGAGCGGGCAGTCCACCACCGTCGACCATCTCGTAGACGGCCGGCATGATCAGCGCGGCCATCGCCAGCACGAGCATCGAGGACTGCACCGACGCCGCGGTCTGGTTGAAGGTTTGTTCCTTGCGCTTAAGTCCGCCGACGAGCATCGACGCTCCCATCACAAGCAGGATGTTGCCGATGATCGATCCGACGAGCGACGCCTTGACGATCTCCTGTAAGCCTTTCTCAAGGGCGAAGACGGCGATGACAAGCTCGGGAAAGTTGCCGAAGGTCACGTTCAGCAGTCCGCCGATTCCCGGTCCGGAACGGGCTGAGAGCTCTTCGGTCGCGCGACCCATGACGGCCGCAGCCGGAATCAGCGCGACGGCCGCGAACCCGAAGATCATCGTCGCACTCGCGTGCGTGAACTCCATCAGGATCGTGGCGACGATGAACGGGCTGAGCAGGTACGGCCAGCCGTCAGACGAGAAAAGGAACTGCTTGACGCGCAACGGTCTACTGGCCCGCGATCGCCGCGCCCAGTCCGCCAAGTTCGGAGGCGCTGGAGACCACGTTGGTCGGCTCTTCGATCGTCACCGGCTGGTCGATGTCGCTGAGCTCAATGTTGGCCCGGACGCCACCCTGACTGCCGTTCGTGGTGATCGGAAGATCGATGTCGAGGATCTGTGCGTAGCCGTCGGCGTCGATCGTCACGGTGATGTCGGCGTTGCCGACCTGCTCGGCGAGCTTCTGCCCGGAACCGAGGCCCGGGATCGAAAGCTTCGAAAGGTTGTCGCCGGCCTTGCTGTCTGAAAGCAGCTTCTTCACGTCGACCGTGGCGGTGTACTCGTTGTCGGTGTCGGGGACGCTCTTGGCGTTGGTCAGGTACTTGCCGAGGCCCTCGATGAAGTCAGCAATCTGATCGGGGCTGAACGACGAGCCAGAGCCCTTCTGCTCGAGCGCCTTGCCGTCGACGGTCAGGTAGTTCTTGCCGCCGAAGGCCACGACGCCGAAGGTCTGCCGGGTGCCGGCGACGTCGACCGAGAACTGCAGGTCCGTTGCCGGACCACCCTTGGCCTTCGTGTCGAACGGCCCGCCACCGGTGATCGTCAGCGATCCCGGGAGACTGCCCATCGCGAGCGACGCCTTCACCGCGGCGCGGCCGCTGGTGATGCCGGCGGTCTTGGTCAGGGCGTTCTTCACGGCCTGGTCGGGCGACTCGGACGAGGACTTGGAGTCGCCGCAACCGGCTGCAAAAGCCACGAGTGCGAACGAAACAACGACCAGGAGTGTTTTCTTCAAGAGTGGGTTCATAGCGCGGCGCAGCTTACTGGCCCAGACCGTCGTCGAGGGAAGTTCCGGTCTGGGAGGCCTGCCCGGAAACCAACGACTGCAGCGCGCTGTAGGGCAGCGGGCTCTTGGGCGGCTCCACGTCGACGGGCTGGTTGGGGTTGCTGATTCCGACCACCATGTTCATGCGTCCGCCGGTCACGCCGCCGGCATCAGCGGTGAGTTTGGTGGGCGTCGTGAAGTCCATCGTCAGGTCGAGCAGGCGGATGATCCTGTCGTAGCGACCGACGTAAACAACGACAGACGCGTTCCTGATGCCCTTCTTGACCTCGTCGAGGTCGGAGTTCTTGATCGCGGGGACCGCTCCGCCGGTGATGCCGCCGACCGCGCCCGACGATGCGACCAGATCCTTCAGCGCTTCGACAACATTCACGCCGGCGGTCGTGCGCCACGTGGCGGTGCCGTCGATGTCGCGACCGGGAGCGACCTGCGGATTCACGAGCCACTTGTCGAAACTGAGCTTGATGCCGGTCAGTCCCTTCCCCTCGCCCGGCTTGGCGATCTCTTTGGTCGCCGACTTCAGGTCCTTGGTCGCCGATGCCGGCAGCTCATAGGCCTGGCCCTTGATCACGGTGTAGGCCTTGTCGCCCGTCGTGAGCAGCGTCGTCACCTGACTGCGGCCCCCGGAGCTCACCGTGTAGGTGATCCTGGCCACCGGGAGCGGCTTGCCCGGGACGATCTCAAACGGTCCCTTCAGCGCGATCGATGAAGGCGCGGCAGATTCTGATCCCTGCGGCGTGATCGTGATTCTGAAAAGGAAGTTGCCGCGACTGACTTCGCCGAAACTGGCCGCCGCGGTCTTCATCAGTGCGGCCGAGCTGGGCGCACCGGTTGCGAAGATCAGGCCGACGAGCACGACGAACGCAACCACCGGACCGATGATCCAGGGCAGCGCCGATCGGCGCGATTTCGTTGGCGATGTGGTCTCCTCCGGCACAGCGACCCGAATCTACCAGCGCACAGAACCCCTGAAATGACGCTTAAGCACAGCGCAACTAGCGTCGGAGTGCGGTTTTAACCTTTACACATGCAGCTACTTCTGAGCAATCGAAACGTCCGTGTTGCGACGATCCTGACGATCGTGGCAGCTGCCCTGCTGCTCGCTTCTGGTCGCGCGCAGGCGGCAACGGTTTCGGCCTCGCTGACCAAGCTTCAGGACTCCGGTCAGATCAATCCTGCCAAGGCAGATGCCGCGCGCAAGGCCTACCACGACTCCCGATCGCTGCGCAAGCGTCTGAAGGGATCGCGGCAGTTGCCGCTGACCAACCAGATCCGCACGATCGAGGCGCTCGCCCGCAAGAACCGCATCACGGCCGATCGCGTCACGCCGCTCTTCGCGCAGTTGCGGGTGAACATCGACTGGTTCGCGACCCGTGGCCCGGCGGCGGTCGGCACCCGCGCTCGCTTCGGAGAGAGCCGGATCTACTACCAGAACTTCGCCGGCTGGGGCTGGCAGTTTCATCCGCTGGCGAACTTCTCGCGCCTGAACGCGATCTGGACCGACAAGTCGGCCGGCGCCCGGCGGTCTCTGAGCAAGTTCGCCTACGAGCTGATCGGCTTCGGCGTCAACCGTGGCGGCGCACTCACCTGGGAGTACTACTTCCCCTTCAGCGGCAGCCCCGCCCCGTTCATCAGTTCGATCTCGCAGGGCACAGCGATCCAGGCGCTCGCGCGCTCGGGTGACGCGCTGAAGGACGCGAACATCACCAACGCTGCGACGGCCGGCTCAAGGTCATTCGACGTCGCCGCGCCGACCGGCCTGAAGATCAGCCGCGACGGCGGGCTGCACTTCCTCGGCTACTCGGGCAACCGCCGCCTGATCATCCACAACATTTTTGCCCAGGCGCTCGACGGGCTGCACGACTACTCGAAGATCACCGGCGACGCAGGCGCGCGGGCCGTCTACGAACGTGGCCTGATCGCGGCCCGCGTCGAGCTTCCGCAGGCAGACACCGGCGCCTGGTCCTACTACTCGCTGGGCGGCGCAGAATCCAATCTGAACTACCACAAGGAACTGATCGAGTTCATGTTCCGCATCTGCGAGAACACCGAGGAAGCGCTCTTCTGCGACCTCCATGCACGCCTGACCAGTTACCTCACCGCCAAGCCGACGGTGACGGGAATTTCGAAGAAGGTCAGGAGCGGCCGCATCTATGTGACCTTCAGGCTCTCGAAGGTTTCGACGATAACTGTGCGGACGCCCGGCGGCGGCACGGCAATCGCGACGGTTGGCCGCGGCAAGCGCGTTTTCAGTGTGAAGAAAGGCAGCTCGAACGCTGTCACGATCGTTGCGAAGGACCTCGCGGGAAACTCCGCCCAAGCCTCGAAGTGATCTGAATGAACGTCTTTTCCGGAACGTCGCCATCTCGCGTCAACCGGCTGTTGCTGGTCTGCGCCCTCGCCTCGCTGCTCGCGGCCTGCGCGCTGACGCTCGGCGCTGCGCAGGCCCAGGCCGTCGGCCCGGTCGAGCGCTCGCTGAAGTCACTCGCCAACCGTGGCGACATCAGTCGCTCGCGTGCGAGCTGGGCACTGCGTGTCTACAAGAAGGCACGCATCAGGTCGGCGCTGCTGAACAGGCCGATCAAGGGCAGATCACCCTCGGCGCGTGCTCGGCGCAGCGCAATCAAGGTGCGCCGTGCGCCGATGGCCTGGCAGATGCGCATGGTTCAGCGCATGGCCCGCACCCACCGCATCAGCGCAGACCGCCTGGCGCCGCTGTTCACGACGCTGAGCAACAACACACGCTGGTTCCGCAGCAACGGGCCGGCCGCGGCCGGCACCGACCGACGCTTCGGCAACAGCCGCATCATCTTCCAGTACTTCCACAAGACCGGCTGGCAGTTTCATCCGCTCAGCAACTTCGCCAAGTTGAACGCGATCTGGACCGTCGACACCACGCCCTCACGCCGCGCGCAGCGCAGTTTCGCGCGTGAACTGATTCGCTGGGGCGTCCGGCGCAACGGCGCGCTCACCTGGGAGTACTACTTCAGCTTCTCCGGCAGCCCAGCCCCGTGGATCAGCGCGCTCAGTCAGGGCACGGCGATCCAGGCACTCGCCCGCGTCGGCTACCGCATGCACAACCGCTCAATGATGCGCGCTGCCCGCCTTGGTGCCCGCTCCTTCAACCAGTCGGCAACGCGCGGCGTGCGCGTGAAGCGTGACGGCGGCTACCACTACCTCGGCTACTCAGGCGCCCCGAACCTGATCATCCTGAACATGTTCCTGGGTTCGCTCGACGGCCTTCACGACTACGCGATCATCAACAACGATCGCAAGGCGCGAGTTCTCTACAAGAAGGGCGTGGCGTCGGCGGAGGTCGTGACACCGAAGTTCGACACCGGCTCGTGGTCGCTCTATTCACTCAGCGGCGAGCGCTCCGACGCGCACTACCACGACCTCACGATCCACTTCCTCGACAAGCTCTGCAAGGACACGAAAAAAGCCGCGTTCTGCGATACGCGCGACAAGTTTCGAAGCTACAAGTAGTCGCATGGAATAATCGTGCGGGTGACACCGCGCACGATCTTGTACACGGGCAAGGGCGGCGTCGGCAAGACGAGCGTCGCCACGGCGACCGCACTTGCCTGCGCTCGCAGCGGCCTGCGCACAATCGTCATGAGCACGGACCCCGCGCACAGCCTCGCCGACTCGCTTGACGTCCCGCTCGACGCCGCGCCCCGTGAGGTCGAACCGTACCTCTTCGCCCAGCAGGTCCAGGCCAACGAAGAGATGGAGCGCCACTGGTCGGCGGTGCAGAGCTGGCTGACGGAGCTCCTGTCCGACCGCGGCCTCGAGCGCATCACCGCTGAAGAGCTGACCGTGCCGCCCGGCTTTGACGAGCTCTTCGCGCTGCTCCAGATCAAGGACCACCACGACTCCGGCGCCTATGACGTGATCATCGTCGACTGCGCGCCCACCGGCGAGACGCTGCGCCTGCTGAGCTTCCCCGACGTCGCCCAGTGGTGGATCGAAAAGGTCTTCCCGTGGGAGCGCCGCCTGATCAGCGCGGCGCGGCCCGTCGCCAAGGCCTTTCTCGACATTCCACTTCCCGACAAGGAGGTCTACAACGAAGTCGAGCGCCTGGTCGGCAGCCTTGTGGCGATGAACGACATTCTGCGCGACCACGCGAACACCAGCCTGCGCCTGGTGATGACGCCGGACAAGATGGTCATCAGCGAGGCGATGCGCACCTTCACGTATCTGAATCTCTACGGCTATCTGACCGACGCCGTGATCGTCAACCGCCTCTTCCCCGAAGAGACGGCCGAGGGCTACTTCGCGAGCTGGCGCGAGGCCCAGCAGGAGAACCTCGTCAGCGTGCGGGACTCGTTTTCGCCGGTGCCCGTGCGCACCGCGCCCTACTTTGACGAGGAAGTGGTCGGCGAGAAGATGCTCACGCGGCTCGGTGACAAGTTGTTTGAAGACGGCACCGAGGCGTCACAGGTCCTGTTTGACACAATCATCCAGGAAATCGTCATCGAGGACGACAGCGCGCATCTGCTGTTGTCGCTTCCATTCGTCGAGAAGGGGGACATCGGGTTGAACAAGATTGGACTGGAAGTCGTCGTCCGTGTCGGCGATCAGAAGCGCACGATCATGCTGCCCAACTCGATGACCGGCTTCAGGCCCAGCGGCGCGCGCGTCGAGGATGGCCGCCTGCGGATCGAGTTCGCCCGCGTCGAGCGCACAGCGGAGGCAGTTTCTTGAGTCAGGACACGCCCAAAGGCGGCGGCAACGGTGCCGGAGGCGACGGAATTGACGACTTCGACGACTTCATCCGCGACCGCGAGCCAACCGACGCCGGCGAACCCTACAGCGGCTACGAAGGTCACCCGCGCGGCGAGTACGACCCGTACGCCGACTACGCCGGCGCCGGCGCTCAGCAACCCGGCTTTGACCGCGGTCTCGTCGACGGCATAACCCGCATTCTCGAAAGCCTCGGCGGCGTCGCCGGCGATTCGCTCTCGCCCGAGACCCGACGTCGGCTCGAGCACGCGCTGCGTGACCTGCTCGTCGTGCTCCGCGACGTGATCGACGCAATGATCGAGCGGATTGACAACCGCCGGCGCGAGTCCGACTTCGAAATGGAAAACATCCCGATTGACTGAGCCTCGCAGCGCGCGTGCTTGCGCATCGACTCTCACGATCCTGATCTGCCTGCTCCTCGCGCCCGCCGCCGAAGCATCGACCAAACGGATTGTCCGCGCCGAAGCCGCGGTAGGCCTGGCCATGGACCAGCGCGGCCGGCTGCTCTTCGGCGAACACGTCCGCGGCGAGATCGTGCGCGTGGCAGGCGGCAAGAAGCGTCTGCTTGCACGTCTGTCTGTCTCATCCAACATCGAGCCCGGGCTGCTCGGCCTTGCCGCCGACAACAAGGGCAGGGTCTGGGCGTCCTACACCACCTCAAGCGCCGGCTGCCCCGATCCCATCCGGGCGATCAGCGACCCCGTCCTCGTCAACGCGATCTGCGTTTGGCGCTTCCGGCCCTCCGGCGCGGTCCTGAAGCCGGACAAGCTGATCTTCTCCTCCGGTCATCCGAGCGCCTGGCGCACCCACTTCGGTGGCGGGATGCGCTTCGGCCCCGACGGCGCGCTCTACCTGGGTATCGGGGACCTCGGCGACGACGACAGCCCGAGCCTCGGGCCGAACCGCTCGCAGGACCCGGGCGTTCCCTTCGGCAAGATTCTGCGCCTCGATGCGAACGCGACCAACCGCGGCGCGGCCGGTAACCCTGAGACGTGCGGCAGCGCGGACAATTCTGTGCAGCGCGAAGTCACCGATCCACGCATCTTCGCCTGCGGCTTTCGCAACCCTTACAGCTTCGACTTCGACCTGCTCGGGCGGCTCTGGGTCGCCGACGTCGGCGACAACTGCGACGAGCTCAATGTCGTCACGCGGGGCGTCAACTACGGCTGGCAGCCTCCGCGAACCGACTGCGCCGGAAGCGGAGCTGGCAGGCCGAGGCTCTCGCTTCGCAACGCGCCGACGCCCTCAGGAGTGGCGATCCCGAAGTCAAAGGCAGCAGGAAGCGCCCGTGGTGACGTTTTTTTCGGCGTCTTCAGGGATAGTCTGATCAAGCAGTACGGAATCCGGAGCAAGAAGTTGAGCACCGTCCGAGGCACGTCTGGACAAGCTGGCTGGTCGTTGCTTGCGACCGACCATTATCTGTACATGTCCAACGGCGACGAGATTTCGCGCCTCAACCTACGGTGACCGTGAATTCGAGATTGTTGAGCTTCCGATCGATCAAACGCGGACGCGCGGCGCTGGGCGCGTCGCTCGTCGTGTTTGCAGCCGTCTTTCTCTGGGCCTGCTCAAGCGGCAATGCCAAAGACGCGGAACCGTCCGCTCCCACGGGGGTCATGGCGGCGTCGGCCAAGACTTATGTCAGCGGCCTCTCTGCGGCGGTCGGGCTCGCTTTCGACAACAAGGGTCGCCTGCTCTACGCAGAGAAGGACGAGGGCAAGATCATGCGCGTCGCGCGCGGCAAGAAGACGACGCTCGCGAACCTCGGCGTGGCCGGCGGTGGCGAACCCGGGCTGCTGGGCCTTGCCGGCGACAGCAACGGCAACGTCTTTGCCTACTACACAACTTCGCGCAGCGGCTGCCCTGATCCCACCAACGCTTCAAGCAGCGGCAACATCAACGCCCACTGCGTCTGGCGTTTCCGCCCCTCCGGCGGCAAGCTCAAGGCCGACAAGCTGATCTTCTCTTCAGGTCACCCGAGCGACGCGTCAAACCACGTCGGTGGCGGCCTTCACTTCGGGCCCGACGGCGCGCTCTATCTGGGCCTCGGCGACCTGGGCCAGAACGACGATCCCGAGAAGGGTCCGAGCCGCGCGCAGAGCCTGTCGGTGCCCTACGGCAAGATCCTCCGCCTCGACCCCAGCGCCACCAACCGTGGCGCGGCGGGCAACCCGACGACGTGCGGAAACGCCGACAACTCGGCGCAGCGCAAGATCGAAGACGGGCGCATCTTCGCCTGCGGCCTGCGCAACCCGTACTCATTCGACTGGGACCGCGCCAACCGCATGTGGGTGGCCGAGCCCGGCGACGACTGTGACGAGATCGACATCGTCCGGTCCGGCGTGAACTACGGCTGGGAGCCGCCGCGCACGGACTGCGGTGGCACGGGTGACGGAAGGCCGGTGCTCAAGCTCACCGGCACGCCCTCGGGTGTCGCGATCCCGAAGTCGAAGCAGGCCGGCTCGTGGCGCGATGACGTCTTCTTCGGGATCTTCGCCGAGAGCTCGCTCAGGCGCTACGACATCAAGTCGCGCAAGCTCAGCACCGCAAACACGGCGCGCGGGCGCACCGGCTGGGACCTGATCGCCAACGACCGCTACATCTACATGTCCAACGGCAGCCGCATCTCGAGGCTGGCCCTGCCCGGTGCCTGAAGCGATGGCCAGGCGCGCGACACGACCAGAGCACGAGCGCGGACTGCGCATCCTGCTGCTGCCGTTCTCGCACTTTCGCCAGCTTGACAACTGGCGGCGCGTGGCCCTGGCGGGGGCGATGATCGTGATCATCGGCTCGCTCCTGAGCTTCCCCGACTTCGGTTGGATCGAGGCTGCGCAGGTTCTGGTCGGGGTGTCGTGCCTGCGGATGATCGCCCGCTACGTCGAGTCTGTGCAGTTCACGAGTCCCTTCGCCGACGGCACGCTGCTCGCTGCCGGTGGGCTCTGGACTGCCACGATCGCGCTGGGCAACGCGCTGTTTGACGGCGCCGACACGCGCAGCGGAATCATCGTGGTTCTTGGTTGCATGGCGCTGTTCCTGTCGGGGATGATCATCCGCTGGAACGAGGGGCCGCAGTGGTACGAGCACGACTTCGCGCCGTGATCTGCCGCGGGGATACCATCGGCTCATGTCGATTTCCCCCGCCCCCGACGCTGCCGATCTGAGCTCACCGGAAGCCGTCGGCGCCGGCCTCCACTCTGTCGGATACCTGCCCGACGAGACAACATCGCTCGTCAGCTACCTCGCCGTCAAACTCGGCAAGCCGATCCTCGTGGAGGGTCCCGCCGGAGTCGGCAAGACCGAGCTGGCGAAGGCCCTCGCCCGCTTCACGGGTCGCGAGCTGATCCGCCTGCAGTGTTACGAAGGCGTGGATGAAGCCAAAGCCCTCTACGAGTGGAACTACAAGAAGCAGCTCCTGCGCATTCAGAGCGGCGCGGCGGCCGGCAGCGACGACGCCGCCTGGGACTCGGTCCAGGACAACATCTTCTCCGAGGAGTTCCTGCTCACGCGGCCGCTCCTGCAGGCGATCGCCTCGCCCGACCCGGTCGTCCTGCTGATCGACGAGATCGACAAGACCGACCACGAGTTCGAGGCGCTGCTGCTCGAGATCCTCTCGGACTTCCAAGTTTCAATTCCGGAGCTCGGCGTTGTCGAGGCGACAACACACCCGATCGTGCTTCTCACCAGCAACGACTCGCGCGAGCTGACCGAGGCGCTAAAGCGCCGCTGCCTCTACCTCTGGCTCGACTACCCCGAGAACTCGCGTGAAATCGAAATCGTGCGCATGCACGTTCCCGAGCTCGAAGAGCGCGTCGCCGCACGGCTGGTCGAGGTGATCAGGATGGTCCGCGAGCTCGATGTGAAGAAGCCGCCGAGCATCAGCGAATCGATCGATTGGGCACGCACGCTGTTGCTGCTGGGCGCCGATCAGATCGACCGCAAGACCTTTGAGGACACGATGAGCATCATCGTCAAGCACCGCACCGACATGGATCTCGTTGCCGAGCGCGTCGGCATGAAACTCGACAAGTCCCCGGCCTCGCTCGGCGGCCCGCGGCCGGCGGCTTAGGGGAAGACCGTGAACGCCGGCGTTCCCGCGTGGGCCCGGTTCACTTCCGGCGGACCGAGCGGCGACGCCGCGGGAGTCGGCCCGCTGGTGGTTGACTTCGCACGCGAGCTGCGTGACGAAGGGATGGCTGTCGGCACGTCCGAACTGCTCGACGCGTTCGATGCTCTCGGTGAAGTCGACTGGACCGATCGAGCCGCCTTCCGCGAGGCGATGTCCGCGACGATCGCCAAGTCGCAGGAGGACCGCACGCTGTTTGCTGCCGTCTTTGACCGCTACTTCTTCCGCGCCACCGAGGCTGAGGCTGCGCGTGAACATGCCCGCGGCGAGCAGGACGGAGCACAGGCCGAGGGCGCTCAACGCGAGGGCGAGGACGGTGATCCACAGCTCGGAGAAGGCGGTGAGGGCGACACGCAGATCGATGTCGAGGCGCTGCGCGAAGCGATCATGGAAGCGCTCGAGAGCGGCAGCGATGCCACGCTGCGCGATCTTGCCCGGCTCGCGATCATGACTCTTGCCGGCGGCGCCAGCAGCGGCGTCGTCGGTGTGGATGTGCAGCGCGTCCGGCGACAGCTGGAGCTGCGCTCGCAGGACCTCCCGCCGGGTGCCGAGGGCGAAGACCTGCGCAAACAGTTGCAGAAGTTCGAGCAACACGTGCGGCGCGAGCTGGAGGCACGGATGATCTCCGAGACCGGCGAACTGCCAACGGCGCGCCCGCTGAACGAGATGAACCGCGCGCTGCCGTCCGGTGGATCTCAGGATCTTGCGGCCGTGCACCGGTCGGTGAAGATGCTCAAGCGCGCGATGGCCACCCAGGGGCTCGAGCAGCGCGGCCACAACCGCAGCGGCCCGATCGACGTGCGTCAGACGATGCGCGCTTCACTTGAGACGGGTGGCGTGCCGATCGACCTTCGATACCGCCCACGCCGCCCGCGCAGACCAGAGCTCTATGTGCTCTGCGACGTCTCGACCAGCGTGACCAGCGCGAGCGTGTTCTTTCTGTCGATCCTGCATGCGCTGCACGACAGTTTCAAGCGACTGCGCACGTTCGTTTTCATCGAGCGGGTTGCCGAGGTGACTGATGTCTTCGAGCAGGAGCGATCATTCAAGGCTGCATCCGAGAAGATCTCGAACACTGCCGGCGTTGCCGACATCTCGGGCTACACCGACTACGGCCGCGTGTGGATCGACTTCTATGACCAGGTTGCAGCAGACCTCGATCCCCGCTCGACGGTGATCGTCCTCGGCGACGCTCGGACCAACGGCCGCGAACCGCGCGCGGACCTTTTTGGCAAGGTGACCGAGAAGGCCGGCCGGAGTTTCTGGCTGAATCCTGAGCCACGGCTTTACTGGAACTACGGGGACTCCGTGATCGGGGTGTACAAAAGGTTCTGCGACGGCGTCTTCGAGTGCTGGACCAGCAAACAGCTCGAAGAGTTCGTCCGAGAACTGACCGCCGTCCGCCCCCGCTGACCCAACACCCACGCTCGCGTTGCACACCTCTGGTGTGCAACGGTGTTTTGATACCAAAGGAAGCCTCTGTTGAGCGGTTTGGTGCTGCACACCTCTGGTGTGCAGCGACGGGCTGGGTCGATTGCGGCATTGATGCTGTTCGCCTCCGCCCTCCGGCGCAGCCCATCCAAGGGCGCGTTGCACGCCAGAGGTGTGCAGCACGCAACCCCATGAACAAGCGGTTTCTCGGCGCGAACTCCCGCCGCTCACCAGAGGTGCGCAGCACAAGGTCGATGGAGCATCTCGGCTGCTGCTCCCCTGGTGCCGGTTTTCAACCTGCTCGGGGCGATGAGCCGGCGGCGCCGTTTGCGGGGGATGGCGTGGCGCCGCCGGTGGTGGGCTCATCGCGTAGCGCAATTCAGCTGGATTCTCAGAGCTGAGCGCACACTGCCTTGGTTTCGGTGTAGAGCTCCATCGCTTCGTGGCCCATCTCCCGTCCCCAGCCCGACTGCTTGTAGCCGCCGAATGGCAGCGCCGCGTCGAACACGTTGTAACAGTTGATCCACACCGTTCCGGCGCGCAGCTGGCGGGCCGTGCGGTGGGCCTTGGAGAGGTCGTTCGTCCAGATTCCCGCGGCCAGACCGAAATCTGAGTCATTTGCGGGCTGGCGGATTGTTTCGGCGGAGTCGAACGGGATCACCGTCACCACCGGGCCGAAGATCTCCTCACGGACGACCGACATGTCGTTGGAGGTGTCCGTCAGCACCGTCGGCTGCACGAAGTAGCCCTCTTCCCCGTGGCGGCCACCACCGGCGAGAGCTGTTGCGCCGTCACGGGCGCCCTCGTCGAGGAAGCGACAGACCCGGGACATCTGGTCGTGCGAGACCAGCGGCCCCATCTCGGTTGCGGGGTCGAGCCCCGGGCCCACGCGGATCTTCTTTGCAGCGTCGGCGACGCCCTGAGCGACGTCATCGAACACCGACTTCTCTGCGAAGAGCCGCGATCCGGCAGCGCAGCACTGCCCGTGGTTGAAGAAGATCGCGCCCGCCGCCCCGGGGATCGCCGTCTCCATGTCGGCGTCGGCATAGACGATGTTCGGCGACTTGCCGCCGAGCTCGAGCGAGACCTTCTTGAGGTTGCCCGATGCCGCCTGCACGATCAGCTTGCCGACCTCGGTCGATCCCGTGAAGGCGACCTTGTCGACGTCGTCGTGCGCCGCGAGCGGCGCGCCGGCGTCCTCGCCGAACCCGGTCACGACGTTGACGACGCCCTCGGGGATGCCGGCCTCGAGGATGATCTCGCCGAGACGCAGGGCCGATAGCGGCGTCTGCTCGGCGGGCTTCCAGATCACTGTGCATCCGGCGGCGAGCGCCGGTCCGAGCTTCCATGCCGCCATCAGCAGCGGGAAGTTCCAGGGGATGATCTGACCAACCACGCCGACCGGCTCCTTCAGCGAGTAGGCGTGAAACTCGGCGCCCGGCATGTACGGCACCGACGGCACGATCGACTCACCCTGCGAGCGCGTGCACCAACCGCTCATGTAGTGGAAGAGATCGGCGGAAAGCGGCACGTCCGCCGCGCGGGCGATCGCATAGGGCTTGCCGTTGTCGAGCGATTCGAGCGTCGCGAGTTCGTCGGCGTGCTCGAGGATCAGGTCGCCGATCTTGTGGATCGCGCGGCCGCGCTCGGAGGGCGTCATGCGGCTCCAAGGACCGGTCTCAAATGCCGCGCGTGCGGTCTTCACGGCGCGGTCGATGTCTTCGGAGTTGCCGGCCGGGACGGTCGCGAGCACCTCGCCGGTGGCCGGGTTGGGCGTGGTGAAAGTCTTGCCTGACGCGGCGTGCACCCAGTCGCCTCCGATCAGCATGTGGTGATCGCCGGCGGCAAACTTCAATGCGTCGGGATCGGCCTTCAGTTCAGTGGACATTGCAGTTCCTCTCCATAGCTTCAGTTCCCCCACGATCGAACCTACGCCCGGCAACGTTGCACCCGGGTTGCGCCCTGCCACATGGGCAGGCGCCAGCTCTGTAGAGTGAATTTCAGGGAGTGAACTGAAGTTGTCTCAAAGTCCAAATCCATGGTTGGCAGTCGATTCGACGACTGACACCCAGAGCTGGGCACTTTCTCTCGAACGCGCGCGCGATCGCGCTCTTCGCAGCGGCGAAGGGCGCAAGCAGCTCGACGGTGACCGACGCCAACCCGAGCTGCGCAACGTGGTGCTCGGCTCCTGGCGCCGATCTCTCGCGGCGGGCGTCGACCCGGAACACGGCCTGGCCCCCACCGCCGTGACGATCGACGACGCCGCGCGGCGCTGGGAAACGCACCCGCTCGCCTGCGCCGCGCCGCTGCTGCGCGGACTGCTCGACGACGTCGCCGCAGACACCCAACAGATCGTGCTCGTCTGCGACATCGACGGCACGATGCTCTGGCGTGCAGGCGATCCGCAGGTTCTCGAATCCGCCGCCGAGGACATCAACCTCCATGAGGGATCGGTCTGGAGCGAGACCGCCGTGGGCACGAACGCGATGGGCACTGCGCTCGCCGAGAGCCACGCAGTGCAGATCTTCTCGTCCGAGCACTTCACGCGCAACATCCGCGACTGGACCTGCAGCGCGGCACCCGTCCACGATCCGATGACCGGCGAGGTGCTCGGCGTGATCGACCTGACCGGCGAGCTCGCCACCGCCCATCCCAACGGGCTTGCGATGGTGCAGGCGACTGCGCGGATGGTCGAAGAGCGTCTGCGCGTTCGGGCGCTGGGGATGATGGACGTGCCGGCCCCCGTCGCAACGTTTGAAGGGCACTCGCTGAAGGTGACCGGCCGCCGGCGCGGTGACCTGCGCTTCGGCGGCAAGTCGCTGCAGATCTCGCAACGCCACAGTGAACTGCTCGTGCTCTTGAGCCTCCTCCCCCAGGGTGCTTCCGGAGAGCAGCTCGCCTTCGAGATGTACGGCGATCTCGGCAAACCGGTCAGCGTGCGCGCAGAGCTGCACCGCCTGCGCCAGCGCACCGGCATCGCGATCGCCGATCAGCCCTACCGGATCGACGAACCACTGCTGATCGACGCGCTGAGCGTCGAGCGGCTGGCCCGCGCCGGCATGGTCGACGCGGCGCTTGACCTCTACGACGGACCGCTCCTGCCCAACTCGCAGGTGCCGCTTATCGCCGAGCTACGCGATCGCGTCGACGATGCGCTGCGCGCGACTGTGCTCGCGAGCGGCGACCCGGTCGCGATCGAACGCTGGCTCGCAACGCCGTCCGGCCAGGACGACCTGGTCGCGACCAAAGCATTGATCGGCGGGCTCTCCCCCGCCGACCCGCGCCGCGCCGCATCCCTCAGTCGCCTGCGACGCCTGAGCAATCGTCACTAGCCCCCCCGCCCCGCAGCGCGCCAACTGGCAACTGCTGCACACCTCTGGTGAGCAACAGCATTTTGGAAGCGAAGGAGCCCTTGGTTGAGCGAAGTCGCGCTGCACACCTCTGGTGTGCAGCAGTGGGCGCTGCGTCGGGTCGCGTCGGGTCCGGTCGGCTCAGCTCACCGCGAACACGCACCTCCCGTTGTTGCTCACCAGTGGTGTGCAGCAACACCCCGCATACCTGAGCCATTCTTCACCGCAAAAACCTGCTGCACACCAGAGGTGTGCAGCAATCGTCGCTGGGCGCGTCTGTACACTGGCATCAGCAGTACCCGTCGTCAGGGGAGCTCGCAGCAAAGCGGGCTGAGATCGTGGATTCGCAGAGCAGTTGTCTGCGGCGGCCGCGGACCCTTTGAACCTGTGGGGTAATTCCCGCGAAGGAAGCAGCAGTATGGACTTGCCAGAGCAAACCTCGGCGGCAGTCGTAGCACCCGCGCAACGGCCGGCCCCTACGACCGCACCCGCGGCGCCCAGAAGCGCGGCGCGTTTTGACGCGGTCGGCCTGACCTACAGCTCGCGCGAGAAATCGACCGACGCGCTTACGGACTTCACGCTGGACATCGCCAGCGGCGAGCAGGTTGCCGTCGTCGGACCGTCTGGCTGCGGCAAGTCGAGCCTGCTGGCGCTGACGGCCGGTCTTGTTGCCCCGACCAGTGGAACCGTTTCTGTCGGCGAAGCCGTCGCGCTGATGCCCCAGCGCGATCTGCTGGTGCCATGGCGCAGCGCGCTGCGCAACGCGGCATTGGCACTGGAGGCGCAAGGCGTCCCGAAGGCCGAGGCCGTCCGCCGCGCGGCGCCACTGTTTGAGCGCTTCGGTCTCGAATCGTTTGAGAACTCGAAGACCTGGGAGCTCTCTGGAGGAATGCGCCAGCGCGTCGCTTTCCTGCGCACTGTGCTGACCGGGCGGCCGCTGCTCGCGCTTGACGAGCCGTTCGGCGCGCTCGACTCGATCACGCGCAGCCAGATGCAGGAGTGGCTGATAGACGCGCTCGCCGAGGAGCCGCGCACGCTGCTGCTGGTCACCCACGACGTTGAAGAGGCATTGACGCTCGCCGACCGCATGGTGATCGTCACGCCGCGCCCGGGACGTGTCGCGGCCGAGATTTCCGTCGGCCGCCCGCGCGGAGTGAGCCGCACCGACTGGGCCACCTCGCTTGAGTTTGCGGGCCTGAAGGCCGAGGCGCTGGAGGCATTGTCATGAACGAGCGACCGCGCCCTCGCTGGCTGCGCCGGCTCAGTCCGGTCATCGCGTTCGTCCTGCTGATCGCCGTCTGGGAGCTGTTCGTGCGTTACGGCGGCATGAGCAATCTCGTGGTCTCGGGACCGTGGGACGTCACGCGCACGCTGACCGGCGAGCTCGACATCCTGCTTCCGGCCGCACGGGTCACGACCACGGAGGCGCTGCTCGGTCTGGCCGCCGCCTGCTGCTTCGGCGCGGCGCTGGGGATCGTGCTGCACCTCTCCCCTTTTCTGCGTGACGCGACCCTCCCGGTCGTCGTCGCCTCACAGGCCGTGCCCACGGTGGTGCTCGCACCACTGCTGGTGATCGCGTTCGGCTTCGGGCTCTCGACAAAGATTCTGATCGTCGCGATCGCCTGCTTCTTCCCGGTGGTCATCGGCACGTTCGACGGCTTGCGCAGCGCGGACCCGCAGCTGATCCAGCTGATGCGCTCGCTCGGAGCCGGGCGCGCCCGAATCCTGCGGCTCGCTGAACTGCCGGCCGCACTGCCGCGCCTGCTCGGCGGCGTGCGGATCGCGGCCACGTGGGCCTTCATCGCGGCGGTCTTTGCCGAGTACGCCGGCGCGGACGCGGGCCTCGGCTACCTGATCGCCCGCGGCACGCCCACCTTTGACACCTCGCGCGTCTACGCCGCGATCCTGATCCTGACCGCCGGATCGCTGGCGCTCTACGGACTCACCGCCCTGCTCGAACGCCGGATCGTGCCGTGGGAGCGGCACTCGGCAAATCAACGTTGACCCCGACACCCGACCCCACCAGGAGAACCCCTTGACCAGTCTGACAAAGCACCTGATGCGTGCTCTCGCCGTCCTCGCCACCCTCGCGCTCGCCGCGACGATCGCCGGCTGCGGCGAGAAGGCCGAGCCGACCACCGCAGAGGACGTGCGCCCCGACCAGATCAACCTGATGCTCGACTGGCAGCCCAACGCCAACCACGCCGGGATCTACATGGGAATCGCCGACGGTTCCTTCGAGAAGCGCGCGCTGGTCGTGGATCCGAAGGTCCCGTCTGACCCCGCGGGCGTGATCAAGCAGGTCGAGGCCGGTCGTGTTGACCTGGGCATCTCATACGCGAGCTACGTGCTCGCCGCGCAGGACAAGGGAGCCGACGTCAAGTCGATCGCCGCGATCGTCAATCGTCCGCTGAACTCGCTGATCTGGCTGAAGAAGTCGGGCATCAGGTCGATCAAGGACCTGAAGGGCAAGACCGTTGCCGTCTCCGGCGATGGACCGTCATCGACGCTGAACACGATCCTCGAAGAGAACGGCGTCACCGCTTCGAGCGTCAAGCAGATCGACGTCGGGTACGACCTGCAGAAGGTGCTCGTGTCCGGCCGCGTCGACGCGTCGATCACCGGATACTGGAACGTCGAAGGCATACAGCTCAAGCTCGCGGGCCTGAAGCCCACGATCGTGCCGGTTGATGAGGCCGGCTCACCGACCTACGACGAGCTTGTCATCGTTGCCAACACTGAGCGCCTGAAGGACGCCCGTCGCGTCGAAACGTACCGTCGCTTCATCGCCGGGCTGGAGGAAGGCACAGAGAAGGCCGTCGCCGACCCGGCCGCAGCGTTCAAGGCACTTGCGGCGAAGTACCCGGACCTCGACAAGACCGCAGCAGACCGTCGCTTCAACACGGCCAGCCTCAAGGTCACCCTGCCGGTACTCGCCCAGACCAACCGCGGCGAGAACCCGTTCGGCTGGCAGGACCCGGCCAGCTGGGTCGCCTACGGCAAGTGGATGCACGACAACGGCGAGCTGAGTAAGAGCGACACCACGTATACCGATGCGATCACGAACGATCTGCTCCCGGGCGTGACCCCGGATGAGGAGGCGGCCGCGGCTGAAGGCAGCTGAAACGAAACGGCGCGCAAGAAAGGCGTTCCAGCGGTTTGGAACTAACCCGCTTCTCCGGACAGTTTGATCTTCCCCCACCAGAGCGGACTCGCGTTTCTGGAATCCTTGGCCCCGGTCACACAAGTGCATTCGGCCCGCGCGCGAACCGGCTCGTCGCGTCAAGTAGTGCTGGTTTGTGCTGGGCATGGCCTAGCGGCCGGGCTTCAGCACGTGCACGTCGACGAGGAAGGACTGCGACTGCATGATGTCCTTCTTGCGACGACGAGAGAGACCCGGCGTGGGCGCTGCGGCGTTCTTTGCGGCGGTCTTCGCGACTGCCGCGACGGCGATCGTCGCCGCGCCCGCGATCAGTCCGCCGGCCGTGGCAACGGCCACGTTACGAACCGCTATCTCACGATCAGAGCGCTTGCTCACTGCGTGAGTGTCAGTGGCCTCGGGCACCGCCGCGGCGCGACGAATCGGCGCGTTGCTCGGAGCCTCGGTGACTTCAGTCGCCTCAGCGTCGATCACGATCTCTTCACCCGTGGGCTGCTCGACGTCTTCCGGCTGGTCTGTGACCGCGCCATTGCGTCCAAATCGTGATGAGAAAGCCATTCCCGCAGTCTAACGATGCTTCGGCGGCCGGAATTCGCCCAAGTGGCTAGAGCATTCGCTCGTAAACCCGAAACCGCTTGATCACAGTCCCGCCGAGCGCCTCGACCGACTTGTTCATCGGTCGGTTGTTCTCAAGGACCCACCCCATCGTTCCACCAACCACACCCGTGCGTTCGGCCGCATCGAGGTGCTCGATGTAGAGCTTCGCGGCGAGCCCCGTGGTGCGGTACTTCGGCTTCACGCCGAGCGCAAAGACGCGAACCCGGTCGATCTTGCGGCGATACCAGAGGAACTTCGCCCAGCCGAACGGCAGCAACCTGCCGCCGAGGTGTTTCAAAACCTGGTTGTAGTCGGGCAGCGTCAACGCGGCACCTGCGTTGTCGCCGTCAGATCCGATGATCACGAAGGCCCAGTTCTTGTCGAGCACCGGAAGCAGAGTCTTCGCGTAGTGCCGCACTTCCTTCTCGGTGAGCGGCACGAAGCCCCAGTTCTGCTCCCAGGACTCGTTGTAGATGTCGAGGAATCGGTCCACGTCTGAGTTCAGCGTCAGCCGCGAGAAGCGCTTGAACTTGTAGCTCGACTCATCGACCCTGCCGGCGGCGATGTACACAGCCGGGCGCACTTTGTCCTTGTCGGAGATCTCCATCTTGTACATCAGGAGATCCATCGCCTTCTGAAAGCCCGCGCCGTCGAACAGGCCCGGGTAGTAGCTGTAGTTCCACGGCTCGAGAATCGCCGGAGGGATCTCGAAGCCGTCGATCAGCACGCCGCATTCATCGTTGGTCGTGTAGCTGAACGGACCGACCATGCGGTCGCGGTCGCGTTCCTTCAGCCATTCAGCGGCGCGGTTGTAGAGCGCATTGGCGACCTCGGCATCGTCGATGCACTCGAACCAGCCGAACAGGCCCCAGTCGTTGCCCTGGAACTCATTGAAGTTGCGGTCGATGTGGGCGCTGATCCGCCCCACGACGGTCCCGCCACGCCGCGCCAGGAAGAACTCGGCCTCAGCATGCTCGAACCAGGGGTTCTTCTTCTGGCTGAGCTGATCCTTGATGTCCATCTTCAAGGGCGGGACCCAGTTGCTGCCTGCTTTGTAGAGCTCGTAGGGGAAGTCGACGAAGGCCTTCAGATCTGCCTTGCCGCGCACCGCCGAGACGTCGATAGGATCGCTCACACGGTGGACTCTACAAGTACACAAGCAGCCCACACCGGGCCGGCGGTGGACCTCTTCGAGCGCGCCCGCAAGCACGAGCGCGCCGAGATCATCGCTGCCGCCCGCGAGCACGACATGCTGCCGTTCTTCCGCCTGCTGGAGGGCCCCGCCGGCCCGATCGTGCAGATGGAGGGCAAAGAGCGCGTGATGCTCGGCTCGAACAACTACCTCGGTCTGACCGGCGATCAGCGGGTCATCCAGGGCGCGCGCGACGCGCTTGACAAGTACGGCACGGCGCTCACCGGTTCGCGCCTCTTGAACGGCACGATCGACATCCACACCGAGCTCGAGCGTGAGATCGCCGAGTGGTACGGAACCGGCGACTCGATCGTGTTCACCACCGGGTACCAGGCGAATGTCGGCGTGCTCAGCGCGCTCCTTCAGCCTGGCGACACGGTGATCTGCGACGCGGGTGATCACGCTTCACTGCTGGACGGGATCGCCTTGTCGGGCGCGAAGGTTCGCCCGTTCCGCCACGGCCGGTTGGACAAGCTTGAGACGATGCTGGACCGCGCCCAGACTGACGGCGGCGGTGTCCTGGTCGTTGTGGACGGCGTCTATTCGATGGAGGGCGACATCGCTGATCTTCCGCGGATCGCGGAACTCTCGAAAGCTTACGGTGCCCGCCTGATGGTTGATGAGGCGCACGGCGTGGGGGTTCTGGGAGCACGCGGTGTCGGTGCCAGCGAACTGCTTGGCATCGAAGGTGATGTTGACCTTCGCATGGGCACGTTTTCGAAGTCTCTGGCCAGTTGCGGCGGGTTCATCGCCGCAGATGCCGACATCGTCGACTTCCTGCGCCTGTATGCGCGCTCTTTCATGTTCACGGCCAGCGCAGTGCCGGCCGCGATCGGCGCAGCCCTTGCTGCGGTCAAGATCGCCAGGACCGATGAGGGCAAAGCTCTGATGGCGCGGACCCTTGAGAACGCCGAATACCTCTGGACGACGCTGAATGACGAGGGCATCCGCGTGGCTGACCCTGGGACCGAGCTGGGCGAGCGCTACGACTTGAAGCCCTTCACGCCGATCGTCCCGATCGTCGTTGGCGAGGACTGGGAAGCGGCCGTGGTCTGGAAGGAGCTCTACGACCTCGGGCTCTACGCGAACGTCGCGATGTACCCGGCGGTGCCGCGCGGCGGGGCGCTGCTGCGCACGAGCGTGATGGCCACGCACGAGCGTGAGCACCTGGATCGGGCGATTGCTTCGATCCTGACTGTGGCCGAGAAGCATCCTGCGATGACTCGAGACGGAGCAGCGGCATAGGCCGTTGATTTTGCCCTGTCTGGCCGTGTTGACGGCCGCCCACGGCAACCCCAGACCCCACTTACCCCCAAGTACCCAACCCGGGCTAGCCGGCCAGCCAAGTGACTAAATAGTCACTCCGCCCCCACCCTTGTGCGAATGAACACGCCAGCGGACGGAAACGCTTTGTCCAGATTTTCACAAGCCTTTCACGAACGAAAATGTTCGCTCTGAGCGGGATTTAAAAACGGCCTTGTCACAAATACGAAACATTCCGTCGTAAGGTTCACCTCGCTGACACGGTCTTTCGGATCTGCCAAGGGGACCATTCATCGAGACGCCTGATCAAGCCGGTGGGGAGCCGGACGATCTTGTGCGCGCTCGGACGATGGAGGCCTTTTCGTGCCGTGTGAGCGAACTGGTGTGAAGCGTGTGACCTAGTCAATTTCCTCGTACTCGGGAGGTACGAATCAAGTGAACAATCAAAGCCCAGTCCCGACAATCAGCAACGCACCGGCCGGACGCCAGAACATGCGTGCGCTGGAGCAGGCCAACCGCATCCGCCTCGCCCGTGCGGAACTCAAGCGTCGTATCGCCAAGGGCGATGTGGCCGTCGCGGACGTCCTGCTCGACCCGTCCGACGAAATCGCCGGAATGGAGCTCTACGAGCTTCTGACGAGCCAGAAGCGATGGGGGACGACCCGTTGCGCCAAGTTCATGGACTCGATCGGTCTCAACGAGACCAAGACGATCCGGTCCCTGACCGAACGTCAGCGCTCTGCCATGGCGGCAGTGCTCAGCGCTGGTCGCCCAGCACCAGACCTCGCAGCGTCGGTCGTCTACCGCGCCTCCGCCTGATCAGACGTTTCAGCCCCCGGGCGGGCGCGCCAGCGCGCTCGCCCGGTTAGGCTCTCCCCCGTGAACGACGAGCCCACAGTCACTGCGGAAACCGAATCCGCGCGCGAGCCGGTCGCTGAGTCACCGAAGCTCGCGCTGCGCGGAATCCACCACGTGACCGCGATCTGCTCAAACCTCGAGCGCACGGTCAGCTTTTATCGCGACCTCCTCGGAATGACGCTGATCAAGCGCTCGACCAACGAGGACGACCCCGGCGCGCGGCACTTCTACTTCGGCGACAGCGAGGCCACGCCAGGCTCGATCGTCACGTTCATGGAATACGCAAACATGGAACAGGGCGCGATCGGAGTCGGCGTGGTCCACCACTTCGCGCTGCGCGCAGGATCACTCGACGAACTGCACGCCTGGCACCAGCACCTCAACGAACACGGCGTGCAGGCGACCGAGCCGATCAACCGTACGTACTACAGCTCGATCTACTTCCGTGACCCTGACGGCAACATTCTCGAGATCGCCACAGACGGTCCCGGAATCGTCGTCGAGTAGCGCGCAGGCGCCGCCGGGCTACTGCGGAGCGGCGACAGGGCCGCCGGCACCGGCGAAGAACGCGAACCAGAGCCCGAACACGGCCAGCGCGAGGAACGCGCTGATCACGAGGATCGGCTCCAGCGGCGAGCGCATCGGCTTGCGGTCGTTGAGCTCTTCGTACTGCTCGAGCCAGCTGCGGTTGAGGTTTCCGAGCAGCTTGACCAGACCGACGACAGTGGCGAGTGCGCCGATACCCATGACGACAAGGGCGAGGCCGAGAGAGTTGGATTCGGCCTTGATCATCGAGCCGATGTAGAGCCAGCCGCCGGGCACGCCGACCCACATCAGCATGCCGATCACGAACATGCCGAAGCCGCCGGCGCGCATGCGTCCGGACTTGATCTCCGGCGGCCGTCCGCCGTATACCTGCCCCTCAGCCATTCTGCTCAGCTTCCCCTGTGTCACCTATTGACATCGTGTACAACGAACCCCAAAAATAGCGTAACTCGAATCCGTCCCGACTCAGAGTACGCCGCGCCCGCCGGATTTCCGGATGAATGCCGAGCGCAGCGTCGTGAACAGCAGCCCGTATACCGCGATTCCGGCGGCCGCGGAGATGGCCCGTGGCAGCTCCAGCACGGCCGATGTGAGCATCAGCGTGGTAACACCGAAGATCCCGGCGATCATCCCCGCATGAGAGCGGAAGCCGCCGAAGTGCTCACGCAGAATCGTCTCGAGCCCACCGATACAGGCGAGGACGACGCCGGCGACGATCAGCCCATCCCCCGTCGACCCTCCGATGATGACGCCGATCACGAGCAGCGCGATGCCGGCCAATATCGCCAGTTCTGTGAGCGGAAAGGGATCCCACGGCGCTTTCGGGCGAGCCCTGATCTGCTTCTCGGCGACGCGACCGGCGGCGTCGGCTCGATCGCGCAAGCGCTCTTTGCGCGACTGTGGGTCCGCCTTCTGCTTCGCCTGCGGCGCGTTTCGCTGTCTTGATCTTTTGCCCATCTAATTGGTCGCGCCAGCTGCTTTGGCGAGGCCAGCTTTCAGCTGCGCCGGCGAGAGCGCACCGAGCTTAACCCCGGTCACCTCCCCGTCACGCACGAAGTAGGTGCTCGGGCAACCGGCCACGGCGTAGAGGCCGGCGACCGCGCCGTCGCCGTCGATCGCGACCGGAAGCTTCCAGTCCTTGGTGGTCACGAACTTCCGTACGTCCTCGACCGTCTGATCGAAGGCGACGGTGGCGACGTTCACATCCGGGTTGGCGTCGGCAAAGGCGTCCAGCACTTCCACCTCGCTGACGCACTGACTCTTGGTCGAGTTCCAGAACATCACGATTGCCTCCCCGGTGAGATCGCGACAGGAGTTGAAGGCTCCCGGCAGCTCGACGGCGCATGCAGCGGTCGACTTGGCGGCCTTTGCCTGGGCTGCGGTGAAGATGTTGGCGTCGGCGGTCGAGCTTCCGGACGCCAGCGGCGCGGCGAAGTCCGGCAGCCGTGTGCCGACGAGGTTCTCGGATCCGACAGGGCGTGATCCGGCGAAAAGCGTCACCAGCGAGACGACGACTCCAATCGCCAGCAGCGCAACGACAACCTTCCAGAACGTGGTCATTTCTCGTCTTCGAGCCAGGCTGTGATTGCGGGAAGAAGCAGAACGGTGCCGGCCAGCGCGACGGCGAGATCGACCACGGCGACGATTGCGAATCCGCGCAGCATGTTGATGTCGCTGACGGCCAACGCGGCGAAACCGGCGATCGCGGTCACGCCCGAGGCGAAGACGGCCGGGCCGATGTTCTTGTACGCCTTGCGGAAGGCGGTAATCGTCTCCACGTCCGGAGCATCCTTGCGCTCACGCAGGTACTGCATGTGGATCAACAGCGTGAACTCGCCGGCGATCGCGATGATGAAGACGCCCAGCGCCGCGGACATCGGGTTCAGATCGATCCGCAGGATGAAGAGCAGCAGCGCAGAGATGCCCGCAGCCGCCGCGACCGACAGCACAGGCGCGTACGCCTTGCGCCAGTTCGCAGACACGCCGCGAACGACGAGCAGCAGCAGGCCCAGCGCCACCAGCGCGATAAGCAGTCGCCTGAAGGGGTTGCTGAGCGCGCCGCTCGCGTCGGCGGCCTGGGCGCTGAGCCCGACCACGGTCGCCGTGGTGCCCGCTGGAGGCGGCTGGTCCTCGATCCGCGAGCGCAGGGCGTCGATCGACTGCTTCTGATCGTTCAGCGCCTCTTCACGCAGGCCGAAGGCGATCGTGGCCATCCTGCGGTCGCTGGTGACGGCGCCGCGCGAGAAGTCGCCGACCTGATCGAGCGTGCGACGAATGCTCGCCCGGGTGAGTTTCTGCCCCTCAAAGAGGCCGGAGAGCGAAAGCGCCGGACAGAGCGCGGACTTCGCGCAGGTCGGATTCTCGCCCTTGTAACCGGCTTCGGCGAGCGCTGCCTTCTGGAAGTCGATCATCCACTTGACGGCCTTGGGGTCGGTGACGTCCTTTGACTGGACAAGGACGGAGACCTCGCCGCTCGTGCCGGTCAGGCGCTGGAACTCTTTGGCGTCCTTCACGGCGCCAAGGCTTGCCGGCACGAGCTGCTGGACGTCTGTGGTCACCGGCGAGAGCAGGCCGGCGATCCAGCCGACTAGAGCGACGGCCAGCGCGATCCGCACCGTCTTGCGCGGGTTGGCAGTCGTGCGGTTGAAGAGCTTGCGCAGCCGCACCCAGCCGGCGACCGTCTCGGCGGGCTGGCGGCGCTGAGTGCGCTTGGCGGCACCTCCCGCCCAGCCCAGGGTTGCAAAGCCGGCGGTGAGCACGATCACGATCGCGAGCGCGACGCCGATCACCAGCAGCAGGCCGAAGCCGCGAATCAAGGGGACCGGGCTGAGGATCAGGGCGAGCAGGGCCGCGATCGTTGCAGTGGCTGCCGCGAGCACCGGCGGGCCGCCGCTGGTGGCAGCCTTCATGACGGCCTCGGGCGGGCTCGCGCCGGACTGCATCGCGCGGTCGGCGCGAGCATGGAACTGGATCGCGTAGTCCACCGCCAGACCCACAAGCACCGGGAGCACAGCCACCGCCCCCACTCCGATCGTCGAGCCGGTGAGCGCAAGCAGGCCGTAGGTCATCGCCGCGGCCATCAGCGCGAGCATCAGCGGCAGCAGCCGCAGCTCGGCGGGGAAGACGACGAGCAGGGCGATCCCCATGACCAGCAGCGCGGCGATCAGCAGCACGACGATCGCCTCCTGGATCGATTGCTCGACGCCGGTCAGGAGCACCGGCGCACCGGTCACGAAGTACTCACCCTTTGAGAGCGCGTACTTGTTGTCGGCGGTGGCGCGCTTGACGAGGTCAACCGCCTGCGCGCGCTGCTCGGAGGTGAGGCCCGGACGCAGGCGAACCTGGATGATCGCGGCGTCCTTGCTGGGGAAGATGTATGACCAACGCGCCTTCGGCGTGTCGGATCCGTTGATCGGGTCAAAGATCAGGCGGGCGATGAACTCGGGGTTGTTGAGGCTGGGCTGGCTGCCTGGCCCGAGGTTGTACTGCGTGCCGAGCTTCAGCGCGTAGGTGAGCAGCTGGAGGCGCGTGGCGTCGGCGGCGGCCTTGCGTGCCTTCTCCTGCGCCTGGGTGCCCTTGCCCGAGCGACGCGCGACCTCGGCGGCGGCTTCGCCTGCCTCCTCGCCCTGTTTCCGGGCCTGCTTTGAGAGTTCGGTGATCGTGTCCTGGATGGAGATGACGGCCGTGTTCACGAACGTGCCCGGGCCGTAGACGGCGACCGCCGGTTTGAGCTTCGCGATGTCCTGACAGACCTTCGGCTGGGCTGCAAGCGCCTTCTTCGGGATCTTGCCCGAGAGACAGCCTTCGAGGCCGAGCATCACGCCGAGGTCCGATCCGAGCGCGAGCTCTGCGACCTTGCCCTTGGCGACGACAACGATCGGATCGCCGCCGAAGTTGTCGGCCCAGACCTGCGTGGACTTGTAGGTGTCTGAGCTGGTGCCGGTGATCGACTCGACGCCGGTGTCAGGCGTGAGGTTCAGTGCCAGCAGCGCGGCGCCAACCGCAAGCAGGCCGGAGATCGCAATCACGATCGGTGGCTTCTTCAACGAAACGCGCGCTGCTCGCTCGGCGGCGCGACGGTAGAAGTCAGGAAGGTTCACGGCGTCTGCGGAGGTGCCGGTTTTAAGGCCGACGGCCTAGGGGTTCGCGTTCGAGGATTCGTTGACGTGCGGGAACTGGAGCGATTGACCCTGGAAAGGGTGGTTGCCCTGCTGCTCGCAATTGGGGGCCGGGAGGTTTGCGGCGTTGTTGGGGCTTTGGGCGAGGTTGGCGGTTGCCGAGGTCGCGCCCACGGGCGCGGTCGGGTTCGGCGTGTACTCACCTGCGTATACGAGTTGATTGATGTCCGTCAGGAGACCGCCCCACTTCGCGGAGTAGAGCGTCGTGTCGGGGTCCAGCGGCGGCACCGCAATCGTCCCACACGCGCCGCTGTCGAAGACCTGCAGGCCCTGCGCCAGTCGGTCGTACCAACCGGGTACCGGGTAGGCATTCGACCGCGTCCTGGTCGTCTTGTTCGGGTAGTAAGCAAGATTGTCCGGCGTGAGCGTGACAAAGGTGCGGAGGTAGTGACCCCAGTTTGAACGACCGATGGCCGGGTCTGCAGACGTGAGCTGCGCCTGAGAAGCTGCCGCAGCGTTCGCCGGGAAGGCAGCCAGCTCACGCTGGTACTCGCCCACGAACTGGAGAACGGGATTGAGGTTCGCCAAGAACGGGTCGAGCTGAGCGAGGGTCGGTCTGGCCAGATCGAGGAACTGATCTGTCGCCGGAAGGCCGGCGTCGGCCTTGTCCAGCATCGGCTCAAGACCGTTCACGAGCAGGCGCGCATCATTCGTCACCTGGACGGACTTCTTCATGATCGGGGACGAAGCGTCGGCGAACTCTCCCGTGTTCTCGATCAAGTTCTGTGTTCCATCAGAGAACTCTTGGAACTGATCGATCGTCTGACGGGTCTGTCGCAGGAACTCCGGGAACTCGTTGAAAGTGTCGATCAGCTGCTGACTGCGATTTGCTGTGACGCGCAGCAGTCGATTGGAAGTCAGGATCAACTCGGTCAACTGGCCCGGACGACTGTCGATCGCCTCGAAGATGTCGGCTGTGTTGGCGAACAACCGCGACAAAGCCTTGTCCTGACGGTGTAGGACCTTCATCAGACTGTTGCTGTCGGTGAAGAACATCGGCAGTACGCCGAACGCCTGGTTGAGCTGATCTCCGTGGCCCTTGACCGCATCGGACTGCCCGATCAGCCAGTCGCCGAATGCCTTTCGAGTCACTGGGTCAAAGGTTCGAATGACCTCGTCGAGCTGCACCTGGTTCGAAACCTGAGAAGCGGAGATCGAGCCGTTTTCCGGAATTGTCCGAGAGCCCTTCGTACCAGGAGAGAGCTCCACGTATGTCTCGCCCAGAAGAGTCTTGCTTCGGAGGATCGCTTTGACGTCGTCGGGGAGCGGCGCGTATCGCGACTCGATCTCGAGCGTCGCGCCGGTTCGGCCTTGCTCCGGCTCGACAGCCTTGACCTTTCCTACGGGTACGCCAGAAATCCGAACGTCAGCCTCGGTCGCAAGCTGGACGGCTTCAGTGAATGTCACGTTCACGCGATAACCCTGCGGCTTCAAAGGCACGGGGCCTCCGAACGAGACCCAGAGAAACAGGATCAGCGCAAAGCATGAGAATGCGAAGACGATCATCGAGATCAGCTGGGCGGGGCTTGGGGCGCGCTTGATCATTGTGGGCACCCCGGTCCCGCAGGAAGGTCGTTGAGTCCGACCAGGAGTCGAAGCACTGCGTTGCCGCCACGCACCGCTGCACTGGAGGCCGTGAAGTCGCAGTCACTTCCGACGATCGCGCCCGCACCGAGGATGCCGTTGGCATCTGCACGATTGAAGCTGGAAGCAGAGATGTGGCTGAACCATGAGAGCCAGTAGAGGTAGCCCTCTTCAGAACCCTTGGGGTTGTATCCAACGAGGTTCAGGAGGTTGTTGAACGACTTCGTCGCTGCCGTCGCGTCCGGTGTCAGCTTCGCAAAGTTGACAGCCGCCGGATTGAGCTGCTGCAGAAGCGGCTTGGAATCGCGTGCGAGCGGGCGGAACTGATCACGGGTGACGGTGGTCTGATCGCGGAAGAACGGACGCAGGCTTTCCAGCGACACGCCCAGATCCTTCGCAAGCGGTTGCAGGTTCTTGAAGGCGACTGCCGTGTCCTCGATCACCGGCTCCGAGGCGGCCACGGCGTCGGCTGTTTCACCGAACGCCGCTGGAGCTTTCTGGACGATCTGCCTGATCGATTCCTGCTGGCTGGCCCAGGTCCGGAATGTCACGCTCGACGAATCGATCAGCGATGCGAAGATCTTCGAGTTGTCACCGAGCGCCTCCGCCAGCAGCGCGAGGTTTGTGATCGCGCGCTTGATGTTCTTATGGCGCTTCTGTAGGTCCTTCACAATCCGCGTGCCGTACTTGCCGGTCGTCGGGAAGCGTTTCAGGCCCTGACGGAGGTTGCTCGCCTGTCCGTCGAGACCTTGGCCGGCAGCGGTCAAGAGATTCTGGAGATAGTCACGCGTATCCGAGTCAAGCACGGAGAGAAACTCATCGAAGTTGACTGTCGGCTGCGTGTTCGAGAGCGGAACTGTGCCGCCTTCCTCGATTTCGCCCGCCTTCGGTGAGCCCGTCTTCATCTCGATGTACATGTCCGAGAGCGGCGTCCTCGGCCTGAGCAGCATCGTTGCGTCCTTGTAGATCGGCGCGTGTGACCGACGGATCTTCAGCTCTACGTTCGCGGCACCATTCTTGAGCGTGACGTTTCCGATCTCGCCGACCGGGACACCCGCGATGTTGACCGTCTGGCCCTGGCCGGGCGTGACCGCCTGCGCACTTGAGAACTGCGCATTCACGACGTAGAAGTCGGTCCCGACCACCGGCACCCAGGCCGGCAGGTGGAGGCGCTGATTGGACAAGATGTAGCCCGCGATTCCCAGCGACGCCACAACGAGAACCACGATGGCGGCGAGGTGCACGCCGTAGCGCTTGAGTGATTTGCGCAGTCCGTGCATCAGGGGCTGCTTCCCTTCGTGGGAGCAAGGTTCGGCCTCGAGTTCTTGTAGCACGCAGTCGACGTCTGAACGATCGGGTTCTTGGAGGGCAGGAGCGGGCTCGTTCCGGTTTGCGGGAGGGGCGCGTTTCCGTAGAGCTTTCCGGACGGCGTCGTCACTCGCGCTGCCGAGCCCGATCCAAGCCGCAGATATGGACCGTTCGCGTTGAAGTTCTGCGAGGCACTGTTGAGTCCGACCAGCGAGTACCAGAACTCCTTGTAGTTCTCCTTGCCGGATGTGTTGGCCCCGTCCGGAACGACGGCGTTCATCGTCGGGAACCAGTTCTTGTTCCAGCACTTCGCGATGTTGTCGAGCTGCGGCAGCAGGTCTTGCGACGCTGCCTGTGTCTTGGCGAAGTTCTCGACCGTGGACTGCGCAAGCGGCGCGGTGCCACCGAGTTCATTCTTTGCGAGCAACAGATTCGTCTGTTCTATCCATGGATAGGCCGCACGAACGGTGGCCGGAATCTCCTTGAGATTCGGTGCAATCGTGTTCGACCAGCGCGTCAGCTGGGGCAGCAGTTGGTTCAGTTGGCGAAGGGTGGGCTCCGATTCATACGCCAGTCGAGAGAACTGCCTCGTGGCTTCGGCCAGAGCAACCTCGTCGTCGGCGAATGCGCCCATCGTGGTCGCGAAGTCAGCAATCAACGGGACGATCTGAGTTTCGCGATCATTGATCGCGGTGTTGAAGTCCCGGAAACCGCGCAGAACTGTGAGCTGATCGTCGTCGTTGTAGCCGATCAGCGCGTCGAAGAGGCGTGCGCCTCCCTTGAATCCTTCGGGACCGTAGCGGAATGCGCGGTTCAGAGCCTCCGCGCCGGTGAGGTCCTTCACCTCATCGTCCTGCGTTTTGTTCTCTGCAGGTGTGCCTTTGGTGTTGAGTGCAGTGCCGATCTCCGTGAAGACGTTCTCGAGGCCCGTGCGCGCGTCGCTGTTGACCGAACTCAGCACCTGGTCAAGCTGCACGGGACCTGCGGTCTGCGCCGCGGGGATTGATCCGCCAGACTCGATTTCCGGCGAACCGGGAGTGCCTGGCTGAAGGTCGACAAATGGGTTTCCCTCAAGAAAGATTCGGAATCGAATTCGTGCTGCGGCGTCCTGTCGGATCGGGAGCGCCTTGTCGTCGAGGTTCATAACCACCTTGGTTGTGGAGCCGTCCCCGCGCTCAACGCTCGCCACGGTTCCAACCTTGACGCCAGCGATTCGTACCTGCGCCTTGGGCTGTATGTTTGCGGCGTTGGTGAAATAGGCGTTCACCTTGTAACCGTTTGTGAACGGGATGTTCTTCGAGAATGCGAAGTAGACGAGAACCGAAAGCACGATGATCGCGATCAGGCCGGCCTTTCGCACCGACATTCCCGTATTTGCGCCGTGATGCATGGTCATTTGGTTCGCACCTGGTCGGAGCCGATCGCTTGCGTGTCTTCAGTCGTCTTGCCGCTTCGGATTCCACCCGGTTGCTGAAGTGTGGGCCTCTGCGGCAGAGTTCCAGTACCGGTATCAACGTTCTTGCCCTTGCTGACTTCATTGCCAGCTCCACAGACGTTGTTCTGCCCCGTGGTCGGGTAGCCGTTGGTCTGAAGGAAATCGGACGCCTCCTGACCAGTGAGATTCTGCGCGAAGGATGCGACACCGTTCGCCGGCCCGACTTCACTGTTGGCCCTCGGAGCCGGATTGGGCCAACCGCCGACGATTCCGAATCGCAGCCATCCCACACCGTTGTCTCGTGACGAAACGGTCGAAGCGATGTTGCGAGCGAAGAGGCCAAAGTAGTTGCAGGTCGTTTGCGCAGGCGTGACGTACTTGAGCGGCTTGTTGATCGTCACGACGAAGTTGCGAAGCCCGTTCAGGCCAAGTCGAACCTGTTGATCGGCAGCGAACTCCCCGAGCTTGGTCAGGGTCTTGTTGAAAGCCGGTGTTGTCCGGTAGAGCTTGTCGAACGCGGACGGTCCATTGCGAGTGATCTCCGCGAGGTTGGCGGAAACAGACGGCAGATACGGCGCTCCAGGTTGGAACTTCTCGACGAGCCCGGTCAGCTGGCGGACGTACTGGCGCTCGGCAGGGAAGTTCTCAGTCAGGACCGCGAGAGTCGCTGGGGACTCCTCGAGGCTCTCCTGAATGCCGTTCGAAGCTGCTGCAAATGCTGCGAAAGTGCGATCCGCGTTGACAAACACTTCGCCTGCCTGGTCGCCGGTTACGGCGGTGTCGTGGGTTACCTGAGCGAGAGCCGCGATGAAGTCACCAAGTCGAGCTGCCGGGTCGGAAATGGTGCGCGCAACCGGCTCCAGATTCTGGAACAGCGGGCCCAACTCGCCAAATGCGACATTCAGGTCAGCGCCACGACCGGCGAAAGCGTTTCCGAACTCCTGAAGCGACCGTTTGTTTCCTTCTCGAACTCGCTCATCGAAGGTGTTCAGAAGATCCTCGAACTCAGTGGCAACCGTGGCCTGGCTGAGCGGGAGGTTGCCGCCGTTGGCGATCGTTTGAGATGAGTCCCCAAGCGTCAGTTCGACATACTTCAAGCCGATCGTTGACTTCGGACGCACTTCCACCCGAGAGTTTTCCGGAATCGGTCCAATGTTCTTGTCGAGCTTCAGCGCAAGTTGAGCGTGATAGCTGGTCTTGCCGTCGACCTCTCCCTCCACCGGGGTGATCGACGTGACTATGCCGACGCGAGCGCCACCGATACGCACTTCATTTCCCTTCACGAGTGCTGCACCGTTGGGAACCTCAGCGGTGATGTTGTAGGTCGGGACGAACGGGAGCCCCGTGGTCGCGTTGTAGCTCAGGAGGATCATCACGAGCATTACGAGGATCGCGCCGGCACCGACCAGAACCGGGTTGTCTGCGACACCCTGGCGACGCATCAGTTCTCGCTCCCGAGCAGATAGTCAAGCGCCGCAGCATCGGACGACAGACTCGACGCGCTGGACTTCGTGGGCGGAGCGGTCTCCTTCGCGGATGGCTCGGTGTTGCTGCCGGCGCGGTCTTCGGAGAAGTTCGCCATGCAGCCGGCGTTGCTTTTCTGAACGTAACTGAGGCAAGAGCCCTGAAGCACCGCCGCAGAGCGCAAGAAGTGTCCCAATGAGTTGGTTCCATTGCCCGCTCCGACGAGGCCGATTGCCATCGAAGCGAGGTTCGCGTAGCCGTTCTGGTCATCGCCGAAGCTCTGGAGCAGCTTCTTCAGGTTTGTGACCGAAGACCGGTTGTCCCCGATCGTTTTCAAAGTTGCTGCGACCGGCTGCAACGCTGGAATCTGGGCGCGAAACACGTCGGCGGTGTCTCCGAAGCGCTTCAACGCAGGGTTCGCCGATTCGACGAACTCGTTGGTACCGGTCACAAACTCGGAGAGATCAGCCGAGGCCGCACGGGTCGCGGCCGCCACTGGCGCCGCCTGATTTGCGAAGTTCTCAAGCACTGGCGCCGTCTGCTCGAGCTCATCAAGGAATGCAGGTAGGCGCTGAAGTGTCTCGGCCAGCTCCTGCTGCTTGGCGTTGGTCGCGCGTGAAGCTTGATCTGCATTCTTGAACAGCCCGACGATGCTGTCGCGGTTCTCGGCCAACTGCTTGAGTGACTTGTCGCCATCCTCCGCAAGGCGGATCAGGTTGCGGTTCTCCTTGGCAAGGATCTTCAGGATCTTGTTGACGTTCAAGAAGGTCGGGTCAAAGCGGTCAAGAATGTCCTGCAGGTCTTGACCGCGACCAGTCAGGGTGATGCCGAGTTCGTTGATGATCACGCGGAAACGTTCGCGCTGCGGCTCGCGCATTGCGTTGAGCAGTTCGTCCGGATCCACCGGCGAACTTGTCTGGCTGCTCGGGAGGATGCGGCGCTCGTCGTCAGCAGGGTCAACTGCGATCTCTTCTTTGGACGGCGTGCCCGGGTCGCAGTCGATGAACTTCTCACCGATCAGTGACTGCAGGCGGATGCGGCATCTGGCGTCGGCGTAAAAGCGCTGGAAAGCGGGGTCGGTGATGTTCACGACCACGGATGCGAGTCCGTTCTTGCCGGCGTAGATCCCCTCAATGCTTCCGACGTTGGCTCCAGCGACACGCACGTCAGCACCCTCCGTGATTCCCGCAGAGTTGACAAAGACGATGCGAACCTTGTAGCTGTCGCCAGCTCCGGCACCTACAGATGAGATGACGACGATCGAAGCTGCAGCGACGATCAGGCAGAGCACCGCAATTCGACGAGATCGTGCCGTCAGCCGACCTGGCGTGACCGCTGCAAAGAATCGAGATGTCCGTTGCTGCGCGTTCATGTCCTACGGGCCCGGGATCTGGTTTGAAGCGTCACAGTCGAGCGCTCCGCCGGCAGTGAACGGGTTCGAGCCGTCGCCGGCAGGCTGTGCTCCGGAGCCGGGACAATGCGAGGTGCCCGTCTTGCCGTACTCTGCGAGCGACTGGTCATTGCTGGGAGTCAGCTCGCCACTGCCGTTGAGCTTGAAGTTTCCTGTTTGCGTCGCCACGCGCACGTAGTGCCCGTTGGCGTCGTAGTTCGCGGCGATCTGGCCAAATCGCGAGAACCAACTCGTCAGTTCCGGCGTGTACGGCCGCAAGAACTGCAACACAATCTGCCCAGTCTGCATCGCAGAGGTTGAGTTCGGAAACGCAGTCTTCGCCTTCTTGGTCAGCGAGGGCTGGCCGGCGAAGAGGTCTGTCAAGTCGTTGTTCTTGCCGCCCTGCTTGACCATCTCACGCAGGTAGCCGAGCGTCGGCTCCGAGTTGTCAATCAGCGGCTTCAGCTTGATGAACAACTCCGCGAGTCCGTCCCCGCCGTTCTTGCCGATCGGATCCGACTTGTCAGAAAGATTCTCCAGCGCCGCAAATGTCGGCCGCAGCTGACGGAAGGCAATCGTGCCCTCACGCAACGTCGTCGGCAGGATCGCGAGCGCCTTGTCGAGCTCTTCCGACTCAGACGAAACGGCGGTGGTGAACCGAGTCAGGTTCGTGAACATCGCCTTGATCTGTTCCTTCTGCTCGGCCAAGGTTGTCGTGGCGCGATCAGAAACGATCAGGAAGCTGGCGAGGGTCTCGTCGTCCTTGGCGACCGAGTGCGCGAGGCGCGCGCCGGCGTCGAAGAACGGCGCGATGTAGCGCAGCGCCTGGTTGCCGTAAGCGGTTTCGTTGAGCGGTGTGGACGGGTCGTCCTTGTACTGCGCGGCGCTGCCCTTGATGAAGCCCTGGAGACCCTTGGTGACGTTGGGCGTGAAGCTGTTCAGGAGCTGGTCGAGGTCGACCGGGGACTCAGTGTCGTCTGCCTCGATGACTCCTCCGTCGGGAATCTCGGGGGCGTTGTTCGGGCCGGGCGCAACCGCGACGAAGCGGTTGGCGACACCTGAGAGCGAGAACTGGCGGATCGTGGCCGTGGTGCCGCGGTGCAGCGGATCAAGCGACTCGTCGTTGATCTTCATCTTCACGTTGGCCTGGTTGCCGTCGGTCAGCGTGATCGATTCGACCGTGCCGATCGCCTTGCCGCCGACGGTCACGTTTGCGCCCTTGACCAGCTGTCCGCCGGTCTCGAAGCGGGCGTTCACCTCGTAGCTGCCGCCACGCATGACCAGCCAGATGACGATCAGCACCGCGACGATGAGCGCGCCGATCACGGCCTGCCTCTGACGCTGAGTCACCACGCGCAATCACCCGCAGTCGTGCGGCCGGAAGCGACCGCCCGTAGACGCGCCAAGCGCCCCTCCGAGGGGGCGCCGTGTGCGGCCATGCTGGCCCGCGATTGCTGACGAAGTTTTCGAAACACCTGGTCTGACTTACTCCATGCCCAGGGGTCCGGCTGCGTCGCCGGTGAGGAACTGCTTTACGAATGGGTTCTCCGAAACGAAAAGCTCCTTGGCCGGGCCGGCGTCGACGATGCGGCCCTTCCAGAGCAGCGCGATGTGCTCGGCCACGCGCCTCGCGGAGAGAATGTCGTGGGTGATGACGACGTAGGCGCCGCCGTTCTCGTTGTGGATCTCCTGGATCAGGTCACACAGGAGCGCCGTGCGGACCGGATCGAGGCCGGAGTCCGGCTCATCGAACAACACGATGTCGGGATCGAGCACCAGGGCACGGGCAAAACCTGCGCGCTTGCGCATTCCACCCGAGAGCTCGTTGGGCATCTTGTCCCCGTCATTGCCCAGACCGACTTCCTTCAGGCGCCGCGAGACGATCTCTGTCACATCGGCCTCGGACTTGTCGGTGTGTTGGCGCAGCGGGAAGGCCACGTTGTCAAAGAGATTCATCGAGCCGAAGAGCGCGCCGTCCTGGAAGAGCACGCCGAACTTCTTGCGCACCTCGAAGAGGCGGTCGCTGGCCATGTTGGGCACGGACTCGCCGTGCACGAGCACATCGCCCTGGTCCGGGTAGAGCAGGCCGACCATGTGCTTGATGCAGACCGACTTGCCCGTACCGGACGGTCCGAGGATCATCGAGATCTGGTCCTCGGGAATGTCGAGGTTGAGGCCGTTCAGAACCTTGTTTCGACCAAAGGCCTTGTGCACGTCGATGAACTGGATCGCGCTGCGCTGAGCGCCGTGCTCGCGGACGGTCTGGGAGTGAAAATCGTAGGGGCCGGCGTGCTCGTAGCCGGGCGCGTTCGGGGGAATGCGGTTGCCGAACTCATCCAGATGGATCGTCGGTTCAACTGGTCGCCGCTCGGGCGGCAGTGCGGTCGGGAAAGATTCGCCGGTTTGCGGATCGACGAATCGATCACCTTCCCCTGAATTCTGAGCTTCCGTCACAGCTTCCTCGCTGCGGGCCCCTGAGTCGTCCTGACCTGGCCCGAGGTTTTTCTCCGTCATGGCTGACGCCACCTTTCGATAATCGCGTATTCAAACCCGTTCGTCAAGCGGACGCTTCGCTGCTCAAAACAAGCACAACTTTGCATTGCCAATGACTCCACGGTCACCCTCCAATCGGGGCGCGTGGGTTCGCCCCCCAGAAAAAGACCGTGCCCATCATTCCCACGAGGTGGACGACAACGATGTTTGCGACCATCGACTTGGCCGTGGCGGTGCCCACGCCGACCGGTCCTCCGGAAACGTTGTACCCGTAGTAACAGGCAATGATCACGATGAATGTCGCCATCACCATCGCCTTGATCAAGCTGAACAAGAGGTCTGGTGGGTTCTGGAAGAGCCAGAAGATCAACGAGTACGAACCGCTGGAAACATCACCGACCTGCTGGACCACCGCCAGATAGGAAGCGACGAACGCACCGGCGACTCCGGTGACGTAAAGGAAGGGAAGAACGAGCCATGAGGCAAACAGCCTCGTGGACGCGAGGAAGAGCACCGAGTCGATGCCCATGACCTCGAGCGCGTCGATTTCGTCGTTGATGCGCATCGAGCCGATCTCGGCGACGATTCCGGTACCGACCTTGGCGCACATCATGTAGCCGAACGCGTACGGGGCGATCTCTCGGAGGTCGCACCACGCGGTGAAGACTCCGGCGTATGCGGGAGCACCGAATGCGCGCAGTGAATAGGCACCCTCGATGCCGCACTGCAGGCCGACGAAGAACATCAGGGTCCAGATGACGACGGCCGATCCGATGATCAACACGCCGGCCTGGCGCAGCGTCTCGCCGAAGAAGGTCATCACGCGACCGTTGAAGATGTCGACAACGACTTCCGAGCCGAACTTCACGACGCGACCGAAGTCCTCGATCCACTGCTCAATCCTGTTGCGTGCGCCGACCATTGCTGCCTACCTGATCTGCGTGATCTCGGGATTGGTTGCCAGGAGCGCCTGCGTGAAGACGATGTTGAACGCGAAAACGCCGATGAAGGCGATGACCACTGCCTGGTTGACCGCGCGGCCGACGCCCTCGGCACCGCCCTGCGCGTTCATTCCTTTGTAGCAACAGACGATCGCGATGATCGCGCCGAAGACCGTGGTCTTGACGATCGAACCCCAGAGGTCGGTGACGGACGCGTTGGTGAAGAAGGTTGCCCAGAACGGACCGAGCGGCGCGCCGTTGACGAGCGTGGCGATGACTCCGCCCGATACGCCGAGCACCAGCGCGAAGACGTCGAAGAGTCCGGTGAGGATCATCAGCGCGAAGAAGCGCGGGACGACGAGGTTCTTGATCGCGTCAACACCGAGCACCGCGAGCGCGTCGAGCTCGTCGCGGATCTTGCGCGCTCCGAGGTCGGCGGTGATCGCCGTGCCGGCAACGCCGGCCATGACGACCGCGGTGACGAACGGTGCGAACTCGCGGATCGATGCGAGCACGAAGAATCCACCGAGGCGGTCGATCGATCCGAGGATCGTGAAAATGTTTGCGGCCTGCAGGCCGGGCGCACCGTAGCCGAGCGCGATCGTCGAGACGACCAGCGGGAACCAGCAGAGCTTCAGCGCGAAGAGAAATTGCTGGACGAACTCACCGCCGTAGGGATACGGAGGCCTGGCCGCCGAGACGATCGTCCTTCCGCCAAGGATCACCATCTCGCCGATCTCGACGAGAAATTCCCTTACTGCGTCATACAACTTCGACGCGTAGTTCACGTCGACGCCCCGTAATTCCTCACGGCAGCATTCAAAGCGGCCATCCTTTTCGCTATCCCAGCAGTTGCCCAGACCCCGCGGCGTCTGCTCCTGTGCAACACGACGGGTCAGGTCCCCAAATTCCGAATGCAGATCATATCTAGGCGAGTTTCGTGTTTCGTACCCAAATCCTGCAGAGCCATCAGGGTTCGTGCAGTTTGCTGCTCATGCTGGTGGTATCTTGCGAGCGGTCTTGACTGTGGAGGAGTCTGAGCACATTTCTGCGTGGCTTATGCCCGCCCGTTCGCTGACAGTGGCACTCGTTGCCGCGGTTGCGATTTCGGTCGCCGGTTGCGGCAGCGGCGAACCGCAGGACAAGAACGCTGCGAGCGGAACCTGGACCGTCGCAGTTGAGGAATGGAAGTTCCCCAAGCGACAGTTCCTCGGCACCCCCACCGACTTCGTTCTGAAGATCCGCAACACCGACACGCGCCCGATCCCGCAGTTGATCGCGACGATCGAAGGCCTGCGCATGCGCGTCAAGCAGGTCGGCGCGGCTTCCGAAATTCGGCCGATCTGGCTGACCTCTGAAGTCAACTACGCCGAGGTCACGCCGTACAACTCCGCGCTTGCAAGCAGCTTCAACTTTGGTCCGCTCGCGCCCGGCGCGACCAAGACCTACACCGTCACGCTCTCGCCGCTGCGCCGCGGACGCCACGAAGTCGGCTACAGACTCGCCGCCGACCTCTTCAGCGACGCGAAGGTCGTCAACGGCGCCGACAACACGCCGGCCGCAGACACGCGCACCGTCGCGATCGACGCAACGCCGCAGTTCGACGACGACTTCTTCGACGCGAACTAGCGCCGGGCGCCAACTGGCGCTGCTACCTCGATGACACTGTGACGTCGAGCGCGTAGCTGTCGAGCAGCGCGTCGGGCGTCGTGGGCTCTGCGTTGTCCTTCAGAGCCTGCAGCTGGTCGGCCATCGTGGCGCGCTCGTGCTTGTAGAAGATGCCCAGGGCCATCGGGTCTTCGAGTGCGTGAGCGAAAGCAGCGGCGCGGTCGGTCGGGTCGTGCTGCTCGTCGAGCTGCGAGACCTCGTCCTTCCAGATCTGCGTGGTGTTGTTGAAGGCTGTGCACGGTGAGTACGCGTCGATGAAGGAGAAGCCGGGGTTCCTCATGCCGGCGATCACCAGCTCCGTCAGCTCCTTCGGCCGGAACGAGGCGCCGCGGGCGACGAACGATGCGTCAGCAGCGATCGCCGTGGCCATCGTGTTGAGCGGCTGCTCGACGTTGCCGTAGGGCGAGCTCGGTGACTTCTGTGCGTGCAGCGAAGTTGGTGACACCTGGCCCTTGGTCAGGCCGTAGATCTCGTTGTCCATCACGATGTAGGTGATGTCGATGTTGCGCCGTGCGGCGTGCGGAAAGTGTCCGCCGCCGATCGCGAAGCCGTCACCGTCGCCACCGACAGCGATCACTTCAAGCTCGGGGTTGGCCATCTTCACGCCCATCGCCGTCGGCAACGCGCGGCCGTGGACACCGTGGTAGCCGTAGGTCGTGACAAAACCCGGGAAGCGGCTCGAGCAACCGATGCCCGAGACCACGACTGTGCGGTCCGGGTCAAGGTCGAGCTCTGCGAAGGCGCGGTACGCGGCGGCGAGAACACCGAAGTCACCGCAGCCCGGGCACCAGATCGGCTTGAGATCTGACTTGAAGTCTTTTGGGTCAGTGGTCATCCGTTTATCTCCTGGTCAGGCCGTTGCCTTGGCGGGTGCGGGTACGTGCTGCTCGATGAAGTCCGCGATGTCCGCGGCGGTGAAGGGGTAGCCGGTGATCTGCGACTGCGTGATCACTTCGATTCCGCAGTCGGCGCGAACCATCCGCGCGAACTGACCGGTGTAGTTGACCTCTGGGACGAAGATCGTCTCCATGCTCTCGGCCCACTCCTGAATGCGACGGACCGGCATCGGCATGAGGATGCGCGGATAGAAGGTGGCGGCGCTGATTCCGCGCTCGCGGAGAATTTCTGCAGCTTCTACTGCGGCGCCTTCGGTCGAGCCCCAGCCGAGGATGCCGACCTTCGCCTGCTCGGGGCCGGTGACGGTGACCCGCCCGGTCTCGCGCAGCGGATCGAGCTTCTTGAACCGCTTGTCCTGCATCGCGATGTGCAGCTCGGGGGTGTAGCCGGGGTGTCCGAGCTCGTCGTGCTCGATTCCGGTTGAGACGTACGCGCCGGGACCGCCGGGAATCGCCATCGGCGAAACGCCGGACCCGGTCAACTCGTAGCGCTGGTAGCGCTTGTCGCCGGCGTCGCTGCCGGGCGTGGTGCGGTTCTCGACCGCGATCTTCGAAAGGTCTGGTCGGTCGACCGTCTCGAGGCGGTGGCTCAGCGACTGGTCGGAAAGGAGAATGACCGGAACCTGGTAGGTCTCGGCGGCGTTGAAGGCGTCCACCGTGCAGACGAGGCAGTCGTCGACGGTCGTCGGCGCGATCACCACGCGCGGCGCCTCGCCGTGCGAGCCGTAGACGGCCTGGTTGAGGTCGCTCTGCTCGGTCTTTGTGGGCATGCCCGTTGACGGTCCGGCGCGCTGGGCGTCGATGATCACTGCGGGAAGTTCTGCGGTGCCGGCGAGTCCGATCAGCTCGGCCATCAACGAAAGACCCGGGCCCGATGTGGCAGTCATCGCCTTGGCGCCGGTGAAGCTTGCTCCGAGCACGGATGCCAGGGCGGCGATCTCGTCCTCGGTCTGAATCGCCACGCCGTCCATGCGCGGAAGGCGCGCGGCGAGCGATTCCAAGATGTCAGAGGCCGGCGTGATCGGGTAGCCGGCGAAATAGGTGAGTCCCGCGTGCAGGGCCCCGGCGACGATCGCCTGGTTGCCCGAGAGCAGGATGCGCTCACGCTCTGGCTCGGTCGGGTGCTGGAGGTTCAGTACTGATGGAAGATTCTCGCGGGCGTAGCCCGCGCCGGCGCGCAGCGAGTTGATGTTCGCTTCGCCGACGTCGCCCTTGTGCGCGTAACGCTTGAGGATCAGGTTCTCGATCTGCTCGGTGTCGATGTCGAGCAGCCCGCAGGTCATGCCGACGACCACCATGTTCTTGCCGCGGCGTGACCCGCCGGCCTCTTCGGCGATCGCGCTGAAGGCGACCTCGTAGGAGCGCCCGGCGAACTCTTCGCTGACCTTGCAGGACTCGGCGTCGGCGATCACGATGCCTTCGTCGCCGACCGTCTCATGCTGAAGGTCGAAGCCCTCCTGGTTGAAGCAGACGAGCAGATCGGTCCGGTTGCCGATCGACCTGATCCGTTCGGCGCCGATGCGCACCTGGAACATGCACGGGCCGCCTTTGATCTCGGCGGGGTACGTGCGGAAAGTCAATCCCCAGTAGCCGCCACGTGCGGCTCCCGCCGTGAATATGTCGCCACCGGATATGACGCCTTCGCCGGATTCGCCGGCGAGTTGAAGAGTGATGTCAGGAAGGGCCATCGTTTTTGCAAGTCAAGGTGCCTGCCGACCGAATATAGCGTCGCCCGCACGCGTCAAATCCAATTAATTGATCGGCGACTGACAGCGATCCTTTAGTTACTGAAAAATGGCTCGTGTAACACCCCCACTGTCTCT
>JBPPNF010000005.1:0-98240 GCA_051306435.1 Solirubrobacterales bacterium | reverse complement strand
CTTGCGATCTCTCTAACCGGAGCCCGCTCCGTGGAGGTGTAGTACTAGGTGAGGTAATGGATGACCGCCGCGAGCACGAGTCCGATGAGAACCGCCCATGCGGGAGCCCAGTCAACCTCGCCTCCGGGCCGGAAGTAAACGTAGGTAAGTCCGAAGACGAGAACAGCCGACAGCACTGCCGATGAGAAGAAACCCCGGTTGATCGATTTCATTCCGCTCTCACCCTCCTTGCGGGGCGAGACCATGTAGATGCCGAAGATCGAAGTGATGACTCCGATGGCACGGACGAGCAATGGGAACATGACGCCGATTGCCGCGCCGCGGGGGCCAAGGGCGCCGTAAGCGGTGAAACCGAGAATCAACGAAGCAACAAGGGTGACCTCGTAAGACTCGAAGATGTCGGCGGCCATACCCGCGCAGTCGCCGACGTTGTCGCCGACGTTGTCGGCGATCACAGCCGGGTTGCGCGGGTCGTCCTCGGGGATACCGGCTTCGATCTTGCCGACGATGTCAGCTCCGACGTCTGCGCCCTTGGTGAAGATTCCGCCGCCCAGCCTGGCGAACACCGAGATCAGCGATCCACCAAAGCCAAGTCCGACGAGCGCGTCGACGGCGTCACGGGTGGTGAAGTCGAACAGCCAGGTGAGAATCCCGTAGTAGGCGGCGACGCCGAACAGTGCGAGACCGACCACGAGCATTCCCGTCACTGCGCCACCGCGGAAGGCGGTGTCCAGCGCCGGGCTGATTCCGCCACGTGCCGACTCGGCGACGCGGGCGTTCATTCGCACCGACACGTTCATGCCGATGTAGCCGGCCGCCGCGGAGGAGACGCCTCCGATGATGAATCCGATCGCGACGGCGGGGCCGAGCTCGGGAATAAGCGCGAGGACCGCGGCGACGATGATGCCGACGATTGCGATCGACGAGTACTGGCGGTTGAGGTATGCGCTGGCCCCCTCCTGGACAGCCAACGAGATCTCCTGCATTTTTTCGTTGCCGGGTGACAGCTTGAGCAGCGAGCGCGTGTTCAAGACTCCATAGGCAACCGCGGCAAGCGCGCAGACGAGCGCGATCACAACGCCATTTTCATTCAGAAAGTCAGTCAAGACCGACACCTTTCATAACGGATCAGGTGGAAATGGAGCTCCCGATTGGGGCGATCCGAGTGAATTTGACCATCGTTCATGCGCGCAAGGCGCTTCTTCCCCCGGGAAGCGTGCGCGAGTCTAGCCCGAAGTGCGGTCGAAATGCGGTAGTCCGGGCACTCTGATGCGACCGTAACTTGCGCGCGTCTCTTCGACCGACGCGGCGAAGACGACCTTCAGGTCCTGTCCGGCAGCGAGCTGATCACGCATCGTCTGCGCGACGTTGCGCTCGGCGAGCTGTGGCTCGATGCCGAGCTCGGCACGGACAGGCGCGGTCCATTCGAGCAGGCGATCCGCGACGGCGGCGGCCGGATACTCGAGCCGCGAGCCGAAATCGATCAGCTTGCCATCCAGTCCGAAGCGAATGGCCCGCCAGAAGTTCTCCTCAAGTTCACGACCCGCGCGCGGCGCGAACGGAACGCCTTCGTCGTAGTCGCGCGCGGCCTGGGCAACGCAGGCCGTGATCAGGCCCGCCAGCGCCGTCGAGCCCTCGGCCGTGGGCTGGGCGTCGCAGATCCGCACCTCGACCGTGCCGTAGCTGTGGTGCGGGCGCACCGACCACCAGAGTTGGGTCGACTCGACGACTGAGTTGACGTCTTTGAGGAACTCGATGAAGTCGGCATAGCCGTTCCAGTCGCCGAACGGCTCGGGAATGCCGCAGCGCGGAAACATGCGTGTGAAGATCTGCGTCCGCGCGGTCGCGAGACCGCTGTCGCGGCCGTCGACGAACGGTGATGACGCAGAGATCGCAAGCAGCTCAGGCAGCAGTTCGCGAACGCGGTCGCAGACCCCGATCGCGCGATCCGCCCCGCGTACGCCCACGTGTACGTGCAGGCTGAAGGTGTTGTTGCGCCAGGCGACGTACTTCAGGCCGTCCTCGACCAGGCGGTAGTGCTCGGTGTCGATGATCTGCTGGTCCTGCCAGCGGCTGAACGGATGCGCTCCGATCGATCCGAGCCGCGCGCCCTGCCGTTCGGCGGTCGCGAAGAGTCTGCCGCGAAAAGATTCCTGAAGCGCGACGGCGTGCGGGAAGTTCTCGCCGCGGCCAGAGCGGATCTCGATCTCAGACGAGATCAACTCGCCGGCTACCGAGACGCCGAGCTCGGCATCCTCCTTGGCTGCTGCCTGCAGCTCCTCGAAGCGCTGGGCGAGCTCCAACGTCTCCGGATCGAGGATCTGAAACTCCTCTTCGATGCCGACGGTGAAGTCCGTTGACTCTTCAAAGTTCGCGCGCGCTTTGACCAGATCCAGCGACATGCGAGGGATTATGGCTACGCGAGGTAGAAGTAGAGCGCGTACAGCAGGTCGACGGCCGGACTCGACGTGTGCACGGTGACTTCCTGCGGCACTTCGAGCAGGCGGTCGGTGTAGTTGAAGATGATCGTCACGCCGGCTGCGACGAGCTCGTCGGCGACCGGTTGCGCCGCAGCGGCCGGCACGGCGATGACGCCGACGACGATGTCCTCGTCGATCACCGTCTGACGCAGATCGGTGCCGGGCTGGATCTCGACGTTTCCGCAGAGCGTGCCGACCTTCTTGGCGTCGTTGTCGAAGACGGCCTTGATCTCGAAGCCGTGGTCGGCGAAGACCTCCGAGCCGGCGATCGCCTTGCCCAGGTGCCCCGCGCCGAAAAGCGCGATGTTGTACTTGGCTGCAGTCTGCAGGATCGCGCGGATCTGCTCGATCAGGAAGTCGACGTTGTAGCCCACCCCGCGCTTGCCGAACTTGCCGAATCCCGAGAGGTCGCGGCGGATCTGCGTGGGGTTGACATGCGTGTAACGCGCGAGCTCCTGGGAGCTGATCTTGTCCTTCTCCATCTTTTTCGCCTGGGTGAGCACTTGGAGGTAGCGCGAAAGGCGCGCGGCAACGCCGAGCGAGAGGCGCTCACCGTCGAGCGCCGGAGCGACCGGGCTGGAGGAGGATTTTTTCTGCGAGGGGGATGACATCGGTTGGCCGCGGGGCACCTTAGTAACTAAATGATCAAGCCCTCGCGCACGACTGCTTCAAAGCGCTCACCGCGATACTCGATCAGCTTGGATATCCGCACGCCGTTGAGCTCGATCACCGGGATCAACTCGAGCAGCGCTTTGTGAAGATCGTCATCGTGCTCGATGTTGACCATCTCGATGATCGCGCCGGTGCCCACGGCCAGGTCGGCGACCTTCGCCTCGGCCTCGTCGCAGAGATGACATTCGGGACGTCCGTAGATGGTTATGCGCGCCGACATCAGGCGGGTGCCGGCTGGCCGGAGGGGTATGCGTCGAGCGCTGCGAAGTCCGTGATCGCGCCCTGGGTTGAATTCAGCGCCGCCGCCGCGATCATCGCGGCGTTGTCGGTGCAGAGCTCGCGCGGCGGAACCTTGACGTCGCTCGCAACCTGCCGGATCTGATCGCGCAGCTGTGAGTTCGCGGCGACGCCGCCGCCGATCGCCACGCGGTCGATCCCGGTGAGCTCGATCGCCTTGCGCACGCGCTGCACGAGCATCTCGACCACCGCCGCCTGGTAGCTGGCGGCATAGTCGGCCTTGACGTTCTCGAACTCGCCCTCTGGGAGCGCCTTGAGCTTGTAGAGCAACGACGTCTTGATTCCGCTGAAAGAAAAATCGAGCTCTCCGATGTAGCTGCGCGGGAAGTCATACGCCGTCGGGTCGCCCTGCTTTGCGAGCGCGTCGAGCGCGGCGCCCCCGGGGTAGCCCAGCCCGAGCAGGCGCGCGCCTTTGTCAAAGGCCTCGCCGGCGGCGTCGTCGGTGGTCGACCCGAGCACTTCGTAGCCCTCGCGCTCGGTGACCTTCGCGAGAAACGTGTGGCCGCCGCTGGCCACGAGGCAGAGGAACGGCGGCTCGAACGGCTCGGGCTCGAGGAAGTTTGCAGCAATGTGGCCCTGGAGGTGATCGACGGGGATCAGCGGTTTGCCCGCTGCCGCGGCGAGCGACTTGGCATAGGAGAAACCGACGAGCAGCGCGCCGATCAGACCGGGGCCGCGGGTGACCGCCACCGCATCGATTTCGTCGAGCGTCACTCCAGCGTCGCTGAGCGCAGCGCTGACCACGTCATCGAGCAGTTCGAGGTGACGGCGCGAAGCAACCTCGGGCACAACCCCGCCGAATCGGTCGTGATCCATTTGTGACGCGACCAGGTTTGACCGCACATCTCCGCCGCTGGAGACGACTGCAGCGCAGGTGTCGTCGCATGAAGTCTCGATCGCGAGAATCATCAGCGGTGACCCTTCCACTCGGTCGGGTTCGAGGCGTTGGGCGGGACGAAGTCGCGGTCGGTGCTGCGCCACATGATCAGCGCGTCTTCCTTGTTGTCGGCGTAGTAGCCGGGCCTGACGCCGGCCTCGCGGAAGCCGCACTCTTCATACATACGGATCGCGCCTTCATTGGAGACGCGGACCTCCAGCGTGTAGTGCGTGCGCTCGCCGTCGGCGATGCGGAAGAGCTCGTGAATCATCGCGCTGGCGACCCCGCCGCGGCGATTCGCTGGATCGACGGACACGTTCATGATGTGCCAGACCTGCGCGTAGCGCGCGGCGATCATGTAACCGATGAGGACGTCGTCGTCCTTCGCGCTCAGACAGATGCTGCCCGCCTTCGAGAGCTCGAGCACGAACATCGCCGACGACCAGGGCGTGGGAAACGACTGGTGCTCGATCTTGAGCGCGTCGGCGATGTCCTGCATGTCCATGCGCTGGACGCTGAAACTCTGCTGCGGCTCCGCGTTCATTTCGTGGCCCCCACGAGCCAGCTCTCGCGGGAGCTGACCTTCGCGTCGGGCGGGCGGATGTAGTTCGGGACGACTTCGTCGGGATTCAGCGGGTCGGCTTCGCGCGCGAGTTCAAGCAATGCCGCAGCGCTCACGACGTGGACCGGGTCGGAATCGTCGGGCACCTCCACCCCCTGCGCGGCCAACTCTGCACGTAGCTTGATCGCCCCGTCGCCCACTGCCCGGCCGCCCGCGTCGGCGATCTGTCGCACGGCGTCTTCGGGGCCCGCGAGTCGATCCTCGTCAGCGATGCGGAAGAAGAACTCATTGCGGCGCGCGTCGATCACCGGCGTGGAGGAGGACGTGCCGAGCGCCGCGAGCGACGAAACCGGGACAAGCCCAGTCCCGTTCGCCGTCGCGATCGCCCGCGCGGTCGCCACGCCGATGCGGAGTCCGGTGAAGGCCCCTGGCCCGACCCCGACCGCGACGCGTTGGATCTCGGCAAGCTCTATCCCCGCGCGCGAGGTCAGCTCCAGGATCGACGGGAGAATCTCAGTTGTGTGCGCGGGCCTTGCGGTCAGCCGCAATGCCGGGGGCAGCAGCTCAAACAGCTCACCGTCGGCGCGGCGAAGCGCGACCGAGCACGCTGCGGTCGCGGTGTCGAATGCCAACACGTTCAAGGCGCGTCACCGATCCAGCGGATCTCGAGCGAGCGCCGATCCTCGCCGGAATGTTCAAGCGAGACCACTGCGCGGAGTCGAGCTTCATCGGCCAACTCGTCGTGCGGCCACTCGACGAAGCCGATCCGCTCGGGCGTGAGAAAGTCGTCGAGCACTGCTTCATCGCCCACATCGATCTCCGCAAGGCGATAGAGATCGAGGTGCGCGATCTCTGAATCTGCGCCGTTGTAGACGTTGCCGATCGCGAAGGTCGGGCTGGTGACGCGGCCGGTGAATCCCAGCGCCCGCGCAGCCCCGCGCACAAAGACGGTCTTGCCGCTGCCGAGTTCTCCCTGCAAAACCACGACATCGCCAGGACTCAGCCGCTCGGCGAAGCCGGCGGCGATCGACTCGGTCTCTTCTGCTCCCGACGTGGTGAACGCCTCTGACTTTGACACTGCCTTCATCAGAACGAATGTACCTAGCGGTGGTCGGCGGGCAGATCAACTGTTTTGTGCTTGCCCTCGTCGCCCCGTCGTTGTACAATTTCCAGCAGTAGCCGTCACCCACAAGGGACGGACTCAGAAAGACCCACACCGGCCGCAGGTCAGAGCGGCAATGTATTTCGTCCGGTATCGCAAGAACTGGAACGAAGATGACACCAAGAGACATCCACTGCCGTCCTTACGGACGGATTCTGAAGGGCGCGTCATGCTGACGCTCACGACCCTTGACGACCTGCGCGCCGAACTCGATCTCGCGCGCCTGTCTGGCCGCAGCATCGGCCTGGTGCCCACGATGGGCGCCCTGCACGAAGGCCATCTCTCACTCGTGGACCGCAGCGTCGCCGAGAACGGCATCACCGTCGTCTCTGTCTTCGTCAACCCGACGCAGTTCCGCCCCGGCGAAGACCTCGAGGCCTATCCCCGCCAGCTCCAGGACGATGTCGCCCTCGCCAGCGAGCGCGGCGCCGACATCGTCTTCGCCCCGCCGGTTCAAGAGATCTACCCGAACGGGTACTCAACGACCGTTTCAGTCGTCGGGATCACCGAGACGCTCTGCGGCGCCCCCGAGCGCCGCGGCCACGAGCACTTCGACGGCGTCACCACCGTCGTGGCCAAGCTCTTCAACATGGTCCAGGCCGACCGCGCCTACTTCGGCCAGAAGGACGCCCAGCAGGTCGCGGTTATCCGTCGCATGGCGACCGACCTCAACTTCCGCACCAAAGTGATCGCCTGCCCGACCGTCCGAGAGGCCGACGGCCTGGCGCTCAGCTCGCGCAACGCATACCTCAGCGAAGAGGACCGCCCGCGCGCACTCGCACTCTCCAGGGCCCTGCGTTCGGTGGCCGGAGCACTTTCCGATGGTCAGCGCGACGCCGCCGCGCTCTGCGCGATCGCACGCGAGGAACTCTCGGTCACCGACTCGGTCGAATACTTCGAGCTGGTCGATCCCGACACGCTCGAACCCGTCACAACTTTTGAACGCCCGGTGCTCGCCGTCACGGCGGCCCGGGTCGGCAGGACCCGCCTGATCGACAATCTGCTGCTCGAGCCGGTCGCGGCACCAGCAACCACAGAAACCACCGACATCACGCCCCAGGCCGCACACCTGCCGGGCTGACCCAGGAGAACGCAAGCGATGCAACGCAAGATGCTCAAGAGCAAGATCCACCGCGCCACGGTCACCGACTGTGATCTGCACTACGTCGGCTCGATCACGATCGACGTCGATCTGCTCGAACAGTCCGACATCCTCGAGAACGAACTCGTCCACGTGCTCGACATCGACAACGGACAGCGCTTCGAGACCTACACGATCGCCGGCGCCCGCGGTAGCGGAATGGTGCAGGTCAACGGCGCAGCAGCGCGTCTGGTCGCCAAGGGCGACAAGGTGATCGTCGTGAGCTACGCCGAGTATTCCGAGGCCGAACTCGAGGACTACGAGCCGGTCGTCGTGCACGTGGACGAGAACAACCGTCGTGTCTCAGTCGACAACGAAGTGGCGAAGCTGCTCGGCAGCTCCGTGGTCCAGGACCCCCGCGAGCGTTAGACAGCGTCGATTGAAGGAGTCGCAACCATGAGCACGTACCCCCAGCCCGCCCCACACCAACCCCAACAGTCCAGCCCGACCAGCAACAAGCCCAACAGCGTCGCCGTGAGCCCGATGTCGATCACGCGCCTGTTCGAGAAGAAGGCGCTCGGCGAGCCGATCGTTATGGTCACGGCCTACGACTACCCCTCGGCCACTGTGGTCGAGGAATCCGGCGTGGACCTCGTGCTCGTGGGCGATTCAGCCGCGATGGTCGTGCTCGGCTACCCCAACACCACCCCGGTCTCGATGGACGAGATGGTGATGCTCTCGGCCGCCGTGCGGCGCGGCCTGAAGACTCCGCTGCTGATCGGCGACATGCCCTTCGGCAGCTACGAAGCCTCCAACGAACAGGCGATCGCCAACGCTCAGCGTTTCATCAAGGAAGCGGGCTGCGACGCCGTCAAACTCGAACGTGGCGGCGCCTCTGCCGATCGCGCCAAGGCGATCGTCGACGCCGGAATTCCGGTGATGGGCCACGTCGGGCTGACTCCCCAGAGCGCAGTGCAACTCGGCGGCTTCCGCGCTCAAGGCCGCACCGCCGCCCGCGGTCGTGAAGTGATCGAAGAGGCACTTCAGCTTCAGGAAGCCGGGTGCTTCGCGGTCGTGCTTGAGGCGGTGCCCTCCGAACTGACCGAGGCCCTGATGCCCCACCTCGAGATCCCCGCGATCGGAATCGGCGCAGGACCGGCTGCCGACGGTCAGGTGCTCGTCTTCCACGACCTCCTCGGCATCTGGAACGGCCGCCCGGCGAAGTTCGTTCGCCAGTACGCACAGGTCCGCCAAGAGATGGTGCGCGGCGTCAGCGATTACGCGCACGATGTACGCGCGCGTTCATATCCTGCGCCGGAGCACGGCTATGGAATGTCGCCGGACGAGGCGCGAGAACTGCACGACTGGGCGGATTCCCTGCCGGTCGAACGTACGACCACCCAACTCGGTTGAGTCTGCCGACAAACTGGCCAGACGGCCAAGTGACTGACTGGTCACCCGCCGGATCTTGTTGTATATTGCGACCACTGTCGGCCTTGGTGGACCGGCAGTTGTTACCAGGTGGCCCCGCCTGGGAAGCAGCTCAAACTGAGCTTTGAACGGATCGTCTGATCGCAACTCGGTCATCTCCGCATTATTTGGGAGTGGACTGTCTTGGCGCTCGGCGAAGCCGGAGCGAAAGGAATCCATAGAAGAATGAGCGCCGAGACCAGAGTTGTGGTCATCGATGACCATGCGGTCCTGCGTAGCGGACTCCGCTACGTGCTCGAACCGCACAACATTCATGTCGTCGCCGACACACGGGCGAATGAGGCGTCAAGGGATCTGATCGCTACGGAGCGACCGGACGTTGTCGTCGTTGACCTCCGCCCGGAGGAGATGGACGCGATCGACCTGATCCGCGACCTCAGTCGCAAACGATTCAACGTGATCGCCTGGGGTGACTATCACGACGATCGTCTGGTGGCCCGCGCGATGAGCGCCGGAGCACTCGGCTTCGCGATCAAGGACGACGACACCGAAGGCCTGATCGAGGGCATTCGCACCGTCGCAGGCGGACGTCGCTGGCTCCCGCAGCCGATGGGCAACGACCAGATCAACGACATGATCGCCTCCGACCAACCGCAGCTCTCGCGTCGCGAGCGTGAAATCCTGGGCTTGCTCTCAGACGGTTTTTCAACCGACGAGGTCGCCGAGAAGCTTTCTCTCAGCGCCCACACGGTGCGCACTCACGTGAAGAATGCGATGCGCAAGCTCGATGCATCCACCCGCGCACACGCTGTTGCGATCGCGCTGCGGGACCTTTCGATCCGTTAGCGCTTTTTCTTCGGCTTCTTGATCGTGACCGTGAAGGTCGTCGGCGGCGATGTGTTGTCGGCGGCGTCCTTCGCGATCCGAGTGAGCTGGCGAAGCTTGATCGCTGCAACTCAGGCAGATTTGAAGTCGATCTCCTTGATCACCCTCGCGGGAATCCCGGCAGCGATCACGCCGTCGGGCAGATCGTGGGTTACCACGCTGTTTGAGCCGACGACGACACGGTTTCCGACCGTCACGCCGGTGAGCACCGCGCAGTGCACCCCGAACCAGCAGTTGTCGCCGATCAACACCGGACCCTTGCTCGTGAATCCCTGCATCGTGATCGGCGTGTCCGGGTCGTCGAAGTGGTGGTCGGCATCGCCGACGTAGAAGCCGTTGCCGAACATGCAGTGGTCGCCGATCGTGACGGAGTACTGCGCGGCGATCATCGTTCCGATGTTGAGAAAGCAGCCGTTGCCGATCGTCACGTGGCCGTGGTCGGGATTCATCGTGATCCAGCAGTGCGGCTCGAAATGGTTGTTCTCGCCGATTTTCAGGCGACCGCTGTCAAAGCCCTCGAGTACTTCGCCGTGGATCGGGAAGTGGACGTACGAGCGCCGCGCGGCGAACTCGCGCATGATGCGCTCGCGGTTCTCGGGCTTGTCGTTTCGCTCGTACCAGTCGCGCTTCTGTTGAAAAAGCTGCAGGTCTTCTTGGGTGGGGTCCATTATGCGTCCTCGACCGCATCTTCGCTGAGATAAGAGAATGGCGCATACGGGATCTCGCCGTCTGCGATCTTGTGGTTCAGCTCCAAGAGACGGGCGTTGGTTTCGACTGTGTCTTGGGCGATTGACTTTGGCCAGCCGTAGGCCTCACTTACTGCCTCGTCCAGTTGCTTGTGGAGTTTGGCCAGTTCCTCGTATGCACGGTCGTCGAGGTCGTTGTAAATCTTTGTCAACCCAACGCCTCGCCCAGTCGAGATCTCAGAACGGTGTTCATAGAGCGCTTTAGCGATCTCAGCCACATGACCTCGCTGGGCGGGTGTTGCGTCCGGCCACGCGAAAGTTCGAAAAGCTGTGGTCGGCGTGTAGCGAATATCGCCCTTGAGTGTCGACGACTGAGCCCGGGCCCATTCGATGTGGATTAAGGACATAAGAATGCCCATCGCGTAATCGTCCTCGAAGGCAAATACGTTCGTCGCATCGCTCGGAAATGCGGGCGGCGCCGCCAGCTCCTCGTTCGATCAATAGGTTGTTCAATCCAGCAACCTTCGCTACGGCATCTCTGGTCAACTCCAGCTCCGCCGCCTTGAACAATGGCTGGCGGCCGGCAAGGAACTGCATGGCTTCGAGATTCTCGGGGAGTTCGGTCAGCGTTAGAACTCGACGCGGCTCCTGCGGAAATCGTCCAGGCTCCCATATCTCCAGCCGCTGGAACGCACAGATCACGACGTAGCGCGCCGCCTCGATCCCGGCAGTGGAATCCGCAGAATGCTGCCAGTACGAGAAAGCCTGTTCATGGTGATTGCCGAGATTGCCGGCCTCTGACGGTCGCTTCATCTCGAAGATGCAAAGTCCAGGGACGAACATGTCCATGAACTTGCCGCCCTGGTTCTGCTCGAAGCGGGCGTCCAGCGACTCGCGTGTCTGGCCGTAGCAATCGAGCAGGTCGATCAGGTACTCCTGCGCTCCGGCCTTCTCAGTTCCATCGAAGCCGTCCCACTTCGCGACGAACGCCGTGAGCTTGGCGCATATTGCGTCAGTGGTGAGAACCACCGAACTACTTCTTCAGCGGATTAAGCGCGTCGTCGCCTTTGAAGAGGCGTAGCTCATCGGCTGGTTCGGGAACATCGACCTTCTTCGCGCCCGTTCGAGCTGCGGCCACTGATTCGGCAGGTCCAGAGGCTCCTGCACTGGCCATGTCTGCTTCGGACACGTGGAAGTAGGTGGCCTGAAACGTCGCCTTATACGTAGCTTCAAGGTCCTGCTCGGCCTTCTCCAGCGCTTCAATCAAATGTGCGTCCGCTCCGTCCGACCGCAATTCGTCGGCCGAAACTCGCAACTTGCGGCGTGATTCAGAGAGGTTCAGCAGTGCGCGCTCGACGACGCCCATGTGCTTCTCGTTCATGTAGCCGTCGTCGCTCAACAGTGGTGGGCTTTCCGTAGATCGTGCATCGCTTCGAGCGTAATGAACGCCTGAGACGGTCTTGGTTGCGAAAGCGTTCGCTTCGCAATAACCCCGCAACGAGGTTGAAAAACTTCAGTGACGGCGGCGATCATGCAGTCGCGGCTGCCTTGGCGCGCGGCTGCTTCTTCGCAGCAGGCTTCTTCGCCGTCACCAGATCAGCCAGGAACTGCCCGGTGTAAGAGCGCTTCTCGTCGGCGACAGTCTCGGGAGTGCCGGCCACAAGGATCTCGCCCCCGTCCTCGCCGCCTTCAGGCCCGAGGTCGATCAGCCAGTCCGCAGTCTTGATCACATCCAAGTTGTGCTCGATCACGACGACTGAATTGCCTGAATCCACAAGACGCTGGAGCACCTGCAGCAGGCGCTCGATGTCGGCGAAGTGGAGGCCGGTGGTGGGCTCGTCCAGGATGTAGAGCGTGCTGCCGGTGGCCACCCGGGCGAGCTCGTTGGCGAGCTTGACGCGCTGAGCCTCGCCGCCGGAGAGCGTGGTGGCCGGCTGGCCGAGCGTGACGTAGCCGAGGCCGACGTCGTTCAAGGTCTTGAGCCGGCGCGCGATCTTTGGCACCGGCTCGAAGAAATCGGCCGCCTCCTCGATCGTCATGTCGAGGACGTCGGCGACGCTCTTTCCCTTGTACTTCACTTCAAGCGTCTCGCGGTTGTAACGCTTGCCGTGGCATTGCTCGCAGGGCACGTACACGTCCGGCAGGAAGTGCATCTCGATCTTGATCTGGCCTTCGCCCGAGCAGACCTCGCAGCGTCCGCCCTTGACGTTGAAGCTGAAACGGCCGGGTTTGTAGCCGCGGGCGCGGGACTCCTGGGTGCGGCTGAAGAGGTCGCGGACCTGGTCAAACAGTCCTGTGTAGGTGGCGGGGTTTGAGCGCGGTGTGCGGCCGATCGGCGACTGGTTGATGTCGATCACCTTGTCGACCTGCTCGAGGCCAAGGATCGACTTGTGCACGCCGGGGCGCGTGCGCGAGCCGCCGCCATTCTTCATCGCTGCGGTTGCGGCCTTGTTCAAGATGTCGTTGACGAGCGTGGACTTGCCGCTGCCAGACACTCCCGTGACGCAGGAGAAGACCTCGAGCGGGAACTTGGCGTCCACGCCCTTGAGGTTGTGCTGAGTTGCACCCTTGACCTCGATCCAGCCCTGTGGCTTGCGCCGGGCGAACGGCATCTCGATCTTGCGCGCGCCCGAGAGGTACTGCCCGGTCAGAGACTCCTTGACCTTGCCGATCTCTTCGGCAGTGCCCTGGGCGATGATCTCGCCGCCGTGGATTCCGGCGCCGGGGCCGATGTCCACGATCTGATCCGCGGCGAGCATCGTACCCTCGTCGTGTTCGACGACGATCACGGTGTTGCCGAGGTTGCGCAGGCGCTCGAGCGTGGCGATCAGTCGCTCGTTGTCGCGTTGGTGCAGGCCGATCGACGGCTCATCGAGGATGTAGAGGACGCCGACCAGGCTGGAGCCGATCTGCGTGGCGAGCCTGATGCGTTGGGCCTCGCCGCCCGAGAGCGTGGATGCCGTGCGGTCCATCGAGAGGTAGCCGACGCCGACGTTCACCAGGAACTGCAGGCGCTCCTCGATCTCGCGAAGAATCAGCTTTGCGACCTGGCGCTCGGTGTTGCTGAGTTTGACCTGGCTGATCCATTCGAGCGCGGCGGCTGCCGACAGATGCGTGTACTCGTGCAGTCCGAGCCCGTCGACGCGGACCGAGCGGCTCTCGGCGCGCAGGCGGGCGCCACCGCAGTCGGCGCAGGGCTTCAGGGCCATGACCTGTTCGAGGAACTCGCGCGCGTTGTCGGAATCGGTTTCCGCGTAGCGGCGCTCGATCGAGGGGACGATCCCCTCGTACTTGGCCATATAGGTGCGCGTGTTGTTGCGACGCGTCACGTAGGTGACGGGGATCCGTTCCTTGCCGAGACCGTTCAGGAAGACGCCGCGTGCCTCGTCCGAGAGCTCGTTCCACGGCAGTGATGCGTCAAACCCGCAGTGCTCGCCAACCGCCTCTGCCAGGCGGTCGAAATGCAGCGAGAACGGCACGAGCCAGCCGCTGATCGCGCCGTCGGCGATCGGCTTGGACCCGTCCTGGACGACGAGGTCGGGATCGACCGTGCGCACCATGCCCAGGCCATGACATGACGGGCAGGCGCCGTGCGGCGAGTTGAAGGAGAAGCTGCGCGGCTCGAGCTCGGGCATGGAGGAGCCGCAGTTCATGCAGAGGAACTTCTCGCTGTACAAGAACGTGCGGCAGTCGTTCTCGACGGTCTCGATCTCGACGAGTCCGTCGGCCAGGCCGACCGCGGTCTCGATCGAATCGGCGAGTCGCTTGCGCAGGTCCGGACGCATCGTCAGGCGGTCCACAACGACGGCTATGTCGTGCTTGTACTTCTTGTCGAGCTCGATCGCGGTCTCGTCGTCGAGGCGGCGGATCTCGCCGTCGACCTTCACGCGCACGAAACCGTCGGCGCGCAGCTGATCGAAGACCTTCGTGTACTCGCCCTTGCGGCCACGGACGATCGGTGCCAGCACCAGAAACTTCGTGCCGTCTTCGAGATCCAGAACGCGGTCGATGATCTGCTCGGCGGATTGGGCCTCGATCGCGTCGCCGCAGTTGTAGCAATAGGGATGGCCCACGCGTGCCCAGAGCAGACGGAGATAGTCGTAGATCTCGGTGACGGTGCCGACGGTCGAGCGTGGGTTGCGCGAGCTGGTCTTCTGGTCGATCGAGATTGCCGGCGAGAGGCCTTCAATCGAGTCGACGTCCGGCTTCTCCATGAGCCCGAGGAACTGGCGGGCGTATGCGCTCAAGGACTCGACGTAGCGACGCTGGCCTTCGGCGTAGATCGTGTCAAACGCGAGCGAAGACTTGCCGCTGCCCGACAGCCCGGTGATCACGATCAGCGCATCACGCGGCAGCTCGATCGAGATGTTCTTGAGGTTGTGTTCGCGGGCGCCGGAAATCACCATCCGGTCGCTGAATGCCGTCCCTGCCTTGCGTTGTCCATTGGCCTCTGCCATCACTCGATCCTAGGAGTGATGTTTAGCAAGGCGTCCGGACCGAACGTATGTTCGCTAATTTGCGGTGACGGCGTAAGTGATGTCGACCTTGCCGTCCTGGGGGGTTGTGACCGAGCGCGTGCGGCGCATGTCGACCCTCGATCCGCCTGCAAAAACGCCCTTTACGAGCGAGCACTCGGACTGCCCCGAGACCGTGACGACGAGACGCGGGCCGGTGACGCCGGTGGTCGTGCATTTTGCCGACGGCAGGAAGTTGTCGAACTTGAACACGTCGCCGACAGCACCGGTCCATGAAAGCCTCAGGCCCGTTGCAGTCGGCTTGACCGTGGCAGATCCTCGCCGCACCAGCGTGCGCCGGGCGGTGCGCCAGATCGCCTCGAACTCGTACGCCCCGCCGCCGATCGCGGTGCCGCCGTGCAGCTCCAGGTACGCGCAGCCCTTGCGGAAGACGAGACAGGGCGCTGCCGGATCGGCCGGTTTGTGATGGCCCCCGGTGTACGGGCGCGGCGGGACCACGTCAGTCCAGGTGCCGTTGGCGTTACGCACCTTCATGACAGCGACGGCCATGTCGGACCGCGCATCGAAGTAGTCGCTCTGCTGGCGCAGGAACCAGTAGATGTCGGCGCCCCGGTGCTGGAAGAAGCGACCGCGGCCGCTGCCGTAGATGAAGTTGGAGAGGCCGTCGGACGGGAGCGCGCCGTTTCCGCTCTGCCAGTCATCGGGCCGGTCGGCGATCGCCCAGCCGAGCGTCATCGCAGTCAGGCCGGAGTACTTGATCACGTCGTAGTAGTTGTCCTGACCCGGCGGCATGTCCCGCTTGTCGCAGCAGCCGGCGGCCGGGGTGAGCACGAAGCCGAACGACGACGCGCTGGTCACGTGAACGTTCTCAAGGCGCTTGATCACCCGCCGGGCGAACGCCAGGAAGATCTCGCGCTCGGCTCCGGTCGCAAATGACGATGCCGACCATGCTCCGTAGGCCGCGAGAGACAGCGCCCAGGCCTGCTCCTGCGAGCGGCCGTCGAAGGCGATGTCACCGTCGGGCGCCGTGCGGGCGACCACGCCGCGGATCATCGTCTCTGCCGTCAGCCGCATGCGCTCGGTTCGCTGCGAAGGCGGAAGCTGCGCGTAGGCACGCGCGTACATTCCGGCGACGAACGCGTTGTAGGCCGGAGGGTTGTCCGGCGGGTCGCTCATGTCGGCGACGGTCCCGGTGAACGGCCAGCCCTCGCTGACGCCTACGACCTGGCTGTAATCCTCAACCCGGCGCGGGATGTGAACGTTCAAGAGGCGGACGGCCCGGGTGAGCGCGAGCCGCCTGTCATTGAGAATTGCCCTGGGGGAGTTGCCACGCAGTCCGGTGTTGTAGAGCTCAATGACCTCGAGCGCTTCGACGAGATTCTTGTTGTAGTGGTAGCGCGAGCCGAGCACGCCGCGCTGGTACTGGAATCGCCGCAGCTTGTTCGCCCAGGCCACGCGGACGCGCTTGAACTCAATCCTATTGCCGAAGTTCGCGCGCGCGAAGTTGTATGCCGAGGCCGAGAACATCTGGTAGAAAACGCCGTTCATCGAGTGGCGGGTCTTGATGATCCACGCGAAGGTCTTCATCGCCGACTTGAAGTACTTGTCGTCGCCAGTGCGCGCCGCTTCCTGGAGCATCCCGTAGGCGATTCCGGCGTTGCCGTAGCCGTCGACGGCGGGGGTTCCTGACGGGCGGTTGAAGTTGCCGTTCTTGGTCTGGGTGGTCAGCCACGGGGCCAGCACGAGATCTGGAAGCTCGCGCAGCGGCGCCGAATCCGGACCGGAGGACTGCTCAACCGCCGACGCGCCGCCAGCTGTCGCAAGGACGAGAATGAGCGCAGACAGGACGGCAAGCGCAATCCGGGCGGAGGGTCGGGGAAGGGCCGGCATGAGTCGGGCATATAAACACACTCGCCAGCGGACCGATTCGGTCGCTACCGTGCCGCCGGTGGATCTGCGCATCGAAGAAATGGATGTGGACGAGGTCGATCGGGCCTGTGAACTGATGCTCGTGCTGCACCGCCATGAGGTGTCCGTGCAGCCTGCACTCGGGTCCGCCCCCGCCCGCTCAGACGACGCCTTCTGGGATCACTACCGGGGCGGTTTCGCGCGCTGGTGGGCCGACGGCGGCTGCGCGTTCATCGCGGTCGCAGACGGCCGCGACATCGGATTTCTGTTCGCAACCGAGCGCGAAGGGCTGTTCGGTTACGAGTCGAGTGCGCGGATCGGATACGTCGAGGACATCGCCGTGCTCGAGGACGCACGCGGGTCTGGCGCCGGCCGCGCGTTGATGGAAGCTGCGAAGGCGCGGTTCCGTGAGCGCGGCTACTCCCACTTCGAGCTATCGAGCGTGCCGGGCAACGAGGATGCGCGTGCGTTCTACCGCCGGCTCGGCCTGGAGCCCGCTGCGGTGCTGATGATCGGCGACGTTTAGCGGATCAACTCAGCGCGGCGCTATTCAGCTTCGCTGACTTCGGCATAGATCCGATATCGCCCGGGCCCCGGCAGCAGCTGCTGGACGACCGTCGTTCCCGGCTGCTCGGACGCGGGCCCGGTGCCGGTTCTGGCGATGTATTCAGCCATCGCTTCACGGATCAAGCTCGCGATCGACCGATTTTCGGTCTGCGCAAGCTCTCGGAACAACTCATAGTTTTTTTCCGATACCGCTAACGATATAGTTCTCATATCGAAGACGATATCGGAACTGATGGGGAGTGACTTGAGCTGCACCCTCCCAGTCACCGCAAGGTGACGCAGCTCGGGAAAACAAAACTTGACCCCGGTCTCGCACTTCACAGGCCGAACAAAAAGGACCCCGCGCTCGGCGGGGTCTTTTTTGTGCAATTTGCGACCGACCTCTGGCACCCGGTGCCAGAGGTCGCATGGAATTTGCGATCTTCTAGAGCCGCGCCTCCAAAGCTTTGATCTCGTCGCGCAGTTCCGCCGCGCGCTCAAAGTGCAACTCCTCGGCCTCGAAGAGCATCTCTTCCTCCAGCGTCGCGATCTTGTCGTGCAGTTCGTCCGGGCTGAGCTTGGCGAGCTCGGCGTCCAGCGCGTCTTTGACCGCCTTCCGGGCCGGCACCTTCGCGCCCTGCGGCGTCATCGCCGCCAAAGAACCAACGCGCTTGGCGACCGTAGAAGGCGTGATCCCGTGCTCCTTGTTGTAGGCAACCTGAATCTCGCGGCGGCGATCGGTCTCCTCGATCGTCCTGACCATCGCTCTGGTCTCGCGGTCGGCGTACATGATCACCTTGCCGTGGATGTTTCGCGCAGCGCGGCCGGTGGTCTGGAGCAGCGCGGTTTCGCCGCGCAGGAAGCCCTCCTTGTCGGCATCCAGAATCCCGACCAGTGCAACCTCGGGCATGTCCAGCCCTTCACGCAACAGGTTCACGCCCACCAGCACGTCAAACACTCCCAGCCGCAGGTCCCGGATGATCTCAATCCGCTCCAGAGTGTCCACGTCGCTGTGCAGGTAGCGGACCTTCAGCCCGTACTCCACCAGGTATTCAGCCAGATCCTCGGCCTGTTTCTTCGTCAGCGTCGTGACCAGCGTGCGCTGATCGAGCTCAACGCGCTTCTTGATCTCGTTCATCAGATCGTCGACCTGGTTGCGCGTCGGGCGAATCTCGATCTCGGGATCGACGACGCCCGTCGGCCGCACGATCTGCTCGGCGATCCGTGAGGAGTAGTTGCGCTCCCACTCCCCCGGCGTGGCGGAGACGAACACGACCTGACTGACGTCGCCCAAGAACTCGTCGAAGGTCTGCGGCCGGTTGTCGAGCGCACTCGGCAGCCTGAATCCGTACTCGACCAGCGTCTCCTTGCGCGCGCGGTCGCCCTTGTACATCGCGCCGATCTGCGGCACGGTCTGATGCGACTCGTCGATGATCGTCACGAAGTCGTCCGGGAAGTAGTCGAGCAGGCAGTACGGCCGCTCGCCCGGCTCGCGGCCGTCGAGGTGCCTTGAATAGTTCTCGATCCCGTTGGTGAAGCCCAGCTCACGCATCATCTCGAGGTCGTATCGGGTGCGCTGCTTCAGGCGCTGCGCCTCGAGCAGTTTGCCCTGCCCTTCAAGCTCGGCAAGGCGTTCGGTGAGCTCCGCGCCGATCGTCTCGAGCGCACGCTCGATAGTTTCGCGGCTCGTCGCATAGTGCGTGGCCGGCCACAGGGACACGTACTTCAGCTCGCCGAAGTGCTCGCCCGTCAGTGGGTCAAACCGTTCGATCTTCTCGATCTCGTCACCGAACAACTCAATCCGATACGCCGAATCCGCGTACGCCGGAAACAGCTCGACCGTGTCACCGCGGACGCGGAAGGTGCCGCGCTCGAGCACCGTGTCGTTGCGGCGATACATCATGTTCACCAGCTTTTCGAGCACGCGCTCGCGCGGCGTCTCCTCGCCGACCGCAAACATCAGGTGAGACTCCTGGTAGGCACCGGGCGATCCAAGGCCGTAGATGCAGGAGACACTGGCGACGACGATCACGTCACGCCGCGTGAAGAGCGCCGCCGTCGCCGCATGGCGCAGCCGGTCGATCTCTTCGTTGACCGCGGAGTCCTTGTCGATGAAGAGGTCGCTGCTCGGGACGTACGCCTCTGGTTGGTAGTAGTCGTAGTAGCTGACGAAGTACTCGACCGCGTTGTCCGGGAAGAAGTCGCGCAGCTCGCTGCAGAGCTGGGCGGCGAGCGTTTTGTTGTGAGCGATCAACAGCGTCGGGCGCTGGATCTGCTCGATGACGGTCGCCATCGTGAAGGTCTTGCCTGTACCCGTGGCGCCGAGCAGGGTCTGGAAGCGGTCGCCGGCCAGCAGTCCCTCGACCAACTCATCGCGAGCCTTCGGCTGATCGGCCGTAGGCGTATATTCGCTGGTAAGCACGAATTTGTCATCGGTCGCCACGGCCATCAGTGCAGGTTACGAAACAGTTACCGAGTAGAGACCAGACATGAGCCGACTGAAGAGCATTGTCCTACTCTCGCTGGCCGCTACGGCACTTTCATGCGGATCGGCGGCTGCGGCGACGATCGGTGCTGTCGCGCCCACGACTGCCGGCAATGACTGCACCAACGCCGACTGCACGTGGGTGCAGGTGAGCACGCACCCGGGAGCGCCGTCCTACGCCATTCCGTTCGACGGAGTCGCGACTTCCTTTTCCGTGCGGGTGGGCACGACGGCTCCCTTCGGGGACAGCCTCCGCTTCTACACCTTCGAGCCGGGAAGTTCGGCGCTGAAGTTCATCCCGAGCGCGGACAGCGGTCCGATCGCGCTCCCCGCAGCATCGGCAGGCCTGGTCGTCAATCTGCCGATCCGCCAGACCGTCCGTGCGGGGCAGATGCTCGGGTTGGGCCTCGATCTGGCGGGGACGACCAATGGCCAGTTCTTGGCCACGAACCCTGTCGCCAGCGACGACGTTCGGCAGTTCAACGGCTTCCCGACGCTCGGTCAGGAGGTCAGTCAGAACGGCGACTCCGCCGGCTCCCACCTGAACATGCGCGCCGTGATCGAACCCGACGCCGACCACGACGGCCACGGCGACGAAACCCAGGACGGCTGCCCGACCGACCGCTCGGACCAAGGCCCCTGCACCGCCCCGGCGATCTCCGACTTCAAGTACTCCCTGAACAAATTCGCCGTGAAAAAGAACGGCCCGGTCCTGAGCGCATCCGCGACGGCCACCGGCACAACAGTGATCATCACCCTCTCAAAGGCCGCGCGCGTGCAGTTCGAGATGAAGCTCAAAGCACCCGGCCGCAAAGTCGGCAAGAGCTGCAAGAAGCGGACGCGCTGCAACCGCAAGAAGAAGAAGTGCACGCGCTACCCGCGCACCTACAAGTTCACGCGTGATCTTCCGGCCGGCACGAGCAACCTCGGATTCTCCGGGCGGATCGAGGTTGGCTCAAGAACGCGCTCGCTCGCGCTCGGGAGCTACGTGGCGACTGCCACACCGTTCAGCACGACAGCACAACTGGGCGGCTCCCCCGCCAAGACCTCCTTCAAGGTGATCCGGGCGAGCAAGCCTCACTGAGCAAGTTCTTTGGCGTACTCCACCCGGTACTGATCGCGCGCCTCGAGCACGTGCTTGACGTATTCGCGCGTCTCCGGAAAGGGGATGTCGTCGGGGTCCGAGAGCGTCGTCTCGGCCTTCTCGGCAAGCCACTCCTGCACGTTTCCGATACCTGCGTTGTAGGCCGCCAGCGCCGTGATCTCATCGTCCTCGAACTCGTCGAGCAGGTGCCTCAGATACCAGGCGCCGTACGAGATGTTGATCTGCGGCGTCGCCAGATCCTCGGTGGTGAACTTCGACCCTCCGGTGCGGCCGGCGATGAAGTGCGCGGTGTCGGGCAGGAGCTGCATCAGCCCCAGCGCCCCGGCCGATGACTCGCGCGGCCGGAAGCGCGACTCCCGGTAGATCACAGCTGCGATCAGCGCGGGGTCGAGATTCTTCGCCTCGGCCTGCTGGCGGATGATGTCGTCGTGGCGCAATGGCAGCGCGAGCTCGCGATAGCCCTTCTCGAACGTCTTTGAAACGACGAGGGCCATCCCACCGATGATCACGAGAATCATCGCGAAACCGATCACGCGCCTGCGCGCGAGCGATCGCCGCCGGGCATGTTTGACCTGGCGCTTCTGAGTCCGCTTCGACGGAGATCTGGCTGATGCGCTGCGACCTGCCACTAGGTCTGATTGTGTCAGCGGGACCGGCGCGGCCTGTCAGCAGCGGTCAGTCGCGGGCGCCGAGCGCCACGCACTGCTCCACTGCGGCGACCGCACGCTCGGCAAGCGCTGCCAGGTCGCCGTCGTTCACGACCACCACGTCAGCGCGGGCGGCTTTCTCGTCCTGGGGCATCTGACGCTCGTCCCGAGCGGCGAGTTCTTCCCCGCCGCGCTCGGCCGCGCGCTGTTTGCGCAGCTCTTCGTCGATGATCACGACGATCGTGCGGTCAAAGCCCTGATCCATCCCGGCCTCGAACAGCAGCGGCACTTCGACGACCGCTGCGGCGGGCGGCGATTCCAGCGCCTCGTGCTGCCGGCGGAACTCGAAGATCTTCATGCCGACGCGCGGCCAGATCAGCTGTTCAATCCACGAGCGCAACTCGGGCTCGGTGAAGATCTCGCGGGCGACCGCGTCGCGATCGACTGCGCCGTCAACGATCACATCCTCGCCCAGGCGTTGGCGTACGAGCCCGATCACGGACGGATCTTCATAGACCTGATGCACGACGGCGTCCGAAGACAGCGTCGGAACGCCGGCGTCAGCCAGCGCGGCTAGTGCCGTCGACTTGCCGGCGGCGACGCCGCCGGTCAAGCCGATGAACACAGGTTTGTCAGCCATGGACCGAGAGGTCCTGCTGGCTATGCGGACTCGGGAGTCTCTGCTGCCGGAGTTTCGGCATCGGTCTCGGCTGCGGGGGCTTCCTCAGCGGGGGCCTCCTCGGCCGGGGCCTCTTCGGCTGCCGGGGCCTCTTCAGCGGCGGGTGCCTCTTCAGCGGCCGGAGCCTCTTCAGTCGCATCCTCAGCTGCAGGCGCCTCAGCGGCCTCCGCACCCTCGGTCTCGCTCAGGTCACCAAGGTCGAGTCCGGTGAGCGCTTCTGCGATCGCCTCTTCGACGTCGTGGTCCTTCGGAGTGATGACTTCACCCTCTTCGTTGAGCTCGGCCGGAACGAGTTCCTGACCGTCAACCTGCTTGGCGCTCAGGGAAAGGCGACGACGCTCGGTGTCGATCTCGAGAATGCGCACGCGCACGACGTCTGCCTCGTTGAGCACCTGACGCGGGTTCTCGACGTGCTGCTCGGAGAGTTCCGAGATGTGCACGAGTCCTTCGACGCCGTTGTAGATCTCGACAAATGCGCCGAACGAGACGATCTTCGTGACGGTTCCTTCAAGCACGTCACCGACGTGGTGCGTGTCGATGACCTTCTGCCACGGGTCTTCCTGGGTCTGCTTGAGACCCAGTGAGATGCGCTGGCGGTCGTGGTCGATGTCAAGCACCTTGACCTTGACGACGTCACCGATCGAGACAACTTCGCTCGGGTGGTTGACGTGGCTCCAGGAAAGCTCGGAGATGTGGATCAGGCCGTCGATGCCGTCGAGGTCGACGAATGCGCCGAAGTCGACGATGTTGCTGATCGCGCCTTCGACGACCGATCCGCGTTCGAGCGAGCCGATGATCTGCTGACGGACCTCGCGGCGCTCCTCTTCGAGGATCGCGCGGCGGGAGAGCACGACGTTGTTGCGCGAGCGGTTGAGCTCGATGACCTTGCAGCGCACGGTCGTGGCGCGGAATTCATCGAGGTCCTGGACGCGGCGGATGTCCACCAGCGACGCGGGCAGGAATCCACGGATTCCGAGGTCGACGATCAGACCGCCCTTGACCACTTCGATCACGGTGCCTTCAACCGGCTCACCAGACTCTGACGCTTCTTCGATCTTGCGCCATGCCTTCTCAAACTTTGCGCGCTTCTTGCTGAGCACGAGGCGCCCGTCGGCGTCCTCTTTGGTGACGACCAGCGCATCGACCTCTTCACCGAGCGAGACCTCGTCGGCGGGGTTGACGTTCTTGCGGATCGACAGCTCGTTGACCGGGATGACGCCCTCGGACTTGTATCCGATGTCGACGAGCACCTCGTCGCGGTCGATCTGGACAACCGTGCCCTGGACTACATCGCCGTCATCAAAATTGACCAGCGTTGCGGCGTAGTTGGGGACGATCTTGCCGTCGATTTCGAGCAGCAGGCCGTCTGATCCCGGAACTTCGATTCCGACAGGAGCTTCGGCTTCAGGTGCAGCGGCGGTCGCTTCGGTCGCTGCGGGTGATTCGGTAAGGGTCGTTGACACGTGAACTTCTAACTAGGTAGGTGGATTTGCAGAACCTCCAAGGCTACCAATGATGCGGAATTTCGGCAATATTGTTCCCCCTGCCGCGTTTCCGGCTCGCCCAAGCCAGCCGATCACCCAACCACCAAATTCCATCACCGCACGTGCATGCCTCCGGCATGCAAGGCAAGATCGTTCAATCAAAGCCCTTGTGCAAGCGGATTTCGTTGCGTGCCTGAGGCATGCAACGAAAATGGCTTGGGAATCAGCGATTCTACTCCGGCAATTGACTGCATGCCTCAGGCATGCAAGGCGGGGCGGGGCTCGGGTGATTAACGACAAAGGGCCCGACATCGCTGCCGGGCCCCTCGCCTACGAGCCTCCCGTACACCCCGGCGACCGGTACCGTCGGCGGGTCGAGTCGGGAATGCCCCGTTGTCCGCTATCGCGCGTTCACCCCTCGCTCGACTGCACGGGCAACCGCGAGAATCGCGGCCTCCCAATGCGGCGCGGCAACGATTTGTAGGCCGATCGGCAGTCCCGCGGGCGAAGGCTCGCACGGGACTGAGATGGCCGGAAATCCGACAAAACTCCACAGCGCGACGTTGCGCGTCAGCACCAGCGGAGTCTGATCCGCCGTCTCCACGGTCGGCGCGACGATCGGCACCGTCGGCATCAGCAGCACGTCGACATCCGCAAAAACTTTCAGCATGTCGCGCTGAAGCTCGGCGCGCAGGCGCTGAGCGTCGATGTAATCCTGGGCTGAAGCGCCGTCGGCCGCCTCGAGCTGCGTGCGCACGTCGCTGGTGTAGAGCACGCGGTCGAGGCCGAGATCGCGGTGGAAGGCCGCGGCCTCACAGCGGCTGACGACCATGCTCGTCAGGTTCGCGTTGTCGAAGTCGATCGCGCTCGGGCGCTGGACGTCGATCATCTCCACCCCGGTCGCCACAAGCGTTTCCATGACAGATTCGATCGAGTTCTCGATTGCCGGTTCGGCGTCGCGCCATGCGGTGCGTGGGAGTCCGACGCGGATGTCGCTGACCGCCGGTACAGGCGTTTCAAGCGTGCTGACACCCGGCGTCAGCGCGTCCAGCACCGTCGCCGCGTCATCGGCCGACGACGCCATCACGCCGATGTGGTCCATCGACCACGCGAGCGGAACCACGCCTTCCAGCGGAACGACGCCGAATGTCGGCTTCAGCCCGACGACTCCGGTCAGTGCGGCCGGAATACGGATCGAGCCGCGGGTGTCGGTGCCCAGCGCTGCCATACCCATCCCCGTGGCGACCGAGATCGCGGCGCCGCTGGAGGATCCGCCTGCGATCCGTGAAGTGTCGTGCGGATTGCGCGACTGCGGCGCGGTCACGCCCATCGCAAACTCGTGCGTCGAGGTCTTTCCGATCACGACGGCGCCGGCCTTGCGCAGGCGCTTGACGGCAAGCGCATCGTGGTCGTCGCGACGCTCGTAGCCGAGCGACCCGGCGCGCGTCGTGCCGCCCTTGACGGCGTAGAGGTCCTTGACCGAAACGGGGATTCCGTGCAGCGGGCTGCGCACGCGGCCCGAGCTGCGCTCGACATCCATCTTCTTTGCCCGGGCGAGCGCCTCAACTTCGAGGATCTCAACAAAGGCGTAGAGCTCATCGTTCTGGTCCGAGATCGCCTGCAGCGCGCGGCTGACGAGTTCTTCAGAGGTGATGTCGTCGGACTCCAGCAGCTTGCCCGTCGAGGCGATCGCCCCGCGACGCGGCGCCGGCGGCTGGGTTGGGGCCGACGATCCGCCGGCGGGCGGTACTTGAAGTGCGTATGCCGGGGGCTCGTCGGCCTGTTCGGCGCGCCACTTTCTGAGCAGCGCCAGTGCGTTCTGGAACGCGTCAGTTGCCAGGTTCGACATCAGTTGATCCATCTGTTGGGTGAAGCCACTGCCGCGTACGGGGTGGTGCGGCGAAGGTACCTGTGGCTGCTGATCGAAGCTACCTGCGCAGACGGTGCGCCCGCGGCTTGCGCCGTACAAAAATCGCGCGGGGGTACTCGCCGTGTGGACAAACCGAGTTTTCAGTGGACTTCAGCTCGACTCCACCGCAGCGGCAACGGCGATAAGTGTGCGCTCCGCGTACGGCGCTCCGACAACCTGCAGGCCGATCGGCAGACCCGCGGGCGACTTGCCGGCCGGAACCGAGATCGCCGGGAATCCGACGAAGCTCCAGAGGATCGCGTTGCGCGAGAGGATCGTGAGGAAGTCTTCGGCGTCCTCGATCGGCGGTGCGGTGACCGGGACCGTCGGCATCACGAGCGCATCGACGCCCTCGAAGACCTTCAGCATGCGCTCACGCAGCCAGCCGCGGTAGCGCTGAGCCTGGAGATAGTCGGTCGCCAGCACGTCGTCGGCGGCGTTCAGCTGGTCGCGCACCTCGGGCCAGTAGAGCTCGCGGTCGGTGTCGATCCCCTTGTGGAAGGTCGCAGCCTCGCAGCGGCTCGTGACCAGACCGCCGGCGTTGGCACCTGTGAAGTCGGGTTCGCCGGGCGTGTCGAGGTCAAGTGTGCTCGCGCCGGCAGCGACCAGACCTTCAATCGCCGAGCGGACTGCCTGCTCGACGTCCGCGTCAATGTCCTCAAACGCAGCCTTGGGAAGGCCGAGCTTGAGGCCGGCGACGCCGTCGGTCACTCCGGGCGCCATCGGCGGGAGATCGCGAAGCGAGTCGAACATCGTGGCCGTGTCGGCGACGGAGCCGGCGATCACGCCGACGTGATCCATCGTCCAGGCCAGCGGCACCACGCCCTTGGTCGGGATCGTGCCGTAGGTGCACTTCATCCCGACCACACCGCTCAAAGCGGCCGGAACGCGCGACGAAGCGCGCGTGTCGGTGCAGATCGATCCAAGTCCCATTCCGGTCGCCACCGCGACGGCGGACCCGCCGGAGGACCCTCCGGGAATTCGCGTGTCATCGTGCGGGTTGCGCGACTGCGGCGAGGTGACACCGAGCGCGAACTCGTGCGTTGCGACCTTGCCGAGAATCACGGCCCCGGCTTCGCGCATCCGCGCGACGGCCCAGGCGTCTTCTTCGGGCACGGTTTCGTAGGCGTCCGATCCGCAGCGCGTCGGGACGCCGGCCACGTGGATCACGTCCTTTACCGTGATCGGGATTCCATGCATCGGTCCGCGCAGCTCGCCGGCGGCGCGCTCGGCGTCGAGCGCCGCAGCGTCGGCCAGCGCGGAATCTGCCGTCAACTCAACGAAGCCGACCAGTCGCTCGTTGTGGTCGCCCGCAACCGCGAGCGCCTGCTCAACGAGCTGAACGGAAGTGGTCTCGCCGGAAGCTAGTTTTGCGGCCACTTCCGCGATCGCACCGGACTCGGCGCCCACGGCAGCGCCCGGCGTGAGCGCCGGCCCCACCCCACGCTCGCCCGCCCAGAGGTCGAAAGCGACGCGGCGCTCGAGGTCGTCGGGCTCCCACTGGGCAAGGTAATCAAGCGCCCATGCGAACGCATTGGTTGCGACACTGGTCATGTGCGCGACGCCTAAACGGTCGCGAGAGCAGACAGCAGGTCGTCGCTTGAAGCGACCGAACCGAACACACCGCCCTGCATCTTGACCATTTTCAGCGCGGCTTCATAGTTGCCGTAGTCGGTCGCGCCGGTGCAGTCAGAGAGCAGCAGGCATTCGTAGCCCATGTCGTTGGCCTCGCGCATCGTCGTGTGCACGCACACGTCGGTGGTGATGCCGGTGAAGATCAGGTTCTCGATCTTGTTCGTCCGCAGCGTGAGGTCAAGGTTGGTGGCGACGAATGCGCCCTTGCCGGGCTTGTCGATGATCACTTCGCCCTCGACGGGATAGAGCTCCTCGACGATGTCCCAGCCGGGTTCGCCGATGATCAGGATGCGGCCGCAGGGGCCGGCGTCGCCGATCCCCGCGCCCATCTGCTTGGAGCGCCAGAGCTTGTTGGGCGGGCAGTCGGAGAGGTCAGGTTTGTGGCCCTCGCGCGTGTGCACGACTGGAAGACCGAGCTCGCGCCAACGGGCGAGCACCTTCTGGGTGGCCGGGATTCCGGCGCGCGTCAACTCGAGGTCGTAGCCCATGTGGTCGACGTAGCCGCCCTTGCCGCAGAAGTCCGTCTGCCAGTCGATCAGCACCAGGGCGGTGCGTTCGAGGTCGAGGTTCTGGTTGTAGGGCCAGTCGTATGGGTCGGCGGAGACGCCGGTGATGCGCTTCTCGCCCGTCGCTGTCGTGTTCATCACGATTCGCCTGCCTTGTCTGTTGACGTTTTCAATGCTTCTAGCAGCGCGGCGGACTCGCCCACCGCGCCAAATATTCCGCCGGACATGAGGATCTGCGAGATCGATGATTCCTGCAGCTCGGGGTCGAGCGGCTCGCACATGTCCTCGAGCAGAAGGCACTCGTACCCGACGTCGTTCGCGCGGCGCAGCGTCGAGTGCACTGCGATCTCGAGCGGCCATCCCGCGAGCGCGAAACGGTCGATGCCCTGCGAGCGCAGGATCAGCTCGAGCTCGCCACCGATCATGCCGTTGGCTGTCGGCGAGACCGCGGTCATGTCGGTCGCTGCGAGGTCGCCGGGGAGCTCACTTCCGTTGCATGCGACCCAGATCACCGAGCCCCCGAGGTCCGTGACCTCTGCCGCAAATTCACGGCAGCGTGTCACGAGTTCCTCGGGCGGCTGCCCGCTGTCACCGGCCGACGTCCCGGTGACCACCACGAACGCGAAGTCCGTGATGGCCAGCCGGCTGTCGTACGGCCAGGCGTATGGGCGGGTTCCGGTGAGCATTCTTTCTGACTAGTTGGAGGCCGTCGGGATCTTGCCGATCACGCCTTCAACCAGGTAGTCGGTCTTCTCGAGTTCGGTCGGTGAGGGGTTCTCGCCGGCCGGGATCTGTGTCTTGCCACTCTGGTCGACGACCGGTCCCTGGAAGGGGAAGAAGTCCTCGGCCTTCATCTCTTTCTGCTTGGCCATGACTTCCTTCTCGATCTCCGGCGTCACAGCTGAGCCGAACGGTGCGAGCTCGATGATGTCGCTGTCGGCGAATCCGACGCGGTAGTCGGCGTCGTACTCGGAGCCCTTCCACTTGCCTTCACCGATCGTCTTCACGATGTCGGTGTAGAGCGGTCCCCAGTTCCAGACAGAACCGGTGAGCCAGCCGTTCGGGGCGAGCGATGAGGCGTCAGCGTGGTAGCCGACTGACATTGCGCCGGCCTTCTCGGTCGCTTCGACGATCGTCTTGGTGCAGTCCTGGTGCTGGCTGAGCACGTCCGCGCCGCCCTTGATCAGGGTGTCGGCAGCTTCCTTCTGCTTGGCCGGGTCACACCATGCGCCGGTGAACACAACGGTCGTCTCGGCCTTCGGGTTGACCGACTTCGCACCGAGCTCGAATGCGTTGATGTTGAGCAGCGTCTGCGGGATCGGCACGGCCACGACGTAGCCGAGCTTGTCCGACTTGGTCGCAAGTCCAGCGGCCATGCCGGTCAGGTACTGGGCCTCGTAGATCTGGCCGAAGTAGGTGCCGACGTTGTCGCCTTCCTTGACTCCACCCTGGTGCTCGAAGGTGACGTCGGGATGCTTCTTGGCAACTGCGAGCATCGGCTGCAGGTGTCCGTAACTGGTCGCGAAGATCGTCGTCGCGCCATCCTTGATCATCTTCTCCATGACGCGCGAGGCCTCTGAGGTCTCGGGCACGTTCTCGGCCTGGATCAGCTTGGTGCCAGGGATGTTCTTCTCGACTTCGAGGGATCCCTCGTAGGCGGCCTGGTTGTAGCCGAAGTCGTTCTTCGGGCCGACGTACAGGAAGCCGACGGTCTCACCGTCGCCGGAACTGGACTCCGAATCAGAGGATGAACCGCATGCACTGACGCCGAGTGCCGCGAATACGGCGAGGACTACAAGTGCAAGCCACTTGGTGTTTCGTTTGAACATCGGGGGAATTCCCTTTCAATCGAGGAGTGTTGACGAGCGTTTGGGTGTTGCGAGAAGGCGTTGAGGTACGGCGACGGAACTACGTTCCGCCGGGAGCGAACACGGCCTTCAGGCCGGCCGGCATCAGCTGCCTCTGCCCCTTGCTGGCGACCGCAAGGACGATCAGCGTGAGCACGTAGGGGAGCATCAGCAGGTAGAAAGATGGGATTCCGACTCCGCGCGTCTGGAGCACCAGGTTGAGCGCGAATGCGGCACCGAAGAGCAACGCTCCGCCGGCCGCTCGTAGTGGCAGCCAGGATGCGAAGATCACGAGCGCGACGGCCACGAAGCCGCGGCCCTGGGTGATGTTCTCGGTCCAGTTGAGCGTGGTCGCGAGCACGAGCTGCGCGCCGCCCAGCCCGGCCAGTGCGCCGCCCGCGGTGACCGCGAGGTAACGCACCTTGCGCGGCGAGTGACCATAGGCGTAGACGACGTCGCCGCTCTCACCGGTGGCGCGCAGGATCAGACCTGCGCGCGTGCGCTTGAAGAACCACCAGAGCGCCGGGCCGATCAACAGGGCGAGGTAAGTGAGAAGATCCTGGTCGAAGAAGGCACCACCGATCAGGGGTATCTCCTTCAGCAGCGGAATCCCGACTGCCTCCATCCCGTTGATCTTGTCGTCGACAAAGCTCTTGCCCAGCGCGGCAGTGACGCCGAGCCCGAGGAACGTGATCGCAAGACCACTGGCGAGCTGGTCGGCCTTGCGGCCCACGACCATGTAGGCGTGGAGCAGCGCGGGGAGCGCGCCGCCGACGAGTCCGAAGATTGCGCCGACGTATGGCGAGCCGGTCCAGACCGTGACCATGAACGCGAGCAGGGCGCCGCAGAGGATCGATCCCTCGGTTCCGAGGTTGACGATGCCGGAGCGCTCTGCGACCAGTTCGCCTTCGGCGGCGAAGATCAGGCAGGCGCCGTAACTGACTGCTCCGAGGATGATTGCTTCAAGCATCAGCTGGCGCCTTTCGCATTTGTGCCACGCATTCCGAGGACGAAGAGGACGATCACGGCCATCACGACGTAGACGGTCGCGGCAGGCAGACCGAAGTCGAGCTGCAGGCTGTCGCCGTAGACCGAGATTGCCGCCAGCAGCGTCGCGCCGGCCGGAATCCAGGCCGCGCGATGGGCGACGAGGAAGGCGCAGAGGAAGCCGATGTAGCCGAAGCCGGTCGCCATCTGCGCGCGAAGTTGAAGTTCAGTTCCGGCGAGCTCCACGACGCCGGCGAAACCAGCGATCGCGCCACCGAGGAGCAGTGCGGTGACGACGGTGCGGTTGACCGCGAAGCCGCCGCGACGCGCCGCCTCGGGGTTGCCGCCGACGACCTTCGCGCGGAAGCCCCAGCGCGAGCGGTCGAGCAACAGCCAGACCGCGATCGTCATCAGAACGGCGAGGACGATGCCGATGCTCAGCGTTGAAATCCCGAGCTGCGGCAAGAGCGCCGATTCCGGCAGCATCGCGCCGATCGCGAAGCCGTAGGACTCCGGATCCTTCAGCGCGCCGTTGACCATGTAAGAGAGGACGTAGAGCGCGACGTAGTTGAGCAGCAGGGTCGCGATCGTCTCGTTGACGTTGAAGTAGGCCTTGAGGAAGGCCGCGATTCCGACCCAGACAGCTCCGCCGATGACGCCGGCAATCAGCACCATCGGCAACATCACGATCAGCGGCAGTCCGCCGCCGACGATCTTCACGAATGCTGCGCCGAAGACTGCGCCGATGAAGATCTGACCCTCACCGCCGACGTTGATCAGGCCTGCGCGGGCAGGGAGCGCCACTGCGAGTGCAGCAAGAATGAACGGAACCGAACGCGTGATGACTGCCGGGACGTCGATTCCGAAGAGCGGAATGATCATCAGGATCAACAGCGGTGTGGCGATCGGCGCAGCGATCTTGAACCAGGTGCCCGTCGGGATCCACGCGCGCGGGTCGAAGCTGCGCGACTCCTTGGCCGAGTCGACTGTGGCGTCCGGGGCGCTCATCCGATTGCCGCCGCTTCTTCGGCTTCGTGACGACCAAGCATCATCGCACCGACTTCAGAGCGCGTCGTCTCTGAGGGCTTGAGGTCTCCGGCCATCTCGCCGCCGTGCAGGACGATCAAGCGGTCGCTGACGGTGAAGAGTTCATCGAGATCTTCCGAGATGAAGAGCACTGCGGCCCCCTTCTCTGCCTGTTCGAAAAGCAGTTTGTGCGTGGTGCTGACGGAGAAGAGGTCAAGGCCGCGGGTCGGATAACAGGCGACGACCACGTGCGGGTCGCTGACCAGTGAGCGCACGATCATCAGGCGCTGGACGTTTCCGCCCGAGAGCGAGTCGACACGGCGGTTGGGGTCGGCGAGGCCGATCGCCTTGGCGGATTCGAGATCGCCGGTCTCCTCGGCCACGCGCTTCCAGTCGTAACCGATGCGGGTCTTTGGCGGATCGATGCCGCCGATCGCCATGTGCTCGGCGATCGAGAGGCCGGGGACGACCTCCATTGAAAGTGGGTCTTCGGCCATCACCGCGACGCCTGCGGCGCGGATCTCTTCGACGGTCATGTGGTCGGTGTGCGCTCCGCGAACGGAGATCTGGCCACCGGTCAGCGGCCTCAGGCCCATGATCGCTTCGGCCAGCTCGCGCTGACCGCCGCCGGAGACACCGGCAACACCGATCACTTCGCCGCGTTCAGCGACAAGCGTCAGTCCCTTGATCGCGGGGAGTTCGTTGTCGCCGTTGACGCTCATGTGTTCGAGCATCAGCGCGGGGCCCTCGGCGTGGGCGACGACCTGCGGGCGGTGGGTGAGCGTCGGGATCTCCTGACCGACAACATTGGCGATCAGCTCCTCGTCGCTCATCTCCCTGAGCTTGTCGGTGGCGAGCACGACGGCTCCCTGACGCAGCACCGTGACGCGGTTGCAGACTGCGCGCACGTCGGGAATCTTGTGCGTGATGATCGCCAGCGCGAAGCCCTGGTCGCGCAGGTCGCGGATGACGTTCATCAGGCCCGCGACTTCCTGCGGGGCCAGCAGGCTGGTCGGCTCGTCGAGGATCACGGTGCGGGCGCCGCAGAGCAGAACCTTGAGAATTTCGGCCTGCTGCCGCTCGCTCATCGATATCTCGTCGATCAGGCGGTGCGGGTGGACGCTCATGTTGTACTGCTCGGCGAGCGCGACGAAGCGCTTCTCGATGTCGTCGACGTCGAGCAGGATGCCGTGCTCGGGCAGCGCCAGGGCGATGTTCTCGAGCACGCTGAGGGCGGGGATCAGGCGGAAGTCCTGGAAGACGAGGCCGATGCCGGCCTCGCGGGCGACGGCGGGCGAGTCAATGCTCAGCGGCTCGCCGTCAACAAGAATCTCGCCCTCGTCAGGAACGTTCACGCCGTAGAGAGACTTGGCCAGCGTGGACTTGCCGGCGCCGTTCTCTCCGAGCAGGGCGTGAACTTCGCCGGGGTAGAGCTCGAAGTCGACCTTGTCGTTGGCGACCAGCGTGCCGAAGCGCTTGGTGAGGCCGCGGACGGCGACGGACGGGACCGGCGCTGCGCTCACGGCCGCCTCCATCACTCCGCGCTCCCGGCAGAAGCGTCGAACATGCGGGCGAGCATGCGACCGACGCGGTCCTCCACAACGCGGGCGCTGCGGTCGATGTGAACGCGCATCAGTGCGGCGGCGGCATCGACTTCGCCGGCGAGGACCGCGTCAGCGATCTCGATGTGCTCGGCGATCGTGGCGTCGATGCGGTCGTCGGTCGTGAAGTCGTGGACGCGCAGGATGCGGATGCGCTCGTTGATGTCGCGCAGGTAGCGCGCCGCCGAGTGGTTGCCGGCGGCCGCGGCGAGGCCCTCGTGGAAGGCCTCGTCGGCGTAGACGAAGTCGGGTGTGGCGATCTTGCTGCGGCGGTCGGGGTCGATCTGCGCGAGCTCGGCCCAGCTGGCGCGAAGGTCTGCGACCTTGAGCTTTTCTTCGGCGTTGGCCGCGCGGCGGACGATCAGGTCCTCAAGCACGACGCGCAGTTCGTACAGCTCCTCGATCGCGGTGGCCTGCGGCGGCTGCGGCGTGATCCCGCCCATCGGGTGCCGGACGACATGGCCGTCGGCCTGCAGGCGGTGCAGCGCTTCGCGGACCGGAGTGCGGCTGCACGCGTAGCGCTCGGCGAGGTGCTCTTCGATGAGCCTCTCACCGAGCGGAATGTGTCCGAAGAGCAACTCGTCGCGAAGGTCCTGGTAGACGCGTTCGGCGATTGAATCGGCTGCGGCCTCGTCGGCAGAACCGCTCAGCATCATTTCGGCCAGGAGGTCACGCGGAGGCATCTGCCGGATCCTGATCTGTGTACCGAGATGTGTACGAGCAACGCATTACCGGGCAAGTTAGGCGCGCTCGTGGTTGCCCTGTCTCTCAGCTTGTACAAAATGCACAGGCTGCGTTTGGCCATGTGTTCAGGGCTGTATACAGAGCTGTATACCGAAAGGCTGGCACCCGGATCCCCACGCAGCGCGCGTGATTGCGCTTGTTTGCAGGTGATTCGGCGTTGCGGCGGTCTAGCCGCGGTCGGCCACGACGAGATACGTGCCGGCGGCCAGAAGCAGCACTCCGAGCAGGCGGGTCCAGGTGATCGGTTGCTTGTCCAGACCGAACGCGCCGAACTGGTCGAGCAGCATTGAGGTGACAAGTTGCGCCGAGATCGTCGCGGCCGTGATCCCTCCCGCGCCCAGAACTCCGACGGTGAAGATCACCGTGGTGATGTAGCCCGCGCCGAGCAGACCGCCGATGAAGTAGTACCAGGGCACCGCTCCGACGCCAACCCCGTCCGGGAATCCCCCGGCGAACACGAACACGATCAGACTGAGCAGCGCCGTCCCGACGAAGAATGAGATCAGCGCAGCCTGCAGCTTGCCCACATGCAACCCGAGCTGACCGTTGATCGGCGCCTGCGCGGCGAGCAGTCCGCCTACGCCGGCAGTCAGAAGCACGGCGAACGTCCTATCCATCACCACCACTCCCCTACTTGGCTGCGAGCCAGTTCGGACCAGAGCCCACGGACACGCCGAGCGGCGGGTCGAGTGGGTAGGCGTCAGCCATCACGCGCTCAGCGAGCTCCGCGATCTGGTCGGCTTCGGCCTCCGGGCCTTCAAAGAGCAGTTCGTCGTGAATCTGCATGACAAGCCGGGTCGAAAGCCCGCTCTCGGCAAGCGCGCGGCTCACATCGATCATCGCCTGCTTGATGATGTCGGCGGCCGTGCCCTGAACGACGGTGTTGATCGCCAGGCGCTCGCCAAGATTGCGCGTCTGTACCTGCGAAGAGTTGATCTCCGGAATCGCCCGGCGTCGACCGATCAGCGTCGTGACGTATCCGTCCTTCTTAGCCTGCGCGACCGTGTCATCGATGAACTGCTTGACGCCGGTGAAGCGGCCGAGGTAGCGACTGATGAACTCAGCGGCCTCATCGCGCGGAATCTTCAGCCGGTCGCTCAGCCCGAACGCGCTCAGCCCGTAGATGATCCCGAAGTTCACGGCCTTGGCGCGATCGCGCGTGGCGTGGTCGACCTCAGACGGATCGATCCCGAAGATCGCGGCGGCCGTCTCGGTGTGGACGTCTTCGCCGCGTCTGAAGATGTCTTTGAGCACCTCATCGTCGGCCACCTGGGCCAGCACGCGAAGTTCGACCTGCGAGTAGTCGGCGCTGGTCAGTACCATGCCCGGCTCGGCGACAAAGCATTCGCGGATCGTCGCGCCCAGAGGCGTGCGGACCGGGATGTTCTGCAGATTGGGATTGGTCGAGCTGAGTCGGCCGGTGGCGGCGCGGGTCTGGTCGAGCGTCGTGTGGATGCGGCCGTCCTTGGGCGAGACGTCCTTGGGCAGCGAGTCCACGTAGGTGCTCTTGAGCTTCGTCAGCTCGCGCCAACGCTCGATCTTCTCGACGATCGGGTGCTCGTCGCGAATGCCGGCGAGCACACGCGCGTCGGTTGAGTAGCCGGTCTTGCCCTTGCGGCCTGCGGGCAGGCCGAGTTCCTCGAAAAGGATCGGACCAAGCTGCTTCGGCGATCCGATCGTGAACTGGCGGCCGGCAAGCTCATAGATGTCGGATTCGAGCTGGGCGATCTCTTCCTCAAAGCCGGACGCCGCCTTGGCCAGTGCGTTGGTGTCGAGCTTCAGGCCATTTCGCTCGATCTCCAGCAAAACCGAGACCAGCGGCAGTTCGACTTCGTTCTGGACCTTCTCAAGCCCCAGCTCTTTCAGCTCCTTGCGCTGGAGCTCGGCGATCCGCACCATCGCGTCGGCGTCGATCGCCAGCTGCGCCAGCTCTGCGGGGATCGCGTCATCGTCCACGGCCCCGGGCTTCACCCCGAGCTCGATCGCCATCTCGCGAATCGCGTACTGACGGCGCGCCGAGTCGATCAGGTAGGCGGCGATGCGTGTGTCGTGGTCGATCTTCGGCACTGGTGCGTCGCTGCGCTGGAGCTGCGCCTTCAGATCATGCGTGACGACCGCGCGGTCGCCGACCGCCGCGATGAACTGCTCGACTGAAGCGGCCTCGCCGACATGCACGGCTCCGTCCGAGCCGACAACGGCAAAGCGCGCAGCCTCGCCGGCCGACTGATTCTCGGCATCCGCGAGCAGCGAGTCAGCCGGGCCGTCGAGCGCCGCGTCCGCGCGATGGACGAAGAACGGCGCGGGATCAGTCCAAACCCTGTCGAGATCGTCCAGCGAGGTCTGCTTGACCTTGATCGCCGGTGCGGCCGCCTCTTCGCCGGCCGCTTCGGCCATCGCCTCGCGAATCTCGTCCTCGATCCCCCCGAACTCGGCCTCCTGAAAGAGCCGCTCGACCCGCCGTAGGGGTTCACGCAGATCGTTCTCGCGCATCGTGTCGCGCAGCGCCTTCGGATCGATTCGGAGTTTGAAGACGTCTTCGATCGACAGATCCGGCAGCTCAATATCGCGGTGCATCGTCGCCAGATCACGCGAGATCCGCGCGAGGTCGGCGTTGTTGGTCAGGTTCTCCTTGCGCTTGGCACCGGAGATGTTGTCGATGTTGGCCAGCACCTCTTCAAGGCCGCCGAACTCCTGCAGAAGCTGCATCGCGGTCTTCTCACCGATCCCCGGCACGCCCGGGATGTTGTCCGAGGTGTCGCCCTTGAGCCCGATGAAATCGGGCACGAGGTCTGCTGGGATTCCGTAGCGCTCCTTGACCGCGCCCTCGTCATAGATCGTCGTGTCAGTGATGCCGCGACCGGTGGCCATGATCATCACCGGACCGTGCTCGTCGTCGACTAGCTGGAAGGAGTCGCGGTCGCCGGTCACGATCACGACGCAATAACCCTCGTGCTTTGCGACTTCGGCGATCGACGCGATCACATCGTCGGCCTCCCAGCCGTCCACGCGCACGTTTTTGAAGCCGAAGGCCTCGGCGAGCGGATAGAAGTGCGGCCACTGCTCGCGCAGGGCATCGGGTTTGGCGTCGCGCTGGGCCTTGTAGGGCTCATACATCTCGCCGCGCCCGGAGAGTCCGGCGTCCCAGACCGCGATCACAGCCGGCGTGCCGTGCTCGTTGTCCTCGATCAGTTTCAGCCACATGTTCGCCAGGCCGAAGAGCGCGCCCGTGGGCATGCCTTTCGAGTTCACAAACGTGTCCGGCAGCGCGAAGAACGCGCGGTAGGCGAGTGAGTTGCCGTCGAGGAGGTAGAGCTTGCGATCCGTTTTCTGAGCGTTTTCCACCTCGAGCATCGTAGAGATGAGTGCGGTTGGGCCGGCTCGGGTGCCCTGGACGAAACTTCTCCGCGCCGCCGAAGATCTCCATTTGATGATTTCTCGCAAGCAACCTCGCCCAATTTTCAGGAGTAAAACATGAAGCGCTTTTCGGCAAAGCTCACGCCTTCACCCTCGATGGTGGTGGCGATGATCGCACTCGTCGTGGCTCTCAGCGGTAGCGCATATGCCGCCGTGACCATCAACGGAAAGAACATCAAGAAGGGCACCGTCGCCAGCAAGCAGATCAAGAACGGCACGATCATCAAGGCGGACCTGAGCAAGAAGCTTTCGGTCACCGGCCCGCAGGGTCCGCAGGGCGTTCCGGGTGCAGCAGCTGCAACCAACGTTGTCACGCACAGCTTCGTCGAGGCAGGTGTCGGTAACACCTTCTACGCCGATCGCGACGTGCAGTGCGCGGCAGGCGAGCGCCTCGTCGGCGGCGGCGCAAGCTGGGTTGACGCTGGTGGCGGCAACGAACTGAGCGCGACCATTTCGAGCAGCGCTCCCTCCACCGGCTCGGGAAACCCTGCCGCTGATGGCTCAGTCCCAACCGGATGGACGGCAGCCGGACGGAACGAAGCCGGCGCCAACCGTGATTTCCGCGTCTACGCGGTCTGCGCCAAGCCGTAGTCCGAAGTCGCAAGGATCGAAGCTCAACCAGAACGCCCGGCACTGCCGGGCGTTCTGCGTTCAACCCGCAGCTAGCCTCGCCGACGATGGAGAGCTTCCGAAAGAGCGCCGCCTTCAAGGCGATCGCGATCCTCGCCCCGCTACTCGCGGTAGCCCCGATCATCCTCAACCTCGACGGGCCATGGGTCGCGCTCCACCTGATCGGCGGAGCCACGGCCCTGGTGATCCTCATCCACTCGGCCTACACGCTTCCCGCACCCTGGCGCTGGTCCGCGGCGGTCGGCGTTGTCATCTCCATCGTCACGATTGCCGTGGTCACTGATGGCGGATCGATCGGCCCATGGGTGCAGGTCGGGATGCTCCTACTCCTTGGCGCGATCTACATCACTTGCGTTTTCTGGCGCCACGACTAGCTTTATCAACATGAGCAAACCTTCTCCCGCGCTTGTGATCTCGATCCTCGCCCTGTTTGTCGCCCTCGGCGGCACGGGCTACGCCGCCGTCAAGCTGAACGGCAAGAACATCAAGAAGGGCACGGTCTCCGGGACGGCGCTGAAGAAGAACACGCTGACCGGAAAGCAGATCAACGAGGCGAAGCTTGGAAAGGTCCCGTCCGCGGTGGCCGCGGACTCTGCGGCAGACTCGGCGAGGCTTGGGGGCCTTGGGGCGGACTCTTTCGCGAAGGGAAACGCGCAGGTGCTCACTCACAACGTCTCGGCTCCCCAGTCCGGAGAGGCGACGCTGATCGAAATCCCTGGACTTGCACGCCTCAGCGGAACCTGCACGGCGTCGAACCTTTTCGGGTTGACGTTCCGATCGCTCGCCGATGGCGTCACGTTCAGGCTCGTCACCACCTACGGACCCACGGTCGCCTCGCCCGGCAGTACAACCTTTGACAAGGACGAGTTTGTCAACGTACCCTATTACTCGTCACCGAAGTTCGAGCTCTCGATCTGGCGGGTAGCCGATCCCGATGTGGCCTATGAAGTCTCGGGTGCAGCAGTCGGCTGCAAAGCGTCAGCAGTGGCCGTCGGACACGGATGACGTCATCCGTCTCGCCATTTGTCATACTGAGTCCGTGAGCATCGCTGCCAACACGATTTTCCGCGCCCCCGGCGCCGTCAACGTTGGCACCCCCCTGCTCAAGCTCGTAGTAGTACTCAGCTAGTCCGCTCCTGACACGAGCGGACGCCTCCCCAGCGGGACAGGCACCGTGCCTGCTCGCGCAGGTAAACGCACGCCCACGCCTAACATCAAGAAGAGACAGAAGAGAAAGAGAATCCAGTGGCAACGACGCCCTCACCATCGGCCAGTTACAGCATCACACTCTCCGTCGCGATCGACAATCGTGAAGGCACTCTTCCGCGCGTAACCGGCGCGATCAGCCAGGCGGGCGGCGAGATCTCCGCGATCGACATCACGGGCTCGAAGGACGACATGACGATTCGTGACATCGTCGTCGCGGCGCGCAACCAGGACCACTACCGCGAGATCATCTCCGCCCTGCTGGAGATCCGCGGCGCGAAGCTGCTGGAGACCACCGACCGCACCTTCAACATGCACCAGGGCGGCAAGATCGAGCAGCACAACAAGCACCCGCTGCGTACGCGTGACGACCTTTCGATGGCCTACACCCCGGGCGTCGCCCGCGTCTGCATGGCGATCCACGAGAACGTCGAGAAGGCCTACAAGTACACGATCAAGGCCAACACCGTGGCCGTGGTCAGCGACGGCACCGCCGTGCTCGGTCTTGGAGACATCGGACCCGAAGCCGCGATGCCGGTGATGGAGGGCAAATGCATGCTCTTCAAGGAGTTCGCGCAGGTTGACGCCTTCCCGATCTGCCTTGACACCAAGGACCCCGACGAGATCGTCCGCGCCGTCGAACTGATGGCGCCGACTTTCGGCGGAATCAACCTCGAGGACATCTCTTCCCCGCGCTGCTTTGAGATCGAGCGTCGCCTGAAAGAATCGCTGGACATCCCGGTCTTCCACGACGACCAGCACGGAACCGCCGTTGTGACGATCGCCGCGCTGATGAACGCGTGCAAGGTCATAGGCAAGAAGATCTCTGAGTTGCGCGTGCTGATGCTGGGCCTTGGCGCCGCCGGCATCGCCGTGACCGAGATGCTGGAAGCCGCAGGAGTTGAAGACATCATCGGCTGCGACCGCAAGGGCGCGCTCAGCACGACCCGCGAGGACTTTGAATCGCTGGATCCGGTCAAACAGTGGTACGCCGGGCACACCAACAAGGACAAGCGCCTCGGCGGACCGAACGACGTGATCGAGGGCATGGACCTCGTGATCGGCCTGTCCGGACCCGGCGTGCTCGAGCCCAAGTCGCTGGCCAGGATGAACGCCGACCCGATCGTCTTCGCGATGGCCAACCCCACGCCTGAAGTCATGCCCGAAGAGGCCGCCGCCTACAACGTGCGGATCATGGCCACCGGCCGCAGCGACTACCCCAACCAGATCAACAACGTCCTCTGCTTCCCGGGAATCTTCCGCGGAGCGATGGACGCCCGCGCGACCAGGATCACCGACGAGATGAAGATGGCCGCCGCCGAGGGAATCGCCGCGTGCGTGCCCGAGAACGAGATCTCCGAGGACTACATCATTCCGTCGGTCTTCAACCGCGACGTCGCGATCGAGGTGGCCCGCGCCGTGAAGGATGAGGCTGCGCGCAGCGGTGTGTCGCAAGAAGTTGCTGACACTTCGCCGACGATTGACATGCCGGCTGTTGCTGGGCGCAACTAGCCGCCCTTCGCCCGCTCCGCCGGATTGTCGGCGCTTGTATCGATTCTCACACTGCCTTGGCACCAGGTGCCAAGGCAGTGCAACTTCTGCCACAAACTTTCGCGCAAACTCCGGAGTTCCGGCGCCTGCGCCTAGCGCAGCGCCTCGATCAGCGCCGCCTGACCCGTCGGTGCGCCTTTGCCGCGAGCCTCGAACAGGTACAGCGTCGTCTGCCCGGAGGGCAGTACGTCGTAATGCCCCACGGGACTGAAACGATCGCGGATTGACAGCGCGGCGTCGGCGACGGTGGTCTGGGTGATTTCCTCGCCGGCCTTTTCAACGCGGGTCAGAGCATCAACGATCAGCCCGACGGCCTCGTAGCCGAAAATCGCAAAGCGGTCGGGTTCGCGGTCGTAGGCGTCGTCGAACTTCTGGAAGAAGTCGCTGCCCGCCGGCGGGAGGTTGTCAGCTGAAAGAGCGGGCGTGACGTACGTGCCCTGAGGCGTTCCTGCGCGAAACGGCGAATCGGCCGTGACGGGCGCGGTGGCGCCGCCCGCGCGGTAGTCGTCGCGTGCTGCCGAAGTGAGAGCGTCGGGCGGGAGCAGCCAGATCTTCGGTGTTGATCCGCGCTTGGCCCTGGTCTCTCGTGCGACCGGCGGGGCCAGCGAGATTGTCAGCTGATCACGTCCGGAGATCGGCGCCCGCGCGAGCGCATCGATCGTCGCGATCGCCTTGGGATCCGGTCCGTCGACCAGCTCAAGCCGCGACCCGCTGGTGTTCGCGTCGATCGCCTCGAGCTCGAGTTCCGCGGCGCGGCGGATATCCGCGGCGCGCGACTTCAGCGGACCGGAGGTCGGCAGCTGGATCGAGATCTTGCGCAGAGGAAGGCTCTCGCCCCCGCCCCCGCATCCGGCCAATCCCGCTGTCAGCGCGGCGGCGACCAGGACCGCGATTGTTGCAATATGCAGGCGCATCGAGCGGCAAGCCTAGTCCTGTTGCCCTCCTGCCAATGCGGAGAAAGCGGGCGGGCGATCGTTGTCCGGTTGGCAACAAGGCCGCCCGGCGCGCCGCCATATACTCGCGCGAATGAAGGTAGGCATCCTCACTGCGGGCGGCGACTGCCCCGGACTCAACGCAGTTATCCGAGCAGCATCGCGCACGCTTCAGCAGGAGGGCCACGAGGCCGTCGGTCTGAAGTCCGGCTATCGCGGACTCGCCACGCGCGACTACATCCCACTCGACCGCACGAAGATCCGCGGAATTCTCCACCTCGGCGGAACGATCATCGGCACCTCGAGCTACAACCCCTACCGCGAGGACGACGGCGTTGAGCTGGTCAAGAAGGCCGTAGTAGAGGACGGCTTCGACGCGATCATCGCGATCGGCGGCGAGCACACGATGATGATGACCCGGCGCCTGTTCCTTGAAGAGGGCATCCCGACGATCGGCGTCCCGAAGACGATCGACAACGACGTCGTCGGCACGGATTTCACCTTTGGCTTTGACACCGCAGTGCAGATCGCAACCGACGCGCTCGACCGGCTGCACACGACGGCAGCCTCGCACGACCGCCTGATCGTGCTCGAAGTGATGGGCCGAAACAGTGGCTGGATCGCGCTGTTCTCGGCGATCGCCGGCGGCGCAGACGCCGTGGTCGTGCCGGAGTTCGACACTCCCGTCGAAGAGATCGCCGACGCGCTGAAGAAGCGCCACGCGGCCGGAGCGAACTTCTCGATCGTCGTCGCCGCAGAGGGATCAAACCTCGCGTTCGCCTCCGGCGAGTCGCGTCAGATTCGCGCCAACGAAGCGACCGACGACTACGGCTATCCGCGCCTCGGCGGAATCGGCGCCGCGCTGGCCACCGAGATCGAGTCGCTCACTGGTTTTGAGTCACGCGTGACGGTGCTCGGCCACCTGCAGCGCGGTGGCACGCCGACTGCCCAGGACCGCATCCTCGCCACGCGCTACGGCGTGCAGGCCGCCGAGTGCGCGATCAAGGGCGACTTCGGCCACATGGCCGCGCTGATCGGAAACGACATCGTCTCGGTGCCGTTGTCGGGCATCACGGACGTGAAGACCGTCGACATGCAGTACGTCGAGGTCGCGCGGAGGTTCTTCGGCTGATCGAGTTGACCAGCGCGAGCTAGTCGGAGTGACCGTGAATGGTCTTCTTGACCAGCGGAATGTAGGTGTACGCCGCTGCGGCAAGGATCAGAATCAGTGCCGGAACAAGTGCTGCCGTGAGAGCTCCACGCCCCATCGACCAGATGAACAGGTACAAGATGGCGGCCAGGCAGAATGCGACAAGGTTGATCATCTGGGCGAGAGGTTAGCGGGTAATTCGGCGATGAAGAAGTCAGGCCAGAGCGTCGGAGAACGTCTTGACCAGCTCCAGCACTGCCGGCGCCGGATCTCCCCCACCCCCATGGGCCTGACGCGCCTCGCGCACCAGTCGGGTCCCGACAATTGCACCGTCGGCAACCTCGCCGACCCGCGCCGCCTGCTCAGGATCTGAAATCCCGAAACCTACCGCGACCGGCAGATCCGTGTGCGCCCGCACGCGACCGACCAGAGCCGCAAGGCCCTCGGCGTCCGCGCTGCGCTCGCCGGTGGTGCCGGTCACAGAAACCGTGTAGATGAAGCCCTGCGCCTGGGCGCAGATCGCTTCCATGCGTTCATCGGTGGTGGTCGGCGCGACCAGCGGAATCAGCGCCAGACCGTGGCGGTCGCACGGCTCCAGCAGCACGCCCGACTCCTCGAGCGGGATGTCCGGGATGATCAGGCCGCTGACGCCGAGGTCCGCGGCGCGGCCGAGAAAGCGCTCGACTCCACGCGCTTCAATCAAGTTGAAATACGTCATGACCAGCACCGGCACCTGCGCGGCGATCGGCGCGATCCCGTCGAGAAGTTTTTCGATCACGACGCCGGCCGCGAGCGCGTCAACTGCGGCCCCGTGAATCACCGGGCCGTCGGCGAGCGGGTCGCTGAAGGGCAGACCGAACTCGATCAGGTCCGCGCCACCGTCGATGTAGGCCTGGGCGATCCGTAGCGAATCGTCCGTCGTGGGAAACCCGCCCATCAGGTACGGCATCAGCGCAGCCCTGCGCCCGTGTCCCGCAAATGCTGCCGCGATCCGCTCTACGCCGGACGCAGTCTCCACGGAGCCCATCAGAGCTCGTCTTTCAGGCCGGTCAGGCGCAGCACCTCGTCGAGGTCCTTGTCGCCACGGCCGCTGAGCGTGACCAGGTCCATGTCGCCGCCGGGGTTGTCGAGCAGCCACGCAATTGCATGCGAGCTCTCGAGCGCCGGAATGATTCCTTCCAGCTTGCAGACCAGCTGCAGCGCCGCGAGCGCCTCCTGGTCGGTCGCCGAGTAGTACTGCACGCGACCGATGTCGCGCAGGTAGGAGTGCTCGGGGCCGACGCCGGGGTAGTCGAGCCCGGCCGAAATCGAATGTGCTTCCTGGATCTGGCCGTCCTCGGTCTGCAGCACCGACGAGCGCGAGCCGTGGAGGATGCCGGTCGATCCCGCCGTGAGCGTCGCCCCGTGCGATCCGGAGGAAAGCCCGTGGCCGCCGGCCTCTACGCCGATCAGCTGAATCTTGCTGTCGCCCTCGAAGGCCTTGAACGTGCCGATCGCGTTTGATCCCGCGCCGACGCAGGCGATCACGCGGGCCGGCAGGCGGTCTGCCATGTGGCAGACCTGGCCGCGCGCTTCGTCGCCGATCACGCGCTGAAGATCGCGGACCATCGCGGGGAAAGGGGCCGGGCCCACGGCAGATCCAAGGATGTAGTGCGTTGTCTCCACGGTCTCGACCCAGTTGCGGATCGCAGCGGAGACCGCCTCTTTCAAAGTCTTTGATCCCACGGTGACCGGCGTGACCGTCGCGCCCAGCAGGCGCATGCGAGCGACGTTCGGCGCCTGGCGGCGCATGTCCTCCTCGCCCATGAAGACCTCGCACTCAAGGTCAAGCCGGGCGCAGGCCGTGGCCGTGGCGACTCCGTGCTGGCCGGCGCCGGTCTCGGCGATGATCCGCTGCTTGCCGATGCGCTTGGCGATCAGCGCCTGCCCCAGCGCGTTGTTGATCTTGTGCGCGCCGGTGTGCAGCAGGTCTTCGCGCTTCAGGTAGATCGGGTAGCCCATGTGGTCCGAGAGTCGCTCCGCCAGATACAGCGAAGTCGGCCGCCCGGCGTAGTCGCAGAGCAGCGTGTGCAGCTCGGCCTGAAACGAAGTGTCGTCGCGCGCGGAGACCCAGGCGGCTTCGAGCTCCTGGAGCGCGGGCATCAGGGTCTCCGGGACGTACTGACCGCCGTACTCACCGAAGCGGTGCTCGACCTCCTCCGCATGGGCATTCATGCGCGAGAACTGGGCGACGGTCGGTTCGAAGTCGCTCATGAGCCTCCGCGGCCAGACTGTTTGCGGCTGGCCAGTTCTTCCTCGGCCTGGATGCGGCGGGTGTAGGCGAGCGTCAGTACTTCTTCTTCGGCGCCGGTCAACGGCGCATCAGGCACGGCGTGCGCAGGAGATACGGCGTTGCTCACGGCCTCGAAGAACGCCGCGAGCTTCTCGGGGTCCTTGATGCCCGGCTCGCTCTCGACGCCGGATGAAACGTCCACGCCGTAGGGCCCGACCATCTCGATCGCACCGCCGACGTTCTCCGGGGTCAGCCCGCCGGAAAGCAGCAGCGGGACGTTCCCGCGGCGCGGCGTGTCGACCAGGAATTTCCAGTCGAAGGTCTCGCCGGTGCCGCCGGGGATTCCGGCTTTGTAGGTGTCCAGAAGCTGAAAATCTACGTTGTAGAACTTGCCGAGCTCGCCGAGCACGTCGCGCCCCTGCACGCGGAAGGCCTTGATCACGCGCGCGCCGGTGCGCTGATTGACGGCGTTGCAGAAGTGCTGACCCTCGTTGCCGTGGAGCTGCACCATCGACAGGCCGATCTCGGTGGTCAGCGCGACCACTTCATCGAGCGGCTGATCGACAAATACTCCGACGATCTCGGCGGACTTCCGCGCGCTGTCGGCGATGTCTGCGGCTGCCTGCGGCGCGACGTGGCGCGGGCTGGCGGGCCACATGATCATGCCCAGCGCCCAGGCATTTCCCTGAACGGCCAGACGCGCGTCTTCTTCGCGCGTGATGCCGCAGATCTTCACGCGCGTTCTGGCGCGTGCGGCTTCAGCTGAGGCCGGCTCGGAAGCGGCTGGAGTGTCGGGCGAATCCGTCGTCACGGCCCAATTCTGACATGGCCATGACGACGGTTCGCTGCAAGGAGCCTTACGGCTGCGTCTGTGGCTGGCTGCAGTTGTTTGTCGTGGACGTCGGACGCGTGCCGAGCTTGGCCTTGAGCGTCTTGTCCTTGCCGCCGCGGACGACTTCGATCTCGATCTCGTCGCCCGGCTGCTTGGTCAGGACTGCCTTCTGCACGTCACTGCTGGTCTTGACGTCCTGGCCGGCGATCCTGGTGATCACGTCAGCGTCGAGGTTGAACTGCGCGCCGTCGATCGTGGCGGTGTCTGAACCGCCCGCAGTCAGGCCGGCCTTGGCGGCCGGGCCGTCCTTGACGACGCAAGCGACGACTGCGCCTTCATCTGTACCCATTTTCAGTCGCTCGGCGGCTGCGCTGGGCAGCGTGCCGGTTGATACGCCGAGGTACGGGTAGGAGACCTTGCCGTCCTTCTCAAGCTGCGGGATGATCTTCTTGACGGTGTTGGCCGGAACTGCGAAGCCGATGCCGACGTTGCCGCCGCTTCCGCTACCGCCGGTAGCGATCTGGCTGTTTACGCCGATCACTTCGCCGGCGCCGTTCAGCAGCGGACCGCCGGAGTTACCCGGGTTGATCGCGGCGTCGGTCTGGATGACGTTGTCGATCGAGAAGTTGTTCGGTGCGGTGATCGTGCGCTCGAGCGCAGAGACGATTCCCGTCGTGACGGACTGGTTGAGCCCGAACGGGTTTCCGATCGCCACGACCGGGTCGCCGACTGAAACCTTCTCGGAGTCGCCGAGCGGGAGCACGGTCAGCTCGTGGTCGCCCTTGTCGACCTTGACGACCGCGATGTCGTTTGACGGGTCCTGGCCGATGACCTTGCCGGTGACCGTCTTGTCGTCGCCGAAGGTGACCTTCACGTCGCCCTGGTGACCGTCGACCACGTGGTCGTTGGTGACGATGTAGCCGTCTTCGCTGATCACGAAGCCCGTCCCGGTCGCGGTGCCCTGCTGGCCGCCGCCGAAGGGGTCTTCGGTGGCGCCGGATACGCGTGCCTGAACCGAAACAACTGCCGGCGACGCGGCCTTGTAGATCGCGCCGACGGTCCTGGCCTCGCCGGTGCTGTTGGCCGTGGTCGCAGCGACGCCGCCGCCCTGAACGACGGTCTCAGTGTTGCCGATCACGCCTGTGACGATCAGCACGGCGATGATCGCGGCGACGATTGCGCCGCCGATTATCGCCGAGACAAAGGAGAGTCCGGCGCTCGAGCCGCCACCGGAGGCGGGCGGCCGAGGGGTTTGGTCAAAGTCGTTCATCGAGTTCATGTCCTTTTGATCGGTAGGGGCTGCGCAAATTCATACTGGGCACATGAACACCGGTTCCGATGCTTCGGTGCGCTGCCCGGGGGCTTCCCAATTCGTGCTCAAACCAGACTAAATATTCGCCGGGTTTTCTGAGAGAACCCTGAGAAACACGCTGCGCCGGGATTAGTCCTCGTCGATCCGCGTGAACGCTCGACAGGCCTCTTCAACGTCCGGCGCGCTCATGAAAGCTTGACCGATCAGCACGGCATCCACGCCGGCATCGTCCAGGCGCACGATCTGGTCCATGTTGGCGATGCCAGATTCGGCGACGATCGTGATCCCGGTCGGGATGTCCGCCATCAGCTCGAATGTGGTCTCGACGTCGATCTGGAAGGTGGCGAGGTCGCGGTTGTTGATGCCGATCACGTCGGCTTCGAGCTCGAAGGCCTGCTGGAGCTCTTCTTCGTTGTGTACCTCGACCAGCACGTCGAGGTCGAGTGCGTGGGCCTCTGCATAGAGCTCGTGCAGTCGGCGCTCGTTCACGGATGCGACGACGATCAGGATCGCGTCAGCGCCGTGGGCGGCCGATTCGTAGAGCTGGTAGGGATCGATGTGGAAGTTCTTGGCGAGGATCGGCAGGCCGCTGGCCGCGCGCGCCTCGTCGAGGTCGGCGATCGTGCCGCCGAAGTTTTTCTCGTCGGTGAGCACGGAGATGGCTGCGGCGCCGCCACGCTCATAAGCCTGGACGATCTCGGTGACGGTCGATCCTGCGCGGATTTCTCCGGCGCTGGGCGAGCGTCGCTTGTGCTCGGCGATCACCGAGAGACCCGGGCGCACGAGCGCTTCATTGAACGGCTTGCCTTCGTGGCTCGATGACGCGATCAGCTTCTCAAGGTCGCTGACCGGCACGGTGCGCTTGCGCGATTCGAGTTCGTCGCGCGTGACGGAAATGAGATTTTCGATCCTGCTGCCCAAGGTGCCTAAGGATTCCCCTGTTCTGCAAGGAGCTGTGACTGCTCCACGAACTGGTTCAGTTTGTCATGTGCGGCGCCGGTGTCGATCGATTGCGTGGCCGCCTGCACTCCCTGTGCGAGGGAGTCGGCCTTGCCACCCACGTAGATCGCCGCAGCCGCATTGATGATCGTAAGCGTACGGTCAGGGCCGTCGGAACCGCTGAGAATCGCTCTTGTGGTGGCCGCGTTCTCTTCCGGGGTGCCGGCGGAGAAGCGCCCTGGCTCGACGGTCTCGAGTCCGAGCTCCTCGGGCGTGACCTCATGAACGTTGATTTCGCTGCCGCGGATCTCGGTCACGCGCGTGGCGTGAGTTGCCGAAAGCTCGTCGAGGCGGTCCATCCCGTGCACAACCATCGAGTGGTCGGTGCCGAGCTCCGCGAGAGCCTCTGCGATCACGTCCTGGAAGCGCGGGTCGGAGACGCCGATCAGCTGGTGGCTGGCGCCGGCAGGATTGGTCAGCGGCCCGAGAAGGTTGAAGACCGTGCGGACCGCGAGCGCCTTGCGCACCGGGATGACGTACCTGGTGGCCGCGTGGTAGACCGGCGCGAACATGAATCCGAAGCCGACTTCGTCGATCAGCTTGGAGACGGCCTCGGGCTGCAGCTCGATGTTGGCGCCGAGCGCTTCGAGCAGGTCGGCACTGCCGCTCTTGCTGGTCGCCGAGCGATTGCCGTGCTTGGCGATCGCGCAGCCCGCGCCGCAGGCGACGAACGCCGCGGTGGTTGATACGTTGAAGGTCGGGGTGCCGCCGCCGGTGCCGGCCGTGTCCACAAGGTCGCTTCGGCCCGTGTTCACGGGCAGAGCGTGGGCACGCATGGTGCGGGCGAGGCCCGCGAGCTCCTGAGCCGTCTCGCCCTTGGTGCGCAGGGCGATCACGAAGGCCGCGGTCTGCGCCTCTCCCACGCGGCCGGTCATGATCTCGTCGAGCACGGCGGCGGCGGTGTCGAGCGCGAGGTCCTCGCCATCTGCGGCGCGGTCGATTGCCTCGGTGAGGACTGGATTTGGCGTGAGCTGTTCACTCATGGTCAGGCGAGAACGTTACCGGGGGTTGGAGCTCGGTCGCGGTCTCTGCTTGTGGCATTTCGCACACTGCCTTGGCACCTGGTGCCAAGGCAGTGCAATTTCTCGCACAATCTTTCACGCAAACTGCGCGTTTTGGGGGCCGAGCACCTACCGGAGCTTCAGATAGTTCGCAAGCAGTGCGAGCCCAGTCCCGGTGAGGATCGATTCCGGGTGAAACTGGACGCCCTCCGCAGGCAGCTCTTTGTGGCGCAGACCCATGATCACTTCGCCCTCCGGGGCCTGCGTGGTGGCGCTGACCTCAAGAACATCGGGGAGGCTCTCCGGCGCGACGACGAGCGAGTGGTAGCGCGCGACCTCGATCGGCGACTCCACCCCCTCGTAGATCGTCCTGCCATCGTGCTCGACGAGCGCGGTTTTGCCGTGGGTCGGCGTGCCGCGGACGACTTCGCCGCCGAAGACCTGGCCGAGCGCCTGGTGGCCAAGGCATACGCCCAGGACAGGCGTGCCAGCCTGGGCGAAGGTCTTGATCGCTTCAAGCGAGACACCCGCCTCGTTCGGCGTGCACGGGCCGGGCGAGATGACCACGCGGTCCGGCTCGCGTGCCTGGAGCCGCTCAATCGACTCGGCGTCGTTGCGCACGACGTCGATCTCCGCACCAAGCTCGCCCAGGTACTGCACGAGGTTGTACGTGAAGGAGTCGTAGTTGTCAATGATCAGGACCTTCATGCCCAGTCCTCCTGTGCTGCGGCGAGCTCCAAGGCCTTGAAGACTGCGCGCGATTTTGCGTGCGTCTCGGCGACCTCGGTCGCGGCGTCGGAGTCGGCGACGATACCGCCGCCGGCCTGCACGTGGGCGATCCCGTCCTTGATCACGACGGTGCGGATCACGATGCAGGTGTCGAGGTTCCCACCGAAGTCGACGTAGCCGACGGCTCCGGCGTATGCACCGCGCTTCACCGGCTCAAGCTCGTCGATTATTTCCATGGCGCGGACCTTGGGCGCGCCGCTGAGCGTGCCGGCCGGCAGGCAGCTGCGCAGGAGCTCGATCGCTGACTCGCCCTGCTTGAGCGTGCCGCTGATCGAACTGACGATGTGCAGCACATGACTGAAGGTCTCGATCCGCATCAGATCGTCGACCTTGACCGAGCCGAACTCGCAGACCTGCCCCAGGTCGTTGCGCCCCAGATCAACCAGCATCACGTGCTCGGCGACTTCCTTGGCGTCTGCCAGCAGTTCCTCGCCGAGCGCGACATCCGCCGCCGGGTCTTCCGCGCGCGGGCGGGTTCCGGCAATCGGCCGGTACTCGGCGTGTCGGCCGGTGACCTTCACCAGCGGCTCGGGTGATGCGCCGGCGATGTGAAAATCGTCGAACTCAAGGAAATACATGTACGGCGACGGGTTCACCGCGCGGATGCCGCGATAGATGCTGAAGGGATCGACCGGGCACTCGCCGCTCCAGCGCTGGCTCGGGACCACCTGGTAGGCGTCGCCTGCGCGGACGTACTCCTTCACCGCCTCGACGGCGCTTGCATAGCCGTCGTCGCCGATGTTGGATTCGAAGCCGGGCAGGGGAGCGGCTTCGCGGCGCTCGGGGCGCGGCACCGGGCCGGCGAGCTTCTCGCGGATCTCGGCGATCGTCGCCTCGGCCGCGGCGTAAGCGGCGTCTATCTCCTCACCGTCATCGATGAAGACATTCGCGATCACGCTGAGTCGGTGCTTGAAGTGGTCGAACGCGACCAGCGCGCCGGTGATCGTGAGCGCCATGTCCGGCAGGCCGACGGGATCAGGGTTCGCCTCGCCGAGCACCGGCTCGACGTAACGGACGAGGTCGTATCCGAACAGGCCCACGGCGCCGCCGGTGAACGGCGGGAGATCAGGGTCCGTAGATTCGGCCGGGATGTACTTGGCAAGATCCTCCGCGACGGCTCGGTAGGGGTCCGTGAATTCAGTGGAGACGCCTTCGACGGTCAGCTCGCCGTCCTTCAGGGTGATCAGCGAACGCGGCTTCACGCCGATGAACGACCAGCGTCCGAAGCGATTGCCCTGTTCGGCGGATTCGAGCAGGAACGCCGGGCCGTCGCCACGCAGCTTCAAGAAGGCAGAGACGGGCGTTTCGACGTCCTCGATGAACGACTCGCTGATCGGGATGACTGTGGCGCCTTCGCCCGCGAGGGCGCGGACTTTTTCGAGCGAGGGCTGCGCCATCAGCGCGCGCGCTCACTGAGAACTGCGAACGCGTCCTGCAGGGAAAGTCCGCGCTGAGTCATCAGCACCGCAAGGTGGTAGATCACGTCGGCCGCTTCGTTGGCGACTCGGTCGTCGGTCTCTTCGCGCGCGGCGCGGGTGACCTCTTCGGCCTCTTCGAGGACCTTCTCCGCGATGAACGGAGGATCGTTCAGAAGCTGCGTCGTGTAAGAACCCTCGGGCATCTCGGCGCGGCGCGCGTTCAGCGTGCTGGTCAGCTCGCCCGGCGCCTCGAAGCGCTGCGCGCCCGGCTCGCCTTCAAAACCGCGGTAGAAGCAGGTGGTCTCGCCCGTGTGACAGGCGGGACCGGTCGGCTCGACGAGCGCGAGGATCGCGTCGCCGTCGCAGTCGTAGCGCAGCTCGCGCACTTTCTGGATGTTGCCGCTGGTCTCGCCCTTGTGCCAGAGCTCGTTGCGCGAACGCGAGAAGAACCAGGTCTCCCCTGTCTCCTGCGTCTTGCTGAGCGATTCCTCGTTCATGTAGGCGAGCGTCAGTACGGCGCCAGAGTCGGCGTCCTGGACGATGCACGGGATCAGGCCGTTTGAGTCGAAGGTGAGTTCTGGCATTTGCGGGGGATTCTAGGAGCCTGAGCTGTGCCTACTTCGCGGCCATCTGCGCAACCCACGCAACCCCGCACAAGCCGAGGAGCACGATGACGGCGCCGATCGTCAGGTCCGCGTACGTCGTGAAGATCCCGAGCACGACCACCGCAAGCGATGCAATCACCACGGGAACCGCACGCGGGTCCAGCCGCGAGCCCGGATCCGGATCTTCTTGATTCATCAAACCACCCTGTAGTAATGCCGCACGAGCGGCTCGCCATCAATCAGATCCAGCGCGCGTTCCAGGACGCCGCTGTCGGCCACGGTCCAGCGCGCCGTGACCTGATTCTTGTACTCCTCCCAGGACGCGACGCCGAACTCCTCGACGAAAGTACCTTCCCGCTCGCTCCCGGCCCGGCGGTTGAGGTTCCATTCATAGGCGCCGGTGCGCCGGCGGGCGCGCCCGAGGCGCGTCATCGCTTCGATGAACTCCGCCTCGTTCTCTTCGGGCACGAAGTACTGGACCACCACGTGCAGCGGCGTGTCGGCCTGCTTCGGCTCGTAGACGCTGTCGGGGTCGGCGAGCTCCATCGTGACCATGCTGAAGTCGAGCTTCGCGGTGTTGGGCTGAAGGCGCAGCCAGCGGACGCTCACGGCAGTCACGATCAACAACCCGGCCGAAACGAGCAGTGTCTCCTCCACACCGATCCATTCCGAGGCGAATCCCCAGACGAGCGCGCCGACGCCCTGCGTCCCCATGATCACCAGCGAGTAGATCGCCAGCGCGCGCCCGCGCACCCACTGAGCAAGGCTCAGCTGCATCAGCGAGTTCAGCATCGCCAGCACGCTCAGCCAGGAGAATCCGCCGATCAGCAGAGCGACGATCACGCCTTCGATCGGCAGCTCGGCCGCGCCGATGGTCGCCACGGCAAAGCCGACCGCACCGGCCACCAGTACGAAGTTGTCGGAAGCGATTCCGCGGATCTTCGGCAGCACGCCGACGGCCAGGAGCGCCCCGACCCCGAGCGCGCCGAGCAACACGCCGTAGCCGCCCGAGCCAAGTCCGAGTCGATCGGCAGCGATCAACGGCAGCAGCGCCCAGAGCGCAGACGCAGGCGCGGCAAACAGCGCCACGCGCAGCAGGATCCGCCGCACGATCCGACCAAACCACGTGTACCTCACGCCCGCACCCAGCGCCGGCAGCATCCGCTCGCGCCCCAGCCGCCGCTGCGGCGGCCGCTTCCAGATCAGCAGCGCGATGATCACGAAGACGAACGAGACCGCGTTGATCCCGAAGACCAGCGCCGGACCGCTGGCCGCCACCAGAAATCCCGCGATCGCCGGCCCGACTGCCCGCGCGAGATTCACGGTCACGCCGTTCAGCGATGAGGCCGCGGGCAGTTCGTCGCGCGGAACAAGCTCGGGCTGGATCGACTGCCAGGCCGGGAGCGTGAACGCGTTCGCCGCGCCCAGCAGGAACAGCATCAACATCAACGACCACGACTCAAGAGCGTCGGTCACGGAGAGCACGGTCAACGCGCCCGCAAAAACCACTGACGCGAAAGTCGAGTACAAGAGAATCGTGCGGCGGTTCTTCGAGTCGGCCAGCGCGCCGGCCGGCAGCGCGAAGAACAACACCGGGATCAACGTCGCCGTCTGCACCCACGCGACCAGCGCCGAGCTGCTCGCCGTCTCGACCAGAAACCACTGGGCGCCGACCACCTGCATCCACACGCCGATGTTCGATCCCAACTGCGAGGCCCAGAGAATCGCGAACATGCGGCGGTGCAGAGGCGCCCAGGGCGAGCCGGATGCAGCTGCTGTGAACTCGATCGTGCTCATCGCGTTCGCAGAGTCTTACCTACTGGCAACCGCCCTGCCCCGTACTCTCCCCCCGCCGTTCAGCAAACGCCTCGTTCAGCACATGTCGGGAGACACATTTTGAAGTGCTCACGGGATTCGCCGCCGTGGTGCCTGCCATCGCGGTCGGCCCGTTGGTCGAGCGCGTGAAATTCGGCGTCCACATCAACTTCGGCCTGATCTTCTGGGTACGATCGCCGCAGGGCTCTTCCCGTTCCCGCGCTTTGCTGAACAGACAGGCGTCGGCGTCAAGGACGGTGAGGAGTTCATCGGCGGCCTCGTCCACAACGGCGGCTTTCACCAGCTCGGCGTGCAGCTCGCCGGAATTGCGATCGTCGGCGCGTTCGTCTTTCTCAGCAGCCTCGCCGTGTTCGCCGCGATCAAGTACAAGATCGGGATGCGCGTCAGCGACGAAGAAGCGGACGCCCGCCTGGATATCTCAGATCACGGCACGTACGTCCAGCCCCAGCAAACGAACTCGAAGGAGCAACTGAACATGAAGAAGATCGAAGCATTCATCCGTTACGAGGCGTTCGACCCGATCCGCCGCGCGCTCGCCGAGCAGGGCGTGCCGAGCATGTCGGTCACGGAGGTCAAGGGATCTGGTCGCCAGGGCGGGATCACCGAGCACTACCGCGGCGCCGAACTGGTGATCCACCTGCGCCCGAAGATCAAGATCGAATGCGTCGTCGGCGATCACGAAGTCGAGTCGGTGATCGACGCGATCCTCGAGAACGGTCGGACCGGCGAGGTCGGCGACGGGAAGATCTTCGTGATCCCGGTGGAGGACGCGATTCGCGTGCGCACCGGCGAGCGCGGCGACGTCGTCATGGAGACGCATCCGAGCGAGTGACTGCATGCGTCGTCAGGCGTGGTCGGCGGCTGTGCTGCCGATCACGCGCGCCGGAACGCCTGCGACCTTCGCTCGCGCCGGCACCGATTCGAGCACGACCGCGCCGGCGCCGACAAGCGCTTCCTCGCCGATCTCGATCCCGGGCATCAGGCAGACCGACGAGCCGATGCGGCAGCCGCGCCGGAGCGTCACCGTCTGCTGCGCCTGCGCCGGGTCGCGGCCGATCGAGTGGTCGGTCGCCCCAGAAAGCGTTGCGCCGATGAAAACGTCTTCCTCGATCACCATTCCGGGCAGGACGATCGAGTTGTTCTGAATCTTCGTGCGGCGGCCGATTGATGCGGCGACGCCAACCATGCAGCCGCGACCGATCACGCAGTCCTCGGCGATCTCGGCGCCCTCGCGGATGAATCCCTGATCGCCGATGATCGCGTCTGCGCCGATGCCGGCCCCGGCGATGATCACGACGCCGTTGCAGATGACCGCGCCGACCTCGATCGTCGTGGCAGCCGCAGCCTGGGGCTTTGCGCGTGAGTCGATCGCAAGCGAAGGCTGCTCGCCGATCACGCAGTTGTGCTTGATCACCACTCCCGCGCCGACGTGCACGTCGTCGTAAAGAACGACGTTTGCGCCGATCTCGGCCGTCGGGTGAATCTCCACGCCTTCGCCGATCAGCAAGTTGTGTGCGCGCTCGCTTGCGCTGAGCGAGCCGAACGTCAGGGATCCAACTGTTGCCATACCGCGAGCCTATCCCCCGGGCCTCAGCTGGGCGAACGGCCGCGCCGCTTCGAGCTGCGCTGCGAGCGACAGGAGCGACTCCTCGCCCGCCGGCCCGCCGATCAACTGCACCGACCCGGGAAGGCCGTCCGCCTCGATCCCCGTCGGCAGCGAAACCGCCGGCAACCCCGCAAGGTTCGCCCCGGCCGTGAACGATGTGAACTGAATCGAGCGGTCAAACGCCGGCATGCCGTGCGAGGCGTCGATCCAACCGATCTCGACCGGGCGCAGGTTGAGCGTCGGCGTGAGCAGCGCGTCATAGGGCGCGAGCTCGGCGATCGTCTGCCGGGCGAAGCCTTTGAGCGTGTTGTCGACCATCAGCAGGTCGAGCGCCTTGATCTTGTTGCCGCGCTCCCAGAAGGCCCAGGTCAGCGCCTCGACCGTGTCCTCGGTGACCTGTTGGCCAGAGAGCTGCGCGCCTGATCGCGCGAGCGAGGAGATGCCGACAGCCCAGACATCCATGAAGAACTCGAGCATCGAGGGATTGACCGGCGGATCGAACTCGACGATCTCATGGCCGAGCGATTCGAGCAGCTTCGCCGTGGTGGCGACGGCCTCGAGGTGCTCGCCGGCGACCGGCACATCGATCGACGGCCTGGCCGAGACGGCGATCCGCTGCTTCCCGGGCTCGCGCTTTGCGGCGTCGAGGAACGTGCCGCTGGGCGGTGGTGCCCAGTTGGCATCGCCGGTCTCGTAGCCGGCGAGGACGTCAAGCGTGGCTGCGGCATCCACGACGCTGCGTGTGAGGAAGCCTTCGGTCACCATCGGCGACTCGGCGAGGATCGGGCCGGGCGAGATGCGGTTGCGGCTGGCCTTCAGGCCGACCAGCCCGCAGCAGGCGGCGGGGATACGCAGTGAGCCGGCGCCGTCGGAACCGTGGGCGATCGCCAGCATTCCCGATGCGACGGCCGCGGCCGCGCCACCAGAGGATCCGCCGGGCGTGCGGTCGGTGTCGTACGGATTACGCACCGCGCCGTAACGCGAGGACTCGCTGACCGGCAGGATCCCGAGCTCCGGCAGGTTGGTCTTGCCGGTGATCACGAAGCCTGCGTCTTTGATCCGCCGGCCGACGTGCGAATCAAACGGCGCGACAAAGTCGCCAAAGATGTTGGAGCCGCAGGTGAACGGATAGCCGTCGATCATCGCGCCGATGTCCTTGATCGCTGTCGGCACGCCTGCGAACGGGCGCTCGTCGCCGGGCTCGATCGCGTCGGCTGCCGCCAGAGCGCGATCGGCGTCGGTCATGATGAAGGCGTTCAGCGCCGGGTCGAGCTTCTCAATCTGCGCGAGCGCGAGTTCGGTCAGCTCGCGTGACGTGTACTCGCCGTCGCGGATGCCGTCCGCGAGGTCTGTGGCAGGCTTGAAAAGCAGATCCTCGTCGACCATGTTCGCGAGCCTATCTCGGAGAGTTCAGCCTATACCGAGTCGATCAAGCAGCCCGTCGTCGCGCCGCCAGCCTCTTCGCACGCTCGCCTTCAGCTCCAGGTGTACGTGCGACTCAAGAAGTTCCTCCAGAGCCGGGCGCGCGGCTTTGCCGATCGCCTTGATCATCTTGCCGCCCTTGCCGATCACGATGCCCTTCTGTGAGTCGGTCTCGACCCACAGGTTCGCGGTTACGTAGGTGATCGTGCCGGAGTCGTCCGCGGGTTCGACCCGTTCGATCTCGTCCACGCGCACCTCGATCGCATGCGGCAGTTCGTCACGCGTGCGCAACAGCGCCTGCTCGCGGATCAGCTCCGAGACGCGAATCTCGATCGGCTGGTCGGTTGCCGCTTCGGCGGGAAACAGGAACGGACTGGCCGGAAGGATGTCGATCAGCGCGTCGATCAGCTCGGGCATGCCCTTGCCCGTACGCGCCGAGACCGGGTAGATCTCGCCGGGCGCGAACTCGGCGACAGCGCTGAGCTCCTCGACGATCCGGCCCTTGTCCATCAGGTCGATCTTGTTCACGGCGGTGATGACGGGAACATTGGCCTGCTTCAGCAGCTCGGCGAGGTATTTGTCCCCGCCGGCGGACTTCTGCTCGCCGTTGATCACGAAGAGCGCGCCGTCGCAGTCTCCGACCGCGCGGACAACCCCCTTCTGCATCCGTTCGGTCATGGCGTCGCGTGGGCGCTGCGAGCCGGGAAGATCGACAAGGATCAACTGGGCGTCGCGCCGGGTCAGCACCCCGCGCACTTCACGGCGGGTGGTCTGCGGCTTGTCGCTGACAATCGCCACCTTCTCACCGACGATGCCGTTGACGATCGTGGACTTGCCCGCGTTCGGGCGGCCGGCCAGCGCGATCATGCCGGACCTGGTGGAGAGGCCCTCGAACGAGAGATTGCCCTGCGGATCAAACAGCTCACTCATCATTCAAGCCCGTGGACGATTTCGTCCTGCAGCTCGAGCATCTCGCCGTCGTCGACCTCGTGGTCGTAGCCGCAGAGGTGAAGCACGCCGTGAACGACCGCTTCCACCATGTTCTCGGTGTGTTCCGGGTTGATTGCGACGTCGCCCAGTTCGAGTGCGCCGGTCACCTGGAGCACCGGCGGGCCCTCGATCGCGATCTCTTCGCCGTCCACCGGAAAGCTCAGGACGTCGGTCGGGTCGTCCTTGCCACGGAACTCACGATTGAGCTGGTGGATGCGGAACTCGCCGACGATCTCGATCGCGACGTGCCCGTCTTCGACCCCGAGCCGGTCAAGCGTGGCACGCGCGGCGCCGATCAGATCCTCTTCAGGGACGCCGGGCTGGACGCCTTCCTCGACGATCAGCTCGATCTCGAGGGCATCGCGACTCATACGTCCTGGTCGTCGTCGCCGGTACCGCGACGCCGCGGCTTCTTGCGCGACTGGCGCTGCTGCTCGAGCAGCTCCGAGTGTTCGGCGTATGCGGAGACGATGTGCTGGACGAGCTTGTGGCGGACGACGTCGGTCTCGTCGAAGCGGACGAACGAAACGTCATCGATCTCGCCGAGAATCTGCGCGACCTCGATCAGCCCCGAGCGCTCTCCGCGCGGCAGGTCGATCTGCGTGACGTCGCCGGTGACGACGATCTGCGAGCCGAAACCAAGACGCGTGAGGAACATCTTCATCTGCTCCGGCGTGGTGTTCTGGGCCTCGTCGAGGATCACGAAGGAATCGTTCAACGTCCTTCCGCGCAGAAATGCCAGCGGCGCAACCTCGATCGCCCCGCTCTCCAGAAACTCGTTCACACGCTCAGGCTCGAGCATGTCGTATAGCGCGTCAAACAGCGGGCGCATGTAGGGGTCAACCTTGGCCATCAGGTCGCCCGGCAGGAAGCCGAGGCGCTCGCCGGCTTCCACGGCGGGGCGCGTGAGGATGATGCGCGAGACGCGACGGGTGCTGAGCGCCTGCGCGGCCAGCGCGATCGCCAGGTAGGTCTTGCCGGTACCTGCCGGGCCGATTCCGAACGTCAAAGTCTTGGTGCGGATCGCGTCGACGTATTCCTTCTGGTTGACGGTCTTGGGCGCGATCTTCTTGTCGCGGTGGCGCCAGACGACGTCGTCGAAGACTGCGGCGGGATCCTTGTGCTGGTCGAGCGCGCTGGAGACGACCTGGATCGTGCCGGGCGCGATCTCGTGGCCGTGCTCGATCAGACCGGCGAGCTCGTCCACGACTGTGCGTGCTGCGACGATGTCCATGTCGTCGCCCTCAAGCGTGAGGACGTTTCCGCGCAGGTGCACGCGGCAGTCGAGATGATCTTCCAAAGTTTTGAGCACCGCATCGTGGGTGCCGGCGAGCTCCGCCGCGACGTCGTTCTCAAGCTCGATCGTCGTACGCGTCAAGAGGCAAGACCTTGCTTGACGAGCGCCTGAACGCGCCCGCCGTCGGCTTCGCCCTTGACCTTTCCCATGACAGCGCCCATCACTTTGCCCATGTCGGCCATTCCGGACGCGCCGGTCTGCGCGATCGTCTCATCGACGATCGCGGCGAGCTTCTCGTCGTCCATCTGTGCGGGTAGGTACTGGTCGATCAGCACGGCTTCGGACTCTTCCTGGGCTGCGGCTTCGTCGCGACCACCGTCGCGGAATGCCTTCGCGGCCTCGACCCGCTTCTTGCGCGCAGTGCGCAGAATCGCGAGTTCATCGTCGTTGCCGTCTTTGGCAGCGCGCTGCAGATCGGCAACGATCAGACGCAGGGCCTGGACCTTCGCGGTCTCCTTCGCCTTCATCGCGGTCTTCACGTCATCTTGGAGCTGGTCGACTATGGCCATGTGCTCAGGGTAATGCGGTCGGCGGGCGGCCTAGGTCAATACGCTTCCGGCGGTCAGGCGCTCAGGACGATCTTGCCGAGCTTGCTGCCGGCGGTGAAGCGGTCGTAGGCGGCAGCCACTTCGGCGAGCGGGAACGTGGCCATGACCGGGACGGTGATCGCGCCGCTGGCGAGGGCTGGGAAAATCTCCCGTTCGACCGCGCGCGACGCGATTGCCTTTTCCTCCAACGGCCGCGCGCGCAGAGTTGATCCGCGAAGCACTGCTCGCTTGCCCATGATCGCCAAGAGATTGACTTCTGCCTTGAAGCCTCCGCCCACTCCGATCACGACAATCCGGCCGCCCATCGCAAGGCCTTTGAGCGCGCCTTCGATGTTCGGGCCGCCGACCAACTCAAGCACCACGTCGAACGGACCGTGATCGCCGATCGCGTCCGGCAGGACAACTTCATCGGCACCGAGCGCGCGCACGGATTCGTGAACCGCGGCGTCGCGAACGCTGGCAACGACGATCGCGCCGGCATTTTTTGCCAACTGGAGCGCGGCGGTGCCGACCCCGCCGGCCGCGCCATTGATCAGCAGTCGCTCGCCGGGTCGCAGGCCGGCCTGCGAGAAGAGTGCGTCATGCGCAGTCAGGAAAACCTCTGGAAATCCCCCAGCCGCCGGCCAGTCGATCGAGTCCGGCACGGGCATCGCCAGCGACTCATGAACAACCGCAAGCTCGGCCTGCCCAGCGCCGCCGGTGATCGTCATGACGCGATCACCGACTTCGAAGCGCCGCACACCGTCGCCGACAGCAGCCACCTCACCGGCGAATTCCAATCCGGGAATGTCGACGGGACAGCCGGGCGGCGGCGGGTACGCGCCCGCGCGCTGCAAGATGTCCCCGCCGTTCAGCCCCGCCGCGCGAACGCGCACGAGCAACTCGCCGGCGCCGGCAACTGGGTCGGGCTGCTCGGCGGCAGAGATCGCTCCGTCTGAAATCGTCGCGGCAAGCATCACGGCGAAGTCTATGGGGCGCGCGGCGACGCGGGATGTGGCAGGATGCCGCCATGCCGCAGCCACTGATCGCAATCACCGGAGCAACGGGCGTAGTCGGCGGCCTGACGGCCGAGCGCCTTGCCGACGGCGGCGCAAACCTCCGGCTGATCGTGCGCGAAGCGGCCTCCGCGCCGAAGATCGCCGGCGTCGACCTGGCAACCGCCTCGGACTACTCGGCGACCGATGAGATGACCGAGGCGCTGAAGGGCGCAGACACTCTCTTCCTGGTCAGCGCCCGTGAATCCGAGAATCGTCTTGAGCAGCACTACAGCGCGATCGACGCCGCGGCCGCGGCCGGAGTCTCGCGCGTGATCTACACCTCGATCTGCGGCGCGGCCTCCAACGCCGCCTTCACCCTCGCGCGCGACCACTACGCGACCGAGCAGGCGATCATCCAGTCGGGAATGGCCTACGTCTTCCAGCGCCAGAACGCCTACACAGACTTTCTGCCCGTCCTCGCCGGACCGGACGGCATCATGCGCGGTCCCGGCGGAGACGGAAAGCTCGTACCCGTAACGCGCAGCGACGTCGCCGATGTGGCGGTGCGCCTGCTCACCGACGACTCGCGCGACGGCGATACCTTCAACATCAGCGGCCCCGAGCGGGTGTCGCTGCGCCACATCGCGAACCGCCTCACTGCACTGACAGGCAAACTCTTCGAGTATCAGCAGGAGTCAGAGGAAGACGCCTACGAGTCGCGCTCGCACTTCGGTGCGCCTGACTGGCAGGTCGAGGCCTGGGTCAGCACGTACCTGGCGATCGCCGACGGCGAGTTCGACATTCAGACCGAGTCGACGGAGCTGCTCACCGGCCATCCGCCGATGTCCTTTGAACGCTGGGTGACCGAGCACCCCGAGAGCTGGTCACACGTGGAGCGCTCGGCTTAACCAGATGACAGGCGCAGACCGGTCCAGCCGCCTTCGCTGATTCGACCGGTCTCTGTCAGGCCGTGCGCCGCGAAGGCCGCCGAAATCTCGTCGGCCTCCTCATCGAGCAGGCCGGAGAGCACGACCTCGCGCATCCCGTGATCTGCGGGGATCTGTCGCGCAACGTCAAGCAGTTGCGGCCGCATGATGTTCGCGAAGACGGTCCGGGCGAGCGCCGGAATGCCGTCGCCCTCGGGCGCGCGAACGTCGCTCTGAACTGCCTCAAGCGCAACGCCGTTCTCGCGGGCATTCTCCACGGTCGCACTCACAGCAAGGTGATCGAAGTCGTACGCGCGGACTGGGTCCCAGCCAAACTTGCCGGCCGCAATCGCCAGAACGCCGCTGCCACAGCCAAGGTCGATCAGGCCGCCGTCGTTCTTGCCTTCGGCGACGATGTCAAGCAGCAGCCGCAGGCACAGCCGTGTGGTCGGATGCGAGCCGGTGCCGAAGGCCTGGCCCGGGTCGAGCACGATTTCGGTTGATCCGGCAGCGGGCTCGGCGCTGTCCCAGCTGGGCCGCAGGAAGATCGTCGGCTCGGCGGCGCCGACGGACGGCGTGATCAGCATCGAACCGTGGAAGTCCTTCCAGCGCTCCGGCCAGTCGTCGGCGACTTCCGTGGTCGTCACCTCGACGAGATCGTCGCCGACAGCAACCTGAAGATCGGGCAGCGTCGGCACCTCGCCGGGCGGGCCATAGAGCGCGTACTCGACGATGTCGCCGTCGCGGATCTCCTCGATCCCGGTGGGAGCGAGCTCAATCAACTGGGCGAGTGCGAGCTCTGCGTTCTCTGCGCGGCAACGGACTGCCAGGCGGATCACTAGCGCAGCGCCCGGCGCAGGCGGCCCATGATGCCGTCGCCACCGACCGGCTTGAAGTTCTTCTCGGTCAGCGACGCGTCGAAGTCTTCGAGCAGTTTGCGCTGCTCGGCGGAGAGGTTGTGCGGGACCTGAAGGTTCACGACCGCGTGCAGGTCGCCGCGGGTGTTGTTGCGCAGCCCGGGCAGGCCGTGCCCCTTGACCTTGATGTCGTCGCCATGGGTGACGCCGGAGTCGAGCTTGATCGACTCGGTTCCGTCGAGCGTCTCGACCTCAAGCTCGCGGCCGAGCATCGCGGCGTGCGCGGGCAGGTCGATCACGGTGTAGAGATCGCGGCCCTCGCGGTGGAAGCGTTCGTCCTGCTCGATCGACACCTGGACGTAGAGGTCGCCCGGCGGTCCGCTGTTGGCCCCGGCGTGGCCGCGGCCGGAGACGCGAACCTGCTGTCCGTCTTCGATCCCGGCGGGGATCGACACCGTCACGTCGCGGTCGACGCGCACGCGGCCTTTGCCCGCGCACTCCTTACAGGGCGTCGGGACGGTCTGACCCATTCCCTCGCACTGATCGCAGACCATCGCGCGCGCGATCTGGCCGATCATCGTCTTCTGGACGATCCGGACCTGACCGGCGCCCTCACACTTCTTGCACGTCTCGACCTCGGTGCCGGGTTCGGCGCGCTTGCCTTCGCAGTGCTCACAGGCCTCGATCACCTCGTACTCGACCTTCACTTCTTTGCCGGTCAGCACGTCGTGAAGTTCGAGCTCGGCCTCGACGGCAAGGTCGCCGCCCTGCATCGGTCCGCGACCTGCGCCGGCGCTGCGCCCGCCGCCGAACATGCCGCCGACGCCGGCCTGATCAAAGAAGGCCTGAAAGATCGATGAGAAGTCGCCGAAGCCGGAGAAGTCGGGCTCGCCGCCGGAGCTGCGCAGCCCTTCGTGGCCGAAGCGGTCGTAGGTGGCGCGGCGCGAGTCGTCGCTGAGCACCTCGTAGGCGGCGGCGATCTCCTTGAATTCGGCCTCGGCCTCGGGCGAGTCGTTGACGTCCGGATGGTGCGTGCGTGCGAGACGGCGGAAGGCCTTTTTGATTTCGCCGGCGTCGGCGTCCCGGCCGACGCCGAGCACCTCGTAGTAGTCGCGGGTCGTCGTCATCTAGGCGTAAACGTCCGAGACGAAGTCTGAAAGCCGTGCGGCGGCGAAGCGGACCGAGGAGATCGCGAGCGGGTAATCCATCCGGATCGGACCGATCACGTTCACGCTGCCCAGCTGACGTGTGTGAGTGCCGTAGTTGGCCCCGACGACGCTGGCGCCGATCAGCTCGACGGCTTCGTTCTCGTGGCCGATGCGCAGGTAGACGCCGCGCTCGTCGAGTCGCGCGCGCAGCAGGCGGGTGACGGCCTCGCGTTCCTCCACGGCACCCATCAGCCGGTCAAGTCCGGGGATCGGCTCACCCGATCCGGATCCGATCAGGTGGCGCGATCCGCCGACGAACAAGATGTTGTCGCCCTGCGGCGGTTCGAGGAACGCGGTGCCGATCGCCTCGATGAAGCTCAGCTCGACCGCGCCGAGATCGCTCGCGAAAAGGCGCGAACGAATCATGCGGGCGCCGAGTGGCACTCCGTTCAGGCGCTCGTTGAGATAGCCGGTGGCCCAGCGCACGAGCCCCTCGTCAACGGCGCGTTCGAACTCGAACTGGCGCTTGGTCACGTTGCCGTTGCTGGTGATCACGACGACCATCACCTTCTGCGGCGAGAGCGGCACCAGTTCGATGCGCAGGATCTCCTCGCTCTCGAGCGGTGGCGCGCTGACGAGCGCCATGAGTTCGTTCACCTCGGCGAGCGTCTCGGTGATCTGCCGGATCGCGTCGGCGATCTCACGGCGGTCGAAGGTCAGCTCGATCGACAGGGCCTCGCGGCGGGAGTCGTCGCGCAGCAGGTCGTCGACGAAGTAGCGGTATCCGGCCTCGGTCGGACGGCGACCGGCAGAGGTGTGCGGCTGCTCAAGAAATCCGTGGCTGACCAGCACCGCAAACTCGTTGCGCACGGTCGACGGCGCCCAAGCGACATCCGGGCGTTCCGCGATCGCCCGCGAGCCCACGGGCGCACCCGTGGCGGTGAACGCCTCAACGACGATCCGAAGGATCTGTTCTTGCCGCTCTGTGAGCATCCCCATAAGGATACGTTTGCGCAGCTGCCTTTCCGCCGACTACGGCTTCAGGGTGCGAACCAGGAACTCGACCTGGTCTGCGCTGGCCTGCTCGAACGGCTCGCCGTTGTAGATGTCGAAGTGGCCGAAGGGGTACGACTTCAGCTCGACGTTGGGCGCTTCGTCGGCGTACCTGGCGGTCGCCCCGTACGGCGCGACGGTGTCCTTTTCGCAGGCGCAGATCAGCGTCGGGCACTGCAGGTCCTTCATGCGCTTGCCGGGACGCTGCAGAAGAATGTCGATCCCGATCCGGCCGGCAACACGGTTGTCGCCTTCCATTCCTTCGGGCATCAGCGAGAGGTAGCCCTCGACCACGTCGTGCGCGGTCATCATCGCCGGGTCGCCGCGCGTGCCGGCGAGCATCGCGTAGACGGGCTTGCGACCGATCAGTCGCGAGACGCCGTCGGCAACGGCGTACGCGCCAACCTTCACGGTGCTCACCGCGCCGAGCGTTCCGGCCGAAGCCTGCCCGTCCGTGAAAGGGCATTGCGCAACCACCGCTGCGATGTCATTGCGATCGGCAGCAACAGCGATCACGTGGCCGCCGCCGAAGGAGCTGCCGAACAGCGCCAGGCGGTCTGGATCGACGTCGTCCAGACCTTTCACGTACTCGATCGCGGCAGCGATGTCGTCGCGCTGCCTTCCGATGTCAAGAACCTGACGCGGCTCTCCCCCGCTGTCACCGAAGTTCCGGTATGTGAAGTTCAGCGCCGCGATTCCAGCTTCGGCGAAGGCGCGGGCGCTCGCGTCGAGACGCATCTCCCGCACCGCGCCGAGGCCGTGACAGAGCACGACGACGGGAAACGGGCCTGGTCCATCGGGTCGATAGAACCAGGCGCCGCATTCGTCGCCGTTGCTGTCAAAGCGTACGTCTGCGCGCTCTACGGCGCGGACCGGCATTTACGGCTCGATGATCGCCGTCGCGTTTCGGATGATCCGATTTTCGCCCTGCGCTGCTTCGAGGTGGATGATCGCCTCGCCGCTCTCTTCGACGGTCGAAACCTCACCGGTCACGACAACCTCGACCTCAGGCTGGCCCATTCCGCGGAACTGACCCGACAGGGTCTTCACCTTTGTCGGGTCGTTGCCAGCAGCCTGGATCGCGGCGCGCTGCACCTGCGAGAGAGACCAGAGACCGTGGAGGATCGTGTTCGGCAGACCGACCATCGTCGCGAACTCCTTGTCGATGTGGATCGGGTTGAAGTCTCCTGATGCGCCGGCGTAGCGGTGCGGCAGGTACTTGTCCGGGGTCACGCGGACTTCCGGCGTCTTGTCGCCAACTGTGTAGCTCATGCCTCTACTCCTCGGACGATGCAGGTCCAGTCAGCCGAGACGACGAGCTCGCCGTCCTGGTTGGTGGACTCGGTGGTGTAAACGTAGAAACCCTTTCCGCCACTTGCCTCGATCGACTTGACCGATGCCGAGGTGGTGATGCGGTCACCCGCAACGACGGGCTTGTGGAAGGTGAAATCCTGCGCGCCATGGACCATCATCGCGAAGTTCATATCGACCTCCGGGTCGAACATCGCAGGCGCCGCGGCCTTGCTGGAAAAGACAACGGCGAACATCGGCGGCGCGACCAGACCGGCGTAACCGGCGGCCTTTGCGGCGTCTTCGTCGTTCGAGAGAGGGCTGTCGTCGAACGTGACGGCGGTGTACTCACGGATCTTCTCCGTACCGACCACGTACTCGACAGGCGGATAGGTCTTGCCCACCGCATCAGTCTTGATTGCCACTTGAGTGCTCCTTGGGATGGAAAAAGCGAACGATCGTGCGGCCGGGAGTCTAATCCGCCAACTCGCTTGTTGACTCGGTGAACAAATAAATCGCCGCCCCGATTGGAGCCGCCCTGTTGAACTTCAGGTGACCTGGCTGCTTGGGATCAGCAGTGAACGCCCGAGTGATGAGCGCCGATCAGCGATCTGGACGCGGATTTACTTCGCCGCGTCGCCGTCCAGTTGCAGCACGGCGAGGAATGCTTCCTGCGGGACCTCGACGCGCCCGACCTGCTTCATGCGCTTCTTGCCCTTCTTCTGGTTCTCGAGCAGCTTGCGCTTGCGGCTGATGTCACCGCCGTAACACTTGGCCGTGACGTCCTTGCGCACGGCCTTGACCGTCTCGCGGGCGACGATGCTTGCGCCGATCGCAGCCTGGATCGGCACATCGAACTGCTGGCGTGGGATCCGCTCCTTCAGACGCTCGGCGATCAGGCGGCCGGCCGGGTAGGCCTTGTCCTTGTGCACGACCATCGAGAGCGCATCGACTGAATCGCCGGCGAGCAGAATGTCGAGACGAACGAGGTCGCTCGCGCGCATTCCGCTGATCTCGTAGTCGAAGCTCGCGTAACCCTTCGAACGTGATTTCAGCTGATCGAAGAAGTCGAGGACGATCTCGGCGAGCGGCAGGTCGTAGGTCAGCTGCACGCGTGTGTCGCTGATGTAGTGCATGTCGACGTGGGTGCCGCGGCGCTCCTGACAGAGCTCCATCACCGAGCCGACGTGCTCGCGCGGGGTGAGGATCGTCGCGCGGATGAAGGGCTCGCGGATCTCTTCGATGAGCACGCGCTCGGGCATCTCCGCGGGCGAGTTGACTTTCTGGATTTCGCCATTGGTCAGCGTGATCTCATAGCGAACGTTGGGCGGCGTTGCCAGCAGGTCAAGGTCGTATTCGCGTTCAAGCCGCTCACGCACGATGTCCATGTGCAGCAGCCCGAGAAAGCCGACGCGGAAACCGAATCCGAGCGCCTGGGAAGTCTCGGGTTCATAAATCAGCGCGGCGTCGTTCAACTTGAGCTTCTCAAGCGCATCGCGCAGATCTTCGAAGTCGTCTGTGCTCACCGGGAAGAGCCCGCAGAAGACCATCGGCTGGACCTCGCGGTAACCGGGGAGCGGCTCCTCGGCGTGGTTCTCCTCGGTCGTGATCGTGTCACCGACGCGCAGCTTGGCCACGTCTTTGATGCCGGTGATGATGTAGCCGACTTCGCCCGCCTTGAGTCCGTCGGTCTTCGTCATCTTCGGGCCGAAGAATCCGATGTCGTTGACATCAGCCTTGGTCGGCGTCTGGAAGGTCTTGATCGAGTCGCCCTTCTTGAACTCGCCGTCGACGACTCGCACGTACGCGATCACGCCACGGTATTCGTCGAACTCGCTGTCGAAGATCAGGGCGCGCGGCTTTGCGTCGCGGTCGGCCGTAGGTGGCGGAATCTTTTCGACAATCGCCTCGAGCATCTCGTGGACGCCCGCGCCGGTCTTGGCGCTCATCATCAGCACGCCTTCGGCGGGCTCACCGAGCAGCTCCTCGATCTCCCCGGCGACGCGCTCGGGCTCTGCGCTCGGCAGGTCGATCTTGTTCATCGCCGGGATCAGCTCAAGGCCACCGTCGATCGCGAGATACGTGTTGGCGAGGGTCTGAGCCTCCACCCCCTGCGCGGCATCGACAACCAGCAACGCGCCTTCGCAAGCGGCGAGTGAACGCGACACCTCGTACGTGAAGTCGACGTGGCCGGGCGTGTCGATCAGGTGAAACTGGTAGACGAGTCCGTCGTCGGCCTCGTAGTAGACGCGCACCGCCTGCGACTTGATCGTGATCCCACGCTCGCGCTCAAGATCCATCGAGTCCAGCAGCTGCGCCTTCATGTCCTTCGCTTCAACCGAATGCGTGACCTCAAGGATGCGATCGGCCAGCGTCGACTTCCCATGGTCGATGTGGGCGATGATCGAGAAGTTACGGATGCGGTCTGCAGGGATTTCCATGCGGAGGCTGATTATGGCGGGGCAGGTTCAAGACCGTGACCGACCGTCGGCGGCCGACCGATCACCTGCGCAGGCGCCCAAGAATCAAACGCGCGACTTGGTGGGCCTCTTCGATGCGCAGCGCGTAGACCGCCGCGGCATACGTCGCGCCACCGACTGCGAGCGCGACGCCCAGCGAAACGGCCTGGGCGATGATCGCATCACCCAGCGCTGAGTCGATCGCAAACCACACGCCATAACTCACCAGCGCCAGCGGCACCGAGGCCACGACCATCTTCAGGAACGCGACGATCGTCTCCCCCCCTTCAACTCCGCCGAGCGGCTTGCGCAGCACCATCGCCTGCGCGATCGTCATGCCGAGCGTGGCGATCGCGGTCGCTCCGACAACACCGGCGATACCGAACGGCTTGTACAACAGCAGCGAGGCGACCAGGTTCACGGAAAGGCTCCCAAAGGCCAACACCGTCGTCAACCACGGCCGCTGGATCGAGAAGAACGTCCGCGTGTAGAGCAGGTTCGACCCTTGGAACGGCAGGCTGAACGAGAACCAGAAAAGTGCCGTCGCAACGAGTTCAGTGTCGGCTGCGTCGAACTTGCCGTGTTGGAAGACGAGCGTGACGATCGGCGTCGCGAGCACCGCCGTGATCGCCGCAGAAGGCACAAGCACCATGAACATCTGCCGCACGCCGTTGGCCATCGTGTGGCGCAGGCCGTCGAAGTCGGCGCGGGCGGCAAAGCGGGACAAGGTCGGGAACAGCACGGTCGCGATCGCAACGCTGAAGATCCCCTGCGGGAGCATGAATATCCGGAAGGCTTTGTCAATCGCCGCCGGCGCCTCATCGCTGACCAGCGAACCGACGAGGTTGTTCACCGCAACGTCGAAGTTGATCAGCCCCAGCCCGATCGCAACCGGCAGCATCAACACCAGCACGCGCCGCACATGCTTGTTCTTCCAGTCGAAGGATCGTCCGAACTTCTCCCCGCCGAGCTTTCGCCGCAGGACGGGGATCGGCATCAGCATCTGGACGATCGTGCCGAGCAGCACGCCGATGGCGTAGGCGTAGATCCGATCCTCCTCGGCCAGGAGCGGCGTGATCAGGACGATCGAGATGATGATCACGATGTTCCAGAAGAGCGGGGCGATCGCCGGGACGGCGAAGTGGTCGAGCGCGTTGAGGATTCCGGCGAAGAGCCCGGTCACGCCGAGCAACACGACGATCGGGAAGAGCACGCGCGCGAGCCCGACCATCAGCTCCTGGTACTGATCGCCGAGCCCAAAAGCGAAGAGCGGCATGATCCAGGGCGCCGCGATGATGAAGCCGATCGTGATCAGTCCGAGGACGGCGACGATCAGGTAGAACAGCGTGCTGGCGACCTTGAAGGCCTCTTTTCGATCGCCGCGATCCAGCAACTGGGTGAAGACCGGCACGAACGCGGCCTGAAGCGCCGCGTCCGCAAACAGCGATCTCACCAGGTTCGGAACGTTGAATGCAACCGTGAATGCGGAGACCGCGCCAGTCACGCCGAACGCGACTGCCGCAACGATCTCGCGGATCAGGCCGGCAACGCGCGAAAGCGCCGTCGCGATCGAGAAAACAGCTGTGGAGAGCGCGAGTTTGCGGCCACCGCTGGGTTCCGGGGCGTGCGGATGATCGTGGATCGGGTCTTCCCCGGGCATCGAGGCGGCCCATGCGATCGCCTCGGCGGCGGCCGTCTCCTCGGAATGCTGCTCTTCTGAGCTTTTGATCGGGGTTTCGTCGTCGGGGTGAATGGCTTCGCGTCCTCTACACTCTGGCGTTCACGCGCAGGCATTACTTCGCCGCGCAAGACTAAAGACTTACCGCAGTACCCAATTAACAGACCGGACCCAAATGGCAAACATCAAGTCACAGCAGAAGCGCATCCTTCGCGCAGAGCGCGAGCGCGACGAGAACCGTCGATACACCTCGGCGATCAAGACCTACTTCCGTCGCCTCGAGGCCGCAGTCGAGGGTGGCTCAGCCGAGCAGGCAGACGCCGACCACAAGGTCCTCGTCTCCAAGATCGACAAGGCCGTCAAGCGCGGCGCGATCCACCGGAACAACGGCGCCCGCAAGAAGGCCCGCGCAGCTCGTACTCGTTCGAAGCTTTCCGCTTAGCCCTTCAAGCAGAGCTTCAGGCGGTAATCGTCTCGATCGAGCGCAGCAGCTCGGTCTCGTTGTCGAGCGCGGTTCCGCCCTTCACGGCGTTGTCCAGCCTCGCCAGTTCGACCAGCGCGTCGCGCAGTGACGCGCCGCCACGCTCACGCGCCTGCGCGGTCAGCTTCTTCGCGAGCCACGGCTGGATACCGGCCTGCTCGGTGATATCACCGGCGCGGCCGGCCTCGATCAGCGCCGCAGCTGTCTGCACCTGACCGAACGATCGCGCGAGCATCGCGACGATCCGCGCGGGCGGCTCGCCGGCGGCCAGTAATTTCTCGGCGTCGCGGACAGCGGCGTTCGTGTTGCCCGACACCGCATGGTCGGTGAGGTCGAAGATCTCCGACGTGGCTTCGCCGCGCACACCCTCTGCAACAAGCTTCGTGTCGATCGTTCCGCCAACTCCGGCCGCGGTGGCCAACTTCTCCAGTTCGCTGAGCAGGCGGCGCTTGGGGCTCCAGTTCTGAGCCTTGGTGACCTTCTTGGCGGGCTTGCCGACGATTTCGACCAGAAGTGCGGCTGCGTCTGGATCGAGTTCCACGCCGAGCGGCTTTGCCTGAGAGATCAGCCAGCTCGGAAGCTCAGCGTCTGACGGCGGCTTGAACTCGCGGATCTCGCCGCCGGTCTTCTCGACGGCATCGAGGATCGCCTTCAGCGGCTTCTTACGGCAGATCAATACAGCCACCGCATCGATCTCGCCACCTGCCAGCAACTCCACTGCGTCCGCCGCAGGGCCGACGTCGGCGGCCTTCCAGGCTTCGATCCCGTCGGCCAGCACGATTCGCGTGCCGGGCAAGAGGCTCGGCGAGGTCAGCGTCATGGCGAAGTTTTCGGCTGTCAGGGCGTCGCCGCTGATCGACTCGAAGATCGAACCATCCGTCTGGGCGCGTGCGGCAAGCCGCTTTCGCGCCTGGTCGATCTTCACTTCGTCGTCGCCGTGAAAGAGGTATGAATGCTTGAGTTCGGCCATCGGGAAAGACCCTACCGAGCGAGTCCGGTGGTCGAAACCTCGGGATTCCCCGACGGTCCGGGCCGCACGAGAATCGCGCCGTCCCGGTCGGTGCGAAAGACGGCGGCTCCGATCTGGCCGAGCGCGCTCAGCGACGACGGGGTCGGGTGGCCGTAGCGATTCTCTGCGCCGACCCCGACCAGCGCGACCTGTGGACGAACCCGATCGAGCAGCGCGGGCAGGCCGGGGTCGGCACTGCCGTGATGGGGAACCTTCAGCACAGCGGCGGGCGGCAGCGCGAGTGGCAGGACGTTCGGGCTTTCGGCGTCTCCTGTGGCGAGCATTCGGATCGAGCTGACATCGATCACGGTGACTGCGGCGCGGGTGTTCGGGTCTTCGGGCGGCGGCGTGCCAACCGGCTGCGGCGCCGGACCGAGCACGCGGATCGAGATGCCCGGACACCGCCAGTTGGCGCCGGCGACGGCGGGCACCATCGCGGTCTGCTGCTTTTCCAGCAGTGCTCGCAGCTCGGCGTACTCGGGCCTGGGCGTGTTTCCACCGCCATCGATCAGGGCACCGATCGCGATCTCTCCCGACCGGGCCAGTTCGAGAATTCCGCTGAAGTGATCGGTCTCGGCGTGGGTGGCCAGCGCCGCATCGAGCCGCCCGATACCCAGCTCGCGCAACTTGCGTTGAAGATCCGCCCCGGGTGGCCCGCCGTCGATCAGCACGTTGCACCCTCCCGCTCCCATCAGCAAAGTCGCGTCGCCCTGCCCGACATCGAGCATCACGATCGCCGGCCGAGGAATCGGCTGGGGATCTCCGTGCATCAAAGTGATGGCGAGCATCAGCACGCAAGTGCCGGCGAGGAACTGCTTGAGAGCAGGCGGAATCGCAGGCCTGATCCATCCGTTGACCCGCGCCGCCAGCAGCGCCACCAGTCCTAGTCCGATGATCAGTCCCGCCGGGCCGAAGCCATCGGTCCCGACCTGCGCTCCCGGCACGTCGGCCGCCGTGTGCGCGAGCTCGATCAACGTCCCGAGCAGAAATGAGTTCGGCGCGTTGAGCAGCGCACCCAGCGGGATCGAGAACTGCGCGATCGCCGCCGTCAGCGATCCGACCCAGACGATCGGGCCGATCAGCGGCGCGCCGAGCACATTGGCTGCGAGCGACACCACGGAGACCGCTCCGAAGTGAAAAGCCATCAGCGGCGCAGTCGCGATCGTTGCGGCGGCCGTTGCGGCCAGCGCCTCAGCCGCCCAGCCGGGCAGACCTGTCAGGCGATCGGCAGACGGACGCGTGAACGCCATCAATCCGAGCACCGCCGAAAAGCTCAGCTGCGCACCGATGTCTGCCGTGGCGCGCGGATTCCAGAACAGCACGACGATCGCCGCGAGCAGCAGGGCGTAGATTCGCGAAGACCTGCGCGAGGCAGCAATCGTCGCCAGGCCCGCGAGGCCCATCACCCCGGCCCGGACGACCGAAGCCTGGGCGCCGCAGAGCAGCACGTAGATCACAACCACGACTGCCGGCACCGCGATCCGCCACGCCCGATCGAGATTCAGCGCCATCAGGATCGCCTGCACAAGAATCACGATCAGCAGCACGTTCTGCCCGCTGACGGCGAGGATGTGGCTGAGCCCGGCCACACGAAAGTTCTCTGCCGTTGCCTCGGGCAGCCCGGCGTCGCCGCCAAGCACCATGCCGCGCAGCAGCGCCGCCGGCTCCGGCGCGAGGCCCATCGCCAGCGCTGCGTCAGAGCGGTTACGGATCTTGTCGACCATTCCGACGGGACCTGCCCGCGCCGCGCCCGTCGCCTCGATCGACTTCGCCTGCATGCGGCGGCGCACTCCGCTGCGCAGCAGGAACCGCGCGTATGAAGCAGCTTCGGGCGAGCGCGCGCCGAGCGACGACACGGCACGGAGCGATCCGAAAACGAGCAACTCGTCGCCGATCCGTAGTCCCGTTGGAAGCGGCGCGTAGCTGCGCACTTCGATCAGTTGGCGCGCGTCGCCCGGCGCCCGCGCGCGAAGCATCACCGTCGATCCAGTCGGCCGCTCGCGCGGTCGTTGCACGATCTCGCCGCGCAGCTCGGTCGGCACCGAGCCGTGCGCGGCAAGCGGATCGGCATCGATCGCGGCCAGCCGGCTCGACCCGACGCCCGCCCCCGCAAGCAGCAATGCGCTCGTTGCGATCACGACGTGCGCTCGCGACCTGCACCCGGTCAGAAGGATCACGATCAGCGCGGCGAGCACAAACAGCCAGACTGGATCGAGCCGCGACAGTGCGAGCCCAGCGGCGAGTGACCCTGCGAGTACGTGCCGCGGGTGTTCGCGAACCGCCTGCACGACCAGCGTCACGGTTGCAGCTGAGCGCGCAGGGACTCCAGACGCTTCTCTCCGATCCCCGGCACTTCTCCCAGTTCGTCGATCGAACGGAATCCGCCGTGCTGCGCGCGGTAGTCGATGATCTTCTGCGCCAGCCCCGGGCCGACGCCGTCGAGCTGATCGAGCTGCTCGAGAGTCGCGCTTGAGAGGCTGATCGGGCCGCTCCCGCCGGTCGCCCCCACGCCACCTCCGCTCGCCCGAGACGGCACGGTGACCTGCTGACCGTCCGCAACCCGCGCGGCCAGATTCACCATGTCCAGATCTGCCGATGCTCGCGCGCCGCCGGCTGCCTTGACTGCGTCGCCGACCCTGTCGCCGTCGCGGAGCCGCACCAGCCCGGGCCGCCGCACGGCGCCAGAGACGTAGACCACCAGCGCCTGGAATTTCGCCGCCGGCGCGCTGCCCGTGCCGCCGCTCGCGCCGACCGCCGATCCAGCCCGGCTGAAACTCGCGGCCCCGCCGCCGCCCTCGGCCGCGGCAGACTGCAGATATCGCGCACCGATCAACGCCACAGCGAGCGCCGCCGCGGCGTAGACAACCAGCATCTGCTTGCTCGTCTCACGCACCGATCAGACGCTACGGATCAGCGCGTGACGATTCAAGACCGATTCTTGAAGATTTCGCTCCGAATCAGCGAAATCTCTGTGAACTGGATCGGACACCCCAGCGCTGCATCTTCTTCTTGATCTTGGACTTGGCCAATTCGGCGCCCTGACCGAACGTACGTTCCGTCCCGCCATCCTGACAATATGAACGGATCATGGAGACAGCCCTTCTTTCAGTTGCCGTCCTCGCCATCCTCGCTCTGGCCGCCTACATCATCTTTGTCCAGCCTCGCGCCGAGGCCGCGCGCAGCGCCGCCCTGTTCGCTCAGCTCGAGCGCGACCGCGCCGAGCACGAGAAGGAACTGGAGATCCGCCTGCTCGAATCGCAGAGCGCCGTCGCCCAGAAACAGACCGAGAGCTTTCTCAACCTCGCCAAATCTCACCTCAAACAAGAGACCGAGCTCGGCGAACAGCAGCTGAAGGCGCGCCAGCAAGAGATCGACAAGGGCCTCGAGAACATCCGCACGGAACTGAAGGGCGTGCGCGAGTTCGTCACCAACACCGACAAGCAACGCGTCGAGAGCTTCGGCCAGATCGCCGAGGCCGTCAAGCAGTCCAGAGAGGCGACCCAGGTCCTCCAGCAGAACACCCAGAAACTCAACGAGGCACTCTCGGGCAGCCAGTCGCGCGGCGCCTGGGGCGAGCACGTCGCCGAAGACGTCCTGCGCATCGCCGGCTTCATCGAGGGAGTCAGCTACAGAAAGCAGCAGACCACCACCGAGGGCAGCCGCCCGGACTTCACTTTCCTCCTGCCCGACGAGCGCACGCTCAACATGGACGTGAAGATGCCGATGGCCGCATTCAACCGCTACCTCGAGGCCGAGACCGACCCCGAGCGCGACGCGGCGGCCAAAGAGTTTCTGCGCGACACACGAAACCGCATCAGGGAAGTCACGACGCGCGACTACATCAACCCTTCGGCCGGCACACTCGACTACACGCTCGTCTTCATCCCGAACGAGCAGATCTACGGCTTCATCCACGAGCAGGACGCCACGATCATCAACTTCGCGCTGCAGAACCACGTCGTGATCTGCTCACCGCTCACCCTGTTCGCGGTGCTCGCGGTGATCCGGCAGTCGTCCGACAACTTCCGCCTCGAGTCAAAGACCCGCGAGATTCAGGGCGCGATCGGCACTTTCCGCGCGCAATGGGAGAAATACAAAGATCAGACCGCCAAGGTCAATCGCGCCTTCGAAACCTCATCACGAGCATGGGCCGACCTGACCGGCGTGCGCGAACGCGAGCTCGACAAGACGATCGACAAGATCGACGGACTCAAGAGCGGCGCCGAAGAACTTGCCGCGCCGGAATTCGAGCCCGAAGTTCTCAGCCTGCTGTCCGGCGACGACAACTGACGCGCTGCCGTTCGGTCAACTGACCAATCGGACATCTGCGGCTGAGCAGCAACGTTCATCGCAAACTGCAAGGTTTTTCGCGGGTCATTGCACAAGTGACGATCGATCCATAGACTGCAAAGCAGTGTCAGATCTGGGAGGAGAGTCCCAGAGTCTCGGTGACACGATCTGAGCCACACAAGATGTTCCGTAGCTGGTTCGACCAATTAGTCCACATGGAAGCTCGCCACGCATCCGACCGCGCTGACCAGCGCGAATCAGCGGCATCCGAATCGCGCAAGCCGTTCAGCCGTTTTACCCGCGATCGCCTCGCGGAGATCGACGCGCAGCTTGATGAGCACGCCGACTGGGGTCTGTTCGGCCCCGAGAGCGTGACCTGGAGGATTCACTCGCACCCGATCACCATCGTCGGCGGCTTCCGCGCCCTGATGATCCAGGCGCTCCACCCCTTGGCGATGGCCGGCGTGACGATGTACTCCGACTACAAGACCGATCCGCTCGGTCGCTTCCGTCGCACCGCGCAGTACGTGCACCACGTCGTCTTCTCCGACACGGACTCCGCCCACGAGGCGGCCTCCCGCGTTCGCCGCGTGCATGAGAGCATCAACGGTACCGACCCGGTCACCGGCCGCAAGTTCTCGGCCCAGGATCCCGAAACGCTGCTCTGGGTACATTGCGCCCAGACCTACTCCTTCATGGTCGCGCGCCGCGAATTCGTCGGCGACCTTTCCGCTGAGGATCAAGATCGTTACCTCAAGGAGTTCGTCGTCGCCGGCGAGCTGATGGGGATTCCGACAGCGATGATTCCGGCCTCGCGCGAGGAGTACCGCGAGTACTTCGGTTCGATGCTGCCCCAGCTCTGTGCCAGCCAGGCGGCGGTCGAGACGATCGCCTTCGTCGCCAAGCCCGACCTGCGGCTCGTCTCGGTGAAGGACTGGCCCTTCGCCGTCAACCTCAAATGGGCCGGCCACGCGGCCGCCACGCTGATGCCGCGCTCACTGAGACAGATATCCGGTCTCCAGAAGCCGGGCCGCAGCGACTGGGCCCTGCGCCGCTGGACCGCCGTGAACGCGAAGGCGATCGATCGCGCGCTCGGCTACGAATCGGTCGCCAACTCGTTCGATCAGCTCGCCGCACGCAGGATGGGCACCGGTCCGGTCCCGCGCGCGAAGCGCGACTAGCGACTACTTGATCTTGAACTTTGCTGTGGCGGCCGGGCCTTTGCCCTTGGCGAGTTGCTTCGAGCCAACCTTGCCGGTGAATTTCAGCGAATTGGTCTTGCCAGCCTTGGCGCGCTTGCGGAGGGTCTTTGAGGCGCGGTCAACCCTTGACGACGAGATTCACCAACTTGCCCGGCACGACAATCTCCTTGATCAGCTCTTTGCCGTCGACGTAGCCCGCGATCTTCTTTGAAGATTTGGCCAGATCGAGCAGCTCGTCCTGCGTGGCGTCGGCCGCAGCGGTGATCTTGTCGCGGACCTTGCCGTTGACCTGCACGACGAGGGTGATCTCGTCCGACTTCAGGAACTGCTCGTCGGCCTTGGGCCATTCGACTTCCCAGACGCGGCCGCCGCCGAGCAGCTCAAACACCTCGGCTGAGACGTGCGGGGCGAACGGGAAAAGCAGCGAAGCCGCCGAGGCAGTCGCAAAGCGCAACGCCTGCGCACTCTCGCCGCCCTCGCTGACGAGCGCGTCCTTCTGCTTGTAGAGCTCGTTGACAAGCTCCATCACCGCGGCGATCGCCGTGTTGAAGGCGAAGCGGCCCTCGATGTCGGCGGTGACCTTGTCGATCGCCCAGTTGGCCTTGCGCATTGCGGCGTTGGCGGCGTCGCTCGAGACAGCGGCGGGTGCGTCCACGCCGGAACCCGCCCCAGCCGTTTCGACCTCCAGGCCGAGACGCCACAGTCGGGCCAGAAAGCGGTGCACGCCCTCCACCCCTTCGTCGGCCCAGTCGGCGTCCTGATCGGGTGGACCGATGAACAGCACGTACGCGCGGGCGGTGTCGGCGCCATATTTCTCGACGTAGCTGCGCGGGCTGATCACGTTGCCGCGCGACTTGCTCATCTTCGCGCCGTCACGCGTGATCATGCCCTGGGTGAAGAGATTCTTGAACGGCTCGGTCGCGCCGACCAGCCCAAGATCGTGCAGCGCCTTGGTGAAGAAGCGCGCGTACATCAGGTGGAGGATCGCGTGCTCGACGCCGCCGATGTAGTTGTCGACCGGCATCCACTCGTTGAGCACGGCGCGGTGCCAGGGCTCGCGGTCGTTCTTCGCGTCGGTGTAGCGCATGAAGTACCAGGACGAATCGACGAACGTGTCCATCGTGTCGGTCTCGCGCTCGGCCGGGCCCTTGCACGTCGGGCAGTGCACCTCGACCCAGTCGGTCGCGGCGGCGAGCGGCGACCTGCCCTTGGGCAGGTAGTCGCTGATCTCGGGCAGCTGCACAGGCAGCGCGGCTTCCGGGATCGGAACGATCCCGCACTGTTCGCAGTGCACGACGGGAATCGGGCAACCCCAGTAGCGCTGACGGCTGATCAACCAGTCGCGCAGCTTGTAGTTGACGGTGCTCTCGCCGCGGCCGGACTGTTTGAGCCAGCGCGTGACGGCGGCCTTGGCTTCGACCGAACTCTCTCCCGTGAACTCGCCGCTGTTGACCAGCACGTCGCTGCCGGTCGAGCTGACGTACGCGGCGCCCTCGGGAATCTCCACGTCGTCGCTTGCAGGTGCGATCACCTGACGGATCTCGATCTCAAACTTCTTGGCGAACTCGTAGTCGCGCTGGTCGTGCGCGGGGACGGCCATGATCGCGCCCGTTCCGTACTCCATCAGCACGTAGTCGGCGACGTACATCGGGATCTCTTCGCCGTTGACCGGATTGGTGATCGTGCGGCCGAGGGAAACGCCGGTCTTCTCCTTGTCATCGTCGCCGCGCTCCTCCTTGGTCTTCTGGGCGCTGGCGTTGACGTACTCACGCACTGCCTCTTCCTGACCGGTTCCTGCGGCGATCCTCGTGATGTCGGGGTGCTCTGGCGACATGACGAAGAACGTCGCGCCGAAGAGCGTGTCGGGGCGCGTGGTGAAGACGGGATAGTCGACATCGATCGACTTGCACGTGAAGACGACCTCGGCGCCCTCGGAGCGCCCGATCCAGTTCTTCTGCATCGTCTTGACGTTCTGCGGCCAGCCTTCGAGCTCGGTGGTCATGTCACCCAGCAGCCGGTCGGCGTATTCGGTGATTTTGAAGAACCACTGCTTGAGCTGCTTGATCTCAACCGCGTGGCCACATCGCTCGCAGTGTCCGTCGACGACCTGCTCGTTGGCAAGCACGGTCTGGTCATTCGGGCACCAGTTGACAGCGGCTTCCTTCTGGTAGGCAAGGCCGGCTTCAAAAAGCTTCAGGAAGATCCACTGCGTCCAGCGGTAATAGGTGGGCTGGTGCGTGCCGAACTCGCGATCCCAGTCGATCGAGACGCCCCAGGTCTCGAACTGGCGACGGAATTCGGCGATCGCGTCCTCGGTCGACTCGCGCGGCGGGCGACCGGTCTTGATCGCGAAGTTCTCGGCCGGAAGTCCGAAGCTGTCGTAGCCCATCGGGTGCAGCACGCGCATGCCGTTGCGACGGCGGTAGTGCGCAAGCGCATCGCCGACCGAGTAGACCTTCATGTGGCCCATGTGCGGCTCGCCGGACGGGTACGGGAGCATCTCGAGCACGTATGAGATCGGGCGCCCGTCGGGCTTGTTGCTGACGTGCCAGGTCTTCTCGTCGCGCCAGATCTGCTGCCACTTGGGCTCGATCTGGGTCGGGTCGTATCGCAAGTGCTGAATCTCGTCGTGGTGCTGAATCTCTTGCTCGGCCATGTGGCCTGCGAGATTAGTCAGGCGGCTGGCGGCTAGAGCTCTTGCGCCGTCGGGCGCACGAGCATCATGTTCACATCGACGTGCGGCGGCTGCTCGATCGCGTACATCACTGCGCGGGCGATGTCCTCGGCGACCAACGCATCCGGGCCGGCGCCTTTGTCGAAAAAGGGCGTGTCGACCATCCCGGGAGCGATCAGCGTGACCCGCGCTCCTGTGCCATTGAGCTCCTGCCGGAGCGACTCCGCCATCCCGTGCACTGCGAACTTGGTCGACGAATAGAGCGAGCCCGGCAGCGCGCGCGTGCCGGCAATGCTTCCGGTCAGAACGAAGTGTCCCTTGCTGTCGATGATCGCCGGCATCGCCGCGCGGATCGTCAGTGCGGCGCCGAGCACATTGGTGAGCACCATCTCGCGCCAGTGCTCGACTGATTCGTTCATGAACCCGCGGGCCGCGCCGAATCCCGCGTTCGCGAACACTCCTTCGACGCTGCCGTACTGCTCAAGCGTCTCATCGATCAGTCTCTGCACCTGGTCGAAGTCGGTGACGTCGGTCTGGACCGCGATTGCGTTGTCGGTGCCGAGCTCTTCGACCAACGCTTCGAGCTTGTCGTACGTGCGCGCGCCGAGCGCAACCTTCCAGCCTGCGGCGACTGCGGCGCGGGCAGTCGCTGCGCCGATTCCGGTCGAGGCTCCTGTGATCACGAGGTTCTTTGACATGGCTGCAGTCAAGCAGACAGCAGGTGCCCGGCCATGCGGTTGAAGACCCAGTTGTGAGCGGGAGCGATCGAATACCAGTGGAGGCCGGAAAGCAGGCTGTCACTGTCCGGCGTCGCGCTCTGGACGAGGGTTGAACCGGCGGGAGTCGGCTCGATCGTCCAGGCGAGCCGCGCTGCGACGGTGTGCGGGCCAGAGCGGATATCTCACAGCCCGTCGTCCACGAGCCTGTCGAGCAATCTCCCGCGACGTAACCGGTCGCACCGATCACGGCGACGCGTCGCGCGCTCACGATGCGTCTGTGGCGTGTCGGTCGAGCCAGGGGGCGATCTGCTCGCGCGCTTCATCGCCCATTTTTTTGAAGACCGGAGCAAAGAACGGCCCGAGCGCCTTGAACGCGCCCTTCATCGTCACGGTCGCCTCGTACGTCACCGCCGAACCGCTTTCGTGCGAGGCGACGGAGATCGCGTCGATCGAGACCGATCCCGAGTTCTCTCCGCGCAGAACGACCCGCGAGGGCGAGTCGTACTCGACGATCTCGTAGACGATCGAGTTCTCGCGGCCGAAGATCTCCATCGTCAGCTCGAATCGCGCGCCGAGGTCCACCGGGGCGTCGCCGAGCTGCGTGGAGTTTGAGGTCGCCGGATCCCACTCTTCGGCCTTGGCGAAGTCAGCCATCAGGGCGAAGGCCTGTGTGGGCGGAAGCCTGGTGTGAACGGTCGCTTTGTAGTGAGCCACGACTTCTATTCGTGGCCGCTCGCTCTGCGGATCAGTTCAAACGAGATGCATGGCGGGCGAATCCACCACCGGTGCCGGCGACGCTCTGCTCTTCGTCGGCGACACAGACCCGGTTGCGTCCGCTGTTCTTGGCGAGGTAGAGCGCTGCGTCTGCACGCTCGAAGACTTTGTCGTATTCGAAGACGTCGCCGTAGCGCGAGGCGCTGACGCCAAAGCTCATCGTTACTGCCTGACCGCCGCGCGGTGCGGCGCCCAGAACCCTGTGCAACTCGTCGGCGAACTCTTTGGCTTCTTCCGAGTTCGCACCCGGCAGGAGCACGAGGAACTCCTCCCCACCGATTCGGTAGGCAAGGTCAAAGGCGCGCAACTCTTTGCGCATCACATGGGCGATGTCTTTGAGTACCTCGTCGCCGACGGCGTGGCCGAACTGGTCGTTGACGCGCTTGAAGTGGTCTATGTCGGCGACGATCACGCCGACGGGCTCGGCGGTGTAGGCCGAACGCTGCGCGAGCTCGACGGTTCGGTTGCGCAATGCAGCTCGGTTGAGAAGTCCGGTAAGAGGGTCGATCACCGCCTCCGTGCGGTGCTCCACATCCGAGCGCATCAGCGCCGTCGAGAGGATCGCCACGGAGATGACCGTCGCCACCGAAGCGCCCGCGTACATCGGGTTCTCGAGCGCCGAATCAAAGTTGCGCGAGACGACAGCGGTGATCAGAAGGATCAGTGTTGTGACGACTCCGACCACAACGCCGCGCGTCGAGAAGCGGGCGCTCAGCGTCACGACTGGAATCGCCATCCAGGCAAGCGCAGGAGAGGTCGCGCCGCCGGTGATGACGATGCAGATCGCGATCAGAATTTCTGATCCCGCCCACGCCGCAAACAGCGCATACTCGGGCTTTTCGACAGTTTCCTTCTTGGCCCCGGCGACCTTGAAAACGGTTCCGACAGCGATCACGGCGATGAGCAGGGCACCAATCGTCTGCACGCCCATCCAAGGTGTACCGAAGAGTAGGGTGAGTCCTAGTACGCCAAGCGCGGCCGTGCGAAGCGGCTGAATGCGCTTGTCCATGTCGATCATCCGGTCCCGGTCGATGCCGTCGCGGATTAGCCAAGAGTCTGCCATTCCTGCTTTATCGGTAACTAAGCGAAGATTGTTGAACCAAATAGGGTAGAAATGTTCGCAATTACCGAGTAAAGCTGGACAAATTGCCGATCGCTCGGCGGGCGATTCTCAGTTCCGCATAACAAACGGACTGGCCGGTACCTTGGCCGGATGGAGACGGTTGCCGGGCCAGGGTCGGCAGTCTTCGGCTTCACCGGCGGTCGCGCTCTGGATCTTCCGGTCGCTTGGAACTGCCGCCGAACTCGCTCTTGCAATCGGGCTCGCAGCCGGATTCGCCTGGGCTTTGCCGCTCACGGCGACGATGTTTGTCGGATTCGCGTTCGCGCCCTGTGCGGTCGCGCTCGACAGCTGAGGAGAACTGCTCGCAAAGGGGGGCCGCAAATCCCTTGCCCCGGTTCGAAAGCATCATCGCTACCGCAGCAGGGCGCTCTGAGGCACCGAACTGAGCGCATCTCCTGCCATCGTCACGCTGCTCGGACGCAACCGCAGTCGTCTCCACGTGGTCACGATTGCTCGCTAAGATCCCTCGCGCACGGGGCTATAGCTCAGCTGGTAGAGCGCTTGCATGGCATGCAAGAGGTCGACGGTTCGAACCCGTCTAGCTCCATCGCCCCGCAGAACCCACGGAGTGCATTGTTGAAGCTCTCGGGGCGTTCAAGATTGCTCAGATGCCCGGCTCCGGGGACGACGACGAGCGAGGCGTCCGGAATCTCCCGCTCGAACTGGCGCGCGACGCTCAGCGGCGAACGAATGTCCTTCTCTCCCCAGATCAACAACGTCGGCACGACGATCTGAGGCAGCAAATCGCTCTGGTCGGCCTCGGCTATCAGCTTGAGTTGCGCCAGCAGGCTGGCCGGTCGTGCGCTTTCGCTCATCTGCGCGAGCATCGGGACGAACTGCTCGGGGCGCTCACCGGCGAAAGGTCCCGGAAGATTGAAGTCCGGCGCGCCGGCAGACTCCCGGATGGCTGCAACTCGAGTTCGAACTTCGTCCGGCGCAAGCGACCCTTTCCAGCCGGCGTAGGTGTCGGCGAGAATCAAGCTCGCGATCAGCTCGGGGTGGAGGCGGTAGAGCTCGAGCACGACGACTCCTCCCCACGACAGACCGACAACGTGTGCTGGTGACTGTGTCGCTGCGCTGATCACCGCGGCCAGAGAGTTCGCGTAATCGGCCAGTTCGAAGTCTTCGGGCAGGTCAGAGGAGTGGCCGGCCCCGGGCTCGTCCCACGCGATCACCGTGAACTCGTCACCCAGGGAGTCGCACTGTGGCTGCCAGATCCGGTGATCGTCGCCTGCGCCATGCACGAACACAACTGGCGGTCCGTTGCCGAATCGGTCATACGCGATGTCGAGACCGTTGCTGTGTGCGACCTCCATCGGCTCAGAGCTCCGACCACTACTCGCCGAACACGCGATCCAGCGCCGCCACGGCGTTCTCGACTCCGTCTTCGGCGGCCAGAAGATTCGCGAGGTTCATCGCGCGCTCGAGATAGCGCTGATCATCGACCAGGTTGCTCATTCGCTGTGCGAAATATGATTGCACAAGCTGCTTGAGCGCAAGCGGTCTCGGTCCGACGCCGAGCGCGTGGCGGCGGTGACCCCAGAAGTACTGATCAGCGATAGCCGGGACAGCGAGGCTTGGAAGTCCGTGACGAAGGCCGAGCTCACCATGTTGGCGATGATTGTCTCGCATGTCTTCCTGCCGATCCGGAGGAGCTCGACAGACACGGATCCCGAGTCGGATACGGGCACCATCGGCGTAACCCCCTGGGTCGCCGCCCACGCAGGGCGCGGACGGCGACGGGGATTGCCGAGTCGTTCGGTGCTTCGTGTCGCTACGGCTGGATCGCGAACGGGACGCGGGTCCAGCTGAACACCGACGGAGAACCAACGGGCTCGATCTCTAGCTTCAGCCACTCGTGCGGTGCCGAGGTGCTGCCGTTGACCGTTACGCGGGTGACGTTGGGAGCCACAGCCGACTCGCCGTAGATCGACCCCGCCTGCTGACCGGCCGCGAACGGATGGTCAGCCTCGTAGATGTGCGAGTCCCCGTTGAGCAGCAGCACCGGCTTGCCCCACTCGGCTGACTTCGTCGCCAGCTTGTGGATGATCGGCGCATATGCGGAGACCTGGTTGGCCGCAACAGCCTCCGGGTCGAACATGTCGGCCTGCAGACCAATCGCAATCGCCCGAGCGTTTGAGCGCTCTGCACGCAAGAAGACGCTGTCGAGCCACTTCAGGTTTGCTGCGAGTCGTGCGGTCTGCTCGGCCTGCTGCGTCGTGCCGATGTTGATTCCATCTCCCCAGGCGCCGGTCCACGGTGCGAGACCGTCGTTCGAGCCCGGAAGGTTGATGACGCCGAACTCGACGCCAAGACGGCTCCAGCGCACGTTCTCGGGAAGTCCCTCAGAGTCCTGCGTGCGCACGGCGACCGAGCGCTTTCCGAGTGTGTGGCCGGGGTTGTCGAAGAACAGCTGGCGCAACTTCTGAAGCCGCTCGAGCGGGTTGTAGTTGCCATTGTTCGCGCGGTGGCAGTCCGTCCACTCATTGTCACCCGGCGTGTAGACGAGTGAGTCCTTGAACGTGTCAAAGCTTGAGCGAATCGACTGGAAGTATGAATCCGTGCACTGCGAGGATCCATTCTTGATGTCACCGAGGTGGACGACGAATCGCACCTTCGGAGCTGCGTTGAGCTCCGCGATGTCGTTGTGGAAGTTGTTGTTCTGGGCCGTGCCGTAGGGCGTGTCGCCGATAATCGCCATCGCGTTGCCGTCGTCCTCGGCGGGGTTTTCGTTGACGGTCGCTGAAGCCGTGAAGGCGGTCATCGCGAGCGCGGTGAGGACGAGGGCGAGCGCGCCCAGGACTTTGATTGATCGATTCATGCGGGCTGTGGCTCCTGTCTGTACTCGCGGCGAGTCCGCGAGAATTTGGGTGGTCAGATCTCACCCGACACCCTAAATTTCAACAGTGCGAAAGATGTGGCCGCGTCGTTGCAACTCGGAGACGTTTGTGTGACCGAGTGGATAACCGAACCTGAACGGCCGTTGAACTGCTCGCTTCAGGCGCCGACTTCGACTGGCTCGCGCATCGCGTTCTCGGGTCCATCAATCGATTGAGCCTCGGGCTCGAGGCCCTGCTTCATCGGCCGCGTGACCTTCACGTACTCGGCCAGGTGGTACGAGCCGACAGCAAGTGTCCCGGCAAGCACCTGCGCGCCGAGCGTCTCCCGGTAGGAGTACATCTCAAACCACGAGCCCATCCACTCGGGAACCGTGAACGGGGTCGCGTGGCCCGAAAGCCAGCCGAGCTTCACGAAACTCAGCGCCGTGCCGCCGATCATCACGACCAGCACGGCGACCACCAGCACGCCGGTGAGCACGAGCATCTTGCGGTATGGGAGCCTGTGGTGGAGCCAGAAAGTGATCACTCCTACGACAGCGGTCGCGGCCAGCCCGATCGCCACCCCATCCATCACTGCCGAGCTGCCCGATTTCAGTTCGAGGTTCTGCAGGAAGCGCACGACTTCGAATCCTTCGCGATGGACGCTCGTGAAGCCGAGCAGGATCAGGCCGAGCGTGACGCCGATACCCGTCTGCGCGAGCAACTTCTTGCGCTGCCGGTGGTGGCGGCCGATCCAGTCGAACCAGTAGACCTTGCGCACGAACCAGTTGAGGATCACAAGCAGCACTGCGATCGCGACGAACCCGGTGATCGCCTCGAGCCGCGGACCGAGCGGCGGCGCGGCTTGTTCGCACCGACGAAGCTGGCGATCACCGCCGCAGAGATCAACACTGCTTCAAGGCCTTCGCGGAACACGATCATGCCCGAGTTGAAGACCGAGGACCAAAAAGGCGAGACGTCGGAAGTTGATCGAGGTGGTGTTGATCGGAGCGGTTGCGGCAGGCATTTCGAGACAGCGCGAGTCGAGGCGGGTTGCGCTGTCAGGAGACCCTGACACTCTCTGTCGGAATGGAACCTGAGCGCGGGTCTCAGTCGTCGGCGGCCGGCTTGCGGCGCGCAGCCTTCGTCTCGGAACGCGCCTTCTTCGCCGTGATGCGCTTCTGTTTGGCGGCGCGCGACGGTCTGGTCGCGACGCGATTTCGACGGACGATCAGCGAATCGGCGATTCGCATTCCGAGCCGCAACAGCGCGAGTTCGCGATTGCGCAGTTGCGATCGCTCATCCTGCGCGACGGCACGAACGATCTGGCCGTACTGCTTGATGATCTTCGCCCGCTGCGAATCCGTCGGAGCCGTGGATCTGGTCACGTCGTAGAGGGCTTCGATCCGGCTCTCGGTTTTGTTGGCATGCTGGCCGCCGGGACCGGACGAGCGCGATGCGCGTAGCTCGATCTCGCTGAGCGGGATGCTCAGGCCACGGTTGACGACCAGGTGAGTCTCGGTGATGCTCGCCATCGGCGGCCTTCACTCACGCAGCGTCGTCGGCGGTGATCGCCTCGGCCGGCGAAAGCTCGAGCTCCAGCTGCGGGGCGTCGCCCCAGAGCTGCTCGAGGCGGTAGTACTCGCGCACCTCGGGAATCATGATGTGCACGATCACGTCGCCGTAGTCGAGCAGGATCCAGCGGCGCTCGCGTTCGCCCTCGGTGTGTACCGGGAGCATCTCCGGGTCGAGTTTCATGCCCTCGCGGACGGCGTCGTGGAGAGCCTTGGTCTGGCGATCACTGCGACCACTGCAGAAGACGAAGTAGTCGGCGAAGTTGGCCAGGCCGCGCACGTCGAGGGCGACGATCTCAACACCCTTCTTGTCGTCGAGCAGTTCGGCGACGCGCCTGGCGAGCTGCTCGCCGGTGATGGTCTTCTGGTTGGTCCTGCTCATCGGTAAAGGCCTGCCTCTTCAATCAATTCTGGAATGCCCGCCGGCACAAGGTGAGCGACGGTGGTGCCGCGATATATGCGGTCGCGGATAAACGTGGATGAGATGTCGATGCGCGGCATATCGAGTGTCAAAGGTTCTTTGCCGCCGGTTGCGCGGATCACTTCGGCGATCGCTTCGTCACGGTTGTTGTCCACCCGGGTGGCCACTGCGATCTCGGCCAGCTCGCCGATCCGCTCGGGTTCACGCCAGTTGCCGAAGGACATCGCCTGATCGGCTCCGATGATCAGCGTGAACTGCGCCTGTGGTTCTTGATCAACCAACTCAGCCAGCGTATCGACGGTGTAAGACGTGCCCTCCCGTTCAAGCTCGGTGGTCGAAATCTCGAGGCCCGGCTGACCTATCACCGCAAGGCGGACCATCGAGAGCCGGTGCTGATCGCCGGGGTCTTCCCCTGCTTCGAGATGGCGGTGCGGCGGGGTTCCGACGGGCATCAAGCGCACGACGTCGAGGTCGAGCTGCAGCCGCGCCTCCTGCGCGCAGATCACGTGGCCGTGGTGGACCGGGCTGAATGTGCCGCCAAGGATTCCGACGCGCATTACTACGAACGAACCTGGCCGTCGCCTTCGACGACGTACTTGTACGAGCAGAGCTCACGCAGGGCGATCGGCCCTCGGGCGTGCAGCTTCTGCGTCGAGTTGCCGATCTCGGCGCCAAGGCCGAACTCGCCGCCGTCGGTGAACCGGGTGGACGCGTTCACGTAGACGCAGGCCGCATCGATCTGGCTGGTGAATCTGTGGGCCGCGGCGTTCGAATCCGTGACGATCGCCTCGGAGTGGCCGGTGCCGTGAAGGTTCACGTGCTCGATCGCGGCCTCGACGGAATCGACCACGCGCACGGCGAGGATCAGTGCGAGGTACTCGGTGTCCCAGTCCCCGTCTTCGGCTGCCGCGATCTCGCCGGAGTCGACTCCGGCGAGCGCGCGGGCCTTAGCGTCGGCGCGCAGCTCGACGCCTTCAGATTCAAGACGCTTGAGCATTCGCGGAAGAAACTCGGCCGCGACGTCAGCGTGCACGAGCAAGGTCTCTGCCGCATTGCAGACTCCGGGGCGCTGCACCTTGGCGTTGACAACGATCTCTTCGGCCCAGTCAAGGTTGGCCGAGGCGTCGATGTAGACGTGGTTGTTTCCGGCGGCGGCGTAGATCACCGGGACGGTCGCGACTGCTTTGAGCGCAGCCTTCAGCCCCTCACCACCCCGCGGGATGATCAGATCGATCACGCCCTCTTGCGTGCCGAGGACGCGAAGCTCGTCGCGGTCGCCGCCGCTGACGATCGAGATCGCGGCCTCCGGAACGCCGGCCGACGCGATCGCGTCACGCGCGACCTGGGCGAGCACTGCGTTTGAGTGCGCGGCGATCGATGAGCCACGCAGCACGATCGCGTTGCCACTTTTCAGGCAGAGCGCGGCGGCGTCGACCGTGACGTTCGGCCGGGCCTCGTAGACGACGGCGATCACGCCCAGCGGAACGGCGATCTTGCGCACATCCAGGCCGTTGTACATCTTGAACTCGCGGATCAGGCGACCGACAGGGTCTTCGAGCGTCGCGATCTTGCGGACATCGTTTGCGATCGACGCGAGCCGCTCGTGGTCGAGCATCAGGCGGTCCATCAGCGCGGCTTCGAGGTTGTTCTCGCGGCCGGCCTCGAGGTCCTTCGCGTTGGCGGCGACGATCTCGTCGGCCTGCGCGTCGAGCGCGTCAGCGATCGCGTTGAGCGCCAGATCCTTCGTCGCGCTGTCAAGCACGTTGAGCTGACGCGAGGCCGCTTTCGCCTCTGCGCAGATGTCTGTGACTGTTTTTTGTGCGGTCGCCATCGGTACTTACAAGGTACCGGGCGGCTCAGCGATCGCAGTTGATCGGGAACCAGGCGAAGAGTCGCTGGCTGGCCGGGTGGTTTCGGGCGATCGCCTGCTCGGCAGTCAGCGTTGTCGGGTCAGGCTCGATACGGCCAAAGACCCAGCGCACCGATTTCTTGTTCTGGGCGCTGTAGGTGTAGGGCGGGAAGTAGAGCGACTTCTTGTAATGCTTCTTGCCCTTGCGAATTTGCATGTCGCGAAGCGTGTAGTTGGGATCGCAGTAGCGCATTTCGTCGTGGAGCGTCAAGCGGTCACGGGTGCTCTGGACGATTCCCCTCACGATGCCGCCGCCGGCCACGCCGGTGGTGTTGACGACGGCGTAGGTGGCGTCGTTGTAATGCGGTCGCGGGTTGTAGACGTTGAGCGGGAAAGTGTTGCGAAGCTTGGATTCGCCGGGGAGCGTCAAGATCGTCGTCTTGCCTTCACCGAAGTAGTAGCCGTACAGGTACGACTTGTTCGGACCGAATCCGCTGTGGAAGTAGAAGGCCTTGAGCGTCTGCTCCTCAAGTCGTGGCGGCAATGCCGACTCGCCACAGCCCTGGTCGTATCCATCGGCTATCGACACCAGCTCGGGCGGGATCGCCCGGCGATCGAGGAAGGCCCGCACGCGGAGGTCTTTGACACCCTTGGGCGTCGCGCCTCTGCCGGGCGCCCCCAGGTTGGGTGCAAACGAGACCATCACGTAACGCGGGTCCCGCACCCACTGGTAAGTGGTGGCTGGCTGGCTTGCGGCGTCGAGAGTCGCGACGGGGACCGTCATCAACTTGCAGGCCTTTGACTGCGCCTCGAAGGCACGAGTTGCCTCGCGGCCTGCCCACTTGCCATCGATGTACCATCCCCAACGCGACGGGTGGTACGAGACCGGCGATTCATCCTTCCATTCAAGCGTCGCGATGTGGCGATCGAATGTGTCCTTGAACTCGTAGACCCGTTGACCATCGATCGGCTCGAGCATCTCGAAGTACTTGCCAGCCTTGTGGGCCGCGCGATCCTCGGTTCCGAAGCGCCCGACTCGACAGGACGGCAGATTCGCTGAGGGATAGGGCGCCGTGCGCAGATCATTGTTCTTGATGAAGCCCCAGATCACCGTGTTCATGCCGCGGGGGGTGTAGCCGTGGAACGGGAACTCATAGGGCTTCGAGAAGCGCCATGAGTCGCCCTTCTGCAGCGTGCGCACCGCCGAGTGAGCTTTGGGCCGGCTGCAGGAGGACGGGAAGTATCCGGGCTTGACGGTTGGAGGCTCTGGGGGCTTGGGGGTCTTTGGGGCGGCTCCGGCCGGGGTGGCGATGAGGAGCGCTGCCAAAAAGACAGTCATCGACAGAAGGGTGAGGATGTGGCGTGCGGGAGTTGCGCTCATCGGTGATTGGAACACGTTCAGGCCGGAGGGGTTGCGTGTGCTGACGGAGTTTGGTCGAATGCCGCAAATTGCGCCGAAGTTTGTATCCGTTGTTGCACTGCCTTAGCACCAGGTTCCAAGGCAGTGTTGCATCCGCCACAAACTTTCCCGCAATTTGCGTGAATCCCCGCCACCCACGCCGCGCATCCACCCCGTTATTGATGACAAATACCTCAAACAGGCAGGGTCAATCATCCTCACCCAAACTCTTGAAGGAACATGACCTCCAGATACCGCCGACGCAACTACCGCCCCAACCAGCTGATCCACTCCCAGCTCCGCGGCCACAACCGCTCGCCCGCAAGCGAGCGGCCGAAGCTCCTGGCCACGGCAAGCATGCGCAACCACCAGCACCTGTTCACCCAGAGCGGCAGCCGGGGTGACGCAACTGGTCGCATCATCACAGCTACAAAGATCAGCTACGCCGCCTACTTCAACGACCGCCACAACCAGGCCGGGCCAGTCTTTGAAGCCCCGTTCAAAGCCCGCCTCGTCCAGGGCGGCGACGACATCGTCAATGTCATCACCTACATCCACCTCAACCCGGACGCCACGATCCGCACAGCTAACAGCACTCACGCCATCTACACAGGCGAGATGCGCGACCCCTTCATCGACGATTCGATTCCACTGCGCGCCTTCGGCGGAAGGGAAAACTACATCGAGTTCTTCAACGACACGGAAAAACTGCGGGCAGCCAGAGCGGCGGCCAAGCGTAGATTCAGCTAGAGCTCGCGAACGAAGTGCTTCGAGTAGAAGTAGAAACCCTCGCGCTCATAGAAGCGGTGGGCATCCAGGCGATGAACGGCAGAGTCCAGGCGGATCGCGTCGACGCCGATCGCGATCGCCACACCTTCGAGGTACTTGACCAGCGCAGCGCCGTAGCCCGCTGAGCGCCACTCCGACGAAACAACCAGGTCGTCGATGTAGAGCGCGTTGCCCACGGCCATGTTCAGCAGAAATCGGAAACCCGCGATCGCGCGCAGTTCGTCACCGACCATCACGCCGACGATGCGGTAGTTCGAGGCCTCGAAGGTCTCGACGTAACGCTCGGCAAAATCTTCCTTTGAAAGGTGGTCGCGCAGCTGGTGGAGGATCGGGTAGATCTTCTCGATGTCCTCCGCGCTGGTGGTCAGTTCGCGGATCTCGAAGTCGGTGCTCGCGTTGACCGTCGTGCCGTCGAAGTCTTCGGCGGTTGTCATTTCTGTTTCGTTGTTCATCTAAGTGAGCACCAGATTGTCGCGGTGAACCGCCTCGTCGGTGGCGTGCGGCATCAGTTCTTGAACTGCTTCCGACTTTAGTCCTTTGATCCTGCGCAGCTCATCAGAGCTGTAATTGACAATTCCTTTACCTATCGGCAGTTCGCCGCCACCATTGACAAAGATTTCGATCGCGTCGCCGGCGGCGAAATCGCCCGAGACTTCGGCAATACCGACCGGCAGCAGGCTCGTGCCCTTCTCGCGCAGCGCGCGCTCGGCTCCGGCGTCCACGGCCAGCGCGCCGCTGGCTTCCTTGGCGTAGCGGATCCAGAGTTTGAAACTGCTCTGCGGTTGCGGGTGCGCGGCGAAGTGCGTGCCCTCCCCTGTGTCGCCCGCAGCCGCGCGCGCGACAGCACGCGCCTTCTTGCCGCCGCAGACCACGACCTCGATTCCGCCGGCCGTCGCGATCTCCGCGGCGCGAACCTTCGAGCGCATGCCTCCGGATCCGATCGCACTCGCCGAGCCGCCAATCGCCATGCCGTCGAGTTCGGAGAAATCATCCACGGTCGCGACGCGTTCGGCCGCTGAATCCTGGCCCGGATCTGCCGTGTAGAGCGCGTCGATGTCAGTCGCCAGCACAAGCCTGCGGGCCTCCACAAGAATCGCCACCTGCGCGGCGAGGAAGTCGTTGTCGCCGAACGTGATCTCGTCGGTCGCCGTCGTGTCGTTCTCATTTATCACCGGCACGACGTGCCAGTCGAGCAGCGTGCGCAGCGTCTGTTTGGCGTTCACGTACGTGGAGCGCGTCGAAAAGTCGGTCGCCGTCAGGAGAATCTGGCCGGTCGCAATCCCGTGCGACTCAAAAAGCTTGTCGTAGGCCGCGTAGACCTGGCCCTGCCCCACCGCAGAAGACGCCTGCAGCTCGGCCATCGCCGTCGGTCGGCCCGGCAGTCCGAGCAGCTGGATGCCACGCGCGATCGCGCCGCTGGTCACCATCACCACGTCGGTGCCGGCCTTGTGCAGCTCGGCGGCCTGCGCGACGAGCGACTCGACGATCTCCTGGCGCATCGCGCCGCTCTCGTCGGTCGCCACGTTCGAACCGATTTTGATCACTACGGACATGGCGGTAAAGCTACTGCTCGGCCGAGCGCATCTTTGAGGCAAAGCCGTTGACGCCGTCGTCGCCGTTGACGCGGATGCGCTTGAGCTCGAACGGCTTGTCCGGGGTCGCCATGCCCTCCAGAACCGTGGTCGCACCCTTGTAGCCGGCCTCCTCAACGGCGGCGACAACCGCCGCGTCGAACTTGCCCGCCGGATAACAGAAGAACTCGACGTCAACGCCGAACCGCTTCGAGATCTGCGCCTTCGAGTCAGCCACCTCGACCTCGAGTTGAGCCGAGGACAATGACGTCAGATCGGAATGGCTGATCGTGTGAGAGCCGAGCTCCCAGCCGCTGGCGAGCAGTGACTTCACATGCGAGGCCGTCAAGCCGGTTTCGGGGTTGTTGACGTTGTCGAGTCCGAGGAAGAGAACGCCGGGCCACTTGTGCCTTGCCAGCACTGGCCGCGCGGTTTTCGCGTGACTGGGATAGCCGTCGTCGAACGAGATCACCACGGGCTTGTCAGGCAGCTTGAAGCCTTCGTCCCAGTACTTGAAGAGTTGCACCATCGTGATTCCGGTGTAGCCGTTGTCGGCGAGCCAGTTCATCTGGCCCTTGAAGTCCGCGGGCGTCACCCAGAGTTCGGGGTACGGCGTGCCGGCGGGCGGCGCGGCCTTGGTGACGTGGTACATCAGGATCGGCACGGGGTCGTCGTGCGGGCCGCTGACCTTCTCGGTCGACTGCGGGGTGACGTTCGCCGTCGCGCCGGTCGCGGCGGTCACAACATTCTTCCTGGCCGCTGATTTGGCGGCGGGCTTCGCTGCGATCGGCGCTTCAGAAGCCGTCTTGTCTTCGCCACCCGTGGCGAGCACCACGACAACGAGCAGGAACACGACGACAATCGCAGCAAGTGGCGAGTAACGCTTCAGGTCATCACTGGTCATGTCTCTGCGCATGCGATCAGACGTCGAGTTCGAAACGCTCGCCTGCGATCTCTATTTCGTCGCCCGACTCGAAACCCTTGCGTTCAAGCTCGCGGATGACGCCGATCGATCGCAGCCGCTGTTCGACGTGGCGCAGCGCTTCGTCGTTGCCGACGTCAAAACGCGCCAGCAGCAGCTCTATGCCCTTGCCGCGCACCGCGAAAACGCGCGGCGCGACTTCTTCGACCGCAAAGCCGTCGCGGTCGACGGGCTTGTAGACGATGTGCTCCGGGCGATCGATCACTGGCGCGGGGCGTTCGCCGACGCCCGGGATGTAGTCCGAGGCATCCACCTCTGCCGGCACGAACTTGAAGATCGCCGAGCGCAGCTCGTCGAGACCCTCGCGCGTCGCGGACGAGGTCAGTACGCAGGCGAGTACGCGATCGCCAAGATGCTCCCGCCATCCGGCGAGTGCCGCGGCACCAACTTCAGGCGCGACCAGGTCGGCCTTGCTCAGCGCGAGGATGCGCGGAAGCTTCGCGAGGCGGCCGTTGTGTTCGGCGAGCTCGTTCTCGATCGTCTCGAAGTTCTCGACCGGATCAGAGCCGTCGAGCGGGGCGAGATCGAGCACGTGAACGAGCAGTTTGCAGCGCTCGACGTGCGCCAGGAAGTCGTGGCCCAGGCCCGCCCCCTCGTGTGCTCCCTCGATCAGCCCGGGGATGTCCACCAGCACGAGCTGGCGATCCTCGGCGTCGAGCGTTCCGAGCACCGGCTCAAGCGTCGTGAAGGGATAGTTGGCGATCTTCGGCGCGGCGGCGGTCATGCGGTCGAGCAGTGAGGACTTGCCCGCGTTGGGCAGACCGACGAGGCCGGCATCCGCCAGCAACCGAAGGCGCAGGTCGATGTCGACCTCTTCGCCGGGCAGACCCGACTCCGAGAAACGCGGTGCCTGCTGCGTGCTGGTCGCAAACTGCTTGTTGCCGCGCCCACCCGTGCCGCCGCGCGCGACGATCACGCGCTCTCCGGGTTCGTTGAGCTCGGCCTCGATCGAGCCGTCGGCGCGCGTCACCCGTGTGCCCGGCGGAACGCGCAGCTCAAGGATCTCGCCCGTCGCCCCGTGGCGACGGTTGCCCTCGCCGTGATGACCGTGGTCACCCTTGAACTCTGTGCGGCCGCGGTACTGCTGAAGATCGCGCAGCGAGCCGTCGCAGACGACCACGACGTTTCCGCCGTGACCTCCGTCACCGCCGTCGGGACCGCCCTTGGGCACGTGCGCTTCGCGCCTGAAGGAAACAGACCCGTTGCCACCGCGACCGGCGATCACGCGAAACTTCACGTGGTCGTAGAACACGGCGTGATCTTACGGGGCGGCCGCCTACAGCTTGGCGCGGCCGTAAAGAGTGAAAGCCTTGATCGGCCCGCTCTTGTAGGCGAAGGTCAGCGAGAGCTTCTTGCCCTTGAACTTCCTCGGAAGCTTGGTCTTCGCGGTGGCGACGCATCTGCTGCCCGACATCTTGAACTTGGCGCTCGCTGAGCCGATCTGCTTCTTTTTGACCAGCGCCCTGATCTTGGCGCTGCCACTGCAGGCCGGAGCGGGCGCGCCCGCTGCCAGCGCGAAACTCGCGGTCATCGTCGTCGCATACTTGGCGCGGGTGAGTTTTCCGCGCCTGACCGCGAACTTCGCCGTCTTCGGCGCGACCAGACCCTGCTTGAGGCCGCCCGTCGTGTCGATCGTGAACGGAAGCGTCACCCGGCTGACATTTCCGGCGACATCGGTGGCGACCACATAGAGCGTATGAGCGCCGTCTTCGAGCGGAGCGTTCAAGAAAGCCGAATCGCTGCAGTTGCTCGGCGCGTTGCTGTCGTATGCGCAGGTGATGGTTTCAACACCGGTACCGACATCGGATGAGCTGACTCCCAGCTGCGCCCATGCAGTCGTGAGCACCTCGCCCGCAGTGAGTCCGGTCACATTGATCACCGGACCGTTCGCGTCGACCGTGAAGGTCCTCAGCGCGTAGCCGTAGTTGCCGACTTTGTCCTGGCTCACCACGAAGAACTTGTGATCGCCGTCGGCGACCGCCGGGATCGAATACGGGCTTGCCGGACACGTTGAGAAACCATCGAACACTCCGGGGACGATCGGCTCGACCGGGTCGATCGCGCAGAGCGTGGTGTCGGGATTGACGTCCTGCGACGTGTATCCCAACTGCGGTGTGTTGTCGGTGGTCACGCCGTTGGGCGCGCTTGCGGTGACAACTGGATTGACAGTGTCGACCACGAAGTCACGCGTAGCGGTGAGAGTCGGAAAGGAAGTGAAAGTCGGGACATAGGTCACGCGGTAGTGACCGTCCCCTGAGACCATCGGCGCGGTGGCCCACGTGTAGCTGACGCTTGTCGGCGCCAGCGAGCTGTCCACTGTGGGCGCGTTCAGCGCGACCACCGAGCATGAAGCCGTGGCGAACGGAGTGGACGCCGAGGGGCTCAGCTTGGAGAACTCACAGGTGGCGCTGGTGAGGGCTCCGTAAGCCGTCCAGTTGATCGTCGGGGCGGCGTTGACATAGGTCGTGGGTCCGGGCGGATAGAACTCGACGTCTCCCGGGGCGGCGATCGACGAAGGCGCAAAGACCAGAAACGCGGAAATGACCGCGAGCGCGATCGCAAGGCGGGGCTTCATACAAGTCATCAACAGCTGTATCGACCAGCAATTGCGCCTACTTGACTGATCGGTAATGAAAACCGGACGGGGCACGAAGAAAGCGCGCAGCCCAGAGGCCGCGCGCCGGCACTACAAGTGCTCTGCCCTGACTACTCAGCCGGGTTGACAGCGATGACGCGGCCGCGACGGCCGGTCGAGAAGTTCACGATGCCTTCGCGGGCGGCGTAGATCGTGTGGTCACGACCGATGCCGGTGCCCTCGCCGGGCTTGTAGACGGTGCCGCGCTGGCGCACGATGATCTCGCCGCCGGTGACAACCTGTCCCGCGAACACCTTCACGCCGAGGCGCTGGGCGTTTGAATCGCGACCGTTCTTGCTGGATCCAAGACCTTTTTTATGAGCCATGGCTCTACTCCTCGTCCTTCTTCTCTGCTGCCGGCCTGGCGGCCGCAGGCCTCTTCGCCGCAGCGGCTGCGCCGCCGGTGATCTTCGTCACCTCAAGGCGCGTGAGCTCCTGACGGTGACCCTGGGTCTTCTTGTAGCCACGCTTGGGCTTGAATTTGAAGACGCGGATCTTCTCGCCACGCTCGTGGCCACGGATGGTGGCCTCGACCTTGACTTTTTCGAGGGCCTTGGCGTCGAGAACGACCTCTTTGCCACGCAGCATCAACGGCTTGAGGGCTACTTTGGCGCCCTCTTTGCCCCCGAGGCGGTCGACGAGGATGAAGTCACCCTCGCTGACACGGTGCTGGTTGCCGCCGACTTCGACGACTGCATACGTTTCTTGTTTTGTGGCAGCTGCCATTGATCACTACGTCTTTCTAACTGTCAGAAGCTTCTTTGCCGGGTCCATCACTGCCAGTCTTGGCACGCGACCGACCTCGACCACCCCTGCTGCCTCGACGGCGCGGGGCACGAGTTCCGGAGGATTCTAGTTGGTCGTCACCGCCATTTTCAGATGACGCGCCATTTCCATTGGTGGGCTTGCCGTTTGCGGCCGCTGCGGCGGGCTTCTTGCGGGCACCCTTGGGCGTTGCGTCATCCACAATCTCGCCCCGGGCGACGTTTCGTCCGACGTCCGTGATGCGCACGAGCGCCTTGGTTCCGATGCGGTCAATCGCGCCCTTGATGGCGATGATGTAGTGGTCAAGCTTGGCCACGGCGGCATCGTCCTCGTACATGTGCGGCTCGACGACGTGGACCATGACCTCGTCACCGATCGCGAACGGAAGTGCCTTCTCCTCGACCTTCTTGATCGTGCCTTCGAACGTGACTGCGAAGTGCTCGAGCGGCAGACCGTCGCCGCCCTCGAAGAGGATCGCCTTGCCGGTCTCCATCTCGAGGTGCGCGATCGGTGAGCCCATCGTATGCAGCAGCGCGTTGGTGACGCGCGGGTTGATCTGAACGAGGTAGGCCTCGGGCGCGGGGTTCTCCTTGATGTACTCGCGGATGTGGCGCTCGACGTGCAGCGCAACGGTCTCTTCGGAGAGCACGACGCCTTCACCGTTGCAGACCGGGCAGATCTTGGTCATGATCTCGCGCACGCCGTCGGTGACGTTCTGGCGCGTCATCTCGACGAGCCCGAGCGGCGAGACCTCGACCACGTAGGTCTTGGTGCGGTCCTGGTCGAGGGCCGTCCGCAACGTCTTCAGGACCTGGTCGCGGTTCGTGGCCCGCGCCATGTCGATGAAGTCGATGACGATGATCCCGCCGATGTCGCGCATGCGCAGCTGGCGCACGACCTCCTCGGCGGCCTCGACGTTGACCTTCGTGATCGTGTCCTCGAGGCGGCCCTTGCCGCGCCCGGTGAACGACCCCGTGTTGATGTCGACGACGGTGAGGGCCTCCGCGTAGTCGATCATGAGATAGCCGCCCGAGGGCAGCTCGACGCGGCGGCTCAGCACCGAGTCGAACGCCTTGACGACGTCCCACTTCTCGAGGAGCTGGACCTTCTCCTTGGACCGGTCGTACTTCTCGACCGAGTCCGCCAGCTCAGGGGCTGTGCGCTCGAGGAACTTCGTGACGCGATCGTGCTGCTTGGTGTCGTCGATGATCGCGGCCTCGAACTCCTCGACCAGGACGTCGCGGACGAC
>JBPPNF010000004.1:0-11913 GCA_051306435.1 Solirubrobacterales bacterium | reverse complement strand
CCCCAGAGCCGGCCTGGACCCCGACCTCCTAGTCACCCACCAGCCCCCTAGCGACACCCCAATCCCGGGATCTGCTGCACACCTCTGGTGAGCAGCAAGGTTTCGGGCGAGAAAACCGCTTGTTTATGGGGTTTGATGCTGCACACCTCTGGTGTGCAATGGACTTCGTACGAAATCGGTGCCCCGCGCGCTCGGCGACGAATGATCGCCCAGCCCGCCCCGTCGCCCAGATCCAGCGCTGCACACCTCTGGTGTGCAGCACCACTCCGCTCAACAGAGGCTTCCTTTGGTACCAAATCACCGTTGCACACCAGAGGTGTGCAGCAGCCGCAGCTTCAGCAGCAGCAGCCTCCGATTCGCCGATCGTCAGGTGGTTGAGGCAGTGAGGGAGAAAGTTGCGGTGAAACTTGCGCCGGGTTTGGCGAATGACAGGCCTGCGCCGCTCACCAACGCGTTCGTCTGCGCCGTCATCGGCTCGATGCAGATGAACTGGCCGCCCTCGGGGCGCCAGACTACGGCCACAGGGTAGCCCGCGTTGAAGCTCAGCATCAACCGCCGCCCGCCGCCGCTCAAAGAAAACACCGTCCCGTCATCGACGCTCACATACCCGTCGTCAAACACGCGATCGTCCAGCGGCCCGGCCAGGATCGGATCGTCGACAACCTCGCCCGTGGGGATCATCCGATCATCGGTGATCAATCGCGCCTCCACCGGCAGCTCGATCACCCACTCCTCCGCAGGCGCCCCCGGCAACGTGAAGTACGGATGCCAGCCGAACGCAATCGGCACCGGCAGATCGCCCGTAGGCGTCACGCGCGTGGCAACCGACAAGGTCGATCCCGCCAGCATCACGAGCTGCTCAACGACGTGGGGATAAGGGAAGACCGCCAGCAGCTCCGGGTGCGCGGCGTAGTCCAGCCGGGCAACAAACAACGCCGATCCGGCCTCGGCGTGCGAGTCGGTGACCTCCCAACAGGGGGACGCCGCGAGCGCCCCGTGGATCGGCAGCCCGTTCGGATCAAGCCGCAGCGGCGGAACCTGCGTCTCCGGGTCCAGCGTCACGTCGGCATAGGAAAGCGCCCCCAACCGATTCCCCCACGGATACAAAAACGGAATCCCCATCGTCGATCGCCGCTCGACATACCGCGCAACCCCGCCGCGAGTCTCCAGCAGCTCCGCGCCATCGTGCACAAGCGAGCAGCACACCATCCCCGCCCCCGGAACGAACGTCGCCGCCACGCCCTCGGGCGAGCGCAGCTCCAGCGCGTCGAACCCCTCGACCGAAACCGAAATCACCTCGTGGGAACTCATCGCCATATTGAAGCGCGTAATAGGCTGAACCCAATGACGACCGGTGCCTACTTCATCAGCTTCGAGGGGATCGACCGCTCCGGCAAGAGCACCCAGGCGGCCGTGCTCGCCCAGGAACTCGGCGACCGCGCGATGCTCGTGCGCGAGCCCGGCGGGACGATCCTCAGCGAGCGCGTGCGCGGCATCCTCAAAGACCCGGAGGTCCCGCTCAGCCCGCGCGCAGAAGCCCTGCTCTTTGCCGCCGCCCGCGCCGATCTGGTCGCCAGCGTGATCCGTCCGGCGCTCAACGAGGGCAAGATCGTCATCGCCGACCGCTTCGTCGATTCTTCGACCGCCTACCAGGGCGCAGTGCGCGGCCTCGGCACCGAGAAGATCGCCGAGCTGAACAGGTGGGCCTCGGCCGACCTGATGCCGAACCTGACCCTGCTCGTCGAACTCGACCCGGCAATCGCGATCGAGCGCGGCGCCGAAGAGAACGACCGCTTCGAGAACGAAGGTGCCGAGTTCCAGCGCAAAGTCGCATCGGCCTACGACGAGATCGCCACCGCCGCCCCCGATCGCGTAGTCCGCATCGACGGTGATCGGGGCCCGGACGACATCGCTCTCGACGTCCGCCAGATTGTCTTCGAACGCCTGGGCCTGACGCTCGCGTGATCGAAGAAGCGACGCCGGACGCGCCACCGGCTCCGCCGCAACGCATCCAGCTCGTCGACGCCCTGCGTGGCTTCGCCCTGTTCGGGATCCTCGCCGTCAACATCGTCTACTTCGCCACTGCCTACGGGTCGGACACCGGCCTCGCCGACCCGCAGTCCACCAGCTGGGCAGACGGCGGGGCGACCTGGATCACCGCAGCGCTCTTCGAGACGAAGTTCTACCTGCTCTTCTCGCTGCTCTTCGGCTACAGCTTCGTGCTGCAGATGCAGTCGGCCGAGCGTCAGGGCAAGCCTTTCAAGCGGCGGATGGCGCGGCGGCTGATCGGATTGTTCGTGATCGGATCCCTGCACGCCGTGTTCCTCTGGCACGGCGAGATCCTCACGCTCTATGCGGTGCTCGGCGTCCTGCTGCTGTGGTGCCGCAACATCAAGCCGCGCACGGCGATCAAGGCGAGCGTGACCACGCTCGTGATGATCGCCGGCGGGTGGATCATGAGCGCAATTCTGGTCGGAGGCGATCCGACCTTCCTCGAACTCGACCGCGACCAAGAGCGCGCCTACGCGGTCGAGATGACCGCGGCGCTGCGCGGATCATTCAGCGAGGTCCTGAGTTTCCGCCTCGGAGAGCTCGCCGAGTTCGTCGGCGTCATCTTCGTCGTGCAGGGACCGATCGCGTTCGCGATGTTTCTGATCGGACTCGCGGCGGCGAAGACGGGCGTGTTCGAGTCGGTCGATCGCCACCGCGCCGGATTCGCACGGCTTCTGATGACCGGCCTGCCGATCGGACTGCTCGGCGGGATCGTGTTCGCCTGGTCGATCCTCGAGGCCGGGATCGAGAGTGCCTGGCTGCTCGCGGGATTCGGCATCACGACGCTCACGGCGCCGCTGCTGATGGGCTCATACGTCGCGATCTTCGCGCTGACCGCCGCGAGCCGACCGGGTCAAAGAGTGATCGCCCTGCTGGCTCCGATCGGCCGCATGGCCCTGAGCAACTACGTGCTCCAGTCGGTCCTGATGGGCCTGGTCTTCTTCGGCTACGGACTCGGTCAGTTCGGCCGGCTCTCGCCCTTCGAGGTGCTGCTGGTCGCGATCGCAATCTACGCGCTGCTGATGGCGATCAGCACGCTCTGGCTGCAGCGCCACAGGTACGGGCCGCTCGAATGGCTGCTCCGCGCCTTCACCAACTGGGAGCGCCCGGCGCGGCGCAAGCCGATCGGTAGGCTCGCCCCGTGAGCGCAGAACTCTCAACATCCGGCACGGAAGCGCTGCTCGCCGCCACCGAGCGCCACGCCAACGCCCGCGCGCTGCTGACCTCCGCGCTGAAGACCGGCGACGCCTCGCACGCATACCTCTTTCACGGCCCGCGCGGAGTCGGCAAGGCCGACGCAGCCCGCGCCTTCGCTGCTGCCCTGATCGCCGAGGACGCGCGCGACGAGCAGTCCTCCTTCGGCCGCGTGATGCGCGGATCGCACCCCGACCTCACCTGGGTCACGCCCAGCGGCGCACACGAGATGCTGCTCGCCGACATCGCCGAGCCCGTCGTGCGCGGCGCCACCCGCACGCCGATGGAGAGCTCACGCCGCGTCTTCGTGATCGAGCGCGTCGAAACGATGTCCGACGCCGTCGCCAACTCGATGCTCAAGACGCTCGAAGAGCCCGCCAGCTTTGTCCACTTCGTCCTGCTCACCGCGCAGCCCGAGCGCGTGCTCCCGACGATCGCCTCGCGCTGCCAGAGCGTGCGCTTTGACGCCGTTCCGGTATCGGCGATCACGCAGACGCTGACCGCAGAGGGGATCGAGCCAGACCGCGCCGCAAGCTGCGCCGCGCTCTCCGGCGGAGACGTCGCGCTCGCCCGCGAACTGGCCGGCGAGGACGGCGACGCAATGCGCAGTGAGGCCGGCCGGATCGTCGGCTGCGCGCTGCGCGGAGTCAGCGGTCGCGAGCGCCCGTGGGAGGGCGTGCTCACCCGCGCACAGACCGCCGGGGAGATCGAAGAGCAGCGCACGCTGGATCGAGTCGAGGCAGATCTCGAAGCATTCCCCAAGGGCCGCGAGAGGACCGCCGCGCAGAAGGAGGGCGAGCAGGCGGCGCACCGGATCGCGCGGCGCGTACGATCAGACTCGCTCGACAAGTCGCTGCGGATCTGCTCGCTGCTGCTGCGCGACATCGCCGCAGCCGCGGGCGGCGCCCCCGACCTGATCATGGCCCGCGACCGCGCCGCGTCGATCGTGAAATCAGCCGAAGACCGCACGCTCGGTCCGCTGATCGAAGCCGCCGAAGAAACCGAGGCGACCCGCCGCCAGCTCCGCCGCAACGTCGCCGAAGAGCTCACGCTTCAGGCGCTGAGCTTCCGGCTCGATCGGCTGCTCGCCGGGGTGTAGCCGGTGGCGCGCTGCGCTGCACTGCTCCGCGGGGTCAACGTCGGCCCGACACCAGGCGTGCCGACCCCGCCGCGCGCGGCCGCGATCAAGCCCGTGCCCGCCGGCGAGTATCCGGACGGCGAGCTATGCGCGCTGAAGGCCCGCGAGTTCAAGCGGAAAACCTTCCACACTCGATCCCGGCGGGATCGAGTGTGGAGCAAACAGGGCTTGTCTGAGCCCTTGCCCTCAGGGCGCCGGCAGGCGCAGTCGCACCGACAGCGCGTTGTGGTCGCTGCCGGGCAGATCGATCACCTTGAAACTCTGCACCGCCACGCCGGGAGGCACGAGCACGTGGTCGATCACGAGCCGCCCCGTGCGCGACACGACCCAGGTCCACCTGAACCCGTTTCCGGTCTGATCGCCGGCATCGCGATACCCGCGATCAAGCACCGAGCGGAAGTCGCGATGATCGAGCGTCGCGTTGAAGTCGCCGGAGATCACGCGGGTGCCGCGCGAGTTCGGGATCTCGCTCAGCGCCGCCTTCCACTCGGGCGTGTTGCCGAACTTCAGCGGTGGGTTGGGGTGGATGTTGCGGAAGATCATCCCGGTGTTGCCGACGCGCATCTCGGGCCAATGGTCCCCGCGCAGACCGCTGCCGGGAATCTCCTTCAACGGCCAGCGGGAGAGCGTGAAGTAGCCGCGCGCGCCGATGTCCGGGGTGCCGACGAAGTAGGGGTGCGTCTTCGTCACGCCGGCGGCTCTGAGGGTCTCGAGGTTCGTCGGGGTTGCTTCTTGGAGGGCGATGATGTCGGGATCTGTCTGCTCGATCGCGGCAAGCAGCGGAGCCGTCTGCGCTCCGCCGACCAGGAGGTTCGCGCTGAAGATCGTGACGAACTGCCCCTTCGCATCCGGCTGATCGTTCCCGATCGCGCGCGGCAGCAGCAGCGCCACCAGCACCAGTGCCAACCCGGTCAACAAGTAGAGCGTGTACCGCGCACCAATCGCAGACGCAATCATCAGCGGCAGCAAAAACGTCACCAGTATCTGCGGCGTGAACGCAACAGCGGGAATGAGCGGCCAGAAGAAGTCGAGCGAAAAGACCCGCACGAGCGACACCACCAGCCACGGCGAGGTCAGCAGCAACGCCAAGATGTTGCGCCGCACAGAGTTCTTGCGTCCGAGCAAGCTCACGAGTATGCAACGCGCAAAGCTCTAAGTGGCCAGCAGACCGAGCGCGACGGCCTTGTCGGCCATCCGCCGCACGCCCACATCCACGCCGATCGCGGAGATCTCCGTGCGCGTCAACCAGCGGGCCTCGGCGGCGTCGGTGGCGGGCGCAAGCTCGACCGGTTCGATCACCACGAGCGAGCGAAAATCAAAGTGCAGGTGCGAGGGCAGCCCGCCGCGCGGCGCGATCTGGTGCACGTCCAGATCAAACAGTTCCGGCACCGCCCCGCCCAATGACACGCCGAGTTCCTCCTCGGCCTCGCGCGCGGCGACCAGGCAAGGATCAGTCTCGCCCGCCTCCGCATGCCCACCCGGCTGCACCCACAGTTTCAAATTCTTATGGAAGATCAGCGCAGCGCGGCCGTCGCTTCCGAGCACGAAGCAACTACCGGTGGCGTGGCCGGGATCAAACACCGCGCGATCGAACGGCCTGTCATCGCTTGGCACCGACAGCCAGTCGACCATTGCCAGCTGATGCCGCCGCTCGCCCTCGTCAACAGGCATGTGCCTGCGCGCATCCGCAAGCAGCGCGTCCCGGGTATGTTGAGAGGAGTCCACCACGAGCAAGGAACTGTATGAGTCAGGCAACCGCTGGCGTGACCCACATGCCGATAGATGAAATGGAAGCGATCTGGGGCGGCGTCTTCAAACGCGCGCGCGGCTCGCTCGGCATCCAGGCGTTCGGACTTGGCGTGATGGACCTGCCACCGAACTTTGACCGCGCTCCCCGGCACGTCCACACCTTCGACGGCCAGGAAGAGGTCTACATCCCGCTCGCCGGAAGCGGCTGGCTTGACGTCGGCGCCGAGCGCGTGCATGTCGATCCCGGCGTCGCAGTGCGCGTCGGACCGAGTGCCAGCCGCACGCTGATCTCCGGCCCCGACGGCCTACGCGTTCTGATCGCCGGCGGCACGCCCGGCCAGGCCTACCAGTCGTTCTCGCCGATGGACCTCGGCGCGCCAGAACCGATCCCCGGCGAGCTCCCCGGCATCAAGGCCGCCGTCGGCTACAACTCCACCGAGGACTACATCGCGGTCCCGGTCGAGGGCTGCGGCGTGATCAGGGGCGTCGTCGAAGGCGTCAGCTTCTACCCGCTCGGCCGCGCGCTGGGCGTCAGCGCCTTCGGACTTTCCGAGATCGAGATCGAGCCCAACACCGATGGCGAGAGCAACTACCCGCGCCACACCCACGTCGAAGACGAACAGGAAGAGGTCTACGTGATCGCGCGCGGATCCGGCACCGTTGAAGCCGGCGACGAGCGCGTCGAGCTGAAGGCCGGCGAGATGATCAGCGTCGCCCCGGAGATCATCCGCAAGTGGCACGCAGGCGACGAGGGCATCCGCCTGATCGCGATCGGCGCGCCGGCTGGCAAGCCCTACGAGTCCAACAAACCGACGATCGTCTGAACGCCGGCGCGCCCGCGCCCGAGCCCGACGACCCGCGCGATCGGCTGAGTCCCGCCGTCGATCAGCGGCACGCCCCAGCGCCGCTCCGGAAATCCAAACGTCGTCCCTTCGGCGCAAACACGCAGATCGCACCACAGCGCCAGCTCAAACCCACCCGCCAGCGCCCTTCAGCACGGTCACGTGACCGCGGTGGTCGGCGGCGCTGATCTCGATGTCCGTGTCGCCTTCGGGCAGGCCTTCGAGCGGGCAGCGCAGCGATCCGTTGGAGATGATCACGCTGCCTGCCTCTCGGCGGGTCCGGATCTACTTCAGGTCATCCGGAATGTCTTGGGGCGTGACGGCCGGGACCCGGCGGCAGATGACGAGGCAGAGGCGGCACCTGAGGACTCGCAGGCGGAAGCGGACTCTGATGCGACCGGCGAAGAGCCGGAGGATTGTGAATCAACGGAGACCTCGAGCGCGGACGAGCCGCCTGTGGTCGATCGGGCTGCGCTGCGAAGATTGCGGCGTGGAGAGTGTTCGAGTTGATCGCTGGCTGGTCGCGGTGCGGGTGTTCAAGACGCGCGGCGATGCTTCGGACGCCTGCGCTGGCGGGAAGGTGCGGGTGAACGGTCGGGGGGTGAAGGCGGCCTCGGTTGTGCGGGTTGGTGATCGGGTTGTTGCTCGGGTTGGGGAGCGCGTGCGGGATGTTGAGGTGGTTCGGTTGATTGAGAAGCGGGTGGGCGCGGGGGTTGCTGCTGAGTGCTTTGTTGATCACTCGGAGTCGGTTGAGCCGCGGAGGCGGGAGTTGGGTTTGGAGGTCGCTTCGCGCGAGCCTGGAGCCGGTCGACCGACCAAGCGGGATCGCCGCGCGATGGAAAAGTTTCGCGGGCGGTGACGGGCGATTACTATTTGCTCTGCGCTTGGGGATTGGTGGCTTTTGCCGATACCTCAGATCACGCGCCGACGTAGCTCAGTTGGTAGAGCACTTCACTCGTAATGAAGGGGTCCCCAGTTCGAATCTGGGCGTCGGCTTGTTTTCTCGCTCTGCCGCTTCGCGCCTCCACTTGGACGACTGATTGGATCACGACTCCAGGTATGTTCGGAACAGAAGCGGCACTAGTTGAACCTCCGCTGCAACCGCGATTCGAAAGAGCGTTGAATTGCGCGGAACCGGCGATCCGAACTGCCAGGAATCAATTCGTGACGGAGCCACATTTAGCTCACTCGCTATTTCGTACTTGGTCAAGCTGCTCGCGGAGACAATCAAGACGACGGCCTCGCTGCGAGTTTTGCCGCAACAACGAAGAACCGTCTGACATATTTCGAGTGAAACTCGATGGTCGTTCGTCCACTGGTCGGAGTGCATGCTGAAAGCGATTAAACACCGGCTCGTGGTTGCGTGTCAACACGCAATCCATAAAATTTGACGACAATCCACCTAGATTTGTGACACTTGTTGAGTACGCTGCTCTCGCCGCAAGGATGCGATGAGCACCTCTACTTATGCCTGATTTCATCTCAAACGCGAGTGATGTTGCGCGGAACGCGATCCGCGACCTCGACCCGTCGCTGGAGGAGTCGTTCGTATCGCTGATCGACTGCATGGTGGCCAATCCCGAATTCGCTGGAAGATTGCGGGGAGCGGATCGGGACGCACACTTCGGGGATGAGCACTACATTCGGCGTCAGGCGCAGTCGTTTGTCAACGGGCGCAAGCCTGGCCGTCCAACGCGACCATCGACATTTCCGGATGAGGTAGTTTCACTAATTCTTGCGCAGTACTTCGATGTCGCCGAGAGCGATCTCAGTCTGGCAGCAGTGACCCACCAGTGGTCGATGGCCGCGGAGAACTTCGTGGGTGAGCTTCTGGAAAGGTACCTAGCATCGAACGGTGAGCCGATCGGATGGGTGTGGTGTGCGGGAAGTCTCATGCGCTCGATTGATTTCGTTTGCCCCCCCGCGACTCCCGGAGACGACTGGGTGCTTCTCCAGGTGAAGAATCGCGACAACTCCGAGAACTCTTCGAGCTCAGCTGTACGTGATGGCACGACAATCATCAAGTGGTTTCGAAGCTACTCCCGCCGAGAGGGCGAAACCAACTGGGAAAATTGCCCAATCGATTGTGAGCTATCCGAAGCGGGGTTCCGTGCATTTGTGGTCGAGTATTTCGACCATATCGACAACGAACAATTCCGGGCTAGATGAGCGCCAGCTGTCTACTCGTGGGCGACACAACCTCGGGGCCTCCCCAGGTGCGATCACAGTTCTTCTTGTAGCGGGAGTATGGGAATCCCGGATGCTCGGCGTTCACAATGCCTTGATCGTGGTCGAGCACGGCCTTTCCGATGGCCTCGCCGAGGCCGACTGGCACGGCGTTACCGACTTGCTTGTACTTAGCCGTGAGGTTCCCTTCCAGGATCCAGTCGTCGGGGAACTGCTGAATACGTTTGTACTCCTCGATCGAAAGCGGACGATCAGCCTCGGGGTGGGCGAGATCAGTTGCCGGCATTGCTGGATGGGTGAGCACAGTCGGAGATGGCTTGTCCCAAGCGAGGCGCCTGAGAAAGCCAGTTTTTCCTCCACCGGAGTAGAACGATTTACCCAAGGCTTCTTTCTGAAGCTCTTCAGGTAGGTGTCGCCAATACTCGCCCGGCTTGAGTAGCCGGTAGTACTTCAGCCGCGATTCGGGAAACTCAAGTGAGTTCACGACTGACTCATCGAGGTCTGACACCGCATCCCTGAACGTCAACCAGGGTTCCAGTCCGAACGCCGGATCATTGCTATGAGTCGGGGTGAGGTGAGGGATACGTTCTCCAGATCGTGAGGCGAGAATGACTACTCGTTCGCGAACCTGCGGCGTACCGAAGTTCGCCGCGTTGTACAGGTTGAACGAGCTTCGGTAGCCAGCTGCCGTGAGGGTGCGAATAACTTCCTCAAGCGCCCCTCCGGGGCGCTCCTCCTCGGCGAGCGGAGCGAACGAATCGCCTCGTTCGCTGTGCGGCCGATGCTCGAGTGGAGCGGACAGCAAGCCGCGAACATTTTCGATCACTAGGTATCGAGGCTCTAGCTCGGCTACGAGGTCGAGGAACTGGAGGAAAACATTCCCACGCGGGTCGCTAAACCCACGTCGCGCGCCGGCCGTGCTGAAAGCCTGGCACGGAGGCCCCCCGGAGATCACGTCAATCTCTTCGCCTGCTTCGAGGCCTGCTGCCTCCCGCACATCGGCGGCACTTAGCTTGGCCACATCGCCGAGAAGCGGAAGATCGGGTCGATTCCTGGCGATCGTTGCTCGACACCACTTTTCAGACTCACATGCGAGGATCGTCTCGATCCCCGCACGTTCGAACCCAAGGTCGAGTCCCATTGCTCCGCTGAAAAAGCTGAGGTTGCAAATCTTTCCTTTGGGCTGGCTCGGCTTAACATGCGGCACGGTACGAATCGTTCCGCGAAGCTTCGACTCAGCGATCACTTCGTCCCGATCAAGAACCCATGAACGGCCGTGCCGAAATGCGCCAAAATCGCCTGCCTTCGCGCGCCTACGAACGCTCTGGTCGGTTAGCTGAAGGAGCACCGCCGCTTCTGCGATGGTGATGGAGCTTCGCATTGGTACGTCAAGATTTTCGTTCACGAAAGTGAACATAGTCCCGCCCCAGGATGGAATGCGGATCTTTTCAAAAACGAGTGAGGGGATTTCTCGTTGTCAGATCCAGGTGACCAAACTGAATCGAAACTCGAAGTGAGTGAGGGTCTGCCCCAGCTTTAGTTGACACCTGACCTGTGAGGATTTGCTCCTCACTGAAAGGACCGTCAACATGCCCAACCGATATCCGAAGGAGTTCCGGGACGACGTCGTCGCCGTGGCCCGCACTGGTCAGGCCCCGATCAACCAGGTCGCCAAGGACTTCGGAGTGTCCGAGGCCAGCCTCCACAACTGGCTGAAGAAGGCCGAGATCGAGGAGGGCGCACGGCCCGGACTCACCGAAGCCGACCGCAAGGAGCTCCAGGAGCTAAAGAAGCGAAACCGGCTTCTTGAGCAGGAGAACGAAGTGCTTCGGCGCGCTGCCGCCTATCTCTCCCAGGCGAATCTGCCGGGAAAATGATCTTCCCGCTCGTCCGCGAGATGGCCGCTGCCGGAGCCCGCATCAGGGTTCCGGTGGCGGTGGCGTGCCGGGTCCTTGGGTTCTCGACTCAGGCGTATTACAAATGGCTCAAAGCACCAGTCTCGCCGCGTGAGCGTGATGACGCTGAAACGATCAACAAGCTCGTCGACCTCAGCGAGGACGACCCGACGCTCGGCTATCGGTTCCTCACCGACGAGCTCGAAGCGACTGGCGTCAGATGTTCGGAGAACCGGGTTCACCGGCTCTGCCGAATCGCGGGGATCCAGGCCTCCCACGCCAAGAAGAAGGGGAAGAGCGGAAGACCAGGCCCGCCTGTTCACGACGATCACTTGGCGTTTCAGGACAAGCACGGCCGTGTTCGCCACGTGTTCAGCGCCACGCGCCAGAACCAGGTCTGGCTGACCGACATCACCGAACATCAGACCGGAGAAGGCAAGCTATACCTCTGCGCGGTCAAGGACGCCTTCTCAAACCGGATCGTCGGATACTCGATCGACAACCGCATGAGGTCCTCGCTCGCAGCTGCGGCGATCGGCAACGCGATCACGCTTCGCAGTCCAAAGAACACGATCTGCCACTCCGACCGTGGCAGTCAGTTCCGCTCAAGGAAGGTGGCCGGGCTCCTGCGCAGTCACGGTCTTCAGGGATCCATGGGGCGGGTCGGATCGGCCGGCGACAACGCCTCGATGGAGTCGTTCTACAGCCTGCTGCAAAAGAACGTCTTGGACACGCGGCGCTGGGAAACCCGGGAAGACCTCCGCAACGCGATCGTCTACTGGATCGAGGTCAAATACAACCGAAGGCGTCGTCAGCGCGGGCTTGGCAAGCTCACACCTGTCGAGTTTGAAACAAT
>JBPPNF010000003.1:0-88623 GCA_051306435.1 Solirubrobacterales bacterium | reverse complement strand
GAGTCTGAAACCAAGCAGGTCGTGGAGGGCGACCGCAGCAATAGCGGCGCTATTGCGAGGATCGCACTCCGCGAGATGCGCAGCGTTTCAGGCCAGCAGAATGCCGCGGGGTTTTGGCCATGACCTCTAGTCGCGATCGATCGCCGGGAAGTCGCCGGTCGCCAGCTGTTCGGCCACCGCCGCGTCCACTTCGTGCGGCGTGGACTTCCTCCGTCTGCGTCCTGAGAACCGGCGCAGTTTGAGGATCTCGAGCACGACCACCAGGTAGAAGCTCGCGATCAGCACCAGCACGCCGATGCCGGCAAGGACCAGCGACCAGCCTGTGTCGAGGTTGCCGCGCCCGTCGGTGTAGGGGATGAATCGCAGCGCCAGAGCCATCCCTGCCAGGCACAGCGTCCACGCGTACAGATACAGGACCGTCCGCCGCTGCGAGAACCCGATGTTCACGAAGCGATGATGAAAGTGCCATCGATCTGCCGTGTAGATCGGCTTGCCGTACTTCAGGCGCTTGGCGACCACGAAGCCGGTGTCGAGGATCGGCACCGCGAGGATCACCAGCGGGAAGAACAGCGCGACGGCAGCTGCGGTCTTCAGGACGCCCTGGATCGCGATGCACGCAAGCAGGTAGCCGAGCAGGTTTGAGCCCGCATCGCCCATGAAGATCGTCGCCGGGTAGAAGTTGTGGAAGAGGAATCCGAGCGCGGCCCCGGCCGTTGCGGCAGCGAGAATTCCTGCGGCGTCACGGTCGAGCGAGAGCGTGATGATCGCGAAGGTCGCCGCGCCGATGAAGCAGACGCCGGCGGCAAGGCCATCGGCACCATCGGTGAGGTTTACGACGTTGATCACGGCAACGATGCCGAACATCGTCAGCGGCTCGGCCCACGCGCCCAGGTCGACCGGGTTGATGAACGGGAGCGTGAAGTTCGTGACGACCACGCCGGAGAACACCGGAATCGCCGCTCCGCAGAACTGACCGATCAGCTTCATCCATGGCCGCAGGTCGAAGATGTCATCGAGCGTGCCGACGGCGGCGATCACGAGCGCGCCGGCGATGATCCCCTTGGTCTCGGTGCTCTCAGGCAGGAAGATCAGCGACGAGACGAGCAGTCCCGAGAGGATCGCCAGCCCGCCGAGGCTCGGCATCTCGTGATCGTGCAGCGAGCGGTCGCTGACGTGCGCGACCGCACCCACCCGGAAGGCGAGCTTCGCGGCGAGCGGCGTCAGCGCGAACGAGACCATCGTCGCGACAGTGAAGGCAGAGAGTGCTTGCAGTTCCAGGGACATAGGCGCTGCGCTTGATTCTGGCGCAGCGGTCGGGCGGCGAAGCTAAACGGTCGTCGGCGACCCGAGGTACTCGTACAGCGGGTATTTGTCGGCCAGCGCCGTGGCGCGGCCGCGCAGCTCGTCGCGAAGCGCGTCGTTCCAGTCCTCGGCGGAGAGCGCCGTGGCGATCACTTCGCCGACCTCGGCGAAGTCGTCGTCCTGGAATCCGCGTGTGGCCAGTGCCGGCGTGCCGATCCGCAGGCCGCTGGAAACTGACGGCGGGAGCGGATCGAAGGGGATTGAATTGCGGTTGACCGTGATGTCGATCTCGTGCAGGCGGTCTTCGGCCTCCTGGCCGTTGAGCGAGCTGCCCTGGAGGTCGGCGAGCACGAGGTGCACGTCGGTTCCGCCGGTCAGGACGTTCACGCCCTTTCCGAGCATCTTCTCGGCCAGGAGTGCCGCGCCGCGCCGTGTGCGCTGCTGACGCTCCTTGAATGAGTCGCTTGCGGCGATCTTGAAGGCGACGGCCTTGCCGGCGATGATGTGCATCAGCGGCCCGCCCTGCTGCCCCGGAAACACGGCGGAGTTGATCGCCTTTCCGTGCGCTTCCTTGGCGAGGATCATGCCGCTGCGTCCGCCGCCGATCGTCTTGTGGATCGTCGTGGTGACGACGTCTGCGTACGGCACCGGAGAGGGGTGCTCGCCCGCGGCAACGAGTCCTGCGAAGTGAGCCATGTCGACCATCAGCAACGCGCCGACGGAATCTGCGATCTCGCGGAAGGCGGCGAAGTCGAGCTGGCGCGGGTATGCGCTCCAGCCGGCGACGATCAGCTTGGGCTTACGCTCTTCGGCGATCTTGGCCACGTCTTCCATGTGGATCAGGTAGTCGTCCTTGCGCACGCCGTAGGCGGCGATGTCGTAGAGGCGACCAGAGACGTTGATCTTCATGCCGTGCGAGAGGTGTCCGCCGTGAGAGAGCTCAAGGCCGAGCAGGGTGTCGCCGGGCTGCAGAAGCGCGTGGTAGACGGCCGTGTTCGCCTGCGCGCCCGAGTGCGGCTGCACGTTGGCGAACTCTGCTTCGAAGAGCGCCTTGGCGCGGTCGATCGCCAGCTGCTCTGCGACGTCGACGTGCTCACAGCCGCCGTAGTAACGCTTGCCGGGGTAGCCCTCGGCGTACTTGTTGGTGAGCACCGAACCCTGGGCCTCGAGCACCGCGCGCGGGACGAAGTTCTCGCTGGCGATCATCTCGAGGGTGTTCTGCTGGCGGCCGAGTTCGTCGGCGAGGACCTGGGCGATCTCTGGGTCAACCTCTTCGAGGGGGGCGTTGAAAAAGTCTTCCGGCAACTCGCTCACGAGTAGATCTCCTTGGCCGATGCTTTCGTGGTGTTGTGTCCTTCAACGAGTGCGATCTTGTCGACGCGCTCCTGATGGCGACCGCCCTCAAAGTCGGTCGAGAGAAAGGTGTTGACGATTTCGATCGCGGCGTCCGGCGCTGTGGTGCGCTCGCCCAGCGTGACGACGTTGGCGTCGTTGTGCTGGCGGCTGATCGCCGCCTCTTCGGCGTCGTGGGCGTTGACCGCGCGCACACCGTCGACCTTGTTGGCGACGATCGAGACGCCGACCCCGCTGCCACACACGAGGACGCCGCGCTCGGCGTCACCGACGGCGACTTCACGCGCCGCCGGTTCGGCGAAGTCGGGGTAGTCCACGGATGCCTCTGATTCCGTGCCGAAATCCTTCACATCGTGGCCGTCAGCTCGCAGGGCAGCGGCGATCTGCTGCTTGAGTTCGAAGCCGGCGTGGTCTGATGCGATGGCGATCTTCACGCCTTCACCGTAGCAACGGAAAAGGTCGTGCGATCACGGGGTTTTCAGGCGCTGTCGAGCGTCTCGCGGTCGTTCTCGATCTGGCGTACGAACTTGTTTCGGTCGTAGACCTTGATGCCGGAGTCCATCTCGTCATGGAGCCGCTTGAGCGCAAGCTTTGAGTTGTCCACGACGTGATGCGGGTCAACCGTGTCGTCGTCAAAGGCGGCGATGCCGACCGAGACGGTCAGCGGACGGGTGACGTGCGCGTTGTCCCTGTGGCCGCAGCTCTGGAAGAAGAAGCGCTCGCAGGCGCGATCGCAGCCGATGATCGCGCCCTCGGCGAGCGTGTCGACGAGCAGCACGGCGACCTGATGGTCACCGACGCGACCGAGCGTGTCCGTGTTGCGGATCGACTCGTTCAGCGACTCGGCCAGCAACTTCATGCCGTTCTCCTTGTCGGCCTCGCTGAGCAGGTTGTAGCTGTCGATCTCGAAGACCGCGATCGCGTAGCACTGGTTGGTTCGCTTGGTGCGGGAGTGTTCGGCATCCAGGCGCTCGTAGAAGAGGCGCTCATTCGGCAGTCCGCTGATGACGTCAACGCGTTGCTCGGAGGCGATCTTCACAAAGACCTCACCTTCCTTGGACTGGATCAACAGCCCGAGCGCGACGAGGGTCATTCCGAGGCACGCTCCGGCGAGGAAGACCACTTCGTTGACGATCGCGATGCCGATCCCGAAGCCCAGAGCAGTGCAGATGGCGGCCCACGTATAAATGGTTGCTGAGCGCGATCGGAAGCCGCCCCTGGCCTTGCGCGCGCCGGTCAGTCCCGACAGCGCAGCGGTGATTGCGAAACCAAGTGCAACGTAATGAGCGATCGAATTTTGCATGCGGTGGCTTGCGAACTGGACTGGTCCGAAAACGGGTACGTGGAAGCGCGTTGATCCACGTACCTCCCGTTATCGGTTGCTGCGCGCAAATCTCAACCCCTGCGGGCGAGATCCGTCCGTTCAGTCTGATTCCGGCGGGAACCCGATCAGCTCGGCGATTCGGCCACTGGTGCGGGGCATCTGGGCCCGCAGCAGTCGCCAGCGGCCAGACTCGAGCTCCGAGACGTCGGCAACTGTCGATCCGTAGCCAAGCAGCGGACCTCCGTCGAGCACCAGATCCACTCCGGCGATGATCGACGGATCGATGTCCTCGACGGCAGTCGCATCGGGCGCGCCGCTGAGGTTGGCGCTGGTCTGCATGACCGGTACTTCGACCGATCCGAGCGGCTCGATCGCCGGGCCCAGTTTCGGTACGCGCAGGCCGAGTTTCTCGGGTGTGCCGGCACAGGCCGGGAGGAAGCGCCTGCCGTGGTTTGCGACGACGAGCGTGAACGGTCCCGGAAAGAGCTGTTCCACGAGATTGAGGGTCTTGGCATCAAGGTCGCCACCGACGTCCTCAAGCAGTCGCTCGAGCGAGAAGTACATCACGGCCGAAGGCTTCTTCGGCGGCCTGCCCTTGAGCTCGTGGATGCGCTCGGCGGCGTCGGCATCGTCGGGATCGCAGGCGATTCCGTAGAGCGTGTCGGTCGGGAAGATCGCGATCTCGCCGTGCTCGATCGTCGACTGAAAATCTGCGCCGGAGTCTGCTGTGATCCTGCTCAACTCGGAGTCCTTCCGCTCACGACCCGTTCGATCCCGGTCAGGTCCTTGTGCCGTTCGGTGGAAGTGAACCCGGCGGCCTGGAGGATCTCTTCGGTTGCAGCCGCCTGGCCAGCACCGATCTCCAGAGCAAGCATCCCGCCCGGCTTGAGCTGAGCGGGCGCGCTGGTCACGAGTCGGCGCACAAGGTCGAGGCCGTCCTCCCCGCCGTCCAGCGCGAGGCGCGGCTCAAAGCCTGTGACCTCTGGCTCGAGGCCGTCGATGTCGCCGGCGATCACGTACGGGAGGTTTGCTGTGATCGCGTCGAAGACTCCGTCGACAGAATCGAGCAGATCAGATTGCATGAACTTGACACGATCGGCGGCGCCCGTCGCCACGGCGTTCTCGCGAGCAAGATCGAGCGCATCGGCCGAGATGTCGGCGGCCGTGATCGTCGCGTCCGGCAGCTCATCTGCGAGCGCGAGCGCGACGGCCCCCCCGCCCGTCGCCACATCGAGAATCCCGCACGGGCGATCGACCTTTGCCACCGCGACAAGCAGTTCAGTCTCCGGCCGCGGGATCAGCGCCCGTGCATCGACGGCGAGTTCGATGCGACGGAAGCCGACACTGCCGGTGATGTACTGCAGTGGCTCGCGATTGGCTCGGCGCGCGATCCACTGCTCAAAGCGATCAAACGCGGCGGCGTCCGGCGAGACCAGCCCGACGACGACATAGGAGCGGGTTGTGCCGGCGGCGCTCGCCAGAAGGACCTCGGCATCGTGCCGGGCGTTCTCAACGCCGGCTTCTTCAAGCGTGCGGGTGGCCCGCTCAACCCGTGCCGTCAGCTCCGGGGACGAGGTTGCGGCCACGATCATGCCCCGGAGGTCTGCGCCTCGAGCATCTGGCGCTTCTCGTCCGCCTGCAGCGCGCTGGTGAACTCATCGAGCTCGCCGGCGAGCACGGCATCGAGGTTGTGGGCTGTGAGCTTGATCCGATGATCGGTGACGCGGCCCTGCGGGAAGTTGTAGGTGCGGATCTTGCCCGAGCGCTCGCCCGTACCGACCTGCGCCTTGCGCTCGGCGGCTGCGGCCGCGTGCTGCTCTCCAAGCGCGCGCTCAAAGAGCCGGGCGCGCAGCACGCGCATCGCCTTCTCGCGGTTCTGCAGCTGCGACTTCTCGTCCTGCATCGACACCACCACTCCCGTCGGTTTGTGCGTGATGCGAACGGCGGAGTCGGTGGTGTTGACCGACTGGCCGCCGGGGCCGGAGCTGCGGTAGACGTCGATCTGCAGGTCGCCCTGGTCGATCTGGACGTCAACTTCGTCGGCCTCCGGCATCACGGCGACGGTCGCCGTGGAAGTGTGGATGCGGCCCTGGGACTCGGTCTCGGGGACGCGCTGGACGCGGTGCGTACCGCCCTCGTACTTGAAGATGCTGAAGGCGCCGTCGCCCTTGATCGCGAGCGTGAAGTGGCCACCGTCGTCGGCTTCGATCAACTCGGGCTTGAAGTTCAGGCGCTCGGCGTAGCGCGTGAGCATGCGGTAGAGATCACCGGCGAAGTTCCCCGCCTCTTCCCCACCCGTGCCCGGACGCAGCTCGATGATCACGTCCTTGTCGTCGTTGGGGTCGCGGTCGATCATCGCCATGCGGATCTCTTCTTCCAGCTCAGCGATGCGCGACTTCGAAGTGTCGTAGAGCTCTGCGAACTCCGCGTCCTCGTCGATCAGATCCTTCGCGCCTTCCATGTCGGACTCCGCGCGGCGGTACTCGACGACCAGTTCATGTGCCGGTTCAAGCTGGCGGTATTCGCGACCGACCGCGGCGTAGCGCTCCCGATCGTTGATCACTTCGGGGTCGCTCATCTGCGCCTGCACATCGGCGAAGCGCTGCTCAATCTGTTCCAGGAGTTGGGTGATCATGCGTGCGTGAGTCTAGGGGTGGGTTGGCGTGGGTGGCAAGGACGGCGTTTTCCTTAGCACCGCCGGGTTGGGCGGTGCTTTGGAAAGGATTTGGCTTGAAAAGGCGTTACGACTTCCAACGGTCGACCCCGAGGGGTACACCCTGGGCATTTCGTAACAGGTGAACGCGACCGCGCTGGCCCCGCTCCCCTTTTATCGCCGCCGCCGCGAAGCGGCCCACCTCCACGACGACGAGACGAACTCCCTACGCGACGATCTCCATGCCGATTTCGTCGTCCTGCAGCGCCTCGCGAGGATCTTCCTTCTCAAGGACCGCTTCCAGCGAGGCGATCGCGACCTCGAGTTGTTCGAGATCCGGTTCGCGCGTGGTCAGGCGTTGGAGCTGTAGACCGGGCCACATGATCGCGCGGGCCCAGCCCTTGGTGCGGTGCTTGCCGATCATCTTGATCAGCTCGAAGGCGAGGCCGGCGACGATCGGCACGGCCAGCACTCGCGAGGGGAACAGGATGTACCAGTCCGGGCGGCCCAGCGGCAGCAGGACGAAGATCGAGACGATGAAGACCAGCAGCAGGAAGCTCGTGCCGCAGCGCGGGTGAAAGCGCGTGAAGCGCTGCGCGTTCTCCGGGGTCAGCGGCAGGCCGGACTCGTAGTTGAAAATCACCTTGTGCTCTGCGCCGTGGTATTCGAATACGCGTCGCAGGTCGGGCAGAAGCGAGATCACCCACAGGTAGGCGATGAAGATCGCGATGCGCAGCAGCTTCTCAAACAGGACGAACTGCACCGAGCTGCCGTCGTCGCCCTGGACGAGGCTGATGATTCCGAGCGGGAGCAGAAAGAAGAACGCGACGGAGAAGATCAGTGAGAAAGCGACCGTGAGCGCCCACGTGGCGCCGCCGATCTCTTCTTCTTCCTCGCCGAGCTGCTTGTTGGCAGCGATGCCGAGCGCCTTGATGCCGATGCCCATCGACTCGACGAGCGCGACGACGCCGCGCACGACCGGCAGCTTGTAGAAGCGGTTGCTCTTGACGGCGCTCTCGAAGTCGTGGACCTCGGTGTCGACCGTGCCGTCTTCTTTGCGCACGGCAACGGCCCAGTGCCGGATGCCGCGCATCATCACACCTTCGATGACGGCCTGGCCGCCGACGGGCGCGTCGCGAGTTGCCGTCAGGTCGCCGCTGCCGTGGTGAACTCCGGCCGAGCCAACGTCAACGTGACGATCGGAGTACCCGTTGGCACGGTCTGGCTCTGGAGCGGTGACCAGTCCTTCAGAGTGGGCATCGTCGGACGCCATTCGCGTCTCAGTTCAGGAAGCGCTCTAGCGCTTCGCGGACTTGGCGGCGCGTCGCTGGAAGCGTTCTACGCGTCCACCGGTGTCGACGAGCTTCTGCTTGCCGGTGTAGAACGGATGGCACTCTGAGCAGAGTTCGACGTGCAGCTCTGATTTGGTCGAGCGCGTGGTGAAAGCGTTCCCGCAGCTGCAGGTCACTCTTGCTTCAAGGTATTCGGGGTGGATCTCAGTCTTCATGATCCATCGGAGCTTAGACGGTCGCGGCAGGGCGGCTGTCAGCGACAGCGAGCGATCGGGAAAGGGGTCCTTGTGCGCTGCCGGATGCGGACAATCGTGCGCAGCGGATCGATCACGGCGCGGGCGCTGATCGCGCAGGCGGCGACCCGGATCGCGACGTCAAAGCTCTGCTTCGGACCGATCGAGTCGATCGGTGCGATCACCGGAGCCAGCGAGTCGACGAAGATCCCGACCGGCAGGTTTGCCACTTCGGATCCCCCGTCGTTGACGACGGTCACCGTGTGCAGCAGGTCGGTCGATCCGACGATCGGCACGGCCGTGACGTTTGTGAGCTTCAGCTTCGGGAGCGAGAATCGCTGTCTGCACGGGTTGGAGACGATCACGCGGCGCCATTGGACCGTGCCGTCGGCATCAGTCCAACGGAAGCTGACGCGGGCTTTGTAGCTGGCGGCCGACTCGATGTTGGTGAGCGAAAGGTCCCGTTGATAGATCGAAGCCGTGCCGCTGGAGCTTGACCAGGTCCCAAGACCGTCTGCTTTGAGCTTCTTGAAGCGGGTGTTCTCGTTGAACCGCTGGAGCACCTCGAACCTCATCTGAAGGTTCTGGGACTCGTTCGTGTGGGAGAACCGACCCATGCGCATACGGAACGTGATCAGGCGATTGTCGTAGTAGGCACCGCTGCGACACGTGCGCACCTTCACCGATGCCGGAGGCCTGGCGCTCTTGGCAAACGCAGCAGCGCGACCGTCAGGCGTGGTGCTGATCACCACATCTGCGGCAGAAGCCTGCGCCGTCGCGGCGAGCGCGAGCGCGAAGGCGAGCGTGAGCGTTTTGAGAAGCGGGCGGGGCATACCGTGCATCAGAACTACTAACCGCTGAGACATGCAGAAGTTTTGCACGGTTGAACAAAAACGCCCCGCGCTGGGCGGGGCGTTTCAGTGTCAGTCGGGTGTGTTGCGACTCAGACGATCTGGTACAACGGACCGTCGCCACCTTCGGGCGGCGTGAAGCGGCCACCCTTGGCCGTGATCGCGCCGCACTGAACGCAGTTCGACGGCGTGACGTGCACCTCCACGTTTCCGTGGGCGGGCTCGCCTTCCGGGATCTCGTAGACTTGCGCGGGGCAGAGCGAGACCCACGTCTGCGCAACTTCGCGCGGGACGTTCGTCTGGATCTTGATGTGGTTGGGAGCCGAGTCACGCGTCGCGTTACCGGATCCGAACACCGAGTCAAGCTTGCTGAAAGTGAGTTCGTTGTCGGGCTGCGGATACTTGTCGTAGCGGTCGCCGATGAACATCGGCTCTTTCGCGTCGGGCACGGAGATCCACTTGCCGAACGGCAGGTAGCCCTTGCTGATCGTGCCCAACGATGCCAGTGCACCGCCGACAAAGAATCCCTTGCTGAACACCTGACGCATGTTGCGCTCGGTGTAGAGCTCGTCGCCGATGATTCCGCCCTGGACCTTCTTGTCGTACTCGGCGAAGTCAGACGAGCCGTTCTTGATCTGCTCGGTGATGACCTCTGCCGCGTAGATGCCCGAATGCATTGCGTAGTGGATGCCCTTTAGGTACGGGACGTTGACCATTCCACCAGCGTCTCCGGTGATGACTGCGCCCGGAACCGAAAGTGATTTCGGCATCGAGAACCAGCCGCCGGACGGGATCGTCTTGGCGCCCCAGGCGACGCGCTTGCCGCCTTCGAGGATCTTCTTCGGCAGCGGGTGCGTCTTGAACTGCTGGAGCAGGTCGTGGCAGGAGAGCGTGGCGTCGGTGTAGTCGAGGCCGATGACCATTCCGATGCAGACCTTGTCCTCGCCCATCGGGTAGATGAACGATCCACCGAACTCGTTGTAGCGAGCACCCTTGCGCAGCGGCCAGCCCATCGTGTGGATGACCTGATCGAGCGGCTCCTTGACTTCCCAGACTTCCTTCACGCCCAGCTCGTAACGCTGCGGCTGCTCGGGGGCGATGTCGAAGAATTCCTGGGCAGCCATCGTGAGGTGGCCGATCGTGCCTTCGGCGATGATCGTCGCCTTGGCGACGACGTCGACGCCGGGCTCGAAGTTGCCCATCGGGTTGCCGTCACGATCCTGACCGCGGGCTCCGGTGCGGACACCGACGACCTTGCCCTCCTCGACCAGCAGCTTCATCGCTGAGGTCTCGGTGAGGACGTAGACGCCCATCTCTTCCGCCTTCTCCGCGAGCCAACGGGAGAGCTCGGCCACCGAGGTGACGAAGTTTCCGTGGTTCTTGAAGTTCGGCGGGGGCGGCATGAGCTTGAGCTTGCGCTTCTTGGTGAGCAGGTAGGTGGAGTCCTTGTGGACTTCGCCGTACACCGGCCAGTCGGACTCGGGAAGGTCCGGGAAGAGCTCGCGCATCGCGCTCGGACGCATGTTCGCGCCCGAGAGCGTGTGCGCTCCGCAGGCCTTGCCCTTTTCGATCACGGCGACAGGGACCTCGCCGAGCGACTCGAGCAGCTCAGGGTCTTTCTCGAGGATCTGCATGATCTTGATGGCGGCTGCGAGGCCGGCGGGTCCACCGCCGACTACGCAGATGCCAACTTCGATCCGCTCGTCCTCTGGATCGGTGGGCTGTCCGACGTACTCCGCCACCTGATCCACAGGTGGCGGGTAGTCGGAAGGCTTTACGCCGTGACCGGACATCCGATCAGCCCTTCTTCGCCTTGATGGCCTCAGTGAGCTTCGGCGCGATGGTGTGGAGGTCTCCCACGACACCAAGGTCGCTGAACTCGAAGATCGGCGCGTTCGGGTCCTTGTTGATCGCGACGATGTTCTCTGATGCCTGCATACCGACCTTGTGCTGGATCGCGCCGGAGATTCCCAGTGCGAGGTACAGCTTCGGTGCAACGGTCTTACCGGTCTGACCGATCTGGCCCGCGTACGGGAACCAGCCGGCGTCGACGACGGCGCGGGTTGCGGCGACGGTGCCACCGAGTGATGCAGCGAGGTCATCGGCGAGCGAGAAGTTCGCTGCCTCGCCGAGGCCACGGCCTCCGGCGATGATGACGTCGGCGTCCTCGATGTTGACGTCGGCGCCTTCCTGCACACCACGTGCGACCAGCTTGGCGCGCAGTGAGTGCTCCTTGAAGTCCACCGGGGTGTCGACGACTTCACCGGCTGCGCCGACCCCGTCGTTGGGCTCGAATGCGTTCAGACGCGAGACGATCACCCCGCCGTCGCCCTTGTAGGCGACGTCGACGATGGCTGAGTCCTGCAGGACCGGGCGCTCGACGATCAGCTTTCCACCCTCGGCACGAATGCCTGTGGCTTCAGCAGTGACGCCCCAGTTCAGGCGAGCGGTCAGTCCAGCACCGATCTCGAAGCCGAGCAGGCCTCCGCCGAACAGCGCGTACTTGATGTCGTTCTCGCCGGCGATCTTCTCGATCGCGTCGACGACCGGCTGGGCAACGCCCTCGGGACCGGTGACCTTGTAGACCTTCGCGGCGCCGTACTTGCCGAGCTCGGCAAGCTTCGCGTCGTCAAAGCTCTCGCCGACGACCACTGCGCTCGCCTCTCCGCCGATCTCGCCGGCCAGCTGCGCTGCCTTGGAGATTGCGCCGAGCGAGTTCTTGTTGAATTCGCCGTCCTTACCCAGGACGTAAACGATGATGCCTGCCATTTAGATCAGCTTCCTTTCTTCGAGGAAGGACACGATGCGCGCGACGGTTGCGTCGACGTCCGAGTCTGCGTCCTCGATGAGCTCGCCGGCTTCCTTCGCCGGCGGGGGGTTGATCGCGAGGACTTCGGTCTTGGAACCGGCCTCTCCGACCTGTGCGGGGTCGATTCCGACGTCCGCAGCCGACTTGGTGTCAAGCGGCTTCTTCTTGGCGCCCATGATGTCCTTGAGCGACGGGTAGCGCGGCTCGTTGAGCGCGTCACCGACGGAGATGACTGCCGGCAGGTCAACCTGGACCGTGTCGTAGCCGTACTCAGCCTGGCGCTTCATGGTCAGCGTCGTGCCCTCGAGCTTGAGGTCGACGACCTGGGTCAGTGACGGGAACTGCAGGTGGTCAGCGACAACTGCGCCGATCGTGTAGTTCTCGCCGTCGTCCGACTGCTGTCCCAGGAGGACGAGGTCGGGTGCCTCTGACTCGAGCACCTTTGCCAGTGCGTAGCCGGTGGCGTTGACGTCTGAGCCTGCGAGGGCGTCGTCGGTCAGCTGGATCGAACGGTTTGCGCCCAGTGACACTGCCTTGTGCAGCGTGCGGACGGATGAGTCGGGTCCCATGGTGACCGCAACGATTTCCTCAACCGGAGCGCCGCCTTCTTTGAGCTGCACCGCGGCCTCGAGGGCGTGCGTGTCGAATGGGTTGAGGTTCTTCTCGCCGGAACGGTCGATGCGCTTCGTGTTTGAATCGAGGCGCTTTTCGACTGCGGCGTCCGGAACCTCCTTGACAAGGACGGCGATCTTCAAGATGTCCTCCTGTTAGGGGTTCGGCCGTAACTGGGCACGGACGGATTGGTGGTCATGACAACAATTGGGCTCTGGGTTGGGATCCAGAACAAAAGAGAGCTCTCGAGTGGGAAGAAAGCTTGTGTGGTCGCGTTCCAGACGGTCGGATACGCGCGGGTGAAAGGTAGCGGGTTTACGAACGTTCATGCGGGTGGCGACGGGCGGATACCTGGTATCCGGATCGGCTAAGTGACTCAATAGTTACTTAGCGCGGATTGTTTGTATCCCTCGTAGCCCTGCTGAGCAGAAGGTTCGCGCGGAGTTTCGCGCGGAGAACGCCGTGTGTGGGTGGAAACATCCTTGCTTCCGCCCCACGCGGCGGGGGCCCGGAAAGGAAACCGCTTGAAAAGACGTTACGAATTCCCGTCAACGGCGCCCGGGGGCCGTTGATCGGCAGCAGCCACCTACGCCGCAACAGCCCCGGTGATGAAGTCAACGATGTCAGTCGTCGGCGACCCAGGCGTGAAGATTCCGGCAACCCCGAGTTCCTTCAACGGCTCAATGTCGTCAGACGGAATTGTGCCGCCCACGCACACGAGGATGTCGCTGGCGTCTTCTTCAGAGAGCAGCTTCATGATCTTCGGCACCAGCGTCATGTGGGCGCCGGAGAGGATCGAAAGGCCGATCGCGTCGGCGTCTTCCTGAAGCGCGGTCTCGACGATCTGCTCGGGCGTCTGGTGGAGGCCCGTGTAGATGACCTCCATGCCGGCGTCGCGTAGCGCGCGGGCAATGATCTTGGCGCCGCGGTCGTGTCCGTCGAGGCCGGGCTTGGCCACGACGACGCGGATCTTTTTGCCTGTTGCGGAATCGCTCATGCGCGGCGAAAGACTAGCCGCGCCGCGCATGAGTCGGCCGCTGTTGCCAGTTGGTGCCCTGTTGGCCGCCCTGAGGCGGTCCGCCCCGGCCGCCCCCGGGTGGACCCGGCTTGGAGCTTCCTGAGAAAACCCTCGGATTCGCTGGGAACGCCGCTGTGCGGCGATTGCGTCAGTCGCGCGGCGGGTTCGGCAGATCCTTCGAGTGCGGCTCGCGCTCGAGGTTCTCTTCCGGCTCACCCGGAAGCAGGGGCTCCATGCCGCGCGTGGCCAGCAGCGACCAGACGATCGAGCCACCTGCGGCGAGCACGATGAATCCGAGCGACGCGCCGATCGCCACGTGGTAGATCTCGCTGATCATGAACTTGACGCCGACGAAAACGAGGACGACGGCGAGGCCCATCTGCAGATAGATGAAGCGGTCCATCGCGTCGGCGAGCAGGAAGTAGAGCGCGCGCATACCCAGCAGCGCGAACGCGTTCGAGGTGTAGATGATGAACTTGTCGCTCGTGATCGCGAAGATCGCAGGGATTGAGTCGATCGCGAATACGAGGTCCGTCGCTGCCACGACGAGAATCGCCGCGGCGAGCGGAGTCGCGACGAGTACACCGAAGACGCCCTTCTGGCCGGGCTTGCGACCTGCATCGAACTCTTCATGCGCGCCCACGTCCTCGGGCTTGATGAAGTACTTCTCACCGTGGAACTCGTGGCTGACCGGCATCAACTTGCGCAGGAAGCGCAGGGCGAGGTTCTTCGACGGGTCTGTCTCGCCGACGTCGTGGGTCGCCATGCGGATACCGGTGGCGATCAGCAGGATTCCGAAGAAGTAGATGACCCAGTCGTACTTCTCGATCAGCTCGGAACCCGCGAGGATGAACCCGGCGCGCATGAACAGCGCCATGATCAATCCCCAGAAGAGCACGCCGTTCTGCAGTTTTGCCGGGACCTTGAAGTAGGCGAAGATGACCGCGAAGACGAAGACGTTGTCAACCGACAGCGCCCGCTCGAGCAGGTAGCCGGCGTAGTACTCGCTGGCGCTGGTGCTGCCGAGCTCCCACAGCACGACGAGGCCGAAACCGAGGCCGATCGCAACCCAGAGCACGTTCGCCCACAGGGCCTCCTTGATGCCTACTTTGTGCGCACCCTTGTGGAAGACGAAAAGGTCGAGAAAGAGGAAGAAGACGACCGCGACGGCGAAGCCGATCCACAGCCAGGTCGGAGCAGAAGCGCCCGAAGAGGTTGCGGCAGATGAGGTTGAAGCGATCAGCACTGGCAGCGGAGGTTACGTAACCGCGCCGGGACTTCGTCCGATCAGAAGACCGGAACCTCGCGATACGTGCCGAAAACGTCCTGCAGTGCGAGGACCATTTCGCCTTCGGTTGCCATCAGTCGGGCGCAGTCGAGAATCGGATAGAGCAGGTTCTGATCCGTCGCTGCTGCGGCCCGCAGCGCCTTCAACGACTCTTCGACAGCCGCCGCGTCGCGCGTGGTGCGAACCGCCTGGACCCGATCGACCTGTTTGCGCTCGAGCTCCGCTGAAATCCGCAGGATTTCAGGCGAATCATCGGTCTCAAGCTGGTACTTGTTCACGCCCACCACTATGCGCTCACCTGCGTCGACCTCCTGCTGGTACCTGAACGCGGCGTCGGCGATCTCGCGCTGCGGGAATCCTCGCTTGATCGACTCGACGATTCCGCCCAGTTCGTCGATCCTGCGGAAGTAGTCGTAGGCGGCGGCTTCCATCTCGTTTGTCAAAGTCTCGACGTAGTAGCTGCCACCGAGCGGATCGGCCACGCGGGTGACGCCGGTCTCGTGCGCGATCACCTGTTGGGTGCGCAGGGCGATCCGGGCCGCGTTCTCAGTCGGCAGCGCCAGCGCCTCATCGAATGAATTGGTGTGCAGAGACTGTGTGCCGCCGAGCACTCCTGCCAGGGCCTCGATCGCCGTTCGGATGTGATTGACCTCGGGCTGCTGCGCCGTCAACGACACGCCGGCCGTCTGCGTGTGGAAGCGCATCAGCATCGACTTCGGATTCTTCGCGCCATACGTGTCGCGCAGTTCGCGCGCCCAGATGCGACGCGCGGCGCGGTACTTGGCGATCTCCTCGAAGAACTCGATCTGCGCGTTGAAGAAGAACGACAGGCGCGGGGCGAAATCGTCCACATCAAGGCCGCGCTCGATGCCAGCCTTCACGTAGGCAAATCCATCGGCCAGCGTGAATGCGAGCTCCTGCTGAGCCGTCGATCCCGCTTCGCGAATGTGGTATCCGCTGATCGAAACGGGGTGCATCAACGGCATCTCGCGGGTGCAGTACTCGATCAGGTCCGTCACCAACCGCATTGCGTGGTCGATCGGGAAGCACCACTCCTTCTGCGCGATGTACTCCTTGAGGATGTCGGTCTGGAAAGTGCCGGCGAGCTTCTCGGGCGGGACGCCCTTGCGCTCTGCGGCGGCGACGTAGAAGGCGAGCATGATCGCCGCCGGTGCGTTGATCGTCATCGAGGTGCTGACCTCGTCGAGCGGAATCCCCCGGAAGAGCGTCTCCATGTCATCGAGCGTGTCGATCGCGACGCCCTCGCGGCCGACCTCGCCGAGCGAGCGCCCGTCGTCGCTGTCATGGCCCATCAGCGACGGCATGTCGTAAGCAGTCGAGAGCCCCGTCTGGCCGTGGGCGAGCAGATAGCGGAAGCGCTCGTTGGTCTCTTCGGCGGTGCCGAAGCCCGCGAACTGGCGCATCGTGAACATGCGGCCACGGTGCATCGTCTCGTAGGGGCCGCGGGTGTACGGGAACTCACCCGGGTCGCCCAGGTCGCGCTCGTAATCGACGTCGACATCTTCCGGCCTGTAGAGCGGCTTGACCGGCTCGCCCGAAATCGTGGTGAGCAGCTCGCCCTGCGGGGTGCGCTCCTGGCCGTCGTCACGGCGAACGGCCTTCCCGTCGGTGAGCGTCTCTGGTGGGGGTTTCATCTGACTCCGATTATGCGCGTCCGGCTGGTGCCGTGCGGCCACCAGCAGTTGAAACTCGCTTGTCAAGCGTTCAGCGAATCGGCACGGAGTCTAGTTCGTGAAGACGGCGATACGGGCTCCGACTTCGCCTGAGTTGCTGTACCGGGAGTAGACCGCAACGGTTCCGGCGGGGCCGTGATCAAAGTTGGACAGGTGAGACTTGGCCGTCCTGGGCAACGTGCTCGCGGCGAGCAGGTCGTGCAGACCGCCACTTGCATCGAGCCGCAAGGCAATTCCGCCCAATGAAGCGGGGGAGCCTTCAGGGTCGTCGCGCGCTCCGGCGATCAGGTAGTCGCCGTTCGGAAGCGCCGCGATACCGGCGAAATCGTCCTGGTCGAGACCCTGAAATCGTCCGCCCACGCCGAATGCCGAATCGCGTGACCCGTCGGCGCGGAACTTGTACACAACACCGGCAGACGTACCGTCGAAGTTGTTGAACGAGACGGAACCGACGACGGCGACCCCACCGTCGCCTGTCGGGGCGAGTCGTCGGCAATCCACATTGTCGGCCGGCTTGGAGGCGGCGATCGCGACGCCGCCGTTTGTGCCAAACCGCTTGACGCGCCCGCCATTCGAAGTGATCGCGATTTTGATCAGCTTGCAGGGATGGCGACTCGTCTCCACGTCCGGGTTGACAAGAACAAACGCCTCGTCACCGACAATCGCGATGTCGGCGAACTCGGGGAACAGGCGGCCGTGGGCGAGGTCAAACGACTTGATGCCGCGGTCGCCATAGCCTCGATCGACGCGACCGTTCTGCTTCAGACGCACGAGATCGAGCGTGTGGTCGTTCTCGCGAGACTGATTCATGGCGACGATCGTTCGTCCGTCGGCGAGCGAGTGGGTCCCGAGGATTTCGCGCGCTCGCGAGTGGCCGGCTGACAGCCTTGTCACGCCGCTGCGCCCGAAACTGCTGTCGAGCTTTCCCGAGCGCGTCAGCCGCGCCACGAAATACGCGTCCAGCCCGGTCCGCGTGTTGGCCATGCCGCCGTGGACGATCGCCTTGCCGACTGTCTGTATGCCGATTCCGGTCAGCCCGACGTATTTCTGGCCGGGCACGCCGAGCCATGCGGCACCGTTCTTTCCGTAGCTGCGATCGATTGTGCCGTCGCGGTTGTACCGGAGCACGGGTCGCTCGGCACGCCGCCCGTACTTGACTGACAGCGCCATCGCCACGAGGACTTTTCCGTCTGTCTGGATCACCGCGTCGCGAGCGACTTGGAGTGACTTGCCATTCGGGAAGACCTTCGGTGTGATCACGCCGCCGCCGAAGGTCGTGTCGAGCGCTGGAGCTGCACCGGAAGCGGACACGCAGCCGGCCAGCAAAAGCACGGTCAAGAAAGCGGTCCGTACAGAACGGGTGACCATGGTGCGGGAAACCTACCTACGGCGTCAGAGGATTTCGTGAATTCTTTCGATCGGTCGGCAGAGCACAGCCTTGCCGCCCTTCTCCGCGATCGGGCGCTCAATCAACTCGGGGTGTTCCGCCATCAACTGGATCAGCTCAAGGTCCGTATGATCGGAATCAGCCAGACCCAGCTCCTTGTACGCAGCAGAACGTTTGCGCAGCAGCTCGCGCGGAGTGATCCCGGCCTTGTCGAGCAGCTCGGCGATTTTCGCCGCGCTGAGTTCGTCGATGAAGTAGTTGACGCTCTCGAAGTCGATGCCCTGATCGTTCAGCAGCGCGACCGTCTTCTTGCAGGTCGTGCAGGTCGGCTTCTCGTAGATCGTGAGTTGCGTGTCGTTCAGAAGACCCATTTTTTTGCGGGGATCGGAAGGAGAACCATCGTCAGAAACTCGACGACGATGCACGTCATCGCGATGACGACCTTTTTGTGCGTGAGGCCTTTCACCCCACGCACATCTGGTCAGAGCCTGACTACGCCCCTGCGACTTCAACGACGACCGCGTCGCCCTGGCCACCGCCGGAGCAGATCGCGGCAACGCCGAGTCCGCCGCCGCGGCGACGAAGCTCGTGCACGAGCGTGCCGATGATGCGTGCGCCGGAGGCACCGATCGGGTGACCGATCGCGACTGCGCCGCCATTGACGTTGACCTTCTCCTCGTCGATGTCGAGCATGCGGATCGAGTTCAGGGTGACCGAGGCGAATGCCTCGTTGATTTCCCAGAGGTCGACGTCTGCCGGGGTCTTGCCGATCTTGTCGAGCGCGGCGATCGAGGCCTTGGCAGGTGTGCGGGCGAGGTACGCGAAGTCGTCGGCGATCGAGGCCTGGGCGACGATTGTTGCCAGCGGAGTCTTGCCGTTGGCCTCGGCCCATTCGTCAGACGCGACGACGATCGCACCGCCGCCGTCGTTGACGCCCGGGGCGTTTCCGGCGGTGTGGGTGCCGTCTTCCATGAAGATCGGCTTCAGCTTGGAGAGGCCTTCGAGGGTGGTGTCCGGGCGGACTGACTCGTCGGTCTCGACGACCGTGTCGCCCTTGCGGCCCTTGATCGTCACGGCGACGATCTCTTCGGGCAGCTTGCCTTCGTCGTTGGCCTTGACCGTGAGCTCGTGCGAACGGACCGACCAGCGGTCCATGTCGGCGCGGGTCATCTCGATCTCGGCCGCGACCTCGCTGGCCTCGTGAGCCATGTGCTTGCCCGAGAACGGGTTGGTGAGACCGTCGTTGAGCATTGCGTCGATCATCTTGCCATCGCCCATGCGGTATCCGAAGCGGGCCTGCGGGAGGATGTACGGCGCATTGCTCATGCTCTCCATGCCGCCGCCGACGCCGACCTCGATGTCACCGGCGCGGATTGCGGTGTCGAGCATTCCGACTGCGCGCATGCCGGAGGCGCAGACCTTGTTGATCGTCTCGCTGGAAACTTCCTTCGGGATGCCGCCCTTGATCTGGGCCTGGCGCGACGGGATCTGACCGACGCCGGCCTGCAGGACGTTGCCCATCACGACGTGGTCGACCTGGTCGCCAGAGACGTCAGCGCGCTCGAGCGCTGCTTCGATGGCGATACCTCCGAGCTCGACTGCCTTCAGCGAGGCGAGGCCTCCGCCGAGCTTGCCGACCGGGGTACGAGCTGATCCGAGAATGACTGTCTTGGCCATGAGATTTACGACTTCCTTTTGAAAGTGGCAGTGATGGAGATGAGAAGAGGTCTGGTGCGGTGGTGTGGGCGGGCGAATCTTCAACCAGCGCCGTCTGCTGAAAGGGTAGTGACGGCTTCGCGCACGACCGTTCGTGCGTATTGGAAACCTTAGCGCCGGTGGGGATAATCTGCCCTCCATGCCTCAGACCATCGAAGTCACCACGCGCCAGGGCGAGCTCGCCGAAACCTCCGCAGACACCCGCGTGGTCGGTCTCTTCGACGGACAGGAGAGCGGCATCGAGTCGATCGACAAGCTCGTCGAGACCGGTGAGATAAAGGCCGGCCACAAGTCGACCGGCGTCGTGCGCTCGCACAGCGCCCGCTACGTGACGGTCGGACTCGGCAAGAAGGACGACTTCACCACCGAGCGGGCGCGCGTGGCTGGTGCCGTCGCGCTCGGCGGCGCAAAGGCCCTCTCGGCCCACTCGCTCGCGGTGTTGCTGCCCGACGGCGCGGCTGACGGAGCGAGCGCCGGCGCGTTCGCCGAAGGCGCGATCTTGAAGAACTACGTGTTCGACTCGTACAAGAGCAAGTCCGACGACGATGATGATGACGACGACGTCGGGATCACGTCGATCGAGTTCGTCGGCGACGGGCTTGAAGAGCGCGTGGCGCTCGGCAAGGTCGCGGCCGACGCAGCCAACCGCGCCCGCGATCTGCAGAACCAGCCTTCGAACGTCGCCACCCCCTCCTACCTCGCTGACCGCGCTGCCGCGATTGCCGCGGAGCACAACCTCGAGTTCGAGATCCACGACCGTGAATGGATCGAGAACAAGGGCATGGGCGCGTTCGCCGCAGTCGCCAAGGGCACGCCTGAAGAGCCCCGCTTGATCGTGCTGCGCTACAACGGCGCCGGCGCGAGCGGGCCGACTCTCGGCTTCGTCGGTAAGGCCGTCACCTTTGACACCGGCGGCATCTCGCTGAAGCCCTCGGGCAAGATGGAAGAGATGAAATTCGACATGTCGGGCGGCGCAGCAGTGCTCGAGGCCACGGCGGCGATCGCTCAGCTCGGCCTGCCGATCAATCTGATCTCGATCGTGCCCTCGACGGAGAACATGCCCGGCGGCAGGGCCACGAAGCCCGGTGACATCGTCACCGCCCTGAACGGCAAGACGATCGAGATCGACAACACGGACGCCGAGGGCCGCCTGATCCTCGCCGACGCGCTGACCTACTGCGTGGAGCTTGGCGCTGAGCGCATCGTGAACCTCGCCACGCTGACCGGCGCGATCATCGTCGCGCTCGGCAGCACCTACGCCGGCATCTTCAGCAACGACGACGAATGGGCGGCCGCTGTTGAAGCTGCAGGCGATCTGACCGGCGAGCTCGGCCACCGCCTCCCGCTTCACCCGGAGTTCGCCGACCTGATCAAGGGCAAGTACGCGGACATCTCAAATGCGCCGGGTTCGCGCAAGGGTTCATCGATCACCGCGGCCGAGTTCCTGAAGAACTTCGTCGGAGACACCCCGTGGACGCACCTCGACATCGCCGGCACCGCCTGGGACCTCGGCCGCAGCTACGTCGGCAGCGGCGCGAGTGGATTCGGGACGCGCCTGCTGATCGAGCTGGCGCGCGAGCACGGCGAGGGCTAGGCCCGGCGGCTCACTCTTTCGACCTGCCGCCGGCGTTCGAGTTGGCGGAGCCGTTGCCGCCGCCCTGAGTTGTCGACTGTCCGGAGCCACCCGGGCTGCCGGATCCGCTTCCACCAGTGCTGTTGCCGGCGGCCGGTCTGGTCGATCCCGAGTTGCTGTTGGAGGATCCTCCGCTGGAGGAATTACCGCCGCTGGAAGATTTCGTCGAGCCGTTCGCACGGCCGGCGGCGCCCTTGGCCTTAGCCTTTGCGGCCGCAGATCGCTTGGCCGCCGCGCGCTTGGCACGGGCCTTCGCGCGTCGCCCCTGCGCACGCTCGCGGCGCTTGTCGGCCGCAATCTTGTTCGCCTTCGCGCGCTCGGCCGCCTGTTCTCCCACCACGAGTGACTGAGCCGGGACGACCAGCGTGCTTGCGCTCTTGCTGGAAACAGATTCGGCCGGCGTGTCGCTGTTTGATCGTTCGGAAACGACCTTCTCGCCGATCACAACGCTTCCGGAGCCGACGGCGACCACTGCAAGGATCGTCGCCGCAGTCTTCCCGCCGATGACCGCCAGACCGGTGCCGCCGGCCACTGCTGAGCCGGTCGCCGCAGCGCCGCCTGTGGCTGCGGCAGCTCCTGCGACTGCAGAACCGGTGGCTGCGGCCGCGCTTGCGTTGCCCGCCCCGGCGCCGAGCCAGGAGATTGTGACGATCGGAGCTGCCATCGCCAGATCGCGACCGAGTTTCTTGGTGCGATGTCCGCTGGCCTCGGCCGCCTCGGTGACATTTGCGCGGCCACGCTTGATCAGTTGCTTCACACCTTCGGGCGTGGTCTCAAGGGTCTCGCCGATCTCGTCGTAGGACATGCCGCCGAGCTCGCGCAGCACAAGGGCTTCGCGCTGGCGATCGGGCAGTCGGCCCATCGCTGCGAGCAGCCAGTCCATCTCGGACCGGCGTTCGACCTGTTGATGCAGGCTGACGACGTTGGAGGGCTCCTCGTGGAAGTCCGGGTCGTCGAAAGACGCCGGACTCGGACGACGAGCACGGATGTGGTCAAACGTGTGGTTGCGGGCGATCCGGAAGAGCCATGCCTTGAAGGGCCCCTCCTCGCGGCGATTACTCATGTTCGAGAATGCCTTTCCGAGAATCTCCTGGGTCAGGTCCTCAGCGTCGTCCACGGAGCCCGGGCGATTGAGGAGGTGGAAGACGAACGCGAAGACCTGCTGGCTGTACCTCGCGTGTAACGCCGCGAACGCGTCATCGCTTCCGCGGGCGCAGAGCCTGCAGAGAACTGCGTCCGGCTGCATAGAAAGCAGACGGCCGCTGACTGCGCCCGGCGGAACCAGGCGGTGTTCGTGCGTTGGTGAAGCTTCCATCCTTCTCTAACTGACGTATCGCCCAATCAGGGGTGTCACTGCAATATTCGTCCACTTTCTCCGGCCGCGCGTGACACCCTCGGTGACGCGCGACTTCAGGCTGATTGTCCGGCGATGTTGAAGCCCGGCAAACATTTACGGAGAAACTTGACCATGCAACGTAAGAACACCACGAAACTGGCTTCGATGCTGACGCTACTACTGCTTGCAGTCGCTGTCTTCGCCGCCCAGGCCTCTGCAGCACCGAAAGACAAGAATGGCAACGGCATTCCGGACGCATGGGAGAAGTCGCACGATCTCTCAACCAAGAAGGACCAGGGCAACCGTGACGCCGACGGCGCCACCGATCGCGCCGAATCGAAGCTCCGCGCGGACGGCGTGCTTGTGCTGACGGTTCGCGGCACCGTGACGGACCTTGTGCGGACGCCGAGGTGCACAGAACACGCACAGGGCGCGGAAAGTTCGTCGAAGTGACGCTGGTCAGGTAGCGGTCGGTTCCACTCGGGACGGCGGCGCGACGGACTCGCGCTTCCGTTCCGGCCGCACTTTCAGCTAGTCCTCGGGCTCGTTCGCGACGGCGTCGGCTTCAGGGGCTTGAGGATCTTCGCCTGAGCCTGAGCCCGAACCCGAGGAATCCGAGTCCTTGCCACTCTCCTCGGATCCGCCGCCATCTCCCGAGGACTCCTCGAATGCGACTTCGTCGTCAGAGCCCGGGCCGGGTCCGGAGTTGCCCCCACTGCTTCCGCTGCGGTCATCCTCGAGATCCTCGCGCTCGTCGACGCGCTTGCCGCTTGATCCGCGACGGGTTGAATCGTCGCCAGCCCTGCGGTCTTCGTTCTCTGAACCCGGGTCCGAGTCGTCGCCGCGCCCGCGATCGTCATCGTTTGCTCCGATCGGCGAACCGGGCCCACCGCCGATCTGCTGCGTCGCCACCCGTTCAGTCTTCACGGGACCGGCGACTGCCTGGCGTTGTTCGGCCGCCTGCGGCTTCTGGCTGGTGGATGCCTCATGCTCAACCGCAAGCGCGCCGCCACCGATGGCAAGCAACGTGAGCACGGTGGCCGCAGCCTTGCCGCCGACCGCTGCGCCGCCGCCGGCAAGCGCGCCGCCTGCGACAGCGCCGCCCGCCGCAGCTCCGCCGGTGATGCCGAGCGAGGCCAGCGAGATCGATATCGGGACGATCGGGGCCGCCATCGCGAGGTCGCGCCCGAGGCGCCTGCGCGGTAGACGTCGGTAGCCGACGCTGGCCGCCGCTGCGCCCACCCCGTCGCGCCCGCGGCTGATCAATTTCTTGGTCGCGGAGATGCTCGTGCCCAGCTCTTCGGCGATCCGTTCGTGAGAGAACCCGCCCATCTCGCGCAGCAGCAGTGCTTCGCGCTGGCGCTCCGGGAGCTCGGCCACGGCGGTCATGAGCCAGGCGAACTCGGCGCGTTGCTCGGCCTGCTCGGCCGGTTGATCCTCCTGCGGCGCGATCGGTGGTTCCGCGTGCTCAGCGTCGAGCGAGACGACCTTCTGCCTGCCACCGCGGATCACATCAAAGGTGCGGTTGCGCGCGATCGTGAAGAGCCAGCCGCGGAAAGCGCCGTCGACGCGTTGTTCACGAATGCCGGCGAAGGCCCGGGTGAAAACGTCCTGTGCGATGTCCTCTGCATCCTCGGTGCCATCTGCGCGACCAAGCATGTGAAAGACGAAAGCGAAAACCGGCTGGCGATAGCGCTGGTAGATCGCGTCGTATGCGCCGACATTTCCGCGCGCCGCCAGGCGGCAGAGCACCGCGTCGGGCTGGGCGTTCATCAGCCGCGTCGCGGAGGGGTGCTGCGACAGCGGTTCGTATGTGGTGGATGCCTCCAAGAGCCTTCAGTTCTTATAGACGCCGTTGCACGCAAAAAGTCCCACACGAACCTGAGAACTTGCTGAATCTGCATGTCGCGCGGGACTTTTGCGCGGGCCGTCGTCTTCAACTATCGACCGGTGAGGCAGGACGCCCAAGCCCAAAATTCGTAGACGGAGACACGTACGCGATGCATTCCACACAGAAATTCAAACTGATCGCCGTACTGGCCCTCGCACTCACCGGGATGGCGATTGTCGTCGGCTCGGCCGGCGCCCACCGCGGCCACGGCGACCGCCAGGCAAGGCTCGACGGTGACCGCGACAGCGCATCCAACCGCTGCGAGACGCAGGCCGGCCTGGACAAGACCAGGACTGACACCGACAGCGACTGCGCAACCACGTGATCCGCTGGACCGTGAGCCTGCCGTTCAGCCGCGACGTTTCCGAAGTCGGCTCGATCGGCCACCCGCGTCGGCTGGACGGCTCTCTGACGAATTCGAGAAGCGCTTCGGCGGATCGATCTTCTGAAGCTGGGCCGGCAGCCGGTGGCGATGCTTCTCCCAGAGACCGACAAACACCGTCAGTCCAAGTGCAATGACCCGGCGATAGCGCCAGGCGAGTCTGACGATTCTGTAGAGGATTGCCGGCATGCGTTACTCGTCTCCTACCCGGCGACGGAGTATCTCACGCGCCGCGCTTCCCGGGTCCAGCTTGCGCTCGACGACCTGATCGAGCAGAGCCTGGATCTCGGGGTCTGAGGCAGTTGATTCTTCGAGCTCACGGCGCAGGCTGATCGTCGCCAGTTCCATCACTTCGTTGCGCAGGTTGCGCCGGCGGCGCCCGGCCAGCGTGCCCTGCTCGATGATGTGCGCGCGGTGCGCGTCGATCGCGGCGAGCAGCTCCTCGATGCCGATCCCGTGCGCGGCCTGCGTCTGCACGACCGGCGGAGTCCAGCCGTCGACCGCGTGACCCAGCGCGAGCACGCCCCGGATCTCGCGGATGAGCGTGTCGGTCATCGGGTGATCGGCCTTGTTCACGACGATCACGTCGGGGATCTCCATCACGCCGGCCTTCAATGCCTGAACGCTGTCGCCGCTGCCCGGCATCAGCGCCAGCACGATCGTGTCGGCGTGATCCATCACGTCAACCTCGGCCTGACCGACGCCGACGGTCTCGATCAAGACGTTGTCGCGGCCTGCGGCGTCCATCAGCAGCGCCGCCTGAAGCGTCGCCTCGGAGAGTCCGCCGAGCGCTCCGCGGTTGGCCATCGAGCGGATGAAGACGCCCGGGTCGAGAAAGTGTTCGGTCAGGCGGATGCGATCGCCCAGCAGGGCGCCGTGCGTGAACGGGCTCGACGGATCGATCGAAAGGACGGCGACCGTCTCGTCGCGGGCACGCAGTTGTCTGACCAGCGCGCCGATCAGCGTTGACTTGCCCACCCCGGGCGGGCCGGTGAGGCCGACCATCTTGGCGTTGCCGGTGTCGGCATAGACCTCTTTGACCAGTTCCCAGCCGATCGAATCGTTGTTCTCAACGAGCGTGATCGCTCGTGCGAGCGCGCGCTTGTCGCCTGCGACGAGCTTCTCCGCGAGTTCGTGTGCTGTGCCGGTCTTCATTGCCGGACGATGGTATGCGCACCGTCGGTCCTAGAGTTCCCATCGCAGATGAGTGAATTCGAGAACCGCGACCCGATTTTCATGCACCCGCCCGCCCCACTCCGCGGCGGTCTGATCACAAAGCTCCGCTTCATGATCAGGAACCGCCTCTTCCGCAAGCGTTACCTGGCCAGCTACATGCGGATGTTCAACCACAAGGTCATCCACCGCCGCTCGTACGGCGGGAAGATCCACACCGACGGGCTCTGCTTCGTCGGTAACGACGTGAAGATCGAGATCGGGCCGCTCGCACACGTCTACCTCGATCGCTGGTGCTGGGTCGGCAACCGCACCAAGCTGCGCGCCCACGGCGGCTTCATCCGCATCGGTAGCAAGTCGGTGCTGGGCGAGGAGATCACCTTCAGCACCTACGAAGAGATCTCGATCGGCCGCGAGTGCATCATCGCCGACCGGGCGATGTTCATCGACTTTGACCACATCACAGCGGATCCCGAGCAGGCGATCCGCAAACAAGGCCTCTACAGCAAGCCGGTGCGCGTAGGAAACAACGTCTGGATCGGGTACGGCGCATGCATTCTGCGTGGCGTCACGATCGGCGACGGCGCCGTCGTCGGCACCAATGCGGTCGTCACCAAGGATGTTCCGGCCAACGCGATCGTCGGCGGGATCCCCGCGCGCGTCCTGCGCATGCGTGATGAACCAGAGCGCCTGACATGGGAGAACTGACCGCACGCCCCGAGCGGTCAATTCTCGTACACTGAACGACCATGGCCGAGAAGCTCTATCTGGACAACACCGAGGCCACCGAGGCCTGGAACACGGTTCTGTACGACCGGTTTCACGACTACCGCCACATCTTCGTCGGAGCGCTGACGCTTTTCAGTGACGACGCACTCGCCCTGGATCCCCCCTCCGTGGGTGACCGCGTCGTCGATCTCGGCTGCGGATTCGGCGATACTGCGCAACAACTTGCGCGGATCGTCGGACCGCAAGGATTTGTGGTCGGGATCGACGCCGCCGATCGCTTCATCGCGCAGGCCGTCGAAGAGTCCGAGCTGGCGGGTGTGGACAACATCGAGTTCCGCGTCGCCGATGTCCAGGCCGAAGTTCCCGGTGGCCCGTACGACTACGCATTCGCCCGCATGGGCACGATGTTCTTCGCCAACCCGGTGGCCGCGATGCGAAACGTCTCCGCAGCGCTGCGACCGGGCGGCAAGCTGTGCATGATCGTCTGGCGTCAGAAGCCCGACAATCCATTCATGTTCCGGACCGAGGAGATCGTCGACCGGTACGTCCCTCCGATTGACCCGGAGGAGAGTGATGCACTCACCTGCGGGCCGGGGCCGTTCTCAATGGCCAACGCCGACACGACCTCGGGTGTGCTCGGAGCGGCCGGGTTCGAGCAGATCGCGCTGCGGCGCGTGGACGTGGAGATCCCGTACGGATCGAGCCCTGAGGAGGCCGTGGAGGCAGCCTTCGCGATTGGACCGGCCGCCGAAACGATGCGACTTGCAGGAGAAACAGCTGACGAACTCCGGCCGCAGATCGTCGCGGACATCCGTGATCTGGCCCTCGAGCTACAACGGTCCGACGGCGTCGTGGTGGCACCCGGTTCGGCGTGGGTTGTCACCGCCCGCGTACCGTAGGCCCGACGCTTCAGTCCAGCGCCTGAATTCGTACCGCGGGGCGAAAGTCGATTCGAACCTTCTGGGCTCCCGGCAGCTCGACGAAAGCGACGTCAAGCCCCTGACTGAGCAGTTTCACGCTCGCGGGAAGTGCCTGGTCCTCCGCAGCGCGCGCGAGCCGCGCGGCAAAGAGGAAGCAGCCGTTCAGCCCCTCACCCAGGCACACGGTCAGCGATGCGCCGTCCTCGCTCGCCTCGCGCAGGGAGTCAAATCCGAGCAACGGCAGCACCTCCGCCGGCTGAGGCCACGCGGTCGCAGCCGCCGAACCGCCGGCCACGAACGCCCGCAGCTCTATCCCGCCGAAGTCCGCAATCGCCGAGTCCTCCACCTCGTCCGCGCAGAGGATCGAGTTGTCGGGCAGACCGCCCGCTCGAACAGGGAGCGTCGCGCTGGAATAGGCGAGACGGTTGTAGAACGGGTCCTCGTAGGGCACCCCTTCAGACCAGGTTTCGAGGTCTTCTACTAGGAACCGCGCGTTCCCGCCGCCCGAGGAGTCGGGAATGATCTGGCCGGCCGGGAACTGCAAGGAATCGAGCTCGGCCGAACGAACGGCAGGTGCGTTCCAGGCCGGATGGTCGGCCGGAAGCAGCAGCCCGACAAACGCCTTCGCCGCCCACAGTGGCGAAGCTGCTCCGCTGTAGTCCTGCGCCACCGACTCGTCCGGCCCGCGCCAGCCGATCGTGAGCAGCCCGTCTTCAACTGCGCCATCGCCCAGAAATGAGTTGACAACGGCGAAGGTCGTCTCGCGCGAGGAGCCCGCGTCACCGGCGGCGCGGCCGATCCACTGATCGATCCACAGCGGCGCGAGCATTCCGAAGCGATAGGTGAGCGAACGACCCCACGCCACCGGACGCCCGCTCCCGTCGATCAGCGCATTCAGCGAAGGGATGAACTCCGCAAGACGGTCGGCGTAGATCATCCCGCGCTCACCGTCACCGGTGAAGCGGGCGATCAGCGGCAGATAGAAGTGGAACGACCAGGCGGTGTAGAAGTCAACTGCTGCGCGTGGTCCGTCGCCATACCAACCGCCAGCGCGGGACCAACTGTCAGCTGCCGCGTGTGCCTCGGCGATCGCTCCACGGTTGACCGGGCGATCGGCAGACACGAGGAATGCCTCGACGCACGCGCCGAAGAGCATCCAGTTGCACTGATCGCCGCGGCGGTCGGCGACGGGCAACATCCAGGCGGCAACGCCGTCGGCGGCCTCTTCGCTCAGCGCATCCCAGAGCTGCTCGCGCGCAAGCAGCAGGCTCACCGCGATCGAGGCGGCCTCGACGTTGGCCTGAATGTGATCCGCAGGGGACGGCCAGGCGCCGGCTTCAGACCGCGCCAGCGCAAGCCCAGCCGCCTCAAGGTCACCGCGCACCTCTTCGAGCAGCGCGTCGCTCGGAGGAATGTCAGTGGCACCCAGCCGGAAGACGATCAGCAGAAGTCGCCGCGCGAATCCTTCGAGCGCATCGCACTCTGGGCCGTGCACGCCGGCCCTGCCGGGCACACGAACATTCCAACCCGCGAGTGGATCGCGGAACGCGCCGTAGGCAGCGATCAACTGATCGGCGAAATCAACCCAGTCGCGCCGGGTGGCGATCGGCGCCGTCAAGAACGCGTCGCGGCGGGCGCGCCGGGCCCGACTGCGACGGCGTCCTCGTAGAGCTCAAGGGTCGTCCGCGCCACGTCCAGCCAGTCGAAGGTCAGAACATGATCTGAGGCCTCCGTGACCAGACGATCCCGAAGTTCGGGATCGGTGAGAACACGCTCCGCCATCCGGGCGAGCGACTCGGGATCGCGCGACTGAAAGCGCAGCCCGACGCTTTCTGACGGCACAACTTCGCGCAGGCCGCCGGTGTCGGCGACGATGCACGGGCAGCCGCTGGCCATCGCTTCCAGCGCGACGAGACCGAACGGTTCATAGATCGACGGTACGACCGTGAGGTCGGCGATCTTGTAGAGCGAGTGCAACACGTCATCGCCGATCCAGCCGACGAACGTGCCGTGCTCCATCAGGCCGAGCTTCTTGGCGAGTTCCTTCAGTTCTTCTTCGTGCGTGCCGGAGCCCGCGATCAAGAAGCGCACGTTGCCGACGTTCTCGATCAATGTTGGGAGCGCCTCAAGCGCGACCTGGAAGCCCTTCTCATAGACCAGTCGGCCGACCAGCAGGACCAGCTTCTCGTCAGGCTGCGCGAACGATGCGCGCAGCTCGTCGAGGTTGTCCATCGGCCGTAGATCCTCGGGGTCGATACCGTTGGGAATCACGTTGACCGCGCTCTCCTCGAGCGCGTAGATGTCGGCGATGTGCTCGCGCATGTAGGCAGAGCAGGCGATCACATTGTCGGCGCGGTGGGTCACCCACTTCTCGACGCCGTGGATGTGGCTCTGCGGATGCTTGTCGACCCAACCCTGATGGCGGCCGAACTCGGTCGCGTGGATCGTCATGACGAGTGGACGGTCGAATCGGCGCGCCAGGTGATCACAGGCCGATGCGACGAGCCAGTCGTGCCCGTGGACGACATCGAACTCGTAGACGTCACCGAGCGTGACGCCGGCGCTCAGCATGTCGGTGTTCATGTGCTCGATCCAGGTCACGAACTCGCCGAGGTCGCGTGGGCGGTCAGGCTCGCGGACGCGGTGGACGTGGACGCCGTTGAGCAGCTGCTCGTCAGGAGCCGAACCGCCGCCGCGCGTGAGCACGTGCACTTCGACGCCGAGCTGAACGAGGTTCTCGGAGAGCTTGCGGACGTGGCGCGCGAGACCGCCTTCGATCAACGGCGGGTACTCCCAGGAAAGAATCAGTGTGCGCAAATTTTGTGGTGGGTCGAGATGAGGTGAGACGCTCAGATTGTCGCAGAGCGACTAGCCGCGCAGTTTGCTCAGGGCCCGTTCGAAGGCCGCGAGGTGCTCCGCAAACCGTCTGGCACCGTACTCACCGGTGCGCCCGATGCTCTCCATGTAGGTCCAGTCGCTGGTCTGGAGCGCGAGCAGTTCGGCGCGCGCGCGCGTTGCGGCTTCCTGATCGCTGACGGGTCCGGCGAGAACCTGTTCCAGCTGGAGTTCTGCGCGTCGCTGATTCCAGACCATCGCGGATGTCTTCGGCGAATCCCACGTTTCGAGCGTCTTGTTCACGCCCCATGAAGACCGCTGAATCTCCCGCGCGACCGGCGCGGGTTCGGCAGCCGCAGTGCCGAGCGTGACCAGCTCGATGCCGTACTCGGGCGCCATCTTCAGCACATGTTCAAGCCACCACGGGCCTTCGTACCACCAGTGTCCGAAGAGTTCGGTATCCGCCGCGAAGACGCTGGTGCCCGCACGTCCGCGCTCTGCGGCGTAGACCTCGAGGCGCGCGGCAAGCGAACGCAGGAAGTTCTCTGCGTGGGCACGCGCCTGGTTACGGGCCGCCTCGGGCAACCAACCGTCGCCGGCGTTGTTGTACGGCAGCAGGTCGTGGATCGTCCGCGCAAAGGTTGAGCGGTAGACCGGAGTCGAGGGATAGCCGTCTTCGCGCCAGACCTGCGCGACCGTGTGCCAGTCGATCGGCATCGCGACCGGCCCCGCCGGCGTGGAGATCGGCTCGAGATTGTCGAGCGACTGCTCGCCGAGCCACGCGGACTGGTCCACGCAGAAGTACTCGACGGCGTTGCGCACGAGCGCGGCATCGAGGCCGCGGTCCCAGGCGCACTCGGGCAGCCAGATCCCGCGCGCCGCGCCGAAGCGCTCGGCATGCGACCGACGCCCGGTGGCAAGTTGCAGGTCGAGTCCGAAGTCGCTGGCCAGGAGCGGGAGAATCGGATGGGTTGCGGGACCGCCGATCAGCTCAACCCCGCTGGCGCCCAACGCATCGAACATGCCGTTCAGATCGCGGTCGAACTCGTTCTCGAAGCGACTGATCGCGACGCGGTAGTCGGTCAGCTGCGGCGCGAGCGCAGCGTGCAGTTCCGGGCGCTCCACCGTCAGGAACGCCGCCATGTCCTCGCCGTAGACATACTCGCGTGAGTCGTTGACCCACGCGATGAAGCGATCTCCAGCCGGTCCGCGCATAGCTTCAAACTGGTCGGCCAGAACCGGTGTGACGCCGACCGTCACGGGCTTGCCGCGCACCACATCAGCTACTCGCAGGTAGCTGGAGGCGACAACTTCCCAGAGCCATTGCTCCCCGAAAGGCCATACGCCGTGCCCCTCGACATACGGCATGTGCGAATGGAGGACGATCGCCAGCTTGCCGCGGTGCGAGGTCATGGGGCTGATCCTAGATGCGCGCCCGCGTGCGGCAATTTCAGCGCTCGGTCAGTTCACACCTTCATCACAAAATCGTCTCCCGATTGCGACGGATCGGTAACCCGTTGCTCCACCGGTCAGCCATAGCCTGCGACCGACTCAGAGAAAGTTCCGCTCCGACGCCGACTGTGACGTCGCAAACATCCCCAGGAGATAAAGATGCACCTTTTTCGAAAGTTTCTGCCACTGGCCGTTCTCGGCCTGGTCGCGGTGTTTTCCGCGACAGCCTTCGCGCACCACAGCTTTGGATTTCTGACGTCTGTGAAGCCCTACGCCGTCCCCGTCGGATCCGAGTACGACATCAAGCCGTTGCTCTCAGCGGCCGACCAGGTCCCCGAGACTTCGGATCCGAGCAAGCGCTTCCAGATGGTTGGAATCCCGGACGGCCTCGGCATCACGCGTATCAATGGCCGTCACACCGTCTTGATGAACCAGGAGTTCGGTCGCTCTGTCAAGTCTGAGCCGTTGATCGGCGAGCCGCTCAACCGCGGTGCCTTTGTCTCGGAGGTTCAGCTCAGCAGCGACGGTTCCGTCGTCTCCGGCGACCGCGCCTACGACTCGGTCTACGACGAAAACACCTATGTCGGTCCGGCCGCAGACGAAGCCAACACAACTTCGGCCTTCGCCCGCTTCTGCTCTGCATTCCTGGCCGACAGCAACGTCGGATTCAGTGAGCCGATCTTCCTGACCGGCGAAGAAGGCGGCGGAGCCGACACCTACGACGGCAAGGGCGGCGTCTCAGCTGCGGTCTACCGCAACCAGATCCACACCCTGCCGCAGCTCGGTCACTTCGCCAAGGAGAACCAGGTGGTCGTGCCACACACCGGCAACAAGACTGTGATCTTTGTTCTCGAGGACGGCCCCTCCACGCCGGACTCCCAGCTGTACATGTACGTCGGCACGAAGATCCGCAACAGCAGCTCTGTGCTCGCCCGTAACGGGCTCGACAACGGCAAGCTGTTCGCATTCGTCGGTGGCACCGGAGTGAGCAACGAGGGTGCCCTGCCGAGCGGAAGCACGACGGGCACATGGACCGAGATCGTCGGCGCCGAGACGCTCAACGAGACCCAGATCGAAGCGGCGGCAGACGCTGCCGGCGCGATGGGATTCATCCGAATCGAAGACGGCGCGGCCAACCCGTCCAAGCGTGGTGAGTTCCACTTCGTCACGACCGGCGCCAGCTACCCGAACCCGGCCTCGCCGATGAACAAGCTCGGACGCGTCTACCGTCTCGACTTCGACCCGAGCGACCCGACGGGATCAACTGAGCTGACGACAGTCGTCAACGCCGATCAGGTGATCGCCGCCGGAGGAGACACAGCACTCTCCCCTGACAACGTCGAAGTGAGCGGTCGTTACCTGATGGTGCAGGAGGACGGAACGAGCGAAAGTCGAACCGTGATGACCGCGAAGGGCCGAGAGGGCAGCATCTGGCGCTACGACCTGAAGCGCGACTACGCCGTGGAGCGCGTGGCTGAGCTCGACCCTGCCGGACGTGACGGCGTGATGACGACTGCCGGCATCTGGGAGACCAGCGGCATCATCGACACGAGCGACGCATTCGGCCGCGACAGCTGGCTCTTTGACGTGCAGGCGCACGCGCCGACCACGGCTCCGGCACCGAACACCGTCGAGGACGGCCAGTTGCTGTTGATGCGCCCCGCGAAGTAGCACCGCTGACCGGACAAAGCCGCGGGCGCGTGTCAGCCCGCGAACCGGATTACCTCACGAGGACCGCTACGGCGGTCCTCGTGTCGTTGTCAGGACCTTGGAACTGAGCAGACAGCGACGAAATCCAGCGCGCCGGCAAGAGACCCGTCGGTCTCGCCGCGCCTGAGGACAAAATCGTTCTCGCTGATCGCCGGGGTGAAGCGGTCGTAGAAGAGCTTGCTGATTCGAAGGCCCTTGTGCACCCGGTCCCAGCCGGCACCCAGTGCGAGTTCGTGTGCGCGCAACTTCTTTGCGTGGAAGACGCCGTAGATCGTCACGTCGGTGAAGACCTCCTGGCAGAGCTCGCGGAACTCGGCGGGCTCGTACTCCTTGACGTGCCAGGGATTCTCAGACTTCTCGGCACCTTCCGGTGCGAGCGTGAGGAGATTCGGCGTCGAAACGTACGCCTTGCCGCCCGGAGTCAGCAGTGAGGCGAAATGGCGCAGCACACCGGCCGGATCCTGGACGTGCTCGATGGTCTGCAGGAACGTGACCGCATCGACCTGCTCGGTCGGGCGGTAGGTCTCGATCAGGTCGCGAACGATCTCGATGCGCTCGTTCCCGTACTTCGCCTTTGCGTGTTCGAAGGCTTCGGGATTCGCGTCAACGCCGATCACGCTGGTCGCCGTCTGCGCGAGAACCGCGGTGCCGTATCCCTCACCGCAGGCCATGTCGATGACGCGCCTGCCGTTGACCCGGCGCGCGATCCAGTCGTAGACAACGCGGTGGCGGCGGTACCAGTAGTTCTCCTCGGGCAGGTCGGGCAGCGTGCGCTCCCCGGTCAGTTCCAGCGGCGGTACACCATCTGGCTGATTCTGCTGTACGAATTTTTCGACTGTCGATGACAAGGCGCCGCACTATAGTTGCGCCCCCAATGACCCTTTCAGCAGAACAGATAAAAGACGCGAACATCTCCTACCACGACGCGGCGGCCGACGAGTACGACGCCAAGTGGGGAATCGACTACGGCGAGGTCGGCATGACGCAGGTCGCGATGAAGACCAGCAAGGTCCTCGGCAGGGACGCGCATTTCCCGCGCGCGCTCGAGATCGGCTCAGGCACCGGCTACCTGTCGCTGAACATGATGCAGAACGGCGTGATCGACGAAGTCGTCGCGACCGACATCTCTCAAGGGATGCTCGACGTCATCGAGGCTTCCGCCGAGCGACTCGGATTCGCAGATCGCGTCTCCACACTCTGCACGGAGGCCGAAGGCTTCCCATATGAGGACGAGTCGTTTGACCTCGTCTTCGGCCACGCGATCCTGCACCACCTTCCCGACCTTCAGGAATCGTTCAACGAGTTCTACCGCCTGCTCAGGCCCGGCGGAATGATCTTCTTCGCCGGCGAGCCCTCCGAGCGCGGCGACAAGATCGCGCGCTACCCGAAGCAGATCGGCCACCACCTTTCTCCGCTCTGGCGCAAGGCGCTGAGCGTCGGACAGCTCTCCGAGCGTGAAGCCGAGGCAGTCGCCGCCGGTGAGCGCTCGCAGGACTACATCGACGGGCATTCGGTCGAGCACCTCGTCGACGTCCACGCCTTCAGGCCCGGCGACCTTTCAAGTTTTGCGAAGACCGCCGGTTTCAGCGATGTCGACGTGATCGGCGAAGAACTGACGGCGAACTGGTTCGGCTGGTTCAACCGCGCGCTCGAAGCCGACGGCATCCCCGAGGACATCCCGTGGAGCTGGCGTCAGTACGCCTACCGCGGCTATCTCGGCTTCCAGAGGTTCGACCGCGCAGCGCTCGAAGGCCGCCTGCCGGCGAGCATCTTCTACAACTTGATGATCGGCGCAGTCAAGCCGTAGCGACTACGCCGGCCCGAAGTCGGTCGGCAGGCCCTTGGCGGCCCAGTCGGCGATTCCGCCGTCCATCGTGAGTGCCCGGGTCTCCGGGTGGGCCGCTTCGTACATAGAGGCGGCCAGCTGTGAGCGGTTGCCGTGGGCGCACTGGAATATCACCAGCGGCGCTTCGTCGACCATCTGCGGGTCGCCCTCAAACTCTGAGAGCGGTACGAGCGTCGCGCCGTTGATGCGCATCTCGTCCCATTCGTAGTCCTCGCGGCAGTCGATCAGCAGGGCACCCTCTTCGTCGATCAGGCGTTTGGCTTCCTTGACGTCTACGTGTTCCATGCGGGCGAGATTAGCCCGCGAGGCGATCGATCGCGGCGCCGAAGAAGGCGTTCTCGTCGTCGCTGCCGCAGGTGACGCGGAAGGCGCCCGGCGCGCCGAATCCCGACAGCTCGCGCACGGCGACGCCGAGCCGCAGCAGCTCACGCTCGACGTCGGCACCACTGCCGCGCCCGCCGACTTCGGCGAAGACAAAGTTCGCGCGTGACGGCAGCGGTTTGTGGCCGGCGAGCGAGAGGTACTTGAGAATCTGCGTGCGCGCCTGCTTGACATGCTCGACGCGCTTCCAGACCTCGGCCTGGGAGTCGAGCGAGGCCAGCGCCGCGCGCTGCGCGAGTGCGTTGACGTTGAAAATGCTGCGCATCCGGTCGACGGCCGCGGCCACCTCAGGAGACCCGAACCCGTAGCCAACACGCAGCCCGGCGAGGCCGTAGATCTTGCTGAAAGTGCGCAGTACGAGCAGGTTTGCTGCGCCCTCTCTGATCAACTGCGGACCCTCTGGCTCATCGTCACCGGATGCGTACTCGGCGTACGCCTCATCCAGAACGCAGAGCACGTGCGGCGGCAGCGAGGTGATGAACTCGCGCACCGTGTCACGCGACGCCAGCTGACCGGTCGGGTTGTTGGGGTTGCAGATGAAGACGATCCGCGTGGACGGGAAGATTGCGGCATGGAGCGCCTCGAAGTCGATCTGCCAGTCGTCGGTGAGATTGACCGGGCGGGCCTCTGCCCCGGTGGTCGCGCAAGCCGCCACGTAGGTCGGGAACGACGGCCAGGCGAACACGCCGTTGTCGCCGGTCTCGAGCACGCTCATCGCCGCGAGCCGGATCAGCTCATCGGCGCCGTTGCCGAGCACCACATTCTCCGGCGCAAGGCCGTTCAGCGCGGCGATCTTCGCGTGCAACTCGGGGGCTGCAGAGTCCGGGTAGCGACGCAGCCCGTCGAGATCCAGGTCCTCTGAAAGCGCAGCGCGCGCGGCCGGCACGGGGCCGAAGGCGCCTTCGTTGGAAGCGAGTTTGTGGATCTTTTCGATCCCCAGCTCGCTCTGAAGGCGTTCGACCGGGGCCTGCGCCACGTATGGCTTGAGCTCGTGTACGTAGTCCTTGAACGGCACGCACTCAACCTAGCGACAGGCCCCGTCGCCGCGTTACTTCTTGACGATCAGGTACCCCGTGGCGAACGAGATCGAGTAGTTGAGTGACTTCAACTTGCCGATCTTGCAGGTGATCTTGTAGATACCGGGCTTGCGCTTGGCCTTCGAAGGAACCTTGCAGCTGGGCTTGCCGGCCAGGTCATTGCTGACCTCGTCGTCCCAACCCTGCCAGCCAAAGCCTTCGAGCGTGTACTTCTTCGGCAGTTTTCCGAGGTGAACCTTCGCGCTCGGGACGACCACCAGAGGAGCCTGAGCGACCGAGTAGGTGCCAGCCGTGTAGGTGAAGCTGTAGTTGGGCGACTCAGCCTTGGAGCAGCTGGTCGGGTAGACGCCGGGGTTGCTGACCGTGATCGCAGTCGTCGAGCAGGTGGGCTTTGTCTTGAGCTTGGACGAACTGTCGCCGTTGACGAAGCCGCTGTAGAAGGCGACGATGGACGGAACCGTGCCGCCGAAATAGTTCGTGCTGCTCGATGCCGTGATTGCCAGCGGCACCTTGGCGACCGAGAACGACTGCGTCGCCGCTCCGGCGAAGTAGGTGGCGTCCTCGGGCTGATCGGCCATGATCTTGCAGGTGCCAGCACCGGTCACGCTGACGACGCCCGCGGTCAGCTTGCAGACCGCCGACGAAGCGGAGTCGATACTCACGGTGACCGCGGTCGGCGAGTCCGTCGCGGTGGTCGGTGTGTAACTGACCTTGTCGCCGTATTTGACACCGGCTGGTGCCGTGCTGGTGAATGCAAGGTTGGCGTCTGTCGTCGGCGCGGCCTGCGCAGCAGCCGGCACGACGAGCAGCGCGCAAGCGGCAAATACGGCCGCCAGAACGCGAGAGTGTGGGAAGGAGATCGAGTGTGTGTTCATGGACGATGAAGCTACGCCCGGACATGAGCACGACCAGTTATCGGCCGGTGAAGGTGTGGATACGAAGTGGTGAGCAAATGGTGAACGTTTGCTCAGCGCGAGTTGGCCCGACGGTAGGCCCAGCCGACCATCGGCACCGCGACCGAGAGGATTCCGAGGCTCCAGAGCACCGATGCCGTGATCGATCCGTCGGCCGGGAGAGCCGTGGTCAGCGATCGGACGGCGTCGGCGGGCTGGCTGACGGGCTGATTCTCGGCGAACGCCTCAAGGCCGGAGGGCATCGTGCTCGGCTCGACGAACGCGGAGCTGATCAACATGAGCGGAAGGATGACGATGAACGAGAGCTTCTGCAGCGCGTCGACGTTCGGAACAAGGATCTCCATCAGCGCGCCGACCCAGGAGATCGCGAAGCTGAAGAGCAGCAGAATGCCGCCTGCGGCGGCGTGCTCCAGGGGAGTGCCTTCCGCCCGATAGCGGACGATCACACCGGCCACAACCATGATGATGAGAGTCACTACGGCGCGCAGACAGCCCGCGTACGTGCGGCCGATGACGATCGCCTGCACAAAAATGCCGGCCATCAGATAGTTCACGTAGCGCGCGCCCACGACGCCTCCGTCTCTTCGTGGTCGGTGGCGACGTGTTCGCCGGTGAGCGTGAGAAGGACGTCGTCGAGTGTCGGGCGGTGGACGAAGACCTCCCCGAACCTCACGCCCTCAAGCTCCAGCGAATCGATCAGCCGCGCGACCTGAGCCGCGCCTTCAGTCAGCGCGACTGTGACGCGTTGCTCGGGCGCGGCGATCAGGCCTGCCGCGAGCTCGAGGCGACGACGCATGCCGCCGGAACAGGTGCTGGCGTTGCGGTCAGCGGCATCGGCAAAGTCGAAGCGATCGAGCGCCGGCACGCGACTGCGCGTCGGCCTTGGCGAGCTTTGCCGGACCGGCGATCAGGACGAGGGTCTCGAGAATCGTTTCAATGCTGAATTCCGGATGATTCGGTTGTGAACGGTCTGAGGATCACACCAGTACAAACGCGCCGCCGCGCCGCGGATCGCCGCCTCCGGCCAGCTCGCCGCCACGGTCGCGACCGACCGCCTGACAGCCGCCGAAGAACAGATTCGTGCGGTCCCACTGAGCCACCGGGGTGCCGGCTTTCTGGATCATTTCGAGCGCGAGCTCGTCGATCCCCGGTTCGGCCTGGACCATGCCGTCTTCGAAGTGAACACGCGGCGCCCTGACGGCGTCGTCGATGCCCATGCCCCGGTCGATGACGTTCACGACTGTCTGGAGCACGGCCGACCGGATGCGGTTTGACCCTGCCGAGCCGAGGACGATGCGCGGAGCGCCGTCTTCCAACACGACTGTCGGAGACATCATCGAAGTGACGCGTTCTCCGCCGCGGTTGTTCTCGACGCCAAGGGGGTTGAGGTCCATCTCGCCGAGCATGTTGTTGAGCGAGATGCCTGTGCCGGGAACGATCACGCCGCTGCATGAACCGTTTGAGCAGGTGCAGGAGACGGCGAGGCCGGATTCGTCGAGCACAGAGATGTGGGTCGTTGAACCGAGTCGACTCTCTGGGAGTGCGCCGCCGCCGGAGACGGTGTCGTGCTCGCCGGTCAGCCAGTCTGCTCCCGCCGCGAGGAACTCGTCCCAGAAGCCCTGGCGCTGGAGGCCTTCGACGAACTCCCGGTCGCGGCCGCGGTTGGCGAAGTCCATCGCCGCGACGAGCTCGCACGCAGAGACCTGCTCGCCCTGCCCCAGGTGCACGAGGCTGTCGGCGATCAGCAGCCCACCGGACGACGGCGGCGGGTTGGTGATCACTCGGTGTCCGCGGTACTCGGTCTCGCCGGGTGTGCGATCGATCACCGCGTAGTCTGCGAGGTCCTGCGCCGTGATCGTGCCGCCGTTGTCGGTCACGAATTGCGAGACCTTCTGGGCGATCTCTCCCCTGTAGAACGGCTCGGGGCCGTCCTCGGCCAGGCGCTGGATCGCTTCGCCGAACTCTGGGAGCTTGAGCAGTTCGCCGACCTGGGGCATGTTGCCGTCGGGCGCGTAGACGGCGCGGCCTTCGGGCCACGCCATCAGAATTGGCGCGAGGATCCGGTAGAGAAACGCGTGCACTTCGCTGGTCGGCACGCCAGCCCGGCTGAGCTCGATGGCGGGCTTTGCGAGCGCTGTCATCGGCATCGTGCCGAAGCGGTCGAGCGCGCTCCAGAGTCCGGCGACCGTTCCGTAGACGCCGCAGGTGGCCGCGCCTCCGTTGAACTGTTGCAGCGCGCCGTCGAAGTCGACCATGAACTCGGTCTGCTCAGCCGCCGGGGCGACCGTCTGCGGGGAGCTGACGAAGAAGTCGAGCAGGTGCGACCCGCCGGAGGGGGTGTGGATCAACATGAAGCCGCCGGCGCCGATCCCGGTCAGCGGGGATTCTGCGATGAACGATGTGAGCATTGCGGCGACGGCCGCGTCGACGGCGTTGCCGCCCTCGCGGAGTGCGCGCGCGCCCGCTTCTGCCGTCAGCGGGTGCCCTGCCGAGATCGCGCCGCGCGCGGTCACGCGTCGCCGGCTCCTGGGCTCTCGACGGCGAGACCGATCGAGCTCACGGCCGAAGCCAGGCCCTCGTCGTAGGTGATGAAGAGATCTGCCTGAGCGAGCGTCGCGGTGGCACAATGGATCGCATCCAGACTTCGAAGCTGAGGGTCACCGATCCGACGCGCAACTCCGACCACCTCGTATGACATTGGAAAGCCAGCGACTCCTGTCAAGGCACGAGATTCGAGGTCGCCGCTGGAAGGCAGCCCGTCCAGCGCGAGTCGCCGCTGCAACGTCCGCGAGACCTCAACCCAGCCAAGCGTCGACGTCATGAGTTCGTTGGCACCGTCTTCAAGCTTCGAAAGGCGCTCGCGGAGCGCCCGAGAATGTTGCTCGAGAACCACTCTCTTCACGATCGCGCTTGAATCGAGGTAGACGAGCACGCGCGCGCTGCTCAAATACGATCTTCTCGATCCATCAGGTCGAGCGTGGTCATGCCCTCCGGCATGGTCAACATCTCAGACTCCGGGATCGTGCGGAATGGTTCCTTCGGCGGAATCAACTGGTCGCGCCACGAGGGCGCGGATGCAGCCGGCTCGGCGGCAGGCTTCAGGTATGCGTCAACCGCGGAGCGGATCACATCCTGCTGCGAGCGACCAGTGCGTTCGGCCTCGGCCCTCACAGCCGCCGCCGCCTGCTCACTGAGTCTCAGATTCGTGGCCATCGGCCAATGGTACCGAATTGGTACCACGCGTGCGGGCTCAGCCGCGCGGTACGAACTCCGGCACATCCATGTCGCTGAGCGCGGTTCCGCTGCCGCGGCCGCCACGCATGACGCGCGGCTCGCGGTCAGCACGAGTGGCTTCGATCAGCGCGCTCTGGCGCACGCCGCCGGCCGCAACAGCTCCGCGGACGGTCTGCTGACGGTGGTCGCCGTAACGCGTGGCGATGACCGTGATCCACACCTGGTCGGTGAGGTTCGGGTCGACCATCGCGCCGAAGATGATGTTGGCCTCGGGGTGCGCGGCCTCTTGGACGATCTGCGCGGCCTCGTTGACCTCCCAGAGCGAGAGATCCGGACCACCGGTGATCGAAAGCAGAATTGCGCGGGCGCCCTCGATGCTCGTCTCGAGCAACGGTGAGCTGACGGCCTGGTTGGCGGCGTCGGTGCTGCGCGTGTCTGCGGAGCCCGTGCCCATGCCGATGCCAAGCAGCGCCTGACCGGCGTCGGACATGATCGTGCGCACGTCGGCGAAGTCGATATTGATCAGGCCGGCGAGTGTCACCAGGTCGCTGATGCCCTGGACGCCCTGGCGCAGCACGTCGTCGGCGACGCCGAAGGCCTCGACCATCGAGGTGTTCTTGTCAAGGATTGCGAGCAGCCGGTCGTTCGGGACGACGATCAGCGTGTCGACCTCTTCGGCGAGTGCTTCCACACCCAGGGTCGCTGCGCCCTTGCGGCGGGTGCCCTCGAAGCCGAACGGCGTGGTCACGATACCGACTGTCAGCGCGTCAACCTCGCGGGCGATGCGCGCGACGATCGGGGCGGCGCCCGTGCCGGTGCCGCCGCCGGCTCCGGCCGTGATGAAGATCATGTCGCTGCCCTTGAGGACGCGCTTGATCGCGTCGTAGTCGCCGACCGCGGCGCGGGCGCCCTGCTCCGGGTCTGCCCCGGCACCGAGGCCGCGCGTGATGTCAGCGCCGATGTGCAGCTTGACGTCGGCCGAGCTGCCCTGCAAGGACTGCATGTCTGTGTTGATCGCGATGAACTCGACGCCGGTGACCCCGGCTTCGATCATGCGGTCAACGGCGTTGACGCCGGCCCCGCCGACGCCCACGACACGAAGTACGGGAGAGATCACGCCCTGCGGGTGCGAGCTGAATGCCGGGCCGTTCGCGTCGGGAATGCTGCGGCCGTAGTGGGCGGCCGGCGGCTCGTCGGTGTTGCCGTCGATGATCGACGACGGGACGTGCATGTCAAAGACCTTCTTCAGGCGCTCCTTCGCGGGAACGTCGCTGGAGGTGGTGTTGGCCTCGCGCTCGGCGTTGGTCGAATCGCCGTAAGAGGCGGCAGGAGTACGCGGTGCAGGGGCTTCTGCCACGGGTTCAGGTGCCGGCGGCGCGGCTTCTGGCTCCGGGGTCGCCGCTTTTTGCGCCTCGTCGGGCTCGGTCCTGCGGAACAGCGATGCAAGCGGTCCTTCGCGCATGCTTGCGCGCTTGTTCACCGCAGGCTGCTTCGGCTTGGCGCCTTCTTTCGAAATGTCCCGGTCCTCAGAGAATTCGTCGTTATTTGCCATGTGCGATGACCTCCTTGGCCAGATCTCTGTAGGACTGAGCAGCGATGCCGTCGGGGTCGTACTTCAAGACCGACATTCCCTTGACGGGAGCCTCGGCGAAGCGAATTGTCTTCTTGATTCGAGAAGCAAAAACGCGATCGCCGAAGTTCTCCTCCAGCAACTCGATCGCCTCCTTGGCGTGGAGGGTTCGCGAGTCCACCAATGTGGGCAGAATCCCCTCGATGTCGACGTCCGGGTTCAGGTTCTCTCGGATCATCTCAAGGGTGTTCTGCAACTGGATGAGCCCTCTCATCGAGAGGTACTCACACTGTACGGGAACAATAACTTTGTCAGCGGCGGTGAGAGCGTTGATCGTCAGCAGTCCGAGGCTCGGCGGCGTGTCAATGCAGATGAAGTCGTACTCGCCACGGACTTCGTTCAGCGCCTTGTCGAGAGCGCGCTCGCGACCGATCTGAGAGGAAAGCGCCATTTCGGCGCCGGCCAGGTCGATCGAGGCGACGGCGACATCGATCTCGCGGTGGACGATGATCTCGCTGATCGGCACCTTGTTGACGAGGACGTCGTAGATGCTCGTCTCGACAGTGTCCGGGTCAATGCCCTGCGACATCGTCAGGTTGCCCTGCGGGTCCATGTCGATGCACAGGACCTTGTGGCCCTCCTCGGCGAAGGCCGCAGACAGGTTGAGCGTGGTCGTCGTCTTTGCGACGCCACCCTTCTGGTTGGCGAAGGCGATGACCTTGGCCTTTTTCTTGGTGTCCTGCGGAGTGTCAGTCATGGTGCGGCGGGGCTCCTGGATTGGAGAGGAAAGATTGGTGTCGCGGACCCCGGGAGTGGGTCCTATGCCCCCTTGTTCGCAGGGCTTGTACGGATTCCTGCACGAACGTCATGCCGGATTTCCAGAGCTGGAGCGGGATTGCAGGGTGACCTACCGCGAAATTGGGTGTGCAGGGGGTCTCGAAGGGGTGCGCGCGGCGGATAGCCTGACGTTCATGCCAGGATCGGCAACCGCAGCGCCCCCGATGGATCTGTTCGAGCACAGGTTGCTTTTCGTGACCGGCAAGGGCGGTGTGGGCAAGACCACGGTCGCCGCCGCGCTCGGTCTGGCCGCCGCCCATGCGGGCCTGCGCACGATCGTCTGCGAGCTCGACGCGCGCGAGCGCCTGCACAGCCTCTTCAACGTGTCCACCCGTGGCTTCGAAGAAGTCGAGCTGGTGCCCGACCTGCACGCGATCGCAATCGATCCCGAACATGCGATCGAGGAGTACCTGCTGCTGCAGATCAAGGTCCGGCCGGTCTACGACATGTTGTTCAAGAACCGCGTGTTCGACTATTTCGCCGCGGCCACGCCGGGCCTCGCAGAACTCGTCACAATCGGCAAGGTCTGGGAGCTCGCCCAGCCCGACCGACTGATGAAACGTTCAGAGCCGTATGACCTGGTGATCGTCGATGCACCCGCGACCGGCCACGCGCTCGCGATGCTCGAAGCACCCGAGACCTTCAAGAAGATCGCCCGTGTCGGGCCGATCCACCGCCAGGCGGGCTACATCCAGTCCTTCCTGCACGATCCCGCGACGACCGCGATCGTCGCCGTGGCGACGGCCGAGGAGATGCCGGTCAACGAGACGCTCGACCTGCGTGCTGAGCTGCGGGAGCGTGTCGGCCTGGACATCGCGCTCGGGGTCGTCAACGCGCTCGAGCCCGAATACTTCACCGAGAAGGAGATTGCCGGGATTCGCAAGCATGAGAAGATCGCGCCCGTCGAGGCCGCCGTGCTGCAGTCCCAGCGGTCCGAGCGACAGGGCGAGCAGTACGCCCGGCTGGCCAAAGAACTCGAGCGCCCCGTGATCGACCTGCCGTTCCTGTACGAGAAGTCGATCGGTCGCGCCGAGCTGAACGTGCTCGCCGACAAGCTCGCCCGGGATCTCTCTGAGCAGCTCGCGCGGGTGACCAGGTAATGGACCTCGCCAAGCAGCTCGAAGGCAAAGAGGTCGTCGTCTGCGCCGGCTCAGGTGGCGTCGGCAAGACCACTACAAGCGCGTCGATCGCCATCGGTATGGCCGCCCGCGGCCTGAAGGTCGCGGTGCTCACGATCGATCCGGCCAAGCGGCTCGCTGACTCGCTGGGCCTCGTCGAGCTCGGCACCGAGCTGCGCCAGGTCGACAGCGCCCTGTTTGACCCCTGTGACCTTGAGATCACCGGCGAGCTCCACGCGGCGATGCTCGACCCGAAACGCACGTTTGACGATCTGATCCAGCGCTACGCGCCCGACGAAGAGACCTACAAGAACATCCTCAACAACCGGATCTACCAGGAGCTCTCAAACGCGATCGCCGGCTCGCAGGAGTACATGGCGATGGAGAAGCTGCTCGAGCTGCACGAGAGCGGCGACTTTGACCTGCTGGTTCTGGACACGCCGCCGTCGCGCAACGCGCTCGACTTCCTGGACGCGCCCAAGCGCCTCGCCCGCTTTGTCGAGGGCCGCGCCCTGCGCGTGTTTCTTGCCCCCGGTCGATTCGGCCTGAAGATCGCCGGACGCGGCGGGAGCATGTTGTTCTCGGCGATGAAGAAGATCACCGGGGTCGATCTCCTGAACGACCTCTCTGAGTTCTTCGCGAACTTCGCCGACATGGCCTCTGGTTTCAGCGAGCGCGCGCAGCGGGTCGATGAGCTCCTGCGCGGCAACAACTCGACGTTCCTGCTGATCTGCTCACCCGAAAACGAACCCGTCGACGAGGCGATCTTCTTTCGCCGCGTCATGAAAGAACAGAAGCTTCCGTTCTGCGGCGCGATCGTGAACAAGGTGCGCCCTGACTACTACCGGGCAAAGAAGCAACTGCCCGACGACATCGAGCCAGAGCTCGCCGAACGGATCGTCGAGAACTACGAGCGCCAGCGCCTGCTCGGCAAGCGCGACGCCGAGAACATCGAACGCCTCGAGAAGTCGCTCTCAACCAACAACCTGATCCAGGTCCCGCTCTTCTCTGACGACATCCACGGCGTCGAAGGTCTCGTGCACATGGTTCAGACGTTGTTCATCGACTGATCTTCCGGCAGCTGCGCCTGCAGCGCGTCGCACCAACGTCGAATCGTCGGCTGCTGCTCTGACCAGGCGGCCCAGAGGTCTTCGGCCCAGGCCCGTGACGCGACCAGATGCGCAGCCCTGTCCGGCACGGCAAGCACGTCGGCGGCGGTCATCGTGCCCAGCGGCGTGACCGGGTCAAACCACGGGATCTGCAGCCCGCCGTAGGTCGCGCGCGACATCAGTCCCGTCGCGTAGCGCTGTGGCGCGTCGCGTTCGAGCATCAGGCACATGCGAATCAGGTGGACGCCGACCGACTGACGCGCCTTGGGCTCGTTCACACCCGGGTGCTGGACGGCATAGGCGTCGACGACGAACTTGTGCTCTTCGGGCATGCCGTACTCACCGTAGTCGCGCGCGAGCAGCTCGGTGTAGAGCGCCCAGCATGCGGGGCTTGCGCCGATGTATTCGTGGGTCGGTCCGCCGGTGTCTTCGAGCTCGATCCCGCAGCCGGGGCAGGCAGTCCTAGACGGCGCCGGCGAAGTCATCAGGGTCGTCCTTGTCGGGATCGACGACCGGGCGGAACTCGACGGTCGCGGGACCGATGCGGTGCGTGCGCTCACTCTCACTGTTGTGACCTGCGGGCTCGACCTGCCCAGCCGGCTCGGGGAAAGTCGCAAGCACGAGGTCCGGAACCGGGCGCACGGGCGGCAGCAGGCGTGGCTCGGGCGGCGGCTCCGGCTGAGCTTCTGGGGCAGATGACTGCTCCACGGGAGCGTCCTCGCGGTTGCCGAGGAACTGCCGGCTCCAGGCAAGCTGCGCAGTCTCTTCGGCGCTGGTCTCTGCGCTGAGGACGTCGTATTCGACGGTCATGTCCGGGTCGAGTGGGATCAGCGGCCTCTCGGTCGCGCCGGGGTGCACGATGCGCGGAGCGGCCTGGTCGGGCTCGCCTTCCAGAGCGACCAGATGCGGCCGACCGTCACGGCCGACCGGAGTGCTCACAGGCTCGTCGGCGCAGCGCGGCGGGTGCTCGAAGTTCTCGTCCATGATTTCGCGGAAGTTGCTGTGCTGCTCGGCACCGTCGACCTCTTCGTCGCTGCGGCGGGCGGCCGGGCCGCGGCCGATCGGCACGCCGAACTCGGGGATCGGGAAGTCGGATGCGGCGCTCGTCGCCTCAGGCTCTTCCGCCGCGGACGATGAGGCGACGACCGGCGCAGGCGCGATCGGAGTGTCGACCTTCTTGAAATCAAACGTGAAGCCGCTCCCGGCCTCAGGCCCGATCGGCTCGTGCACGTCGCTGCGGCGCTCGCCGACGGGCTTGCGCTCCGGCGAGGGCTCCCACGCCGGCACGACGGTGACATCCTCAAGAACTGGTTCGGGCTCTGCCTGCGGCTCAGGAACGATCTGCGTGAACGGCTCCTCATCTCGCTCGGGCGGGAGCATGTCGAACTCCATCGAATCCATCGTGCCGTCGAGCGCGGCATCGAACTTCTGCGCGAGTTCGTCCGCAAGCGCGTGCATTTCTGGGGACGGCTCGTCGATCTCTTCCGCTATGTACAACGCGTCCGCGACTTCTGGTGCCGGCGCGATCTCCGCGGCCGGTCGCAGCGTCCAGACGTTGTCATCAACATCGCCGTGTGCGGGTCCGAAGTCGGCGACGGGCTCGTCGTCGCGCAGGTCGATCGCGCTGATCTCGGCAGTGTCATCGAACACCGCCTCGAACTCGACCGTCTGCATCGGATCTGCAGCGGGCGCCGCGCCGATGTCGGGAACGGGCTCGAGATAAACCGGATCCTCGGCGACGACCTCAAGGCCGGTCGGCTCACCGTCGGCGGTGAGTATTTCGTCGGCGAGGCTCTTGAGGTCTGTGGCCAGGTAGCCGCAGACGAGGTCGTGCAGCAGCGCGCGCAGGTGGCGCTCGGCGCCGGCGATCACATCGAGCGGCGCGAGCTTCTCGAGGCGCTTGCGGTCGGCGCGGCCGACCTGTCCGTCGATCGCCAGGCGCTCCAGTGCAAACGCAGCTTCGATCTCTTCGCGGACGACCATGCGTTCGGCATCCTGCGCGCAGAGCGCAGAGAGGCGGGCGGGCAGCGCGGCCTTGCCGCGATCGTCGTCGGCTTCGAGCAGCGCGCGGAGGGCGAGCAGGAAGTCGGTCAGTCCCTCAGCCGGCACGGTGCGCTCGAGGCCCGTCTCGAACCGCTTGAGTGACCAGGCGATACGCGTGCGGCGCTCGACGCGGCGGACGGCGTTGACGAACTGGCGCAGTTCTTCCTCATCGGAGGGGCGCAGCAGCCAGGCGTCTTCACGCGAACGACCACTGAAGGGCATCGAAACCTGGTGCCACGAGCCGCCGATCTCGGCCTGCGCAGTAATGCCCAGCGCGACGCTGCCGGGGCGGAACAAACGCAGCGCGGTCAGGAGTGCGCGCGCAGAAAGTCGAATGGCCGGCATCGGTGTGGCGGCGTCGCTCGGTGCGGCGACGGAGATCGAGCAGAAGCAGTCGGCACCATCGGCCGAGTCGCTGAAGCGGTCGGTGCAGGCGGGATCGAGTTCTTCGCAGGCGATCAGTTCGACGCCGGCGCCGAGGTTGATCGAACCGTCGGTGAGAACGACGCCGTGAACCGGGATGAAGACCGTCGTGACCAGGCGTTCAGCGAGCGAGATCGACTCGAGCTCCGTGTAGGCGCGCTCAAAGCGGTCGCCCCAGTACTCGAAACGCTCTGCGTCCTGCCAGACAGAAGAGAGGAACGCGAGCACGCCGAGTCGCGCGTGGGTCAACTCGCCGACGTCGAGCACCGGTTCGTTGCGTACGCGCAGGTAGGCGATCACACCGCGCGTGCGTGCGAGGTTGTGGGCGGCGTTCTCGAAGGTGGGAAGCGATCGAAGCTGGTCGGCGTGCGATGAGACGAACTCTGCGGTCAGTGGTCGGTAGGCGAACATCGTCACCGAGCCGCGTGAGCCAGGGGCATCCTGACCGAGCTGGCCGGACTCGCCGACCTCGAAGGGAATTTCGGCACCGGCGTTGAGCAGGTCCTCGAGCAGGCGCGCGGCGTCATCCGCCAGCGCGCGCAGTGAGTCGTGAAGCATTCGATCGCGCATGAAAGACGGTTTCTGCGCGGGCGATCGGCATCCTGCTGCGGTCGGCAGAATGGACGCGTGGTGGCGTCGGGCCTAGGCGGCGACGGACTGCTTGGTGCGCGCGCGGGCCGCCTCGCGGCCTTCGCGACCGCAGAGCTCGCCGAGCCACTGCTCGCCGTAGCTGCGCATCGCGTTGACGATCGGAATCAGGCCTTCACCCTTCTTCGTCAGCGCATACTCGACACGCGGCGGTACCTCGGCGTAGGTGCGGCGCTCAACGATCCCGTTGGCCTCGAGCTCGCGCAGGCGCAAGCTCAGGGTGCGGGGGCTGATGCCGTCAAGCGAGCGCTCGAGCTCACAGAATCGCGAGTCGCACTCGGCGAGATCGCGAACGATGATCGCGGTCCACTTGCTGCAGAGAATCTCGGCCGTCGCACAGACACCGCAATCAGCGTTGGCAGCGTCGTTTTCGGTCTTTGCGGCCATATACAAAGGATAGCGCTGTTACTTCACAAAGTGAAGCGGTGTCAATTTCGGCTAGTTAGAGTGCAAGGCATGTTTGCTCGAAGGATTCTCATGCTCTGCTCACTGCTCGCCTGCGTCATCGCCGCCAGCGCCGGCACGGCCCAGGCCGCGTTCATCCAGGACACCAGCTTCGGGACCGGCGGCTTTGCGCAGCTCTCGCTGGGCGTCGAGGACGACGAACTGAACGACTCGCTGGTTCAACCCGACGGGAAGATCGTGAGCTGTGGTCGCGCAGAGCTGATCCCGAATCCCGTCGTCGTGGTGACGCGCGAGTATCCCAACGGCAGTCCCGACACCTCATTCTCGGGCGACGGTCGCACCTACCTCAGTTTCAACGGAAACTCCACCCGTTGCAGCGGCGTCGAAATCGACTCGGCCGGTCGCATCTACGTCGGTGGTCAGGGCAGCTCCGGCGGCGTGGCGCAGGTCGCCCAGCTTGACACAACTGGTCACCTCACGACGTCCGGATACGGAACCGGCGGCTACGCCACGTTCGACGGCGGTGCCAACGTACTCGTGCTGTCGATCGATCTCGGCCCGGGCGACAAGATCGTCGGCGCCGGCATCGACGGGGGCCAGTTCATCAGCGACGTCTACGTCGGGCGACTGACCGCCGCCGGAATTCCAGACACGGGGTTCTTCGGAACCGGCTCACGCTCGATCGAATTCGAGAGCAACACGGTGAACCGCGCCGATGCTGTTTCAGTGGGTGCCGACAGCAAGGTGACGATTGCCGGCCAGGCCAATCGCGATCTCGTCTCCCCGCCATTGTCAGACGTGCCGCACTTTTTGATCGGGCGGTTCCTCGCCAACGGCAACCTCGACACCGGTTTCGGAGTCAACACCGGTCGAACCGTATTCAGGAATCCCAGCTTCAGCGACGCCCTGCAAGCGCTCGTAGTACTCCCGGATGGAAGCGTGATCGGCGCGGGATCTTCGTTCCTCTCGACCGGCGGCGGCGGAGCATCCGGCGTCGCAGTGCGGCTCAATTCTTTGGGTATTCGTGACACGACTTTCGGCGTGGATGGAATTGCAAAAGTCGACAATCAGGGCGGCGTCGGCCTGCTCACCGGCTTGACGATGGATCCCGGCGGGATGGTCGTTGCTGCCGGCTATCGGATCAGCAAGAAGCCGATTTTCTTTCGCTTCAGCGCCACGGGTGTCCCCGACGCGAGCTTCGCGCCGGCGGGCGTGCTTGAGCTCCCGGCAGGTCTCCCGGAACCGTTCACGTCTTCAGTGTCGGTCGATCCGTCGGGTCGACTGATCACCAGTGGCGCCGCCGACAACGGCGAGGACGATGACGCGATGATCTGGGCCGCCAAGGCCGCGCCGACTGTGCCGCCGCCGCCTTCCGGAGAGCCCGCGCCTGAACCGATCGCCAAGATCACCAGCCCGAAGGCTGGCACCAGCTCAAAGCTGACAAAGATCAGCGGCACCGCAACCGGTGGAACGATCTCCCGCGTCCAGCTCGCGATTGAGCGCGTCGACAAGACCTTGCTGAAAAAGAAGCGCTGCGTCTTCATCAAGAACACGAAGCGCGCGACCAAGAAGGTCAAGGTCAAGTCGACCAAGTCCTGCGGAGTTGGCGTGACGATCAACGCCAAGGGCACCTCGAGCTGGTCGCTGAAGTTCAGCAAGTCGCTGCCGGCCGGTCAGTACCGAATCACAGCGATCGCAGTTGCACCGAACGGAGCGAAGACGGCAACGTTCAGCAAGTCACGCGGCAACCAGGTGTTGCTGCGGGTCAAGCCCAAGAAGAAGTAGCGCTGAGCTAACCGACGCCGTTCTGCGACGGCGGCTGGGCGCCACCACCGGGTGCGATGGGCTGCGCCTGCTGCTCCATGCGGCGGGCGAGCTCGACCGGATCCATCTGCGGGACGGCCGGCACCAGAGGCTGCGCACGTTCCGCTGTCTGCCGCTCGGCGGCGGCCCGCTTGGCTGCTTCTGCGGCTGCCTGTTGGGCGTCGTGGTCGGCCTTTGCGGCCTCCATGACCTTGTCCATCGAACCGTCGGATCCACCGGCGGCGACAGACAGCTTGAAGTCGTTCGGGCTCGTTGCGGCCTTCATCGCGTCTTCCATGGAGATGTTGCCGGCCTTCAGGTGCGTGAAGAGCGCCTGGTCGAAGGTCTGCATGCCATAGTAGGCGCCTTCCGAAATTGCCTGATCGATCTTTCCGGTCTGCTCCGGGTCCTCGATCATGTCCTTGATGCGGCTGGTGGCGACCATCACTTCGACGATCGGCACACGGCCCTTGCCGTCGACCGTACGGACAAGGCGCTGGGAGATGATGCCCTGGAGCGTTCCGGCGAGCATCGCGCGGATCTGCTTGTTCTGCTCGAGCGGGAAGAAGTCGATGATGCGGTTGATCGTTTCCGTCGCGTTCAGGGTGTGAAGCGTTGAGAACACGAGGTGGCCGGTTTCTGCGGATGACAGAGCGGTCTCGACCGTCTCTTCGTCGCGCATTTCTCCGATCAGAATGACGTCAGGGTCCTGACGCAGGATTCGACGCAGGGCCTTTGCGAAAGATTCGGTGTCAGCGCCGATCTCGCGCTGCTGGATGATCGACTTGCTGTCGCGGTGGAGAAACTCGATCGGGTCTTCAAGCGTGATGATGTGCTTGGCCTCGCGATCGTTGATCTGCTTGATCATTGCGGCCAGTGTCGTTGACTTACCGGAACCGGTCGTGCCGGTCACGAGCACGACGCCACGCTCTTCGTTTGCAAGGTTCTTGACCGACGGCGGCAGCATCAGTTCGTCGATCGACTTGATGTCCATGCCGATACCACGCATGACGATCGAGCACGATCCGCGCTGCGTGAACGCGTTGACACGGAAGCGGGCGACGCCCGGCAACGGATACGCGAAGTCAACTTCTCCGACCTGTTCGAACTCGGTGTACTTCTCCGGCTTGTTGCGCGTGATGTGCTTGAGCACGGCGAGGGAGTCGTCGGGCATGACCTTGTCGGTGCCAGGGACCTGCGTGAGCTCGCCGTTGAGGCGCATCATCGGGGGGGCGGGAACCTTGATGTGAAGGTCCGAGCCACCTTCGGTGAACATGTGCTTGAGAGCTGCGTCTACATCAACCATGGTCTATTGCCTATCGGCACTGAAACACGGTTCTTTAGGGCTTGAAACCGCCTACTCGTGAGTTATGCGACCTCGCGCAACCCCTGTGACCAACTCAGCTTGCGCAGCTTGCGCAGGGAGTGGGTCTCGATGTGGCGCACGCGCTCGCGCGTGATGTTGAAGACCTTGCCGACTTCATCGAGCGTTTTCGGTGCTTCGCCGTCGATTCCGAAGCGCAGTTCAAGCACCCGGCGCTCGCGATAGGACAGGTTTGCGAGGGCATTGTGGAGGTTCTGTGTGCGCAACGAGTCTGCCGCGGCGTCGAACGGGTCCGGGGCGTTCTCGTCGGCCACGAACTGGCCGAATTCGGACTCTTCTTCGTCGCCGACCGGCTTTTCCAACGAGATCGGAGTCTGGGCAAGGCGCTTGATCGTCTCGACCTCTTCGGGCTTGATCTCGGTGACTTTGGAAATCTCGAGGATTGTGGGTTCGCGACCGTACTCGCTGAGCAACTGGCGCTCGGCGCGCGTGATCTTGTTCAGACGCTCGACGACGTGCACCGGAATGCGCACCGTGCGGCCCTTGTCTGCGAGGGCGCGGGCGATTGCCTGACGGATCCACCAGGTTGCGTAGGTGCTGAACTTGAAGCCCTTGCGGTAGTCGAATTTCTCGGCGGCGCGGACGAGGCCGAGTGTGCCCTCTTGGATCAGGTCGAGGAAACTGAGACCCTGGTTGCGGTAGTTCTTGGCGATCGAAACGACCAGGCGCAGGTTTGCCTCAACCATCTTGTCCTTCGCGTCCATGTCACCGCGTTCGATGCGCTTTGCCAGCTTCACCTCTTCGGCGGCGGTGAGCAGATTGACGCGGCCGATTTCCTTGAGGAAGAGCTGGAGCGAGTCGGTTGTGGCGCTATCGGCGGCGGGGCTGTCGGCGAGTCGGCGCGTCGACTTGCTGCGCCTGGCGATCGCGGCGGTCCAGTTGGCCTCGCCTTCGTGCTGCTCGTCCATCTCGTCGAGCACGTCGATGTCGGCGCGCTCGAGCCAGCCGCGAAGGATCTCGGGCTCCACGCCTTCGATTCCGCCGTCTGCGGCAAGAGCCATCGCTTCACCGAGGGTCGCCACGCTCTTCTGGCGACAGGTCTCGATCAGGAGTCGTGCTTCGTCGGACGTTTCAAGAGCGTCGTCACTGTGGATTTCAATCACCGACATACGTGCACTTCCCTGAATTCATACAAATTCGCTGAGATCGGCGACTTTGTTTTGGTTTCCCCCCGGTTCCTCCGCGACAGGGGCTCGTCGGCGGTCGGAACCTATGCGTTTGCGCTCGGTCGCGATCACAGCAGCAGAGCGCAACCTTGACATTCATTCTAAGCAGAACTGGTGAACCCGTGGGGCCAATTTTCCAAATATTGGACACCCGTACAGGGTGAAGTGGACCACCGTCCATTGGACGGCGTCCAGAAGCACGAAATCTGCGTCCAGGTTACTCAGAAGTCAGGCCCGTCCGGCGCGATAGGCTGCGACTTCGGATGAGCGAAGGGGAGACATCCGAGACGACGGCGGTGCCCGCTGAACACGGCGGAAAGCTTGTTGCCAGGCGTCTCGAAGCTGCGGGCGTGAGCAAACTGTTCACGCTTTCCGGTGGGCACATCTTTCCGATCTACGACGGCTGCCGCGAGCGCGGCATCGACATTGTCGACGTGCGCCACGAGCAGACCGCAGCGTTTGCCGCTGAAGGCTGGGCGAAGGTCACCCGCGAAGCCGGCGTCTGCGCGCTGACTGCCGGACCTGGCGTCACCAACGGCATGAGCGCCGTGACCGGCGCCTTTGAGAACGAGTCCCCGATGCTGGTGCTCGGCGGGCGGGCGCCGGCATTTCGGTGGGGCCAGGGCTCGTTGCAGGAGATCGATCACGTTCCGTTCATGTCCCCGGTGACGCGACTGGCCGAGACGGCCGCTTCCACCGACGCGATCTCATCAACCCTTGACCGCGCCCTTCAAGCGGCTTGCGGACCGCCCGGGGGTCCGGCATTCGTGGACCTGCCGATGGACCTGGTCTTCATGGAAGGCGCGGTCACTGAAGAGCCGCTGGCGGTTCCCGATCCAGTGGTCGCGGCCGCCGCCGAGGGTTCGTTGATCGACCGCGCGGCCGCGCTTCTGGCCGGCGCCGAGCGGCCTGTCGTGATGGCCGGAACCGGCCTGTACTGGGGCCGTGGCGAGCAGGAGCTCTTGAAGTTGTCGGAAGAGCTGGGCATTCCGGTGTTTCTGAACGGCCTCGGCCGCGGATGCCTGCCGGCAGACCACCCCCACTTCTTCGCCCGCGCGCGTTCGACTGCCTTGAAGGGCGCAGACGTCGCGCTGGTGATCGGCGCGCAGCTTGACTTCCGGCTCGGCTTCGGTGGATCCTTCGGTGAAGACACCGAACTGATCGTGCTCAATTCGTCTCCCCCGAGCAAGCGGACCGAGCGACCGATCGCTGCGGAACTGGTCGGCGGGATCGCGGCCTCAACGGCCGCCCTGCGATCAGGCGGAGGAGAGTTCTCCGATTCGCGCCGCGCCTGGATCGAGCAGCTTCGAGGCGTGGAGACAGAGAAGCGCGCCGCCGAAGCCGCAGAGCTCGCCGATTCGCGCTCTCCGCTCAACCCCGTCCGCGTCTACGCCGAGCTCGCACCGATGCTTGACCGCGACGCCACGATCGTCTGCGACGGCGGCGACTTCGTGAGCTACGCGGGCAAGTACATCGAGACCTACGAGCCGGGTTGCTGGATGGATCCCGGCCCCTACGGCTGCCTCGGCACCGGCCCCGGATACGCGATGGCGGCGGCGCTAGCCAAGCCCGGCAAGCAGGTCGTGATGATGATGGGTGACGGTGCCTTCGGATTTGCGGGCATGGACTTCGACTCGCTGGTGCGCCATGGAATCCCGGCCGTTGCCGTGATCGGCAACAACGGCATCTGGGCGCTGGAGAAACACCCGATGGAGTTCCTCTACGGCTACTCAGTCGCCGCGGAGCTCACGCCGGGCACGCGTTACGACAAGATCGCCGAGACGCTCGGGGGCCATGGCGAGTTCGTCGAGAAGCCTGACGAGCTGCGGCCGGCGCTTGAACGTGCTTTTGAGAGCGGGAAGCCGGCGGTGGTCAACGTCCTGACCGACCCCGCAGTCGTCTACCCGCGCAGCGCGAATCTGGCCTGATCAGCGGCCTTCTTCGGCGTCTTTGAGTCGGCAGTAGGTTTCGAAGTGGTCCGCGTAGGCGTCGCGGCCGCCGAAGACGCTCAGCCCGCGCTCAGTGTTCACGAAACCGGACGAGTCCGCGGACAGGTAGGCCGGATGGCTGGTGAACTTGTTGATCAGGTCCGGCCGTTTCGGGTTTCGATGGACGTATGAAATCGCGCGCTTGATGTCCGCCCGTGTTGCGAGGTGCTTGGCTTCAAACGGCCTCAGGAAGACCGGTCCGATGTGACCGGTGATCCGATTGTGGTGCAGTGCGAACGAACGCAACGAGTTGGCGATGAAGCGGCCGGCGGCAGTCGGATCGTCGCTTTGACGAAGAATGAGATGTGGATGGTTTGACTGCGTCGCAAATGCGACCACATCGACGTCGTGGAAGACCTCCGGTCCGCGATAAGTCCCGATCGACCCGGGCAGTCTGCACCTCATTGTGTCGAGCCACGCCGACTTCAATTCGTCCGTCGCAAATGGGTTCAGGCCCTCCACGGCATGCGTGAAGACATGGGAGAAGGAGTTTGGGCGTCCGATTCGCAACTCGGCTTTGGTCGGCCAGCGGCCGAGGAATTGTTTGCTCATACCTCTTTAAGGGTCTGAGCCCACAACCTTTACCCCCGCGTCCGAAGATTTTGCACTTCCGCAACGATTGGGTTGCCCGGCGCCAAAACCACCACGCCCCCGCGTGCCTCCTCAAGGTTTTCCTGAGGAGGCGCGGTTGCTCCTCAGTACGAACCTGAGGAGGAGCGGTTGATCCTCCATGCATTCATGAGGAGGCGCGGTTGCTCCTCTGGATTTGTCAGAGGAGGAGCGCTTCATCGGCTCGGGGTCTAGAACTGGTCGTCGTTTGTCAGCAGGATGAACAGCACGGCGAAGTTCAGGATCATCACGGTGATCGACCAGATCGGGTACGCGCCGATCGAGATGAAGTGGGCTATTCCGCTGATGCAGGCGAACGTGATCGCAAGCAGCAGGCCGCGCGCCTTGCGGGCTCGGACTTCGGCGGCGGCGTAGATCTGCAGCAGGCCGATGATGATGTAGGCGATTCCCCAGCCGGTCAGGGTTTCGAACAGCAGACGGTCTTCGTTGAAGCGGCTGTCGCCGCCGATTGCGGCGGCGCCGTCGACGATGTTGAGGATTCCTGCGAGCACCAGGAGGATCGCAACAAACTTCAGCGGGCCGGCGGCGTATTCCTTGGTTTTCTGAGTCATGAGCGCGGATTCTAGGATCGTGCTCGGAAGAGATGCGAATCGGAGCAATTGACATAGGCAGCAATTCCACCCGGCTGCTGCTCGCGGACGTCGACGGAGGCGTGATCTCGGAGATCTCGCGGCAGTCGATCGTCACGCGACTCGGCGACGGCGTCGACAACTCCGGCGCGCTCAACAACGCCGCGATCGAGCGCGTGATGGACGCGCTGGATGAGTATGCGGGCGAGATGGTGCTGGCCGGGTGCGACCGCATCGGCGGAGTCGCGACCTCTGCCGTGCGCGAGGCTTCCAACGGCAAGGACTTCGCCGAGCAGGTCGGCTCGCGGCACGGGATTCCGATCGATGTGATCGGCGGCGACCGCGAGGCCGAGCTCACGTTCCTCGGGGCCTCGACCGGCGACTCGCTGGACGGCGTCGGGCGCTCGATGGTCGTGGACATCGGCGGCGGCTCGACCGAGTTCATCGTCGGCGCCGACAAGGAACTGCTCTTCCACACCTCGACCAGGCTCGGCGCAGTACGGCAGAGCGAACGCTGGCTCCACAGCGATCCACCAACTTCAGACGAGATCCAGACGTTGCTCGATGAAGCCGAGACGATCGTCCTTGATTCGGTCCCGGTCGAGTTCCGCCGTGACATCGCCCGCGGCATCGGTGTGGCCGGCACGCCGACGGTCCTCGCGGCTGTCGACCAGGCGCTCGAACCATTTGACCCGTGGAAGGTCCACGGCTACCCGATCACGATCGGTGCGGCCGAGCGGCTGCTCGAGCTGCTCGCCGGCATGCCACTCGAGCAGCGCCGCAAGGTCCCCGGACTACATCCCGACCGCGCACCGACGATCGTCGCCGGCGCAGCGATCCTGCTTTCAACGCTCAGGGCCTTCGGACTCGACCAGGTGGTCGTCTCCGAGCACGACATCCTCTACGGAATCGCGCTGACCCTCGCGGCCTGAGCCGTCTCGAGATCAACGTCCGGATCGAGTCGTTTGTCGACGATCGGATCTGCAGTGGGGATCCCGCCCTCGGCGCGCCAGCGGCGTACCTGGCCGAGCGCGCCCGAAACCGTCGCGACCAGCGGGACGGCAAGGATGCCCCCGATCACCCCGCCGATCGTCGTACCCGCGAGCACCGTGGTGAGCGTCACAACCGGCACCAGTGAGACGCGCTCGCCGACAATCCGCGGGCGCAGGAAGATGCTGTTGATCTGCGAGAGGATCAGCATCACGAGGATCATCCCGACCATCGTCCAGATGCCGCCTGATACGAAGGACATCGCGGCCACCAGTGCGCCGGAGACCCAGGCACCGATGATCGGAAGAAAGGCGAGCATGAACACGATCAGCCCGAGCACGCCGGCGAGCTTCACGCCGAAGATCAACGCGAAGATCCCCACCCCAGCGCCGTACAGCGCCGCCATCTGCGCGGTCGCCTGCAGGTAAGTGGCGAGCTTGCGGTAGGCGCTCACGCCGAGCTCGTTGATCCCGGGGCGGTTGATCGGGCTGAAGAAGCCGAGAACCCACTGCCAATAACGGTCGCCACCAGCCAGCAGGTAGCCGGTGAGCACGATCGTCAGACCGACCATCGCCATCGCCTGGGCGATCAGCGGCGCGGCGGCCTTGACGCCCTGGATGAGCCAGTCCTTGACCCCCGGTAGAGCATCCTTGACGGCAGCCTTCAGATCGATGATCTGCTCGTCAGAGAAGTTGAACGGCGAGCCCGCCAGCCAGGCGTACAGCTCGTCTCCGGAGTTGTCGAAGGCGTGCTTGAAGTCGTCGAGGCTACGCAGGAACGGTGGCAGCGCGATCAACACGAAGCCGACCAGAACACCGATGGCGACCAACACCGTCAGCGTGGACGCCGGTCCGCGCGACCAGCCGCGCCGTTCCAGCAACGCCGTCAACGGCGAAAGCACCGAGGAGATCAGCAACGCAAGCAGGAGCGGCACGACAACGAACTTCAGCTCGATCAGGATCACCGCGATCAGCGCAAGCGCGGCGGCGCAGAGCAGAATGCGCCAGGACCAGCCGGCCATCGTTCCGAGCACGCCCCAGTCACGGCCGGCTTCACTGCCGGCCTCGAACATCGAATGGTCGTTGCTCATTCCGCTTCCTCTGGTCTGACGCCGGCCTCTTCGAGCCAACGGACGAGCTCCAGATGCATCGCCCTTGCCCCGATGATTTCATCCGGTGCCTCAGACCACTCCGACGGAACCAGGGCGAACGGCTCGGACTGCGTGCCGCCGAGTCCCCCGTGAGAGCCGACGAGCTCCTCGAATGCGGCGACCTCGCCTGACTCGGGATCGAACATGCTCACGACGTAGATGTCTGGTGCGTTGTCAAAGCCGCTGTTGCGCGTGAGGTGCGTCGCCGCGTGCCCTCCGAAGTGCTCAAGCGGGTCGATGCCCTCGACCTCGCCGCTCGCCAGGCGCTGCAGGCCGTCGGCGCCGATCGCCACCGGCCCGTCTTCGGAATCCACCATCACGAAGCCGACCCCAGGATGCGTCGCGAGTGTCGTGATCAACCCGGGGTACTCGCGGTCGATCCCTTCGCGCGTCAACCGCGCCGGCGAATCCGGGAAATAGATCAGTCCGAGGTTGCCGGACGCGAGCACGATCACATCGGGCTTGTCGCCCGCTTCCTTGATCTTGTCCTCAAGCTCGTGCATCTCGATTTCCGGCCCGAACCGCGCCTCTTCGGCGCCCGGCTCGCGGCGCTCCACCTGTTTGCGGACCACCGTTGCGGTAGCGCCCTCAGCGTTGGCGATCTGCGTGACGGCGCCGCCGATGTTGCCCCAGGCCTCGTCGACCGCGGCGATCTTCGCGACGTCGTGCTTATCGGCGATCGAGCGTTCGACGACCGATTCGAGCGTCTCGCCGAATCGCTGCAGGAAGGTTGCGCCCTGGCTCTGACCGTGGTCAGAGAGCACGACGAACTTGTACGGCCGCGGCGCGAACTCGGCGATGCGCTCGAGGCGGGCGAACTGCTGGTCAAGCCGGCGCAGAACGTCGAGCGCATCGCGGCGCTCGATCCCGGAGTGGTGGGCGACCTCGTCGTAGCCGACGAACGTGGCGTAGCTGGTCGGCACGCCCTCGAACATGTCGCCGACCAGGCTGAAGATGTTGAAGTCGCGCATCACGACGGTCATGCCCATGCGCAGGAGCGGATAGATCCCGCCGCGATCGACGCGCGGCTGGATGTCGAGCTGCTTCTGGCGGCGGGCCTCGATCTTCTCGGTGATGACGTCCCAGATCCCCAGCGAGATCGTGCGCGACGGGTTGTAGGGGTCAGCGAAGTAGGCGTAGAAGTCGCGCGAGTAGAGCTTGTCGCGGACGCGGCTGAGCGTCAGCAGCGAACGCTCGGCGTCGCCTGACATCAAGTTGCCGCGGCTGGTTCCGCCGTGGGCGAGCAGACCCTTGCCAGTGGACAGGCGCTCTTCAACCATCGCGACATCCTTGGCGCTGCTCGAGGTGACGAGCTGCCCGGTCTCGCGCTCGTACCAGCGAAATGCGGGGATCCCGTCGTTGCTGCCCAGCAGAAGCCCGGCCTGCGAAGCACTCGTCTGTGACGAGAGATCGCACTCCCATTTGACGATCCGATGGCTGCCGTCCTGCATCCAGCGCGCCATCGTCGGACAGTGGCCGTTGGTGATGGCGCGGCGCAGCACCGGTTCGGCCAGGCCGTCGATCTCCAGGAAGAACACGCCGGGCACATCTGAGTGCTGAATCGCGCGGCCCTGACGCTTTACGACGCGACGGATCGAGCGCAGCACGACGCGCTCGTAGTACCAGTCGCGCTCGCCCAGGCCGAAGATCGTGGTGAGCAGGATGTTTGCGACGGTGAGAACCAGCACGACGACAACTGCCGCGCCGTTCGACACGACGATGCCGTCCGTGAACTCGGCGGCGAACTCAATGACGAGCGCCGCCATCAGAATCGAACCGAGGCCCATCGTGAAGACCGCGAAGCGCAGCGCCAGCGAGATGATGATCGGCCACAGCAGGGCGTTGAAAAGCAGAATCGTCGCTGCGACCGCGCAGGCGACGCCGAAGTTCGGCAGGTCGAATCCGGCGAGGAACTGCGAGAGCCCCCACAAGATCAGGCCGTTGAAGATGATCAGCCCGATCGCGCGCAGCAGTGTCCCGAGGATGGATTTGGCGCGACCGGTCATCCGGCGCCCACGCCCTTTTCGATCGCAATTTCTTCGCCCGGCTCGATCAACTCCACCCTCGCGTCGGTCGTCGAGGACTCTTCGACGATCCGCCGGAACTTGCGCGGCGGCTCGACGAGCAGATCTGGGCGTCGCTTGGCCATTCCTGCCGGAAGGTATCCGCCCCAGTGGACAGGCACCGCGACGCGTGGACCGATCAGCTCGACCGCCTTTGCTGCGCGCAGCGGATCGAGGTGGCCGGCACCGAGTTTCGGTCCCCAGCCCCAGACCGGAATCAACGCCAGGTCGATCCCGGGGCCGAGGTCGGCCATCTCGTCGTAGAGGTCTGTGTCGCCTGCGTAGTAGAACGACTGCGAGCCCTCGACGACGAAGCCGATCGTCTCGGCCGCCGTGCTCCACGGCATCCGGCTGCCGTGATGGTCTGCGTGGACCGCGCGAATGCGCAGGCCGCCGGCTTCGACCACGTCGCCGTCGCTGACGCCGACCACATCCTTGAAGCCGAGGCCGCGCATCAGTTTCGCGGAGTCGTTCGGAACGATCGCCCGGGCTGACTTGTCAACGAGCTTCAGCGAGCGCTTGTCCAGGTGATCCATGTGACTGTGCGAAATCAGCAGCACGTCCGGTGTGCCGTAGCGCTCGATATCCACAAGCGGGGCCTGACGCTGAAGATGGAGCAGCGAACTACGGAACAACGGATCGCTCAGAACACGTACGCCGTCGAGCTCAACAAGTGTGGTTGAGTGACCCGCGAATCCGACATGCATTTCAGTCTGGGACAAGATGACCGAATTGTGGCGCATGTCGTAGCATGGCCCGCATGAGCGACTCTGAAGCTGTGCCCGAAACCCCCGCCCCGTCCACCCCCGAAGCCGAGGACACGCGACCCGGCTACTCCCCGTACAAACTGGGATGGGGGCTCGGCACAGTGATGGTGCTTGCGTCGCTGGCGCTGTTTCTCTCCTTCATAACGCTCTGGGCAAACCGCCAGCTGCTCGACTCGCAGCAGTGGACCGAGACATCGACCGAGGTGCTCGCAAAGCCCGCCGTTCAGAGCGCGCTGGCCAACTACCTGGTCGATCAGCTCTTCACCAGTGTCGACGTCGAGCAGGAACTCAAGGATCAGCTCCCCGAAGACTGGGACGTGCTGGCAAGCCCGGCGACCAGCGGACTTCGCTCGCTCGCGCTCAGCGGCACAAAGTCTGCGCTGGAGCTGCCACTGGTGCAGGCCGCGTGGAAAGACGCAAACCTCGTCTCGCACGAGCAGTTGATCACCATCCTCGAAGGCGGCAATGAGAACGTCTCCACGGCCAACGGCGAAGTGACGATCAACGCGCAGTCGATCCTCGAGGACGTCGCCAAGAAAGTCGGCCTCAGTGGCGAGCTGACGCAGAAGATTCCCGACAACGCGGCAACGTTCGTGATCTACCAGTCGGATGACCTCGCGACGATCCAGAACGTCTACACGACCGTCAAGGACCTGCGCTGGGTGTTCGCCGGTCTTGCTCTGCTGCTGTATGTGCTTGCGATCGCGCTGGCAAAGGGGCGCCGCCGCCGCGCCGTGATCTGGATGGGAACATCGTTCATCGTCGTCGCGCTGCTGGTGCTGATCAGCAGCTCACTGGCCCGCACCCCGGTCGTCGATTCGCTGGCCCAGACCAGCGCCGTCGTCCCCGCAGTCACGGATATCTACAACATCTCCGTCGAAGTGCTGAACCGCATGGCCGCATCGCTGCTCCTCACCGGCATCCTGGTTCTGCTTGCCGCGATGCTCGCCGGTCCGTACAAGTGGGCGATCGCCGTGCGCAAGTTCCTCGCGCCCTACTTCCGCGACTACCTCGGGCTCTCGATCGCGACCGCGGTTCTGCTCTTCCTGCTCGCCCTCTGGCTCGTGCCCGTCAACGGCTTCCGCAATGAGGTCGGCCTGACGATCAACATCGCACTGGCAATCGCCGGCTTTGTCGCGCTCGTACGCATCACGCGCCACGAGTTCCCCGACGCCGCCCCGGCGGACTTCGGCGCTGCAGGCTCCTGGGTGAAGAATCAGTGGGGTACCGCCACCGGCTTCGTCAAGGAGCAGGCCGGCAAGACCGAAATGCCGAGCTTCCGCGGCGGCGGGGACAAGACGACCGAGGTCTCGGCAGTGCCGACCGAGGTCGCCGAACTCGAGCGCCTGAGCGAGCTGCACAAGAGCGGTTCGCTGACCGACGAGGAATACGCCGCCGCGAAGAAGAAGCTGCTCAGCGAGTAGCGACGGTCAGTCCGGCTGGACCGGACCGGCCGAGAGAATCTTGCGCACCTTCGCGGTGAGCGTGTCGATGTCGTAGGCGCCTTCGTGCCTGCGACCGTTGACGAAGAAGCTCGGGGTTCCGGTGACGAGCGACTCGTAGGAGTGCGGATCGACGTTGGCCCGGATCAGCGCCGCGAGCGGAGCCGCCAGCAGCACGCAGGCCCCAGAGACCTCCGTCTCCCGGAGTTGCGGCATCACGCATCGGTGGATCTTGGCCGCCGCGAAACGGCTACCTTGCCGTTGCATGCCTGATCAACCGAGATTTCAGCAGCACGCGCTGGGAGCCAGTTGGACGCAGCACGAGGTTCAGCAGCGCGGCTCACACGCGCTCGTGAATGACGGTCGCGCATGGCTGATAGATCCAGTTGACTCCGGGGACGACGTGGAGCGCGCGATCGGCGACAATCAGCCGGCCGGCGTGATCCAGCTGCTTGATCGCCACCAACGCGACTGTGCGGCCGTCGCCGAGCGCCTGGGCGTGACGCACTCTCGGCTTCCCGCGGCTGTGCCGGGCACGCCGTTCACGATTTTCTCCGTGGTCGACCGACCACTGTGGCGCGAGGTCGGGATCTGGTGGCCCGAGCACAAGGCGCTGATCATCGCCGAAGCGCTCGGATCATCAAAGGTGCTCGGCGTCGGCGACACCGGAATAGCCGTTCACCTGCTCCTGCGGTTGACACCTCCTGGCGCATTGCGCAAATACACCGAGGTCGAGCACCTGCTCCCCGGTCACGGTGCGCCGCTGCATTCGCCCGATCTCGGCGGGCGGATCCAGGAGGCGCTCGCGCGGTCGCGCAGGGACCTGCCGCACACGCTCAGGCGGCTCCCGGAAATGTTCAGGTCCGCCCGCGCATGATCGGCGGCGACTCCCGCTTCTGCTGCCCGCGGCGGGACGCGCCGCCTCAGAGAACCACAGGGCGAGACGGCTCGAGGAGGCCGCGCCAGAGCGAGCGCGACAAGACCGAAGACGACCAGGGCTGATGCCGACAGTCGGAGCGACTTCGAGCGGTGGAACGACATTGCGGGGACGCCTGCATCGTGCGCCCCGGCGCATGTCGGTTGACAGGGGTGGACCCGCTGAGCGGACCCCGAACTTCTCAGCTGCTGCCTACCGGCCGGCGACGTACTTGGCGAGCGCTTCGATCTCTTCGGGCGAGAGTTTGCCCTTGAATGCCGGCATCGCGCCGCGGCCGTTCTCGATCTGCTTGACGATCGCCGCCTCGTCGAATGCGGTGTTGTCGAGGTTCGGGCCGACTGTGCCGGTGGCGTTCGCCGCCGTCAGCACGTGGCAACCGGCGCAGTTCTCGGTGAAGAGTGCCGCGGCGTCCACTCCGGAGGCAGCCTCGCCGCCCCCGGCCTGTGCGCCCTCGGCGGATTCAGCGACCTTCTCCTCGGCCTGAGCCTTGACCTTGGGCGCCTCGGCGCCGCCGATCTCACCCAGTCCGCCGATCGTGAAGGCGACGACCTGTGCCTTCTGACCCCTGCGGTGGACGAAGCTCGCCGGGACGATCAGCGTGCCGTCATACGCAGCGATCGGCGAGACGGCACCGGCCGGAAGCTTCGACTGGAAGACCTCGTCGCCGTTGCCGGCGTTGAAGCCGTAGACGTGGCCGTCGAGCGTGCTGGTGAAAACGATGTTGTTGACGACAGTCGCGGCGCCGAGCGGCACAGATGCCAGCTTCTTGGTCCACGCGACCTTTCCGTCGTTGCGGCTGAGCGCGATGAGCTGGCCGTTGTTGCTGGACTTGCCCTGGAGCTTGTTCTGGAGCTGCTCACCGTCGAGTGAGGCGAGGTCCTCGGGCACGTTTGCGACCGGGACGTAGACGTTGTCGTGTGCGGCCGCCATGTTCGAGATGACCTTCGGCGTTGTGTTGCCGACAGCCTCGATCGTGGTCGTCCAGGCTGCGTCGGAGTCGGCGCTGCTGAGCGCGACAACTTTCGAGCCCGATGCGCCGATGATGATCGACTCGTCGTCGTCACCGGTGGTGAGGATCGGTGAAATCGGTGACTTGATCTGGCGCAGCGCGCCGGCCTTCAGGCGCGAGAGCCAGGTCGGCCGCAGCACGGCGTTGGCCGCGATCGTCACGCCGGCCGCCGGCTCACCGGTGACGAGGTTCAGAGCCCTGATGCCGCCCGACGGGGTCTGGACGAAGACGTTGCGCGGCGTGATGTACGGAGACGGCGCGGCACTGCCGAAGCCCGCCTTTGTCTCGATGTCGGCGGTCCAGCCGACGCCGATGATGTCGACCGTCTTCGTCGTGATCCGACCACCGACGTAACGCGTGTTCTGCTCGTTCTGGTTGGCGCTGACCCAGGTGTTGGCCGGGGTACCGGTGGCGCACGCGCTCAGCACGAGCGCCGAGAAGACGATCAGCGCGGTGGCTGCGAGCGGGTGAAAGGAGTTTGCGGAACGGCCGTTGTTCGAGTGCATTTGGCGGTAACTCTTCGCGGGTCGGGGGTCGTAATCGCGGCTAAATCTATCCGACCGGGAGGGCGGGCAGGTAAACGCTGTTCGCTGTACCTGCTCCGAGCTTGCTCGAAGCCCGCACCTGACCGCCGTGTTGCTCGACAATTGCACGCGTGACAGAGCGGCCGAGACCCGTTCCGCCGGTGTCAGTGAGGGTCGCGCAAAAACGGCTTCCGGCAGACATCGCTCAGTGGCGAGCTCAACAATGATCGATCCGCTGGCGGTCGGCGAGCGGCCTGTCAGTTTCGGCCTTCTTGCGGATCGCCGCCTCGCGAACCTCATCGGCCAACGCCTCAAGCAGCTCTTCATAGCTGTGGTCTTGGACAACCTCAGAGTCCGAAGGGGACCGGATGAACAACGTTGTCGGGAACCACACCTGGATCAGCGCGCTGAATCCGCCCCAGATCATTCGCGACGCGTCGAACACCGGCGCTGCGTCTTCCATCAACTTGATGATCTTCGGTTCTTTCATGACCTTCTCGTTGACCCTGTCGCGGTGCGCGCGCGACTTGTAGGTGATCCACGAGAAAACAACGGTCTCGCTGTTTCTGCGTGCGACTGCGCGTGGAAACCAAGTCTCCTTGCCATACGGAACGTCGTCGGCCACGAACTCCCGGTGATCGAGCGCGTCGCCTTCCAGCCAGGCCTTGCGACCAGCTCGCGCCAACTTCTTGTGCTCGTCGAGTTTGCTCCTGGGCACGGCTACGACGAACCCGTCCATGTACTTTGCCATTTCGGCTGCCCTGCGGATTTGCGAGTTATTGCAACGTACCGAGGACCAAGCGCGGACAAATCGAAGCTGAGAAACTGTGTCGCATGAAGACTCATGACGCCGCAATTGTTGGCACGCGCTGCGCCGGATCCACCCTCGCACTCTCGCTCGCGAAGAAGGGTTGGGACGTCGTGATGGTCGACCGGGATGAGTTCCCGAGCGACACGCTCTCGACGCTGATGATCTTCCCGAACACGGTCGCGCGCCTCGACCAGCTCGGAATCCTCACCACGCTGCACGCGGCGCACAACGTACCCCGGCTCGGATTTCGGATCGTCGGCTACGGGCACGAGAGCAAAGGCGGGTTCACGCCGGTCGACGGCCACGACGGCCTGATCGCTCCGCGCCGCACGGCGCTGGACAAGGTGCTCGTCGACAGCGCCCTCGCGGCCGGCGTGGAAGGCCGTTTCGGCACCAAGGTCGTGGACGTGATCGGTGCCGGAACCGCGGACGACCCGGCCAGGGGCGTTGTGCTGGAGAACGGTGAGGAGATCCATGCGAAGTGGGTCTTCGGTGCCGACGGACGGGCCTCGAAGGTGGCGGGCAAGCTCGGGATCGAGCAGACGGGTCAACAGTCGGGCGAGGTCTCGTACCTGCTCGCATTCTGGCGCGGGATTCCGAATGACGGCTACTCCACCTCGGCGATCCGCGAGGATGCGATCCTCAGCAGCTGGGCGGCCGAGGACGGACAGCATCTGCTCACCGCATGGGGCGATCCGGATTACACGCACGGCTCCAAGGACCTGCTGCTCGAGCGCTACCTCGCGACGCTGCGCAGCTTCCCGGAGATCCTCGATCCCGAAGTGCTCGACAGGGCGACGATGGTCAGCGAGCTGTTCGTGGCGCCCGAGTCCTTGATGCGTGGCTACTTCCGCCGGACAAACGGGCCGGGCTGGGCGCTGGTCGGGGACGCGTGTCACTTCAAGCACCCGGGCACCGCTCAGGGAATCGGTGACGCCATCGAGCAGGCGATCCACGTGGCCGACGGCGTGACGGGAGCAGACCTCGAGCTCGCCGGATACGAGGCCTGGCGCGACGCGCGAGCGGCCGAGCACTATGACTGGTCGTTCGCGTGGGGCAGATTCCCGAATTCACCGGCGCCCTTCAAGGGCTGGGCGTCCGAACCCGACGCGGGCCAGGACATGCGTGACTCCTTCAGCCGCCAGGTCAAGCCGTCGGAAGTGCTCACGCGGGAGCGTCTGGCGCGGTGGTTCGCGCCGGAGAATCAGACGGTCGACGCCTGAGCGATCCGCCGGTGGACGAGGCCCACGACCATCGCACCCTCGCCGACCGCCGCCATCAACTCTTCACGGGTCTGGATCGAGTGCAACCTGCGCGAGACCGCAAGGAGTCGGTTTTCAGCCAGCTGAGTGGGGTGCCGCGGGCTGGACGCGGTCTTTCTCGAGCGCCCGAACTCGTGCAAATTGTTGCTATTTGAGCGCCTTTTGCTATGTTGAAAGCAACGCCGCGGGGTGGAGCAGTCTGGTAGCTCGTCGGGCTCATAACCCGAAGGTCGCAGGTTCGAATCCTGCCCCCGCTATGCATCGAAACGCCCTCTCCGGAGGGCGTTTCGCTTTTTCTCGCAAGGTTGTGGCCCTGAGCTGATGGACAAGCCTGTGGCCGATCTCGATGACCGACTTGACGAGCCACATATCGATCTTCAAAATTTGGTAGTCCTTGTAGTTCAACCCCTGACTTCGAGGAGCATCAAAATGATTTGTGCAATGACCGCCCGCCGCATAGCGCCGGGCAGATCAGAAACGTTCATCGAAACCTTCGGCCGCGCGCCCGAGCAGATCCCGCCGGAGATCCGCGACAAGTTCAAGGGCGTGTACGCCTGCCGGCAGGTCGACGACCCGGATGTGATCCTCACCTTTGGTCTGTTCGACGGAACGATCGACGAGTTCCGGGCACTGCAGGGCGGCTCCGAGCGCGATGAACAGCTCGACGCGATCGACCCGATGATCGACGAAGTGCTTTTCGACGCGTCGTTCGACGTCGTCCATGAGTTTGTTTCGGAGATGACCGCGCACTAGCGCTTGCGACAGATCCGGGGGTTGCCGGCACCTGGTCAGAGCATCATGCCGAGGCCAGGCGACTCGCTGTCCCCGCGCTTCGTCTGGCTCCCGGCCATGTCGACCTGCGCGGCACCCAGCAGTTGATCGGCGGTCAGCGGTTCGCCCTGTCGGCGATCGAGCTGCCGCGGCTGAGCGGTCATCACTAGTCAGTATCGTCCGGACCGCTTGAACGAACAACGTGAAAGCGCATCAGCCTGTAGAAGCCGCTCAAGGCTGGACGATGTCATCGATCTCGCCGTGAACCGCATCGGATCTCACGATTTTTGGTGGCGGCCAGATCACGTGTGAGCCGCTCAAGCGGGCGTCGGCGTGCGCCGATACCACCCCTCGGCCATGTATCGAAGCGCCACGACACTCCCAACGATCGATCAGCGGAAGACCCGCCAGAAACTCGCCGCTCTGTACATCGGCACGCTGGCCACGACGGTCGTCGTGATGGTGATGCGTGTTTTGTTCGTCGGAGAGATCAGCCAGAGCACCTGGAACGCGGTCACGATCGCCGCGCTGCTGGTCGGTCCGCTGTTCATCGCGACCGCCTATCTGTTCGTCGACAAGAGCTTCAGGCGGGTCATCGCCGCCACGTCATCGCCTGACGTCGCAGCGAAGGAAGCGGCGGTGATCGAGGGGCTCGCGCTGCCGATGCGCGCGACCTTCGCCTACCTGACCGCCTGGGCGATCGGCCAGCCGCTCGCGCTCGTGATCGCCTCCCGCCTGACGTCCATTTCCGAAGCCGAGACGCTTGCATACATGACACAGTTCATCGGCTTCGTTCCGGTGGCAGGCTTCCCGATCTACGCGATTGTCGAAAGCCAGATGCGACCGATCATCCGGGTCCTGTACGCGCAGGCCGGCGACCAGATGTCAAACGACCGCGTGTTGCAGCGGCGGTTCTCGATTTCTCTACGCGTTTCCCTGGCGATGGGTTCGCTGGTCTTCGCGATGGTGATGTTGTTGGGCGGAGGGGTGATCTCGAACGCGATCGGCGCCGACGTCTCGTATGAGAACGTCCTGAGTGAACTCGTGGTTCAGATCCCGATCTTCGTACTGATGACCGCGATGGTGGGATCGGCAGTCGTCGTGAGCCTGCGCGGCTCGATCAACGAACTGGTCGGCTCGATTCGATCGGCGGCCGAGGGAGACCTGACCGGTCGCACGGCCGTGACCGCAACTGACGAACTCGGCGCGGCAATGGTCGACCTTGACCGGATGGTCCACACTCAGGCGTCGTTGATCAGTTCGTCGGCCGAAGTAGCACGCGAGGTCACGCTCAGCGCCGGCGCAGTGGCGGACGGCAGCGAGCAGTCGGCCATCGGGGTTGGCGAAATTGCCCGCTCGATGCAAGAGGTTGTGTCTGGGGCGCAGATTCAGTTTGACCAGGTCAGCTTGGCGCGGAACGCCACCGAAGATCTCAAGCAGGCGCTCAGTCGCGCGGAGGAAGAGGCGACCGAAGCTGCGCATGCCTCTGCGGGCGCACAGGATCTGGCGCATGAAGGATCGAGCTCTGCAACCAACGCTCGCGAGGCGATGGATTCGATCCAGGTGCAGATCGCAGAAGCCACCGCAGCTGTTGAACGCCTGGGCGGAGACACCGCCGGGATCGGCTCGATCGTCGAGACAATCGTGACGATCGCAGATCAGACCAATCTGCTCGCACTGAATGCGGCGATTGAGGCCGCACGTGCCGGTGAGCAGGGACGCGGCTTTGCAGTCGTCGCCGAAGAGGTACGAAAGCTTGCAAACGAGTCCAGTGACGCAGCCGCGGAAATCGCGGCGCTGATCAAGCGAATCGAGCGAACCGTCGTCGACACCGTGAAAGCGGTCGGGATGGGAAGTGCCGAAGTCGAGCGCGGGGTCATCGTCGTCGACGAGGCAGGACGACAGTTCACGACGATCGCGGGGTCACTCAGTCAGATCGACTCCCACGTCCAGGAGATCGGTGCCCGCACGCGAGATGTGGACCATGCAACAGAGGCCGTGACCTCTGCGGTGGAAGCGATCCTCGCGGTGACCGAGTCGGTTGCAGCGCTTGCCGAGCAGACTTCTGCAAGCACTCAGGAGGCGTCGGCGTCGTCAGAAGAGATCACCAGTTCCGCCGACGTTCTGAGGTCGACCGCGTCGAATCTTGAGACCCAGATCGCCGCATTCAAGTTCTGAGGCGGAGCCTCGGCGTCAGAACCCGAACGCCTCCACCGCCCGCGGAGTGAGCGAGATGCGCTTCAGCTCGACGTGGCCCGACAACCTCGAGCCTGACGAAGAGCTAATCACGGCGCTCGGCGAGACCTACGCCCGGAGTGGATCCAGACCTACCGGGACCAGATCACGGGCTGAGCGACCTCAGCGATGACGCTCGGCCCGCTTGGCCGCCTTGATCCGGCGGCTGAGCGAACGGCTGCGCTGCTTTCGTTCGGCGGCAGCGGCCTTGCGGTCGGCGAGCGACTCCTGCTCGAGCATCAGCTTGTTCCAGGCCGCCAGGCGCTCGGGCTCGACCGCATCGCGGACGGCGCAGCCCGGCTCGCTCTCATGGCGGCAGTCGCTGAATCGGCAGTCGGCGGCGAGTCGTTCAATGTCAAGAAAAATGTCGTCGGCACCGTCGTCCCAGAGACCGATCGCCCGGAGCCCTGGAGTGTCAATCATCAGCGATCCGCCGGGAAGCGCAATCAGCTCTCGGGTGACAGTGACGTGCCGACCGCGGCTGTCACCGGCGCGCACCGGTCGCGTCGCCTGCCGCTCGACTCCGAGCAACGTGTTCACGAGCGTCGACTTGCCGGCACCGGACTGCCCGATCAGCGCGGCGGTCTCGCCCGGCTTGAGCAGCGCCTGAAGCTGCTCGAGGCCCAATCCCTTGCGTGAGCTGATCGCGAACGCCGCCGTCAGCGGGAGCTCACCGAAGAACCGCTCAGCCTGCTCTGCGCCGCGAGGGTCAAGATCAGCCTTGGTCAGCAGAAGGACGACCGGAACCGAGGCTGAGGCGGCAAGTGCCACGAGGCGCTCCACCGTTCGGTCGTTGGGTTCCGGCAATGGTTCGACAACCAGGGCCAGGTCAACGTTTGCGGCAATCACCTGCGCCCGCGTGGCCTCACCGGCGGCTTCGCGCGTGATCGTGCCGTGGCGCTTGAGTACTGCCGCGATCGCACCGGCCGGATCGACCGCGACCCAGTCGCCGACAGCCGGAGGATCGTCGCGCAAGTTTCCGCGAGCGGGGATCAGCAGCGGCTCCTCGGCCTGCGCGGCATCGCCTTCCATCGCAAGCAACCAGTACCCGCGATGCTGCGCCATCACCCGGCCGCCGATCAGTCCGGGTTCGCCCAGCTCCGCCAGTTCGGCGTCGAGTTCGGGTCGGGGGCCGAATTCAAATTCATCACGTTGCACAGCTGCAGTCTTCCAGAGTCCGTGGGCAATCCCCAGCAGGCAGGTCAGGTACGGGCCTGTTCGCGAGGAACTCCTGGTGCGTCTTGCCGGCGTGGAGGACCTCAACGATAACGACCAGTCGCCTCGTCGATTTCATCCGCTGAGAAAAGTATTCGCAGAAAAAGCTAAAGGTTCTGGTGTGACCTGCCGATAAGGGGTCATACGTTCGAAACCGCCGCAAGGCGGGATCGGGCGTTTTTTTGTGGGCGAAGCGCCATACTCCCCGGCAATGAACAAACCGGTGCGCCGACTGCCGCAGAAACGCAGCTCAACTTCCAAGATCGCCATCAGGGTTGCGATCGGGATTCTGGTGCTGGCAGTCGTCTATTGGCTGCGCCCGATCTTCTATCCGATCGCGATCCGGTTCTACGTCGAGCCGCTCGTCTGGCTGCTTCCGCTGGTCATCTTTCTCGTCGGCGTCGCGATATCGATCCGCAACCGTCGACGCGGCCCGAAGGTCGATCCGCTCGGCTTTGAGCCACCCAAGCTCTCCGAAAAGCTCGCCCAGTCCCAGGACCTGAACGATGTCGTTCGCGCGCTCACCGGCGGGTCCAGCCCGATCCTGATCTCAAGCGCCCTCGCCTTCTTCACCTTTCTGGTGATGGGGCTGCTCAGCGGCCCGCTCGTCGCCAAAGAGCTCTACTCGAACACCACCTACACCTCGATCAAAGCGCTCCCGCCGAGTGGCGCTGTACGCGTCACCCCCAAAGAAGTCGCCGAACGCGTCGCCGGCTCGGGATTCAACTCGGCGACCGAGACCCTGACCGACTTTCACCTGATCCGCCGCAACGGGCAACTTGCCTGGACCGCGCTGCGCACGCCCGACGGTGCCTACCGTGCCTTCACCCAGAACACCCAGGGAACACTTGAGCTCAACGCGTCCTCCTCGTCGCGTGAGGCCACCGAGGCCGACGGCGAATTCGAGACGGCTCCGGGGATGTTCATCACCGACAACCTCACGTGGCGACTGCGCAAGGCCAACTACTTCGCCGAACTCGACGACGCGATCGCGCTGACCGATGCGGCGGGCAAGCCCCTGATCGCCGTGTCCTACATCAAGTACAAGGGCCTGTTTGTGCGCCGCCCGGTGTTCGGCGGCGTCTTCATCGTGCATCCCGACGGGAAGATCGAAGACCTCTCGCCTGCGGAAGCCGCCAAGCGCAAGGAACTGGTCGCAGCCGGCCGCATCTACCCGGAGAAACTCGCGCGCCGCGAACAGGATGCGTACGCCTACAAGGGTGGCATTTTCAACAAATGGTTCAAGCACGAGGAACAGACTCAGATCTCGACGACCGAGAGCAACCCACAGCCGTATCTCCTGGACTTCGGCAAGCTCGGGCTCAAATACGTCACAGCGGCCGAGCCGTACGGGCGCGCCTACGCGGTCACCGCGATCTTCCTGACGGACTCTGTGACCGGCAAGACGGAGATCTGGCGTCCGCCCAACGACGCTGATCTGACCGGCAACCGGCGCGTACTCGAAACAGTGCGCTCGCTTTCGATCCCCGGGATCGACTTCGCCGAAACATCGACAAACGCACCGAATGACCGTGGCGGATTCCGTGTGGTCGAGCCACGCCCGATCGTCGTCGACGGCCGGCTTGTATTCATGACCTCGATCGTCCCGGACAATGCCAACAACGTCTCGAAGACCGTCTTCATCGACGCGGCGACAAACCGCACCGCCGCGATCTTCAACAACGACTCCGATGATCGGGTCGACCAGAAGATCGCCGCGTTCATCAACGGCGGATCGCCGTCGGGCACCGTCGAGGACTCAGGGTCAACCGGCGCGACTGGCACCACGCCCAGGACCGGCGCTACCGCCCCGACCACAAAGGGCGAGAGTTCAGCGCGTGATCAGGTGAACGAACTGCTCGAGCGCCAACGCGAACTGATCGAAGAGCTCGAGCAGCTTCGTGACCAGCTTCCTGAGTAGAAATCGTTAGTCTGCAAACAGAAGTTGTCTGACGCGCCGAAAGGACTCGCCCAGATGAAGCGCCCATCGCCCGCTCTCATTATTTCTTGTCTCGCACTCTTCGTCGCATTGAGCGGCACGAGTTATGCCGTTTCGCAGCTTCCGAAGAACAGCGTCGGCAACAAGCAGATCAAGAAAAGTGCGGTGAACAGCGACAAAGTGAAGGACCGCTCGCTGCTCGCCAAGGACTTCAAGAACGGGCAACTCCCAACCGGCTCGCAGGGTCCACAGGGCGCGCGCGGACCATCGGCGTCAGCCTACGCTGCAAACGGTAACGTCGGCATCGGAAACCCACCTACGACTGTGATCGCGCTGGGCAGCTCGAACGACGCGAGCACCGGGCCGATAACAATCACAACGCCGTCTCGGGTCGTCTTCAACGCAGCGATTGAGCTCGAAGGCGGCACTACCACTGAAGTCAGGTGCGACCCGTCTTACAACAACGGCTCGGGATGGACGGCGCTGAGTGACGCTTTTGTTTGGCAGGACCTCCTTTCGGCGGACAATCAAGTAATCGCGCTCACGTACGGCTTTGCTGCCGAGCCCGGGACAGTCGACATTCGGGTCGACTGCGGGCTGACCACCGGGACGGCGAGCGCGAGGAGGAGCAGGTTGACGGCGGTCGCAACCGCGCGATAGTCACAAGGGTGGTCAGAGCGCCGGATCTCGAAGACCTCCAAGGCCGACAGCCACGAACTGATCCGCGTGCAGGGCGCACGCGCTGGCTGGCGGCCTTCGGACACTCCTTGGTGTCCCCCCAAGTCCCGGTCAGTGAACCAGTACAGGACGAGATTCCGGATTGTGCACGTGCCCGCGCGGATAACAATGCGCGATGTCACTCACAGACGAAAAGATGGTGGCCGTCCTGCACTCGCTGAGGCCGCTGAGCTTCGTGCACACCGACGGATTCACCTGCTTCACGCAGGTGACGAGAGAGACCAGCGGCGTTGATCCTGAGGCCGCCGAGGAGTGGGTGCTTTCCCACGGCGGTCACCTCAAGCACGTGCGCGTTCCTGAGCTTGAGAACGTCGGCCGCGAGCTGCAGCAGCCGGACATGGAGCCCTGCTACTTCGTGCCGGACGCACTGCTTGCCTGATCAGCTGGTCGGGACCGTGTAGTTGATGCGGCCGCCGACGAGCTGAGTGTCCGGACCGAAGTCGCCGGGCGACCAGACGAGCACGTATGACCATTTTGTGTTGTCGATGATCTCGGTCGCCGCAGGAGTCGCGGAGCCGTTCCTACGGACGCCCGTGTAGCCGGATGTCGCCACCGAAACGAGCGTCTTCGAGTCGGAACTGGTCGCTCCGATCGAGTTGAACGCGATCAACGAGAGCGAGCTGTTGCTGCCGATGTCGGAGTCGATGAATCGGAAGTCGAGACTCGTGACTCGGGCACCTTGAGGCAAGTTCACGGCGTAGTGGAAATCGCCGCCGTTTCCGGTCATGATCGCGCCGGAGGTCTGGTAGAGCTTCGTTGTCGGATCGTCACTCGCCACGAAAGCTGAGCCGGCAATCGTGAGCGCTGTCCCGAACACGGCCGAGTCCACGCCGTCAAGCTTCTCGGCGTTGGCGGCGGTGCCGCTGGCGGCGAGAAATGCGCTCGCGGGCAGGCCACCGAGCTTCACGGCGTCCGGCACGCTCGTGAGCTTCGACTCGTTGATCTGAGTACCCGTCAACGTGTTCTTCTTGACCTTCGCGCCGATCACCGCGCTCTTCTTGATCTGCTTGGTGCCGACGCTGTTGCTCGGCAGCTTCGCTGCCGCATACGCGGTGCCTGAAAGCGCGACAAAAAGGGCGAGAAACGCGACGGCATTCTGGCGGGCGTATTTGAGCGATGTTCGAATCATCATGCGGATACTTTCACAAAAGTTCGACCGATCAGACGTCGAGCAAGCCAGATTCTGCGGCCCGCGAAGCGGCCTCTGTACGCGTCCGGCAGTCGAGTTTCGTGAGGATGCTGCGCAGGTGCGCATCGATCGTGCGCGTGCTGAGAATCAATCGAGTGGCGATTTCCTTGTTGGTCAGTCCTTCGGCGACCAGTCGCACAACTTCGTGCTCGCGGCGTGAGAGCCCGTATCGCTCGAGTTCATCCGCCGCGCGCGAACCGAGATGCTCGTCGAGTGAGGCATCGAGTGAAGTGAGTTCATTCGCGGCCGCCGCTGCGACCGTCGTCGCGCCGAGCACTCCCGCGGACGAGTAAGCCTCGACCAGGCGCTCGATCGCACGGTCTCGTTCGCCGGCGGCGGCGAGCACGACGCCCGAGCGCAGTTGAACGCTCGCCAGCTCGAATGGGATGTGCAGGCCGGCATACAGGTCACACGCGCGATCGAGGTGCTGGACTGCGGTCGCTGTGTCGCCATCCGCGAGAGCGGTTTCCCCCAGTGCGCAAGCAAGTGCAGCGAGCGCATCGGGGTTGCCGGCGGAGGCGACGATCGATGACAGCGCATCCGCGCACTCGCGTGCAGTCACGACGTGACCGTTCGCAGCAAGCCAACCGGCGGCCCACCGCAATCCCCACACGGCGTAGTGATGATCCTCGCTCCGCTCCCAGCGGTCGAGCAGCATACGGCAGTATTCATACGCGTGATCGACGTCGCCCTCCTGCGCGAAATGCCAGGCCAGAGCGGCGGCGCTGTCGCACTGCATCGAAACGACGTTCATTTTCGTAGCGGAGTCATGACACCGCGTGAGCAACTCAAGCGCTGCTCTCGGCCGGCCGCGCCAGGCTTCGGTCGCACCGAGCACTCCGTCGGCGACGAGAGTGTCGTGCGCGGGCGCGTCCGGGGTGATCAGTCGCTCGCAGAGCAGATCGACCTCTGTCCAATCGCCGAGCTCGCGGAGCACGTACGCCATGCAGGAGAGACAGACATACTCCAGTGCGGCCTCACCCCCGGTTTCGCAGAACCCGATGGCCGTGTCGAGCGCGACGGCGGCGCCCTGATAGTCGCCGGCGATCTCAAACGCGGAGCCAAGCCGCTGATAGAGCTCGGCCGTTTCCGAAGTCAGTTCGTATTTGAGCGCGAGCGACAACCCTTCGCGGATCATCTCGATCCCCTCGTCAAATGCGCCGCCCTTGACCGTCGCAATGCCCTCGACTCCCATCGCCCGTGCCCGAAGCTCGACCCGATCGGCGCGCATGCCCTCTGCTCGCGCAGTCGCCGCCACGGATGCGGCCTCGGTGTGCTCGCCGGCAGCCTGGAGGTAGCCTGCGATCACGAGTCGCTCGCCGGCGGCTTCGCCGGGCAGCGAGTTCGCTGCGTATGCCTCCGCTGCGACGCGGCGGGCCGCAAGCGCCCTCGGCCGATCGCCCTGCAAGGCATAGATGCCTGCGATGCGGCGCTCCGCATCGGCCAGCGCGCGGCCAGCTCCCGCGCTTCGACGCGCTGCAACGACTTCGCGCTGAGCGCGCGCTGCTTCGGTCAGATCGCCCGCGAGTTCTGCGTGTACGGCGTGCGCCTCGAGCGTTGTGATGCGCTCCTCGGCGCGCTCACCTTCGGGCCAGAGTTCAAGCGCCTGTGTGCCGAGTCGGGTCGCGTCACGATGTGCGTGCACCCGGTCGCGCTGCGCGATCGCCGCGAGCAACGCGTCGAGTGCGCGCGAGGTGTCACGTGCGGCCAGCCAGTGCGCGGCCACCTCGCTGCGGTCGGCATCGCCCACTTCAAGAAGTTCCGCAATCCTGCGATGCAGTTCGCTGCGGCGAAGCCAGGGAACGTCTTCGTAGATCGCGTCGCGCTCGAGTGGGTGCCGGAATGCCGCCCAGCCGTCCTCCTCTTCGGCGAGCAGACCGGCGGCGAGCAGGTCGGCGATCCCGTCGCCAGCGCCGAGTTCCGCAACCATGCCGATGTCGAAGTGATTTCCGATCACGGCGGCAACCTCCGCCGATTCTCGTGCGACTGCTGGAAGTTGGGACGTTCGCACCAGCACCGCGTCGCGCACGGTCGAAGGGAGCGGCATGCTGGAGTCGAGCGACAATTGGAGCCCCTCCGGGCCAGCGATCAGCCGATCAGTGTCATCGAGGGCCAGAGCAAGTTCAGCGAGAAAGAACGGGTTGCCGCCGGAGCGGTCAGAAAGCGTCGTCATGAGTCGGGGCGAAGCCGGAACCTCCAGCAGTTCCGCGACCAACGCTTCACTCTCGCGAGCGTTGAGCGGGTTCAGGGCAATTTCCATCAAAAGTCGTTCCCGGTTCAGGTCAGTTCGCAGCCGTCGCAGCGGGTGCGACCGGAGGAGCTCGTCGTTCCGATAGGCCGCCACGATCAGCAGCCGCATGTCAGCCAGCGTCGGGGCCAGTCGCACCAGCGCCTCCAGCGTCGCTTCGTCAGACCACTGAAGATCATCGAGCAGTAGCGCCGTCGGCTGCTCGGCAGCGACCGCTACGAGCGCGCAGCGAATCGCCTCGACCAGCGTCTCCGGATCGCCGACCTCCCCGGCCGGTCCGAGCTCGGGCAACAGGACTGCGAGCTGATCAGTGAGCATCCCACAGTTGTCGAGACCTCCTGGCACCTCGCGCAGGAACGCCCGTAGTGCCGCCGTGATCGGACCGTACGGCGAGCCGGCCGGCGTAGCTGCGGCGCGCAGAAGGCGCAGGTCTGCCTCGTCGAGGACGTCCTCGACGAGGCGGGTCTTTCCGATCCCCGCCTCGCCGCTGAGCAGCACGAGCGAGCCGTGTCCGGTGGCGGCCGAATTCGCCGCCACCCGAAGCTTCACGCGCTCCTCAGTCCGTCCGATCGGGCTACTTTCAGCCATTGCGTCGAGTCTACGCTCAGACCGGAAAGTCGCGAGGTCCGGTGCTGTCGAAGACCGCCACGATCTCGCTCGAGAGGTCGACGGGAAAGTTCCCGCGACGTGCGTGCTCGAGGATGTCTTCCTCGCTCTCGGCCTCGTGGACGCAGTAGATCTTGTCCCCGGCGACGTAGCTGTGCAGCCACTTGTACGGACGTTCGAGCTGCTCGACGGCACCGTTCGAGGTGGTGGTGATGCCCCTCAACTCTTCATCGGTGAGCTTTGATGCACCGGGGATGACGCGTTCGATCATGAATGTAGGCATTTCAACTCCTTCGTGGATTGCTACTTGGCTCCACGCTAAATCCGTGCCTGCGCGCCGACATCGGCAGAATTGCCGTATCTGCCTGCGGTACCACCGAACTTCGACCAGTAGTGCGAGCTCAGAGCGGTACCAGTCTTCGAAGCGGCCGGTCGGCAGCGTTACCGTCGCCGGATAGGTCGGAGGCGAAGGAACCGTCGCCCCCTGGCTCCGCACCAACAAAAAGCCGCCCGCCTCCATGTTGGAGACGGGCGGCAGTATGTCGTTCGATTTCTTGTTGGTGTCTAGGGGGTGTAGACGGCCGGCGCGAGTGAGTTGCCCGGCTTGATGCTTGAGCAGTTGTTCGGAACAGTCGACGAACCGAAGATGCCGAAGCGGGCGAAGGTCCAGCCAATTGCCTGGGGCAGCCACACCAGCGCGCTGGTGACGTGGCTTCCGCCGTACTCGTTGTACTTCACTTTGACGCCCTTCGAGCAGTAGCCGCGGAGCAGTCCGCGCACGTCGCCGGCAAGCATCACGCCGTCGCCCTTGCCATAGGTGGCGCTCGCAGGCGTGCCCTCGAGCTCGCCACCGGTGCCCTGTCCGACGAACATCGGGATCTTCGGCGTGCCGCCGGTTCCCATGATCACTATGTTGGCGGCCTCGACGTATGCCTGGATGCTGTGCGGATCTGCGTACTGCGGCTTGACGTAATCGGTCCACTTCAAACCCGAGTACTGAGCGAGCACGTTGACGATCGAAGCCTTGTCCAGCTTCGTCAGAAGTGTCTTGCCGTAGTCGTTGACGTACGGCTGGAGGTCGATGCCGTAAGCGCGCGCGACTCCGATCAGCGCCATCGGCGCAACGCCGGCCCAGATTGATGATCCGCCGACGTACGGGAGGTTGTGGTCAGGGTCAACCAGGACTCCGCCGTAGGCAGCACCGATCAGATTCTTGTTCAGATCCGGCGCGTAGGTCGGTGCGAGTTCTGCGGCCCACTCTGTTGCGATTGCGCCACCGGAGTAGCCGATCAGAGCGACCTTGGCGTTGCTCGAGAGATCGATCTGCGGCGCCTTGATCGCTGTGCGGATCGAGTCGAGCGTGTTGGTTCCGTACTCGGGACCAGCCGCAAAGTCAGCGGTCTGTCCCTGCGTGTCCGAGACCACGATCGAGTAGCCCTGCAGCAGGAACGGAGCAAAGAGCACCGTTTCGATCTGCGGGATGATTCCGGTGAGCGAAAGTCCACCGGCGATCTGCACCGACGGCTGATCTTCTGGGTTGAGAGAGTCGTAGAACGACTGGTAGGAGATGACCTTCTCGCGATTCAGGCAGAGGAAGCACGTCGGCTGAATCACGGAGGTGACGTTGACCGTCGGGCGCTGTCGCGCGTCAGTCGTGCGGTAGAGAATCTGAGTCGTACGCAAAGGTGTTGCGAGACCAAGGATGTGGTACTGAATGTTGCGGGTCTTCAGCGGTGTGCCGGGTGCGATGTCTGCAAGCGGCGTGCTTCCTGTGTACTTGTAGAAAGCGTCGTTGGCCGAAGCCGCACCGGCCATGCTCGGGATTGCGAGAGCCGCAACCGAAGCGACAAGCGCTGCGAGCAGCAGGTGTTTGAAAGACGTGCGAAAACGCATGTGGACTATTTCCCTCCCCAGAGATGATTGTTGCTATGCGACCCCCCCCGGGTCACATGGCCCCGAACAGCATAACGATTACTTGGGAGAAAATCCAGGGAATTTCTCTCGGACAAGTAAGCAACTATGCAGTTGCTCAGGCGTGATGGCCCACCGCGAGGAGGGTAACTCCGTCGATGACTTCGTCGCCGATACTGAGTACTCCGCCGACATCCCCATCGCGGAGAACCCCGGCGAGCGGATCCTTGATCGCCCCCACGATTGCCCTGGCGCGGACCAACGACATCGGCGGGCCCGGATTTGTGAGGCGCGACTCCTCTCGGAGCGCCTGGTAGAAATGCGCGAGCTGCTCGTAGGCCTCGTCGATTCGGATCTGGACACGGCCCCCGGCAGCGAAGCATCCGATCAGCATCGTCCGCGCGCGATCGTCGTCTGCGGCCATGAACTCGATGACGGCCGTCACTCCTTGGCGGATTCGCTCTTCGGTTGTGGCGCCGGGCTCGACGCGTTCGGCGATCGCGTCGATCAACTCCTGCACCGCGCGATCCACCCAGACAAACAGGCACGCTTCCTTCGAGTCGAAGTGCTCGTAGAAGGTCGGCTTCGCGACGCCAGCACGGGCGATCAACTTGTTCACCGTGATCGAGCCGTAACCCTCGCGCGCCGTCAACTCGCAGATCGCCCGGAGCAGTCGCGACTGCTGCGACTCAGCAACGGCCTCGCGGTCGAGCGCGTTGCGACCGCGAGGCAGTCCGCGGCGAATCGGATTGCTTTGTTCGTCCATGCTGGCCAGAGTAACCATCCATGCGCAGCGCATGGGATACCCCGAAAGCGGACACAAAACGAATTTGCACCACGCTGTATCAAGCGCACCGGACCGGAATCGATACGGTTGCCCGATGCCCAACAGCGAAGAACAGATCATCGCCAAGCTTCACGAGCTCAAGCCACTCAGCTTCGTCCACACCGACGGCTTCACCTGTTTCGCGCAGATGACGCTGGAGACCAGCGGCCTCGAGCCCGAGGCTGCCGAGGAGTTCATCCTCGCCAACGGCGGTCACCTCAAGCACGTGCGCGTGCCGAACAGGGACAACATCGGCTTGCGGGTCCCGCAGCCCGACAGCGAGCCGTGTTACTTCGTGCCGAACGAACTTCTCGCCTGACCCAGGAGCGGCTCGACCGATGATTCGCTCCCATGAGGAATAGTTTCGGCCGATGAGCACTGAAGCCAACGACGCCCTGATCACGAACTTCTATGCCGCCTTCGGTGCGCGGGACGGTGCAACCATGGCCGCGTCCTATGCCCCCGATGCGAAGTTTTCCGACCCCGTCTTCCCCGGGCTGACCGGCGAGCAGCCGGGAATGATGTGGAGGATGCTCACCGCGAGTGCCGACGACCTCGTGATCGAGCTCGCCGAGCACGACGCGAGCGAGGAGTCGGGCACCGCGCACTGGATCGCGACCTACACCTTCTCTCAGACCGGCCGCAAGGTGGTCAACGACGTTCACGCGCACTTCCGCTTCAAGGACGGATTGATCGCAGAGCATATGGACGATTTCAACTTCTACAAGTGGTCGCGTCAGGCACTCGGGGCGAGCGGCATGCTGCTGGGTTGGACGCCGATCATCCGTGGTGCGGTCCAGAAGAAGGCTCGCGCCGGACTCGACGACTACATCGCCGGTCAGAGTTCTTCGGCGTCGTAGTATCAGCGCTTCAGCGGTCGTGGTGATCGGCGCGGGCAACCTCGAGACGGACCCGACCGACTAAATCGCGACCCAGTCCTTGCCGAACCAGCGCTTGATCCGGCTGGTTCCGAACTCAAGCTTGTCGGCGCCGAACTCCTCGGCCGGCCCGAGGAGCCGTGCGGTTTTCGAGTCGCCGAAGAAGGTCACGTCGACCTTCCCGATCTCGTTCTCGCCGAACTCGAGGAAACAGACGCCATGGCCGTTGTAGCCCGCGTCGGAGGACTCGCCCCTGACGCGCGCCGCGATGTGCTCCGCTGCGGCTTTGGCCTGCCCCTCTGCGAACACACCGGCGCGCGGCGTGCCGACTGCGGCGACGTCGCCCACGGCGTAGACACCGTCAAACGGCGTCTCAAGCGTCAATGGGTTGACCGGGATCCACCCGTCACGGGAAATGTCTGAGTCGAGCACCACCTTCGGAGCGCGGTGATGGGGCACGCCAAGAAAAAGGTCGTAGTGGATCTCGTCACCTGAGTCCGTCGTCGCAATGCCCCGATCGTCATCGACGCTCACGATCGCGGTGTTCGGGTACCAGCCGATGTCGCGTTTGCCGAAGGCTTCGATCAGCGCGGCCGACGCGTCAGGCGACGGCGGGATCGGTCGGCCGAACGGCATCACGAGCGAGATCGAGGACTGCTCGCGCAGACCTGTGCGCACGAGGTGGTCGTGCATCAACAACGCGGCTTCGCTCGGCGCCGGCGGACACTTGAACGGCGCGGAGATGACACCGATCACCACGCGACCACCGCTGAACGCATCGATCCGCGCACGTTGGGCGAAGGCGCCGGCTTCGGTGTAGAACTCGTTCACACCGGCGTTCAGCCCTGGCGTGACGCTGCAGTCGAGGTTGGCACCGAGGCCGACAACGAGGATGTCCGCTTCGAACTCGCCGGCGCTGGTCTCGACGCGCTTCGCGGCGCCATCGATCTTCGTGATCTCAGCGTGCACGAAGGTCACGCCCGGCTTCACCAGATCCGCGTAACGATGCTTGACGTGATCTTCATCCACGCGGCCGTACATCACGTCGAGCTTCGAGAAGCCGAAGACGAAGCAATCGGTCTTGTCGATCAGCGTGATTTCGAGTTCGCCGCCGAACTCCTCGGCGAGCGTCGTTGTGAGTTCGAGGCCGCCGAATCCGGCTCCAAGTACGAGGATGCGCATCTGGCCATCCTATTCGCGCGCGATCTGACCCACTCCCATCCGCTTCAACCCATAGTTTTTGCACCGTGCACCGGGGAATGACCAAATGGATGGTGCTCGCCTGCGCCGTCATCGCGGTGGCCGGAATCCTCTTCGGATACGACCAGGGCGTGATCGCCGGCGCGCTGGTCGTCCACATAGCGTCGTTCGCCTTCTCGATCGGCCCGATCGTCTACGAGATCTACCCGCACGAGGTGCGTGGCTCGTGAGCCAGTTCTTCCTCACGATGGTTGATGACCTCGGCGAATCAGTCACCTTCTGGCCCTTCGCGGTGCTCTGCCTCTTTGCACTTATCTTCGTCTGGCTGAGGGTCCCGGAGACCAGGGACCGCACGCTCGAAGAGATCGAGCAGACGTGGCACCCGGCAGACTCATAGGATCCTGCCGATGAAGCACTGGCGCGTTCTCATAATCATGTGCGCGGCGCAGTTCATCATGGTGCTCGACACCACTGTGATGAACGTGTCCGTGTCAGCCGTCGTCGAGGACCTCGACACCTCGATCTCGATGGTCCAGCTGGCGATCACCCTCTACACGCTGGTGATGGGCTCGTTCATGCTTCTGGGCGGCAAGCTCGGCGACATCTTCGGGCGCAAGAAGATCTTTGGTATCGGCCTGATGGTGTACGGCCTCGGGTCGCTGATCACCGCATTCAGTCCGAATGTCGGCTGGCTGCTCTTCGGCTGGTCAGGAGTGGAGGGCGTCGGCGCGGTGCTGGTGATGCCGGCGATCATCTCGCTCACGGCATCCAACTACTCGGGCCGGGATCGTGCGACCGCATTCGGCGCGCTCGGCGGTATCGCCGCTGCAGGAGCGGCTGCTGGTCCGCTGATCGGCGGATTCGTCACTGAGGAGTGGACCTGGCGCGTGGTCTTCGCCGCCGAAACGCTCGTCTGCATCGTGATCGTGATGTTCATGAAGACGATCGCCGACACGGAGAAGCCGGCCAGGCAGAAGATCGACCTCTTTGGCACGGCGCTGTCGTCGCTCGGCTTCGGGCTGATCGTTCTGGCCGCGCTGAAGTCGGCCGAGTGGGGCTTGCTCCAGCCAACCGGCGCACTCGAGATCGGTGGCAGGGAAATCACGCCGTTCGGCTTCTCAGTCGTGCCCTTCATGGTCGCGGCGGGCGGGTTCCTGCTGCGCGGGTTCTTCGCCTGGGAGCGGCGCCTGATCGCGCAGGGCGGCACCCCGCTCGTGCACCCCGACCTGCTGCAAAAACTTCAGCTGCGCAACGGCCTTGCGATGCTCACAGCCCAGCAGACGGTGATCGGCGGAATGTTCTTCATCATCCCGATCTATCTGCAGTACGTGCTGCTGCAAAATGCCTTCGAGACCGGCATGAAGCTCGCGCCGATGTCGATCGCGATGCTGATCGCCGCTTTCTCAGGCCCGAAGCTCGCGGTCAAGTTCTCGCCCAGGAAGATCGTCAGCGTCGGACTTGTGCTCGTGATCTTCGGCTCGCTGATCCTGATCACGACGATCGACCCCGAACTCAAGGACGCGCTCTTCGCAGTCGGCATGGCGATCTTCGGCGCAGGCTTCGGGCTGGTCGCATCGCAGCTCGGCAACGTGATCATGTCCTCGGTCGGCGACGAAGAACGCGGCGAGGCCGGCGGTCTCCAGGGAACGGCGCAGAACATCGGCACATCGCTCGGCGTCGCGCTGATCGGCGCAATGATGATCGCCAGCCTGAGCTCCGGCTTCAACAGCTCCGCGCAGGCCGACCCGTCGCTCAGCGCGCAGTCCCAGGCCGCCGTCGCGAAGGCGACCGCCAATGGAGTCGACATCGTCACCAAGGACCAGCTCAACCAGGCCGCCGCCGACAGTGGGCTGCCCAAGGCCGATACAGACAAGCTGATCGCCTACTACGACGAGGCCCAGATCCAGGCGATCAAGGAGTCAATTCTGCTCGCCGCATTGCTTGCGGCGATCGGGCTGATCATTGCCCAGCGGTTGCCCAGGATCCCGGGCGTTGAGCTCGGGGCGCCGGATGAATCCGACGCCCCGGCGGCAACGAGTACTTAGCCCAGAAGCTTGGCCTTCTGGGCGGCGAACTCTTCTTCGGTGAGGACGCCCTGGTCGCGAAGCTGGGCGTATTCCTTCAGCTTCTCGATCGGGTCTTCGGCCGGCGCGGCCGCGACCGGAGCCGGCGCTGGCGGCGGCTCCTGATAGTACTGCTGGGGCTGCTGCTGTTGCTCCTGCTCGGCCCAGCGGTTGGCCTGACGGCGTGAGACGTTGTTGCTGACGTGGGTCGCCGTACCGGCGATCACTGCTGTGCGGGCGACGCCGCGGATTAGTCCTGGCATGGTGGTTCTTGCCTTTCGATCGGTCGAAATTGAGGTTCAGGCTTCGGCGGCTTCGAGCGTGGCGAGCAGCGCCTGCACCGGGACGCGGCCGCTGGCGACAAGCTGCGCGCCGTTCTTGCGCAGGGCGGACGCAAAGGGCGCAGCCCAGGTGTTCTCCCACACGAGGATCGCGGCGGACGTGCCGGGCTCAAGTGCGGATGCGGCTTCTGCGATGTCACCTTCGTCGAGCAGGTCGGCCGACGCGCCGTCAAAGACTTCGAACTCAGCGCCGAGCTCGTCGAGCTGGATCTCGACGACTGTGCCATCTTCGCCCTTCGAGATGAACGAGAGGTCAAGCAGGCGGACGATGCCGCTGTCAAGAAGTTCGATCAGCGCGGGGATCGCTTCGCCGCTGGGCTGCCGCCCCGGCCACTCCACGATGATGTAGTCAATAGGACCCATTGAGTCCAATCCTTCGTCGGTCATGCCAGTTCCTCTTTTGTTGGATGGGGTTTGCGGTGAGCGAAGCTGATGTTATTGCTAAGTCGCGGCGCTGGTGGCACGATCCTCGGCGGCGTAGCGCGCGAGCATGCGCTGCTCGTCATCCTTCTTCGGGAACTTGAAGAAGACGAGCACGGCGCCGAGCAGGACGGCGATGATGCCGGCTGTGTAGGCGAGGTCCTGGCCGTCGATGAACGACTGCTTGGCGGCGTTCGTGATTGCGGTCGAATACTGCGGGTACTGGGCGGCGATCGCCGTGGCGCCGTCGAAAGACTTGGTCAGCTGATTTTCTGTTGCGCTCGTGACCTGATCAGCGTTCGGTGCAGATGCGACCGCAGCGCTGACGGCCGTCGCATAGCCCGCCGTGAGCAGCGCGCCGAGAATCGACTGCATGATTGCACCGCCGAGGTCTCGCTGGAGGTCTGCCGTTGCCGAGGCCATTCCGGCCTTGCGTACGGGCACCGCACCCGTGAGCGAGTGCGAGGCGGGTGTGCCGGCGAGTCCGACGCCGATGCCCATCAGGCCGTAGGCAAGACCGACCTTCCAGTACGGAATGCCGTCCTTCCAGAGCAACAGCATCGTCAGGAAGCCGAGCAGACAGAACACGTACCCGAAGAGCATCGTGAAGCGTGCGCCACGCTTTTCGACGAGCTGCGCTGAACGCGGAGCGACGATGACCATGAAGATCGCGGCCGGAAGAATCGCCGCGCCGGCATCGAGCGTGGAGTAGCTGAGTACATTCTGCAGGAACTGCTGGCCGATGAACATCGCGGCCATCAGCGAGCCGAAGATGATGATTCCCGCAGTCGCAGCGACCCAGAAGATCGGGCGCGAGGCGACCTTGATGTCGTATAGCGGTTCGTCGAGCCGGCGCTGGCGCATGAAGAACGCGGCCGCCGTCGCGAGGCCGAAGACGATCAGGCCGGCGGCGAGTGCGGTCTTCCCGGGAACTGCCGCAAAGTTCAGACCAAGGACAATTGCTCCGATCAGGACGATCGACATGATTCCGCTGAAGTTGTCGACCTTCTCAGTGGATTCGTTGACGTGGCTCGGAATCAGCTTGATCGCCATCACCAGGGCGATCGCTGCAAGCGGCAGCGTGATCAGGAAGACTGCGCCCCAGTCGTGGTTCTCGAGGATCGCTCCGGATGCGAGCGGTCCGAGCGCGGAGAAGGCTCCGCCGAGCGCGGACCAGAGCGCGATCGCCTTCGTGCGTGGCGCGCCGGCCCAGAGAGCGGTGATCAAGGAGAGCGTGGTCGGATAGGCCATGCCGGCCGCGAGGCCGCCGATCAGGCGTGCGAGGAAGAGCACTTCGACGCTGCCGGATACGGCGGCGAGGATCGATGCTGGAATCGCGATCGCGGTACCGAGCACGAGCAGGAGCTTGCGGCCGTAGCGGTCACCGATCGCGCCGAGATACAAGACCGAGGCAGCGAGTCCGAGCGAGTATCCGACGGCGATCAGGTCCAGCGCGGTCTGCGACGCGTCGAGTTCTTTGCCGATCGACGGGAGCGCGACGTTCGCGACCGCGAGGTTGAGGTTCGCGACGGCAGCGACGAGGATCAGCGCGGCGAGAACCAGCCCGGCGCGCTTGGGCGTGACGTTCTGTTCAACCGCCGTTGAAGCTTCCATCCGGGGGAGAATACGCGCAACTACATGATCGCGCCGCCGAGGTCGCGCTGAAGGTCAGCCGTGGCCGACGCCGATCCCCATGAATCCGAAGGCGACGCCTGTCGGCAGGAAGGGGCATTCGTCACGCCAGAAAAGCAACATCGTGATGAAGGCGGCGAGGCAGAAGACGTAACCAGGAGCAGCGTGAAGCGCGAACCTTTCGGCTCAACGAGCGTCGCCGACTGCGGTGCGACGAATCGGCTCGCGCAGCAGGAAGCGGTAACTGCCGGCGGCAGCGGCGCTGCCCCGTGCGATTTTGCTGAAGATTTTCATCGCCGTCGCTGAATCGTTGCAAATCGGTCTTGAATCGTTACGCGTCTCTCGGTTGACTTGCGGGATGAGCAAACAATCCAAATCCAGAACGCGCTCGAGTCGCAAGCCGCGGGCGCCGTACTTCACTGATTTCCTCGACGCGTTGCCACCGTTCTCAGGCAGCCAGATTCAGGTGATCGGCAATCCGATGGCGACGAACAGACCGCCGGTCGTGCGCGAAGCACGCCTCGAGGACTGCGACGACGACTGCGACATCTGCGTCGAACTGCGCCGCCAGATACTCGCAGGCAATCCTCCGCAGGTGATGGTCTTTGAGTGAGCGTTCGGGCTAGCGGTCATGGCCAAAACCTCGGGAGCGTTCTGCTGAGTCTGAAACCAAGCAGGTCGTGGAGGGCGACCGCAGCAATAGCGGCGCTATTGCGAGGATCGCACTCCGCGAGATGCGCAGCGTTTCAGGCCAGCAG
>JBPPNF010000002.1:0-16141 GCA_051306435.1 Solirubrobacterales bacterium | reverse complement strand
CGTAGGCGGAGGCCGGCGCATTGTCGCTGTGGAGGTCGAGCATCTCCAGCATCGAGCTGCTCTGCGAGTTGCCGGAGCGGTGGATTTGAGCTGCGCCGGTGCTCGAGCCGAGCGCGCAGCGCGGGGCGACGGTCCAGGCGGGATCGGACTCAGCGGCGGCGACGAGCGCGGCGTGTTCGTCGGGTTGGGGTTCGAAGGAGATGATCCTGCCGGTGAAGCCCGAGCCTCGGACCCAGCTTGCGAACTGGCCGATGTTTGCGCCGACGTCGAGGACTGCCTGCGGTTTCACTGCCTCGATCAGGCTTGCCGTCGCCTCGTCGGCGGTCGGGAGGATCGTGGGCCGGCGCTCGGGTTCGGGCGGCTCCTCGCGGATTCTGTGCACGTCGTAGCCGAGCTTCTTGATCAGGTCGCGAGCGCGCGAACGAGTCTGACCGGCGATTTCTTCAGCGGAGGGCATCGGGGAAACGTACCCAATTTCAATGCCCGACTGAAGAGCTCCGCGATCCCGCCATGAATTGGATTTGTGGGCGCTCATCGGAATGGTGGAATGACCCCATTTTGCGCTCGGTTTGCCGGTTCAAAGTTTGCGATTGCCCGCGCGGCTTTTCGTCGTCACGATGCTGCTCGGCCTGATGGCCGTGAGCACCACTGCGGCCGGGGATCAGTCGATCTATGAGGAAGGGGTGGCGCAAGAGCTGAAGGTCGCCCCGCCGACGCAGAGCACGCAGGCCGACGGAGAGTGGCTTCCGGCGTGTTCGCCGAAGATCGTGTTCGCCGCGGTGCTCAAGAAGAACCACCGCGTGCACGTGATCGGATACGTCACGCGATCGACGATCGGACACACGCTGCGGTTGCAGTCGCGCCAGGCCGGCGGAGCGACGGTGGTGAGATTCCAGCCCGGCAAGAACGGATGCTTCGACGTGGAGACCCGCCGCCCTCACCACCGCTTCGCGCACGGCGCTGCCTGGCGAGTTGGATACGGCGGATTCCGCACGCCATGGGTGAAGCTCTACCGCCCGTTGGTCTTGAACAACGTCCACCAGAAGTGCGGGCTGCTGAAGGGGAACGGCGCGCTGAGCGTGCCAGCGCGCGATGACACGGTGGTAGCGGTGCAGCGGCTGGATGATTGCCGTACCGCTACGCGCGTTGGGCAGATGGGGTTGCCGATGGATGGATCCGGACTGCTGAACGGCGGGGTTCAGCTGCGTGATCTGTTTCAGCCGGTGGCGACTTTTGTTCGGCTGCGGGTGATGGTGCGGGAGCCTGGGACTGGGGCTTGGGGGAAGAGTTTTTGGAGCTTGCATTTGCCTGTTGTTTTGAAGCCGTAATCCCTCGGTCGCGGTACCGCCAAGAAGTCTGTCCAACAACCCCAGTCCAACTACAGATGTTGGACTTTGTACCGTGGTCCAATGGTTGCGAACCATCGGCGACCTAACTTCGCCGTGACCGCTTCCAAAATCCCAATCATGGAGATCACGTGACGGACAACCCCTCGCCCTCATCCGATCTCACCCGGGTCGTCATCTTTGGCGGGGCTGGGTTCATAGGTCGGCATCTAACTGAGTTTTTCAACTCGGAGTATTCCGTGGGCGAGATCGTGCTGGCCGATATTGCCGCTCCGACGTGGCGTCTGCCGAAGAACGTCGTATTCCGAACATGCGATGTTCGCGAACCGATCGATCCGGCGATTGGTGAAGCTGAGCTGATCGTCAATCTTGCAGCGGTGCATCGCACGCCCGGCCACCCGGACGACGAGTATCACGACACGAATGAACACGGCGCCGAAAGCATCGTCAACTTCGCGACCGCATCAGGCACGCGTCGAATTTGGTTCACGAGCTCGATCGCCGTCTATGGCCCCGACGAGGCCCCGAAAACCGAAGCGAGCGAGCCGTTGCCAATCTCGGCGTATGGAAAGTCGAAACTCGCTGCGGAAGGAATCCATCGTGCCTGGGCAGACCCGCCAGAGAACACGCTTGTGATCTCTCGACCGGCGACCGTTTTTGGACCAGGTGAGGGTGGAAACTTCACGCGGCTTGCGAAGGCGATGCGGAGGCACACCTTCTTCTACCCGGGTCGTAAAGACACCCTCAAAGGTTGTGGCTATGTGCGCGACCTCGGACCCGCGTTCGCATTCATGGAGCAGTTCTCCGATCCGGTGTCGCTCTTCAACTTCGCGTACCCCGAACCGCCGACGATTGAGGATGTGTGCAAAGCGTTTTCGGAACAGGGCGGTCTCCCAGAGCCTAGATTCACCGTCCCGGCGGAAGCGCTGCTGGGCGCAGGCTCAGTGATGGACAAGGCGGGATTGAAAGCGTTCAACCCGGAGCGGGTCAAGAAGCTGATGCACTCGACCAACGTGCGTGGCGAAGAACTGTCCAGCCATGGCTTTGAATTCGAATTCGACCTTCAGAAGGCAATCGCTGATTGGAAGCAGGATTCGCCGGCGGGCAGGTTCGAATGACCGTCGAAGGCGTGAGACAACGGCCGACGCCGTGAAAACGGCGATCATCCAAGAGTGGCTTGCCCGCGATGGTGGCTCGGAAAAAGTCACCGAGCAACTCGCTGCCGCATTCCCTGCGGCGCCTATCTACTGCCTCTGGGACGATGCTCCCGACCGATTCGGAGCGGGAAGAGTTCACGAATCCTGGCTCGCAAAGACACCCCTCCGTACGCACAAGCGCTTCGCGCTCCCCTTCATGCCCGTCACATGGCGGCACCTCGGCACCAGCGACGCTGAGCGCATCATTTGCAGTTCCCACCTCTTCGCCCACCACGCTCGATTCAGCGGGGCCGGTCGCGACGCGACGAAGTACGTCTACGTGCACACCCCTGCCAGGTACATCTGGAACCCCGAACTCGATGAACGAGGCGACTCATTGGCTGCGCGGACGGTTTCGCGAGTTCTAAAACCAATGGATCGGCGCCGTGCCCAAGAGGCAGTCTCGATCGTCGCGAACAGTCGCTTTGTCAGCGATCGAATCCGCGATGCCTGGGGGATCGAGACAGCCGTGATCAACCCGCCAGTCGACACCGCAGCGTTTGATCCGACGAAGCCACCGGACCTCACTGCCGAAGAGGAGTCAATCCTTGAGGGACTTCCCGGCGACTATCTCCTTGGTGCATCGAGGCACATCCCCTACAAACGACTCGACACCGTGATTCGCCTCGGCTCAGAAACCGGAACGCCCACAGTGATCTCGGGCGACGGCCCTGAAACGGCTCGCCTGAAGGAACTCGCCGAGTCGCTCGGTTCAGATACCCGGTTCGTTGGTCGACCTTCTACGGAACTCCTTGCAGTGCTCTACCGGAACGCGGGCGCATACGTCTTCCCTGCAGTGGAGGATTTCGGAATGATGCCGGTTGAAGCAATGGCGAGCGGCACACCGGTGATCGCACTGAACCGTGGCGGCGCCGCGGAATCAGTCGTCGACGGTTCGACCGGAGTACTCATAGAGAGCTTTGACTCCGAGTATGCGACCGACGCCGTCCACCGCGCTCTGCTGATGGGATCTTCGGATTGCGTGGCACGTGCGAAAGAGTTCGGACTTGAACCGTTTCAGAAGCGGATCCACGAGTGGGTCGGTGACGCGTGAGCCCCGTTGGCACCGCAGGACGAGTCTGGATGGATTCCCGTTGGGTCGGCGCTCACGGGATCGGCCGGTTTGCAACTGAAGTGCTTTCACGACTTCGTCACGAGGGCCCTCAACTTCGTGGCCCTCGCGTCTGGTCCCCGCTGGACGCAGTCAACCCGTACCGGTGGATTGGTCCGGGCAAGAACGACGTGATCTACTCCCCGGGCTACAACGCTGGCATCACGCGGGCGGTTCAACTTCTGACTGTGCACGACCTGATCCATCTCAGCGACGAAGACTCGCTCGCGGGTGCCAAGCGGAACTACTACGAGCGAGTCGTTAGGCCCGCAATTCGCAGAGCGGGGGCCGTCATGACTGTCTCCGAGCATTCAAAATCACGGATTCTCGACTGGCTTGGCGACGGTGAGACAAACGTCGTGGTGGTCGGCAATGGATGCTCGTCGGCATTTCGGCCGCCAGCCGAGGGGATGACAAAAAGCTCTGGTCGATTCCTGTACGTTGGTAGCGCGAAACCGCACAAGAACTTTCGAGTTCTTGCTTCCGCGCTTCGAGCTGGCGGAGACCTCCTTCTCACTTGTGTCGGACCAGACGCCACAGAACTGGCCAAGATTGCAAACGAGTTCGAGGTATCAGATCAAGTGGAATTCAAGAGCGGAGTTAGCGACATCGAACTCGCGGAGCTCTATCGGTCCTCTATGGGCGTAGCGCTCCCCTCACTCGAAGAGGGCTTTGGATTTCCTGCGCTTGAAGCCCTTAGCTGCGGAACTCCAGTTGCGTATTACCACTCGTGCACAAGCGTTGCCGAGATCGTCGGGTCAAGTGGAATCTCGGTGGACGATCCGGACGACGGCGACGCCTGGCGCCGAGCGCTTGAAGGCCTGAGTGCGCTGAGCGCCGATGGACCGATTGTGATGCCAGATGCGTGGTCCGAGAAGTACAACTGGGACGCCGTTGCGAGCCGGATTGATGGCGAGATATCGACGGCGCTCGAGAGGGGTCGGAGCGCATGACTTCCGAAGCGACGGTCGCACGAATCTCAGCTGTGATCCTGAACTGGAAGGATGCGGAACAGACACTCGCATGTGTTGAGTCGGTCCTGCAGGACGCCGGAGTCGCTTCGGCGATCGTCGTCGACAACGAGTCGGACGGCGAGCTCTCCGCAAAGCTCTCTCTGCTCGACCAGCAACGGATCTCACTGATTGCTGTCCCGGACAATCGGGGCTTCTCCGGAGGGGTCAATGTTGGGCTGCGTGAGTTCGTGAAAGAAGGGGGTGACTACGCGCTGGTGATCAACAACGATGCACTACTTGAAGTTGGCGCTCTTGACCGGATGATCGATTCGATGGAATCGGATCGATCGCTCTCGATGGTTGGGCCGAAGATCCTGAACCCTGACGGCAGTGTTCAATCAATGGGCGGGCGGATGAACAACCTGACTCTCAACATCGATGACACTGCATTTCCAGGACGAATCGACTTCCTTACCTGGGCGTGTGTGTTGGTCCGACGCGAAACACTTCAAACGGTCGGTCTTCTCGATGAGCGATTCTTCATGTACTGGGAAGACGTTGACTTCGGTCGGCGCGTTCGCGATGCGAACGGGCGCCTCGCAGTCGTGCCCGATGCGCTGGTCAGACACAACATCTCTTCGAGCCACTCCGAGGCAGGGATTCGAGTCCTCGCGTACTCCGCGTACGGCCTTTCCGCGCTTGGCTCGAAATACCGCGCATGGCTTGCCGGGGCGCTGTGGCGCGGAGTCGCAAGAGTGATCAAGCAGGTTGTCCGCCGCAGACGACGGGCCGCGACATCAATCGCGCTCGGCTGGATTCGCGGGCTGCGTGCGGAGTCTCCCGCGTATGATTTCGCACCCAATCCGAGCTGGCCCGCGCGCAGTTCGCGCCAGATTCGGGGCGGGAAAAAATGAGTATCCAGTATCGACTTGCATGGACGCTCATCGCCGCAGCCTTTTTGAGTGGATTTCTGAACCTGATCCCGATGCCCGGCTACTACGCAGCGACTGCGGTGGTGGATGCCTGCCTGCTCGCGATGATTGTCTTTGGCGGCTGGTATCTCGCCCAACATCAGGACGAGCCAATTGAGATTTGGGAGGCGCTCCTCGTTCTGCTGATCGGCATTTTCCTCGCCTTGGCGATCCTGAGTCCCGAATCGCCGTATGCGGTGCTTTCGACGATCCGCTCTCGAGGCATGTATGTGATAGTCGGAGCGTTCGTGGCAATCACGATTACACGCGAACTGGAACTCCAGAAGCTCATCCAATGGATGATCCGATTCGCCGCGCTTATCGCCGCGTTTGGCGTGGTCCAATTCGTCCTAAGAGGCGCCCTCCCTGATTGGTTGCTGTATTCGAAAGACACTGAGCTCTTCGGGTACTACGGAACGGACATCACGCGGTCGACCGGTCTGATCGGAAACTCGATCGTTTACGCGAACACGATGCTTCTCTTCTTCGCGATTACTGTGAGCCAATTTGCCTACCGGCCAAGTTGGCGTACTTCGGCTTTGCCAGCGCTATTTGCGCTGGCGATCTTCGTTTCATTCTCCCGCACCGCGCTCGCAGGCGCAGTCTGCATTGCGGTGTTGGTTGCAGTCGTCGAGCTTTTCCGGCGGGGGACAAAGAATGCGATTCAGTTCGGATCGATCGCCGGCGCAATTGCTGTGGTCCTAGGAATATTTCTCGTCTCGTACACAAATGTCGTCGCCCAACTCCAGAATTCATTCATCTATCAAGGGCTGTTCATGGGGGGAAATGAATCGGTGCAGGGATCAACCGAGCGTCACGTCCTTTTCCTCGAGACAGGCTCAAAGATCTTCCACGAAAATCCATCGACCGGCCTCGGTCTGGCGACTCAGGCAGGCGGATCAGAGTTCGCCGAGTTCAACACTTTGATCACCGACAGCGCATGGTCGGCGCTTCTCGCGGAAGGCGGTCTGGTTCTCGCGCTCACATATGCAGCGCTATTGATCGCAGCAGTGGTGACGGTCGCAAGACGCACAAAACATCTCGGCAAATACGCGTTCGTCGCCCGTGGGTTCCTCGTGTTCTCCGTCTACGAGTTTTGCTTTGCGTCCGTCGTCAGTTCGGCATACTTCGGGAAGGCGGTGTTTCTTGCCTATTGGATGTTTTTCGGAGCGATCATCGGACTGAGCCGGCGGCGATCTCCCGTGGCGCGTTCCGGGCCGTCGTGGACATCCAGCCCGTCACCGCCTTCGACACCTGCTCGCTTCTCACAGGCGCCCGGAAAGACTCGTCTCACGTAAGGCCGAGCAGGCCGATTCGTTCGGCGTGTCGCGAAACGCCTGACCTGACAAACGCGGGGTTGGCCCTCAACCAGGCCATGTGAGTCCTCACAACTTCGTCCCGACCGTAGGTCTTAGCCCCGACCGACCAACTATCCTCATCGCCGTATGAAATACCGAGAGCCAACTTGGTGCAACGTTCTATCGGTGTCTTGGTCTCCGCCAGGGGATCTGGCAATGATGAGAACTTGAGTTCCAACGTCTCCGGAGTGTCGAATCCCAACTGCGCCCGAACTTGGCGCGCCACCGCAAGAATCACGTGATTGCTCGGATGGTTCACCGTAAAGAAGCTGGGGCTCGGGTATTTCCAGTCGGCTAACTCAGTCGCAACCCGGATGTCCAATTCCGACTCACGAGCGTTCAGTTGCGCAATTGAGGTCTCATGCACACTCAGTATGGAGTCCGGGGTCGGGCGAAAAGACTTGAACTCCTCAACCGCCTGATTATCGGTGAGCCCCCTCGCAGCAAAGCTGATTGTGCGAACGTCGGCGTACCGAGTGAGTGGCGCGACTTCGCTTATGTCCCCCGAGTGCCTGAGATAAACCTGAAACGGATAAAGGCCCTCGTAATAGAGGACTGGATAAGTGATTACTTGCGCCCCCTCGCGAACGTTTCGCAAGAGCTGATTAGTTCCGATCGGGAGCCCTCGATAATCGTCCCGAACGCTCTGCGTAAGAATCACGTCTGCGCGCTCCAGGAGCTTCAAGAAGGGCGCGATATATCCCGGACGGATGGCGTGCACCGGGGGCGTTTCGACAAATTGGAACTCCTCGGCGAAGGCGGGGTCGCTCTGCAGCATCCGCCCAAGTGGCTCCGCTTGACAGTTGCCCAGCACTACAACGAGCTTCTTACCATGCGACCCGCCGGGAGACTTGAACATCTCGCGGTACCGCAGACGCACATTAATTCGCGATGCCTGCTTCCTCACGTATCGCCATCCCACATGAATAAGCGCCTGATGCCCATTTGAAACGCACCCCCCGTTGGAATCAGAACCGATGGCGAAACGCGAAGCCCATGCATGATCGCCACCAACAAGACGGCGTACCCAATCGTCGATGCGACTGCTGCGCCTACGGCGCCGAATGGAGGTCCAGCTAGAACGAGCCCCGCTATTCCGACCGCGAGCCCAAGCAACTGAGCACGAGTCAGCCGCACCCCCTGGTCCTCCGCAACCAGGACGATCGACCCGACATACGCAGTCACACCGAACACGCTCCCAAGGAGCGCGATTTCGGTCGGCACGATTGACGCCGAAAAGGAAGGGAATGGCTGGAATCGACACGAGCGCGAGGAAAATACATGAAGGAATGGCGATGGCACTCGTCGCCCTCAGCACGTCTCGAATCGCGCCACGTCGATGCTCGCCTTCGGTCCTCGAAATGTCTCTGAAGAAGCCAGCCCCTAATGCGTGCGCAAGGCCCAGCGGGAGAGCGCCAATGTTCCGCGACAGAATAGATACCGGCCTCGAAGCTACCGAGAATAGGTAGTGAAAGCAGCTGTTCAAGGCGATTCGGTGCCGCCTCAGCAACTGAGCTTCCAGAAAAATCGAGACCCCTTTTCAGCAGCCCACCAAGTGGTGCCCGCTCACCTTCGAACGAAACGGCCACCGAGACAGCACCGACGATCGCCGCGCAAACTGTTGCCGCGATGTTCATGATGATGACGAGCTCGACGCTAACGGCATCAAACGGAACTGCGATCGCGACTCCAACCAGAATCAGCATGGGATGGAGCAAGCGGATCACCACCACTCGACGATACTTGCCGCGGGCGACCAACACGCTGATATCCCCCATCCAAATCATTGTCACCGGTGCCAATGCAATGCCGAGTGTCCGTTTTTTCCGGGGCAGATCAAGGTCGGTGTTAGACCCGGGGTGGTTCACGAGCCGCCGACATCATCCGACCCGCGAGCGATTACGGATTCGTGTCGCTCGCAAAAAGACGCCGAATTGCACTTCGCACGTGGGCCGGCGTCGGCACGAGATGAATTGGCGAGATTGAAATGCCGGAGAGCATCCCGACTGCCATCAACACAAACCCGATCGTGGATGCAATCGCTGCACCAGTGGCTCCATACGGCGGGCCGAGGACAAGCAAGGCTCCAATCGCGAATCCGAGGGAAACGACCTGGACGACTGTCATTCTCCTCCCGCGCTCCTCGACAATCAGGGCCATAGCGGCGACGTAGCCAATCACCATCGCTACAGAGCCAAGAAGAGCAATCTCCGCAGGAACTATCGACGGAACGAAGTCCTTCCCGAATACGAGTGGGATGAAAGGCGGTGATAACAGGGCCAACGCCCCGCATGCAATCACAGCCACCGACGTGGTCCCCCTGATCGATGTCCTGACCACGGCGGCGCGGTCGCGAACGTCCGACTGCGCGATGTCGCGAAAATATCCGGCCGCCATCGCATGTGCCAAGGCAATTGGGATCGCGCCCAACGTCACGGCAACGGAGTAGATGCCGGCACCGTAGCTCCCCAATATCGGTAGGACTAGGACCTGGTCGAGCCGATTTGAAGACGCCTCTGCGATTGAACTTCCGGCAAACTTGAGCCCCCCTTTCAAGAGCGGGACGGGATCGTCCGTGCGGCCGAGGATGGACACCCTCGTAAGGTTGGCCGCTACAACGCATGTGATTGCGATCGCGCCGACATTTACCCCGATGACGAAGGCGACGGAAATTGCGTCGAACGCCATCGCCGCGATGATCGCAAACAACACAAGTACCGGTTGTACGAGCCGCACGGCCATGACGCGGCGGAATTTCCCGCGAGCTACTAAGACACTTGTGTCGCCGAGCCAGCTCATCGATAGTGGCGACAAGGAAATTCCAATGAAGCTTGCGATCGCGGACGCTCCTGACAGCGACGCGAAGAGTGTCTTGTCGAGCAGGAACGCGAGCGTGATCGCCGGAAGGAACGCGACCGCGTAATAGATTCTGGCTGCGCGTACGAGGGGATCGGTGTGAGCGTCGATACAGCGGCGACGCAACTCGACCGGTACTCCGAGCGAAAGAATAATTGGAACGATTAGAAACGCGGCGAGGACCGATGCCGTCTGTCCACGCCCGTCGGGTCCGAGTCCTCGAGCAATAAGCGGCGCTGAGAGCAATGCCAACCCCGCAGCCACCATGTTTGCAACGGCAATCGATGATGGTGCGTCTCGAGTGAACAGCGTCAAGAGGCGGCCGATTCGGAAATGCACCTACGCCCCGTTCGTGGGCAATTCAGCGATGAATTGCCGATACTGATTCGGTGGTAGCTCCCACGGCCTCGCATCAAGCAGATGTTGTCTTGTTTCGTCCGTCAGCCTGAAGCCGAGTGACCGTGCCGGATTTCCCGCGACGATCTCAAAGTCGAGGACATCTCGGGTGACGACCGCCCCGGCGCCGATCACGGCGCCGATCCCAACTCTTGTGCAGCGCGGCAGAATCGTGACGTTTGCGCCGATCCAGCTGTCATCACCTATTTCGATCGGGCTGCGTTCTACGTCCGCAGATTCATCAACGATTCCAAACGTCGCGTTGTACCAATATGGATGAAGACTCGCCGCCGCCAACGGGTGCGAAGCGCCAATACGCCTGACATTGGGGCCTATGGAGACGTACCGGCCAATCTTGCTATTTGGATCGCAGAGATCCGGAGAGAGCAAAGAGCCGTACGAATGGGCGCCAACCTCGATGTCGTATTTCTCTCGAAGCACTCGCCTGAGCGTCGCGGAACGCACCTCTCCGCCCTCTAGTTTTGTCACGAGGCGAACGATCGCCCATCGTCTCGGGATGAACCTAAAACAGCGATACGCCAGCCGGCCGACGTTGCTCTGCTTCAGTTCGCTTGAGTCACTCGTAGTCATGATGCGTCACAGCGCGATGCGGCGTTCGTCATCTTCCAGACTCCCGAGCATGTCCCCTTCGCAAGAGTTTCGCTCGTTTTCTCCACCCAACCTGATCGAAGTGACAGCGCGAGCACTAAGAGCTCGGCCGAAGCAAGTCGCCGGCTAGGCGACGACAAATAGAGCTTGACGCGACCACGCGATCGTTTCACTGTCGCCCAACGCGCCCCGAAGTGCGGGCGTGCGGAACCCGAGCGCTGAACCCGAGGCAAATCGAGAATTTTCCGTGGATCGCTATTCATGCCGCGCCGCAGCGGAACGTAACGCCGTGCCGACCACCGCTCTCAAACTCTTGTAAGGGTGACGGAGAGCCAAGCGCCACAAGCGGTAGCCCCGATATCGCGGTGTCCTGAAGCCGGTTAGCGTGCGACCGAGCATTCGCGCGGCAACGGTATTTCGGCGGACGACCTGAAGCGGCTGAACCCCCGCAACGACCTCGGGATCGACCTTCTCCAACGAAATCACGCCTGCTGCCGCTGCGCCGCGAAGGATCGCATCGCCACGTTCGGTGCGCCCAAGTACGACAGACACTCCCGGCGCATCGTCGAATGTCGGGTAGCCAGAATCGTCCGCATTCCAGAGATCCCCTACCGCGATATCCGCGTGCCCACCGGTGCCGTCAACGCAAATCTTGCACCTCCACTGAATGTCGCGGCCAAGATGATCGCCCCACGATTCATCGTACGTAAGCTCGGCAGATTTTCCAGAGCCGTCTTCAACGACAAACTTTCCAGGCCAGCCATTCCCGCGATACCTGAGAGATGCAACGTCGCCCGAATCCAGTCCGAGATACTCGACGAGATTGTCCGTCGCAGTCTGACTCGGCGTTCCGGCGCAAAAAAAAGCGAGAAGTATCGGCCCAGATTCGACGAGCTGCCCTCGATGACCCTGAAGCTGCGCGGCGGCGGCGACCTCACACGGTTTGCCAACGATCGCTGTTCTCGGCGACTCCATTTCCAGCCCGTCAAGAACTGCCACCGGCGCATAACGGGAGCCTGAAAACTGAATTGCCTGCTTGCCCTCGGTGATATCAACCGGCGTTGTCGATACGGGGTCCGATGAATTCGGTCCGGCACCACGTACGGAATCCACGGCGTCGGTATCAAGCAGCCACTTCGTGAGCGCGGTCAGAACTCCGCCGCTGCTGCCCGCGAATCTAGTCGCGTCGTCGTTGGCCCACGCTCGCCAGACGGAAACGTATTCACCAAGGATCGGGTGGCGTTCGCGTCCGAGTGCCGATGGAGATCGAACTGCTCGTCCCGGGCACATCTGGTTGAACTCACGGACTTGAACAAGCACCTCAGAGGGCGACTTCGCTCCGTCGTGTGCCGCGACCGCGGGTCGCATGAAACCTCGCCCACTCCGTTTCATCGACACCCGTTCGGAGATCGCGGTGCACCCACCACAGCCACTGCAGTTACCATTTTTGACGACGCTTTCGATAGCGGCCCCAAGTTTGTCCACGGTCACGAGGCGCCCTTCGCCAACAACACGTTTGCAGCGCGGTCCAAACGACCCGAAGCGGCCAATCTCAAAGAATCTAGCTGCTTGAGAAATAGTGGTTCGTTCTGGGCGATGATCTCCAAAGTAGCTTCAACCGGTGCTGCCTCTGTCCGCAAATCCACCACATGAATCCAATCCAAATCGTTCATCAATGGTGCGAACTTACGGGAGTATGCCCAGGGAATGGCTGGCGTGCCAACTGAGAGCGCATTCAGACAGCAGTGCATTCGTGAGCCGACGACGAGTTTTGCGCTCGCGACGGCCACTCGAGCGTCGCGGAGCGAAACCGGCGTAATGACTTCAATCTCGTCGTCAAGCCTCTTCGATACAGCCGCTTGCGCCGGCACGTCGTTGTCATTACTTGGGTTGTCAAGAACATGAGACATCAAGCTCACTTCACGACCCGATGATCGAAGCTCATTGATCAGCCCAACAACCTGACTTCGATAGGTGGAACTATCGACATGGGGGTTCTCGTTCCAGAGCAGTCCCGAGACGTTGACGATCACGTCGCGACTCTTTGTAGAAGCGGGTACGTCAAGTCCGAAAACAACATCGGTTGCTAGACAGTCCAGGTCAAAACCGAACGCCGTCACGAACTCAGCGCTTTCGCTGTCACGTGCGATCACCGACGCGGAGTTGCGCAATACATATCGAGCCAAATACCGTCCGGCTCGTGTGTTGAACGGGCCGATGGTTTGCGGACCCAGGTGAAGCGGAATGCGGTTCTTAAAAGCAATCCGCCGACCGTACGCCATCAGCATCGCTCGTTTGATGCCGTAGATATCGGTGAAGCTATCCCCGGCACCAGTATCGAGCACCACCTCGTAATTTCGAAGCTTGCTCTTGAGCGGTCCGCCGCGACGAAGGATGTCGCTCTGGACTCCTTGTCGGTTGAACCCCACCTCGGAGTCGTTCGGCTCAAAGTCCTGAAAGTCGACGACAGAACTTTCTCCCCAAGCTCGCTTCGCTAACGAAGCGGATCCCTCAGCGAGCGCTCGCACTCCAAGATTTGCCGACCCGTTGTCGGCCCACAGGACGAGAATGCGCGTCGCCGCACGGGCTTCTGCCGGTGCAAGACTTTGAGTCTCAACCATGCGTCGCAACGATGCGGACTCGGTTTATTTCGAGCAATTTTGACTCCAGTAACACTGTTCTGTCTAATGGAGCAACGTACTCGATCAACACGGGCTCGCTTGTTCGACAGTCGGACAAATCGGGATGTCGAGTTACCGGATGTTCGGTGACTTCGCACCAAGGGCCTTCGCGTAACGCCTCAGTGTCGAAGTGCGCCTGAATGCCCGCTGAGCAGCAGCGGCGTCGCCTCTGGCCACGTCAATTCTCAGTTCCACAAATGGCCAGCGCCAGTTGAACGGCTCCTTCGCTTCCGCAGTCTGAATGGCGGCGAGCGCCCCATCAAGATCGCCAGAGTCTTCCAGAGCGAGGGCGCGCTGCGCGTACGCGGTGGCACTCCAACTTTCAGCGCTGATCGCCTGGTCGGCGGCTTTCAGGGCAGCGGGGTGATCGCCGGCCCGGAAAGCGGACTGACTCTTCTCGATTTGACGTTGATTCGCGAGTCCGGGAAGCAGGACAATGATCGAAAGTAGGGCGGCTAGAAGGATGCCAACTGAAAGTGACGCATTGTTGCCGCGGCTCCGACGAGGACTGACAGCTGTTCCCGCGACGGCGATACACACCAACGCAAGAACCGCGATCGCCGTGCTCTCCCACATCCAGTCTGCTGCGGCCTGCAGGAGAAACACGATGAACACGGCTACAAGCCCGCCCTGGATTCCTGGGTCGCCGCGGTTTCCCACACCGGATGATCGCGGCCTTGCCTTCCATGCAGCCCAAAGTAGGCCGAGAATGAAGCCCAGGAGCAACACCAAGCCGACCACTCCGGTCTCCGCGAGCGTCTCAAGGTAGAGGTTATGGACATCTCGAACGAACTCGCCGTTGACGCCGTTTCGATTCCACCAAAACTCGAACGTGCCCGGACCAATCCCGAAAACAGGATTCTCTGTGAACGCAGCCCAGCCAGAATCAAAAAGGTTGTGTCGATTGCCGTTGAGCTGCGCGAGTCGCGCGTCAGAGCCCTTCGCGGTGACGACGACTTGCTTTCCCGTGAACTGGTCGTATGCCTTGCCCGCGAACGAAAACGAAATGACGATCACCGCGAGAGCCGCGATACATGCTGTTCCGATTCCGAGTCGACGTCCGTTTGGCCCGTCAATCCTGAGGCGCGGTCCGAGCTGCGACCTCGCACCGAGCCACCCGACCAGAGCGAGACAGCCACCGACTAGGGCGAGGGCAAGCGCGATCCGGCCCGCGCCGTCGCTTCCTGTAGCGTCCACGATCGACCGCTCTCCGCGCACAACCAGAATCACCACATAGCTGGCTAGTGCCGCCACCACCGACTGCACCAATGTCCACCAGCGCCACTCTGCAAGTACGACGACCACGATTGCTCCTGCGATTGCTCCTGCGAATCCCGCTCTAGAAAGAGCCAGATACAACCCAACGGAACACATCGGAACCGCCGCCAAAGCGAGCCCCCTAACCACCCCAGACCGCGCGTGTCCTGCATACGCAAGACACAACGTGATCGTCATCGCACTCCAACACCCAACCGCATTCCAATAACCAAACGGGTAATTAATGCGGGTCGTCTTCAAGTTAATGGCCACCGTGTCCGATGGGAACATTGATGGCCACAACCGGCTCATCAAAGTCAGAAAGCACACGAGGACACCGGCGGTGAGCAGACCCGCGGCGACCAGCCTCCAAGTAGTACGCCCCACCCCAAGCCAGACGAGGACCAAGACCCCCAGATAGCCCACAACGCGCGCGAACTCAGCGAATGTTCGCTCCGCGCTTTCGGTCCAGGTGAGTGACAGCAGCATCCAAGCTGCGTAAGCCAGGATCGCGATCAGCGGAATGAGCAGTACGCGAGGCGGTTTGACGGCAGGCAGCACCCCACAGATCGCTGCAACGCCGATTCCAGCCCATACAAAGACCGCCATTTGTTGCCGATCAATTAGTGAGTACGAACCGTGATGGAGTGCGTAGTACGTTACGACCGAGCATGAGAGAACCAAGAGTGACAACCGAAATGGCCATGAGCGACGTGCAGATGCCGTCGGAAGTGTCCTCGCATTTGCCGACATCTGTCGGCAAGTCTAAGTCGAACTTCCGCCTCTTCATTTTCACCGCACTCTCAGTGCTCGCGTGCATGGCCGCGCTGGCCAACGTCGCGGCAGCAGCCGCGCCCTCTGGCGAGGATCAGTACATCGAGAAGGCTCCGACCGGAAGCGGCGATTCGAACGACGCAGACGAGAACAGTTTTGAGCCGATCGACGCAAACGGCGACGGCACCATCACCGAGGCCGAGGTCGAAGAAGCGGCCAGGGAGAAGAAGGCCAGGGCCAAGAAGGACAAGGCCGACAAGGATGGCGCGACCGGAGCATCCGGCGCCGCAGCCGGCAGCAGCACTACGCCGACTCCCCCGGCTGTTCAGTCGGTCGCCACGGCGGCAAAGTTTGGGCCCTTCAGCCGGACGACAGCGATGATCCTTGCCCTTTTCGCAGCGCTGATCGCTGCACTTGCGATCGCCAGCAAGGCCGGAGTCATCACACTTTTCGGTAACGGCGACTCTCAACCCCCGCCCGCGTAATGGCGAATACCCCTCCTGTTCGGGGATGTTTGCAGCGCTGAAAGCCCGATAGTCGCCACTCATCAGAGGTACATGCACGCACAGTTGTACCTGGGTACAAACTTGTAAAAACCTGATCAGATCGGGTTTTTTCGTGCTTATACTGCGA
>JBPPNF010000001.1:0-15652 GCA_051306435.1 Solirubrobacterales bacterium | reverse complement strand
TCAGCGGGCGACGCCAGCGACGACACGCAGACCAAACTGCCAACTGTCGACGAGGGCGACGCCGTCACCGCTTCGGATCTTGCGTCGGTCGGCCACGAGACCAAGCCGCCCGCGCGCTACACCGAGGCATCGCTGATCAAAGAGCTCGAAGAGCGCTCGATCGGTCGTCCTTCTACTTACGCCTCGATCGTCTCGACGATTCAGGACCGTGGCTATGTCTATAAGAAGGGAACGGCGCTCGTTCCCGCGTGGATCGCCTTTTCCGCGACGCGCCTGATGGAAGAGCACTTCGGTCGCCTGGTCAACTACGACTTCACCGCAGAGCTCGAGAGCGTGCTCGACAAGGTCTCGCGCGGCGACGAGCAGCGCATTGACGTGCTGCAGAGCTTCTGGTCTGGCGAGGGCGAAGGCGACACCGGCCTGAAGAACTTGGTCGAAGACCTCGGCGACATCGACGCCCGCGAACTTTCTACTTTCCCGCTGGGCGATGGCGTCAACGTGCGCGTCGGTCGCTACGGCCCGTACGTCGAGGGCCCGCCGATGGTCAAGAACGACAAGGGCGAGGAAGTCCCGACCCGCTCGAACGTGCCCGAGGATCTGCCGCCCGACGAGCTTTCACTCGAGAAGGCCAAGGAACTGCTGCTCAAGCCCGCGGGCGTCGAGCGCGAACTTGGTCGCCACCCCGAGACCGGCCTGCTGATCACGGCGCGCAACGGTCGCTTCGGGCCGTACATCACCGAGGCTCTGCCCGAAGACGCGAAGAAGGCCGACAAGCCGCGCACGGCGAGCCTCTTCAAGGACATGGACCTCGACACGGTCACTCTGGAAGACGCCTTGAAGCTGCTGACCCTGCCGCGCGTTGTGGGCAGGAGTCCGGAGGGCGTGGAGATCACCGCCCAGAACGGCCGCTACGGCCCGTACCTGAAGATGGACACGGACTCGCGCTCGCTCGAGACCGAGGCGCAGCTGCTCACGATCACCGAAGAAGAAGCGCTGAAGATCTACGCCGAGCCGAAGAAGTACGGCCGCCAGGCCAAGCCGCCGCTGAAGACCTTCGACAAGCCCGACCCCACCAACGACAAGCCGATTGTGATGAAGGACGGCCGCTTCGGCCCGTACGTCACCGACGGCGAGACCAATGCCTCGCTGCGCAAGGACGACGACGTGGAGACTCTCACCTGGGAGCGCGCGATCGAGCTTCTGGCCGACCGCCGCGCGGCCGGCCCGCGCAAGAAGAAGCCGCCGGCCAAGAAGAAGCCGGCGGCAAAGAAGAAGCCCGCCGCCAAGAAGACGAGTTAGTTCCGCGCGTTTTCAGTCCTCGCTCGTGCGGGGCTTTGGTGATACGCGATCAATGCTGGTAAAGTCCGCAATCTCGCCCAAGACGACGGGGCGCGGCAAGTCACTGTGTTGTTGACAGAGACGCTCGCCGCACAATTCCCGGCCAGGTGCTCTGTTTGTTTCCACGCTACGCGTGGATTCTGAAGGGGTCTTGCCATGTCTGCTTCAGCGGCGAGATCAATCCACAGGAGAACCACAAACGTGAACAGAGATCAGAAAGCCGCATTCATTGACGACGTCGCAGGACGCGTTTCTGAGTCCGAGGCGATTTTCGCCGTGGACTACCGCGGAATCACCGTGTCTCAGGTTGCGGAACTGCGTGGCAAGCTCGGTGAGGCCGACGCGAGTTTTCAGGTTGTCAAGAACACCCTGACCTCGCTCGCCCTGGAAAAGGCAAATGCCCCTGGTGGCGTTGACCTCAAGGAGTTCCTCACAGGGCCGACCGCTTTCACCTACGTCAAGGGCGACATCGCCCTGGCGGCCAAGGCGATCGCGGACTTCACCAAGGAGTATGAGTTGCTCGAGTTCAAGGGCGGCATCATGGAGGGTCAGATCATCTCGACTGACCAGTTCCAGGCGCTGACCAGGCTCCCGAGCCGCGACGTCCTCAACGGTCAGCTGGTCGGCATGCTCGCTTCGCCGATCATCGGTGTCGTGCGAGGCCTCAACGGCCTTCTCGGTGGCCTTGCCATTCAGCTCGGCGCGATCGCCGAGCAGGGTCTGGTCGGCGGCCACGCTCCGGCGCCTGCTGCTGAAGAGGCCCCGGCAGACGACGCTCCCGCAGAAGAAGACGCACCCGCAGAAGAAGAGGCCGGCGAGTAGCCGCAGCTTCAAGACCTTTCAAAGAATCAGTCAGACCTAAGGAGACACACTAATGGCAACAACGACAGCAGATTGGATCGAAGAGCTGAAGGGCATTTCCGTGCTCGAACTCTCCGAGCGCATCAAGGCCCTCGAAGAGGAGTTCGGCGTCTCGGCGACCGCAGTCGCCGCAGCAGCCCCGGCCGCCGGTGGTGGCGGAGGCGAGGCAGCCGAGGAAGAGTCCTCGACCGTCGACGTCATCCTCACCGGTGGTGGCGACAAGAAGATTCAGGTCATCAAGGTTGTCCGCGCGGCAACCGGCCTGGGCCTCAAGGAAGCCAAGGCAATCGTCGACGATGCGCCGCAGGCCGTCAAGGAAGGCATTGAGCGCGACGAAGCCGACAAGCTCAAGGCTGAAATCGAAGAAGCCGGCGGAACCGTCGAGTTCAAGTAGTTCCCGCGCAGCATCAGCAGTACCTCGAAAGGCCCCGCAACCGCGGGGCCTTTCGCGTTTCCAAGCGGTAAATCTGCCATCGGCCTGTCCAGAAGACAGTCCGATGGCAAACAAAAGGCTCAGGTATCGACAGGTTCCAAATGCGAACGCGCCCGGCCCGGCATCAGGACCACCATCAAATAAATTGGTCAAACCACTAACCCATCAGCTATAATCCCCGCATGCCGCTGAAAGCCGTCACAGCCCGCTCCCTCCCCGACCAGGTCTTCCGCCAGGTCGCGTCGGCGATCCTCGACGGCACGTACAAGCCCGGCGACGCGCTGCCACCAGAGCGCGAGCTGAGCGAGATCTTCGGCGTCAACCGCCATGCCGTCCGCGAAGCGATCAAGCGCGCTGAGCAGATCGGGCTTGTCCGCTCCAAGCAGGGTGGCGGCACGATCGTCCTCGACTTCGAGAAGACGGCGGGCCTTGACGCCCTGGCTCTGCTCGCCGAGTACGCCGCCGAAGACCTCACCGGCGCTCGCCTCTGGCGCGCCGGATTCGAGATGCGTGCCGCGATCGGTACCGACCTCGCCCGCCTCTGCGCCCTCCGCGCCGACGCGAAGACCAAGCGGGACCTCGTGGAGATCGCCCACCAGCTCAAACAAGCTCCGCACGACGCCGGCATCGTCGCTCTCGACCTCCGCTTCTGGGAGCGCATGCTCGACGGCGCCGACAACATCGCCTACCGACTCGCCTACAACAGCCTGATCCGCAGTGCCCAGCATGCACCAGAGCTCCAGCTCGGTTGGACGATCAAAGAGCTCGAGTCCTCCGACTTCCGTATCTCGATCGCCGAGGCGATCGCAGCCGGGGACTCGGCCGCCGCCGAAGCTGCCGCGCGCACGTCGCTGCGCGGAGCGATCGCCGCCGTGGACGCGGCGATCGCCCACCTTGAACAAGAGAAGAAGGAAACCGCCTGACATGGCCCACACCTACCCCAACGGGCACGCCACGACCGTCCCGAAGGATTACGACGACCGCCTGACCAACGACCGCGACGATCTCAAGTCGCTCTGGAACTGTTACCGCGAGTTCATGCACCACTTCAGCGGCCAGGCGGTGCTGGTCGCGATCATCCTCGTCGCCGCCGCGCGCATCGCAGTCGGCGACTTCACCTGGCGCGACATCGCAACGCTCGGCGTCGTGCTCGCGATCCAGCCGTTTGTCGAGTGGTTCATCCACACCTATCTGCTGCACCTGAAGCCATTCGAAATCGCCGGCCGCAAGTTCGACCTCTACACCGCGCGGGCGCACCGACGCCACCACAAGGATCCGGCGTCGATCGACCAGACGCTGCTTCACCCGTCGGAGATCCTCGGGTCGATGTTTCTGATCTCGATCACCTCGGCGCCGCTGGTCGCGGCGATCGTCGCGTTCCCGACGGGCGGCGCGCTGCTCCCCGTCTACCTCTCGTCGCTGTTCTGGAACTACGTGGGCCTCTACCGCTACGAGTGGAGCCATTTCCTGATCCACACGCCGTACATCCCGAAGACGCGCTTCTTTCGCAGCATCTGGCGCAGCCACCGGCTGCACCACTTCAAGCACGAGGACTACTGGATGGGCGTGACCAGCAGCTTCGGTGACCGCGTGCTGCACACGTTCCCCGATCAGAAAGACGTCAAGAAGTCACCGACGGCGCGCACGCTGGGCGTCGAGACCGAGACCTACGACAAGGCGCCCAAAGAAAAAGCGGCGGCGAGCTAGCCCTCGACGCCCAGCTCGCCCTTCGTCACGGCGATCGCCCTTGCCATCTCTTCGCCCACGGCCGTTCACCTGGGCCTTGAAAACGAGCGCGTGGTCGCGGCCGTCGGCGCTGACCATCTCGGTCTCGTAACGAAAGTCCTGCAAAGTGCGCAGAGCGGCGAGCAGCACGGCCGCAACGTAGGTCTTGCCCTCGAATGGCTTGAACACGACGGGGCTACGGAAGATCGCGTCCTCGGCGAGCATCGGCGGCACCGCGTCGAAGTCGCGCGCCTCAACTGCTGTTCGGAACTTGTGCATCTGGATCGGTCTCCTTTGGCTTCTGCTCAGAATTCAGGCTATCCTCAGCACCACTGAGGCGGGCTCTTGTTCCCAGTTTCGCCGCCTCATTCGGATACTTCCCAGCGGCCCGTCCTGCCACGGACAGCGGCCAACCTCAAATTCGCAGGAGCACTGCCATGAGCAACTCAACGATTGATTCTTCGGTTGATTCGATCACGCACCCCAAACTGAAGGCGTGGATCGAACAGATCGCCGAGCTGACCAAACCCGACGCGATCCAGGTCCTCGACGGATCCGCCGAGGAGTACGACGCCCTCTGTCAGATGCTCGTCGACAAGGGAGTCTTCACCAAGCTTTCCGAGGCCAAGCGCCCGAACTCCTACGCAGCCTTCTCGGACCCCTCCGACGTGGCGCGTGTCGAGGACCAGACCTACATCTGCTCAGAGAACGAGATCGACGCCGGCCCGACCAACAACTGGATGGCGCCCGACGAGATGCGCGCCACGCTCAACCCGCTCTTCGACGGCTGCATGCGCGGCCGCACGATGTACGTGATCCCCTTCAGCATGGGTCCCGTCGGATCAGACAAGTCGCACATCGGCATCGAGCTCACCGACTCGCCATACGTGGCGGCCAGCATGCGGATCATGGCCCGCATCGGCGCCAAGGTGCTCGACGAGCTGGGCACCGTCGGCGAGTTCGTCCCGGCGGTCCACTCAGTCGGCGCTCCGCTGGCCGACGGTCAGGAAGACGTCGCATGGCCGTGCAACACGACCAAGTACATCGTCCACTTCCCCGAGACCCGCGAGATCTGGTCCTACGGGTCGGGCTACGGCGGAAACGCCCTGCTGGGCAAGAAGTGTTTCGCTCTGCGCATCGCCAGCGTGATGGCGCGCGACGAGGGCTGGATGGCCGAGCACATGCTGATTCTCAAGCTCACCTCGCCGATCGGTGACATCAAGTACATCACCGGCGCATTCCCGAGCGCCTGCGGCAAGACCAACCTCGCGATGCTCGTACCGACGCTCTCCGGCTGGACCGTCGAGACCGTCGGCGACGACATCGCCTGGATGAAGTTCGGCGATGACGGCCGCCTCTACGCGATCAATCCCGAGGCCGGATTCTTCGGCGTCGCCCCGGGCACGTCGTACGCGACCAACCCGAACGCGATGGACACGATCACCAAGAACACCGTCTTCACCAACTGCGCCCTGACCGACGACGGCGACATCTGGTGGGAGGGCATGACCGAGGGTGCGCCCGAGCACCTGATCGACTGGCGCGGCAACGACTGGGAGCCCGGCTCCGAGACGACCGCCGCCCACCCGAACGCCCGCTTCGCGGTCCCGGCCGGACAGGCCCCGTGCATCGCCGCCGAGTGGGAGGACACCGCCGGCGTGCCGATCGACGCGATCCTCTTCGGAGGCCGTCGCGCCACCAACGTGCCGCTCGTGCGCGAGTCCTTCGACTGGGAGCACGGCACCTTCCTCGCTGCAACGATGAGCAGCGAGCAGACCGCAGCAGCCGCCGGCACAGTCGGCCAGCTGCGCTTCGACCCGTTCGCGCAGCTTCCCTTCGCCGGCTACAACATGGGCGACTTCATCGCCCACTGGCTGAAGATCGGTCAGACCGAAGGCGCCCAACTGCCGAAGATCTTCTACGTCAACTGGTTCCGCAAGGACGACAAGGGCAACTTCATGTGGCCCGGGTTCGGCGAGAACTCGCGCGTGCTCGAGTGGGTCTGCCGTCGCCTCAGTGGCGACGTCGAGGCCGTCGAGACGCCGCTCGGTTTCGTGCCGCGCGTCGAAGACCTCAACCTCGAGGGTCTCGACCTCGACACCGAGACGCTCGAGAAGCTGCTGACCGTCGACGGCGAACTCGTCAAGGCAGAACTCCCGCAGGTCAAGGAGTTCCTGGCCAAGCTCGGCGAGCGGCTGCCGGACGAGATGAATCAGCAGGTCGCTGCGCTTGAGGCCAAACTCGGCTGAGCGCGGCGCCGGTTCACGCTGGCGCAGATGATGGGCGAACTTGTCTATGTGCTCGGGCGCGACGGCGAAAAGTTCACCGCCGGCGCTGAGTACTACGCGGTCGCACACTGCAAATCGGCCGCGAGCGCGGGCTACTGGCCGCAGTGGTACGCGCTCGGCCAGAAGAACGAGATCGTCGAGACCGACTGCGCGACGATCCACCGTCTGCGCTGGCCGGGCCATGAGTACCGCATGGAGTACTCGCTGCTCTATCAACATCGCTACGCCCACCCGATCATCGAGCGGCTGAGCAGGTCGCCGGGCCCGCACCTGATCCACTCGTTCGGCGTCTGGGCGGCCGCCGGCGCGGTTGCAACTCGCGCTCTGAAAAAGCGCGGCGTCGACGTGAAGCACGTGTGCACTTGTTACGAGCTGATCGAGCCGCACACGCGTTCGAAGCTCGACAACGCGGTCGTCCGTGAGAACCCGCTGCGCCTCGCAAAGCAGCATCTGATTTATCAGTGGGTCAAGCATTCCACGGTGCCGATCGAGCGCAGAACGCTGCTCGAAAGTGACGCCGTCGTCGTCAACTACGACCGCCTGCGCGACCTGCTCCACAGCGAGTACGACCCGGCGATCAATGTGGTGAAGCTGCCATACACAACGTCAACCGCTTTCGGCCCGATCGACACCGCTTCTGAGTTGCCGCAGGCAGTTGCCGACCTGCCCTTCAAGGAGGGCCCGCTGATCGTCGCGACGAGCAGGCAGATGCCGCGCAAGGGCGTTGATGTGCTGATACGCGCGCTCGCCCGCGTGCGCGACGACGGCCACGACTTTCATGCGGCGCTGATCGGGATCGGCAATCTGCTTGAAACTCATCGCGAGCTGGTGCGCGAGCTTGGCCTTTCTGATCGCGTCGTGCTTCCGGGCGTCGTTCCCGAAGTCGGGCCATATCTGCGGCACGCCGGCATCTTCTCGCTCCCGTCACTTGCTGAGGGGAGCGGGTCGATGTCAGTGCTCGAAGCGTTGCAGTACGAGGTGCCCGTGGTTTCGAGCGCCGTCGACGGAATGGTCGAGGACCTGACTGACGACGTCGACTCCCTGCTCGTCGGGACGGGCAGCGTGGAGGATCTTCACCGTGCGCTCAACCGCCTGGTCAGTGACCCTGCGCTGCGCGAGCGCCTCGGCAAAGCGGGCGGCGAGCTCTACCGGCGCCGCTTCTCAGCCGACGCCGCAACGACTGCGTTGACCGAGTTCTACGCCGGCCTCGGGCTTGAGCCGACCCGCAGCTAGCGGCGCGCCGATCCAGTCCGAAAGCAGTCGCGTGTTCTCAAGCAGGTGCGCGTATTGCTCGGTTGGCTCGATCTCGAAGTGCTCGTCGAAGATCCGCGCGAGTCCACTGCGCATCGGCTCGTCGAGCAGGTCGAGGTACCCAGCGCGGTAGCCGGGTTCGCCCGGGGGATCGGGCGCATCGAATGCCGTCGCGCGCAGCCGCTCGAGGCCCGCGAGTGCCTTGGGATCGAGCTTGCCACCTGGAGCAAACTGGGCGACGCGCTCCGGGTCAAGCTCTCGCACAACGCGGGTGAGATGATTGTTCAGCCGCTCGCCGAACAGCTTGCCAACGCTGGTTCGGTGCTCGCCGTCATCCTCCGGGGACCAGTCGGAGCGCGTGTCGAGCACGCGATTGATGTCGATCGAGATCTCCGCAGGCGAACTGCCATCAGACATCTTGTGCAGCGATGTCTTCAGGCAGTTGAAGCAGTCGCTGCAGACATCCTCGCCCGGCTCTTGCATGAAACACGAGTACTGCAGATCGCTGAGATCCGCGTAGCGCTGGTCGAGCAGCCGTTGGATCTGGAACTGCTGAAGCGACGCTGTCAGTCCGGCGTAGTAGATGCCGCTCGGCGCCGTCAGCGCGCTGAGTGCTCGCTGGGTCGCTCCGGATGTGACGAAGTGCTCGGACTGGATGACCATGCCGTCGCGGCGCACCGACTCCTGCGTTTCGGCCTCGGATGCGAGGAACACTCCGCTTGCACCCCTGAGCCAGCCCACGACCCAGCAGACCGAGAAGTAGAGCAAGGTGTCAGTCAACTCGCTGACAGCGAGCCAGTATCGGGCGGCGGCTGGGTGATTGTTCACGAAGCAGGTCCGCATGTTCGAGCTCACTTCCACGTGCTCAAAGCCGGTGCGCAACTGCGCTTCCTGCAGCACCTCGCGAAAGCGTGCGGTCTCGAACTCGATGCTTCCTTCTCGACTTGACTTCGTCGTGACGAGCACCGGAGTGACTCCGATCTCCCGGAGCATCGCCATCTGCACAAGGCTGTCACGACCACCGCTGAAGCTTGCGGCGACGACGCCCTGTGGCTCCGCGGGAGAGAGTTCGCCCGCGGGCGGACCGGTCTCGACGAGCTCGACTGCGCGCACGGTGCGTTCGGCGAAGGTCGGTCCATCTGGTTTGTCGAGATCGTTTTCAAGAGTCCACCTCGCGGCATCGATCATCCGCAGCCAGAACTCGCGTTCGCCGGTCGGGAGCCGCCTTGGCAGTACAACTCGGCAGGGGGGCTGGATGGCCCAGTGTTCGTGAAGACAGATGAACATCACCCGCAGCCAGACGCCCTCGGGCACCTTGCTGATGTCCAGCGACTTTGGAAACGAAAGCGTGAACTGCGGGTCGCGATAGAACCCGTTGTCGGGCTCAACGCTCCAGGCGAAATCGACCTCGCTGCCGCGAACGACGGGCTCGCGCAGACGGATTTCAATCATGCAGGCCTGGTGCTCGAGTCGGTTCGCGCTCGAGCGGCTTCAGCGATTACGCCAGCAATGCGGGCGACGTCCGCGTCCGTCAGCCAGAGCACCGACGGCAGGTAAAGCCCATTACGCCCAAACTGCTCCGCGACAAAGTGACGACGACCCTCGAACTCATCGATGTAGGCCGGCTGCAGATGCAGCGGGACGAAGAACGTGCGCGTCTCGATCGCCTCGTGAGCGAGTCGTTGCCGCAACTCGTCACGCGAGATCGGGAAATCGTCGTCGAGCAGCAGGCCAAACATCCAGTTCGCGTCTTCAAAGCCCGGCTCGGTGGGCGTCAGCGTGATGCCGCCGATCGGCTCGAGGTGCTTGCGGTAGAGCCGCGCGAGCTCCCGACGACGGGCGAGAAAGTCTTCGATCCGCTCGAGTTGCGCAAGCCCCAGCGCTGCCTGGAGATTGCTCATGCGGTAGTTGAAGGCGCGACGCCGGTGCCAGAAGTGCCGGTCACTGGAGAAGGCATGGGCGCGCAGGTCGCGCGCGGCTTCTGCAAGTTCAAGGCTGTCGGTGGTCACGATGCCACCTTCGCCCGTGGTCATGATCTTGTTGCCGTAGAACGAAAAAGCGGCGGCGTCCGAAGTCGAGCCGATCCGTCGGCCGCGCAGCTGCGCGCCGTGAGCTTCGGCGGCGTCCTCGAAAAGCGCGAGCGAATTGGCGTCGGCGATCTTCCGCAGGGCGTCCATGTCGACGGGGTGCCCGTAGGTGTGCATCGCGATGATCGCCCGCGTCCTCGGCCCGATCGACTCGACGACTCGCCCGAGGTCCATGTTCCAGGTCGAGAGGTCGCTGTCGACGAAGACGATCTTCGCCCCGATGTGATGGACGGCGTTTGCGGTCGCGACCATCGTGAAGGTCGGCATGATCACTTCGTCACCGGGGCCGACACCCCCCGCGCGGAGCATCAACTCGAGTGCGGTGGCGCCGCTGGCCGTCGTGACCGCGAAGCGGGTGCCGCAGTAGGCGGCAAATGCAGCTTCGAGCTGCTGTACATAGGGACCACTCGAGGACACCCAGTTCGACTCGATCGCCGCGGTCACGTACGCGAGTTCATTTCCCGCCAGATCGGTGTCGGCCACGGGGAGTGCGCGCTTTCCGTTCGGGCTGGCCGCGACCGGCTCGGGTCCCGGGATCTCGGCCACGATCTCCTGGAGCTGTCGCGCCGACGGCTCGATCGGAGCCGGCGTGCGAGGACGCTCCGGCGCTTCCCGATGTGCGACGCGGGCCTGTTGAGGCTGCACCTCGAGCGGGGCGGATATCCAGTCGCCGAGCGCGCGCGTGCGACGGATGGTTCCTTCATATGTGGCGAGCGGTTCGACTTCGAAGTGTTCGCTCAGGATCGACTCGACCCCGTCACGAAGCTGCTCGTCGATCAGTTCCAGATACGCGGCGCGGAAGCCCGGCTCGGGGCCGGGTTCGGGCGCGGCGAGCGCGGCCGAGGAGATCTCGCGCAATGCGCTTACGGCAGCTGACGAGAGGCCGGGCGGCGGCACGAATCGTTCGACCCCGTCGGCGTCGGTCGACCTGAAGAAGCGTAGGTACTGCGCGTCGCCCTGCGCTGCTGCGAGCGCTCCGACGATTCCGCGCGGACGGCCGGGATCGCCGCCGGGCTTCCAGTCGCGCATCGCCGGGAGAAGCTCATTGAGGTCGATGCCGATGTCGATCGGCGCGAGGTCATCCGTCATCAGGTTCACCGCGATTCCGAAGCACTCACGGCAGCGGCTGCAGACATCCTCGCCCGGGCGTTGCGACCAGCACGAGTACTGCAGGTCGCGAACGTCCGCGTATCGTCGGCCGAGCAGGCGTTGCACCTGAAACTGGTGGAGCGGATAGGTCAGACCGCAGTGGCCGATTCCGCTCGGAGCGATCAGCGCACGCAGCGCCGACTGCGTCACGCCCGAGTACATGAAGTGCTTGTGCTGGATGATCATCCCGTCGCGCACTGCGTTCTCCTGGACCTCCGACTCCGAAGCGAGGAACACCGCGCGAGCGCCCCGCGCATATGCGGTGACCCAGGCGGCGGCGAAGTAGAGCAACGTGTCCGAGACCTCGCTGACCGCAACTCCGTGACGAGCCGCCAGCGGATCGGTGTTGTTCCAGCAACTGCGCAGATCAGAGTCAACCTCGACCAGCTCGACGTCACGACGGGCCGGGGTCTGCTCGATCACCGCGCGCCGTCGCCGGGTCTTGAACTCCTCGCTACCCTCACGAACCGAAGTGACGGTCACCAGCAGGGGGGACTCTCCGAGTTCCTGGAGCATCCCGAGCTGCGTCAGGCTGTCGCGCCCGCCGCTGAAGGCTGCGGCCACGATGTCGTTGTCGGGGGCTGCGGGCATCGGCCCGATCGCAGTCCCGCTTCCGACGACTTCGACCGTGCGCGCCGTTCGAGCGGTGAAGCTCTCCAGGTCATCGCCGGTGCGATCGGCCTCGAGCGACCACACTGCCGCGTCGATGAAGCGCATCCAGAACTCGTACTCGCCGGGCGGAAGCTGAAACGGCGTGATGACTTTGCAGGGGCGCATCAGGCTCCACTGCGTGTGCAGGCAGATCATCATCACGCGCAGCCAGACGGCCGTCGGAACGGTGCTGATGTCGACCGAGCTCGGGAAGTCGAGCTGAAAGCTGCTCCGGCGATACAGCGATGAGGCAGGATCGACGCTCCATGCGAAGTGAGCCGAGCTTCCGCGCACTTCCGGCTCGTGCAGGGTGATCCTCGTCATCTTCCTCGCCTCAGGAAGAGCAGGCGTCCGCGCAGTTTCCACCAGCCGCCGTTCTCGATCGCGGTCAGGGTTTCGTTGCGCTGCTCAAGCCATTCAAAACGCTCGCGCGGAACCTGCGCGAGGTCGTCCCGGGACGCGCTTCCGAGCAGCGGTTCGAGCCCGCCGTGCATCCACTCCATCAGAGTCCATGCGTCGCCGCGGGCGGCGACCAGCTCGAGCAGCAGTCCGGCTCGGGTGGTGTCGATCACCCCCTCGGAGTCGCCCAGCTCAGGGACGAGCTCTGACAGCGCTGCCGTAAGGATCAGGCCGTGCCGCGCGTAGAAGTTCGCGTGCGCGGAGAGCGCACGTGCTGCCTTTGCGCGCTCGACGAAGCTCGATCCGTGCCTGGCGGAGTCTTCGGGCGAAGCGGCCACCCTTGCGGCAGGGCAGGCTCGCAGAGTCCCGGGCTCAGACCGCGACATGCGCAGCACCCAGTCGGCGTTCTGGCAGGTCACGTCCATGCCGTCCGCGAACGGATTCCGCTCCAGCGCTGTGCGCCGGAAAAGCGTCCCATGGGTGGGCACCCAGCCTGTCACTCCAGCGTTGTCTGCAGGGGCCAGATCGACGCTGACCGTTTCCGAGTCAACGAGCGGCCAACCGCCACAGCGCAGAGTTCTTCCGGACTCATCGACAACGCTCGAAGTCACGGCTGAGGCTTCGGGATCTGAATCGAGCACGTCGACGAGCTGCGGAAGCGACCCGGCGGTGAGGCTCATGTCGTCGCGCAGGAACATCACGTACTCAGAGGACGCGAGCTCGGATGCAAGGCGCAGGCTCGCCGCTTCGCCGGAGTCGCGATCGGCGAGCTTGAAGTGAGCGCGTGGAGCGCGCGCAGCCGCAGCAGCGAGCGCGTCACGCGTCTGCGGCAGTGAGTTGCGGTCGAGCACCACCAGTTGCGCGTCGCTTCCGTGTTCCAGGACTGAATCGATTGCGCGCGAGACGTCGTCGCTGCGGTCGCGACTGATCACCACAATCGTCACCTGCGACTGCGCATCAGGGCGCGCAACACCGAGCGTTCCATTCAGCTCGTTGCTCGCCACGGTGTTCAGCGGAGGGTCGGGCTCGGGCAGTGGGTTGACGTCGTACTCGCCCAGCGCGAACTGCGCGATCGCATTGACCTTGAAGTAGCTGCTTGAGGCGTATTTGACGGTTTTGCCCATCATCGCGGCGGCGATCATCACGTGCGCACGATCTGTGTTGACGACTGCATGGCGTTCGATCGAGTGCAGCCAGTCGTCGAGAGATTCCGCGCTGTCAGAAATGTCCACATTGTCCGCAGGGAGTGCGCGCAGGCCGCGGCTTTCGCCGTCGACACGAAAGGCGTTCAGCTCCCCCTCGCCCGCAGCGGCGTAGCCCGAGAGGTCGGCGAAGAACGCGCAGTCGTGGGCAAGCCGCGCGCGGCAGAGGCCCCGAATCTGCCCGAAGGATTCGAGCTCGCGCGCGAAGACAAGTGCGCGGGTACTTTCGAGAGCAGCGCGAACGCGGTCTTCGGACACCTCGAAGGTCGACGGGAACACAATCACCCGCTCGAATCGCAGCTCGGCGACAGCGAGCACCTCGGGCATGAACTCGTTGTAGCGCCGACTCCATGCCCCGCCGCCGCTGATCACGGCGAGTTCGCCGCCGGCCGACGCAAGCTGATCGACTCCGATCTCGCGGTACACATGGCCGCTCAGCAGTTCACGCGTCCCTGCCCAGATCAGCTCGTCGCCGAAGTTTCCGAATGGGCGGATCACGGTCATCTCGGGGGCGACCCCGATCGCGTCCAGCAGCAACTGCCGACTCTGGTCGGTTGAGTGCGCCGAAGGCGCTCGGAATTGCGGGCTGGAAATGGTCAATTGCAAGCTCGCGCGGGTCTCTGGTCGCGAGGATCGATCGTACAAGCCGCCAGCAGGATCACCGGATCGCCCTTGACGGGCGGCCGGGGCAACGCGAAGGCCGACCGCTCCTCGACGATCGAAGTAGGGCCGGCCGCTGCGCCGGCCCTACTTCTTGGGCTGTCACTTCTTTGTCACCGGGCGGAAACCTCTCGCTCACTTGCGGCGGATGAGGAGCACAGATAATCGTTCGAACTCGCGCCTGTGATGCATCTCGGCTCGACCTCGGCAATATCGGACCCGGAAGCGCAAGTGAATGCGCAGCAAACTCGCAGAATCAGTCAGTCACACATTGAGATCCGGTTCAGGATGGACGGGTCTTGGGCTCGCGCTTGTCGCTGCGCTGGCATGTTCGCTGCTGCGGGCCGCGCAGTCGAAAGCGGCAAGCATCGAGCTGGAGGCACCTTCCAGTACCGAGGTTCTGCACCGGTCGGACTTCAAGTTCAAGTTCACCGTGGTCGGACTGGGCCCGCATCGCGTCGTCTGCCTGGTCAACGACCGACTCCCTGACAACACCTTCAACTGCGACCCCGAGCGCGGTCACGCGGACCTCGCCAACGGCAAGCACAAGATCCGCATCATCGCCTACACGACTGACGGTTCGGAACAGGTGGTGGTGAAGACCTTTGGGGTGAAGATCCATGACCGGTTCCGGCCACGCATTCAACCGCTCGTCGCACACGGCCAGGTCGTCGGCGGTGACGCGGCGCCCTTCAAGTTTCTGTCCTCCGGCGGAAACTTCTGGCGCTGCCGGATCGACGGACGCAGTCAGCCGTGCGGGCCTGCGCCGGGCATGGAGTACAAGCGCTGGGTCACCAACTACTTCCAGCCCCAGTCGCTGGCGCCCGGCTGGCACCGAATGAGCTTCGGTTCGATGGACTCAAATCACCGCTGGGGCATCGCAGACCGTTGGGTGTACGCCGCCCGCGGCAGCGACCCACGCATCGATGTGCTCTCGCCTGGCAACGGCACGACGACCGATGACAGTCCGGTGAAGGTCAAGTTCTGGGTCAGCCAGGCGCGCGCCCGTGTGTGGTGCTGGGTCGACGGAGTCCGTGTGCGCAACTGCACCGGCGACGACCGCACCTACCGGCATGGAGCAAACCAGACCGCGCCGCTGCCGCTGAAGAACGGAAAGCACGCAGTCGCCTTGCGCGCCCTCGACATGGTCGGCAACGTCTCCACGACCGTGACCAGCTTCACCGTCGCAGATCCGACGGCACCGACCGTGGAGTTCGATGAACCCCAGCTCGGCCGCGTCTACACCGACATCGCCGACTGGCACCTGGTCGTGCGTCACAGCCCCGGCGTGCTCGAGTGCCGACTCCGGCCGGCGGCCTTCGCGCCCTGCGGCGCATACTCGCCGACCGGCGCGGCGTGGCCCGACTCGGCGGCCTGGGGCGGAACCCACCCGCAGGCCAACGGCGACTACGTCCAGGATGTGCGGGTCACGGACCCCGAGGGTCGCCAGACGACTGCGACCTCACACTTCCGTATTGCCGACACGACGCCGCCCGACGCATATCCGATCTGGCCGTTGATCGACCAGGCGCCGCGCGTCTTCGCGTTGCTCTTCTCGGAGTACGGCGAGCGTTGGCGCTGCACGATTTCGATCGACGGCGCGCCGTA